>CAZCZZ010000046.1:7587-11386 GCA_964503335.1 uncultured Verrucomicrobiota bacterium
TTGAAGTCCATGACCCAATACACGCCGTCGGGGTTGAGATCCTCGCGGTCGCCGAGCACGAGGTCGATGCGGCCGGCGAGGCGGAGCTTCTTGCCGTTGGGCAGTGCGATTTCGACTGAAGAAGGAAGCTTCCACTCCGTCATCGCGTACGGCCACTTGTCGACCGTGGCGAGGCGGGAGACCAGTCGGTCGGCGAGCCACAGTGCCTGTTCCCAGTTTGATGTCCACCAATCCGGCAGGGAGCGCGACGCTTCGCTGTACGCGTTCTGAATGGTGCCCCGGGTTGAGTTGGCGACGGAGTGCAACTTCGACGCCATCTCGGCCGCGTTGCGCCGCGGCATCATCCGCTCGCTGCTCTTCTGCACCACTGCATCCTTCAACCACGCATGCACCCAGATGCCGCGCGCCATCACGCTGCGATCATCATCCTCGGGCGTGTCGCGCGGTTCCACCTGCAGGATGCGTTCGAGGAAGATGCCGGCGGGGTCCTGCAGCACGCCCTGCCAGGTTTTGCAGGGCAGGGTGAGGGGGACGATCGGGGGCGAAGTGCGGGCGAAGTCGTAGGGGCCGAACGGCGCGAGCTCGCGTCGCGCATCGTACGCGATGCGCGGAGGCTGTAGGGGGTTAGGTTGTAGGCTGTAGGGTTCGGAGCCGGTGCGGAGCCAGGCGGCGGTGGCTTCTTGGAGCGCTAACATGGCGGGGTCGTTTAGTGTCTCTTCGCGATGGACGAAGTAGAGGTGGGAGAGGAGGTCGCTGGCGGGCAATACGCGGCCTTCGGCGCCGTCGCCTTCGAGCGATGCGGTGAGGGTGAGCGTGCCCTTTACGCCTTCGACGAGGTTGTAGAACTGGCGGCGGGCGATCGTGCGGAGTTCGCCGGGGCCGAGCAGCAAGGTGCGTCCGGGGCGCGCGGTGAGGTGGCCTTCGCCCTGACTGCCTTGGGTCAACGCGGCGCGATTCAGCTCGGTGACCGACACTTCGGAGAGGAACGCGGGGGCGTCGACACGCGGCGGCCAGCAGCCGTCGTTCATGCCGGTGAGGATGAGATGTTCCCACGGCAGGTCTTCCGCCATCGCGTATGGCAGCAACTGAACACGCGCGAGCGGGTGGCTTCCGGTCTTGTCGCGTTCCAGCGTGGTGGACGAGCACGCCGCTTCCAACCAGTCGAGCATCATGCCGCGCGTGAGCGGGTAGGCGCGGAGAGGGACGACGGAAGCCGCCTGGTGTTCGAGGCGATCGATGAGAGAGGTCCAGCCGAGCTGGTCCCAGAACTTCTTCGTCCGGTCGATGTACTTTGCGAATTCGTCGCTCGGATTGAGCGCGCCGAGTCGCGTGAAGACGTTGAAGCAGTGGTGAACGAGCGGGCCCTTCTGGTGTCGGATCCACGGGAACAGCACCTTGGGATCATCGGACAGCACATGGTTGAAGGCCTCGCCGGTAAGTTGCTCGAATGCGTTGCGCTCGTCCTCCGTGGCGGAGACGGCAACCACCGCGCGCATCGTGGCGAGACCCGGCGAGCGCTGGTAGGCGATCCACCGGTTCAAGCGATCGCTATCGTCGTCCACCCGCGGCGTGTGGCCGAGTCCGTCGTAGTGTTCGATGCCCGACGCGCTGAGGCGGGCCGACACTTCACGGCTTAGCGGGCCGGGACCGTCGAAGAGCACGCCGATGCGTCCGTGTCCGCCCTCCGCGACAAGTCCGGCGATACGCGCCGTGATCGCGCGCGATTCCTCGGCGAGGTTGCGTCCGATCAGGACCGTCGCATCCGGCTCATCCGCATTCGCCGCGACATCCGGTGTCTCCATCCGTTCGACGAGCGCGCGGAAGGGTCCGGCCGCGTCGGCATCATCGCCGGGCGCACTCTCCCCGAACGCCTGCTCCCAGGTTCCAACCCACGCCTGGTCCAGCGCCTCCGCTTTTACGCGCGGATTGGTGAGCAGGATTTCCGCGTGGGAAGCGGAACGTGTCGCAGCGGACAGCAGAGGCCATATCGACCAATGCGCGGCGTTGAAGCCCCAGACGAGGATGCGATCGATGCAAGGCGCGGGCGGTTCTGCGAAGAGCGACCAGTCGGTGGCCTGCACGGTATGCCACTGGATCTTTTCCAGTTCCTGCGCGAACTCCTTCGCGAGAGCGGAGGCGGCTTTGACGTTGAGGACATCCGGTGCGACGCCTGCGGCAGAGAGTTGATCGAGCGTGCGGAGCAGGCGCGACGGCTCGCGGGATATGGACCGATACGTCGGATCGGACGGATTTCGCGCTGCCATCGCGGCAAGGACGAGATGAAGATGTTCGCGAACGGGGAGGGGGCTTGCGTTGCCGCGCTGGGCGAGGAGGTGTCGCCGCGCATCGCCGGGGAGCCAGAAGCGGACCGCCGCCAGCGGGATGTTCGCTTCGAGCAGCTTTGTTTTCACCGCGGCGTGAGCCGCGCGCGAAGGCATGAGGACGGCCCAGGGCTTTTCGCTCCGCCATGCGTCGCTGGAAGCATCGCGAAACCATTCCGACGCCACGTTGTTCCAGAACCCGTCGAACGACGCCCCGAAGTGAAGTTGGACATGGCTGGCCATGGACTGAATTCTTTAACCACGAATGAACACGAATGAACACGAATAAATGATGAGGAATCAGATCCGGGGGCACAGATCTGCATTCGTGTCTATTCGTGTGCATTCGTGGTTGAAACATCCGAATTCTTGAATTCCTTGCAGGGTCCTTCATACTTCGCCTTTCGGAGTCTCATTATGATCAAGGCGAAGATAGTTGGGGCGGGTGGGTATGGCGGCGTGGGCATTACGGAGCTTTTGCTTTCGCATCCTGAGGTGAAGATCACGACGCTGGTGGCGGCGACCGAGACCGGGATGAAGATCAGCGATCTGTATCCGCATCTCGCGGGCTTCTGCGACCTGCCGATTCTGACGCCGGATGATCCGAAAGGACACGAGCCCGCGGACGTGGTCTTCTTCTCCACGCCGGACGGCGTTGGCATGGTGCAGGCGCGGCACGAGCTCGCGAAGGGCGCGAAGGTCATTGATTACAGTGGTGATTTCCGGTTCGGCACGATCGAGGAATATGTCGAGTACGCGACGCGGATCGGGAAGCCGACCGACCACAAGTCGCCCGATCTTCTCCCGCAGTCCGTCTACGGTGTTCCCGAATTGCGGCGGGATCAGATCACGACGAATACAAAGCTGGTGGGCAACCCCGGCTGCTTCGCCGTCGGCGTCGAGATCGGTCTCGCCCCCGCGGTGAAGAACAAGCTCATCGACCCGAAGAGCATCATCTGTGATTGCAAGAGCGCGGTGTCGGGTGCGGGCAAGAAGCCCTCGCCCGGGTTCCACTATCCGGCGCGGTACGACAACATGAATGCGTACCGGTTGAGCGGACACCAGCACGCGGTCGAAGTAGAGCGGGAAATGCGGCGGTTGGCCGGTGGAGATGTCGCGATTCTCTTCACGATGCAAGTTGTGCCGGCGTGTCGCGGTATTTTGTCGTGCCTCTACGGAACGCTCGCGCCCGGCGTGACGATCACGCAGGTCATGGAGGCGTACAAGACGTTCCATGCGGGCAACCGGTTTGTCCGGATCTACGACAGCAAGGCGAACATCGGGACCGCGAACGTGCGGGGCAGCAATTACTGCAACCTGATCGTGGACGTCGATGCGCGGACCAACAAGCTGCGGGTCATTTCGCACATCGACAACCTGATGAAGGGCCAGGCGGGCAGCGCCCTGCAGAACATGAACCTCATCTTCGGCTTCCCCGAAGAGATGGGTCTCGACCGGCCCGGGCAGTATCCGTAGGC
>CAZCZZ010000046.1:11486-33930 GCA_964503335.1 uncultured Verrucomicrobiota bacterium
CACCTCTTGCATGACGCGGGCGATCTTCAACTTTAGGTTTGGACCCGTGGGGGGTCTGCGCCTACACTCCGCAGGCACAAGGGATCGTTTGGCATCCTTGCTGCTAGGAGATGTAGTATGAATACCGTCCGGTCATTTCTGTACACACTCACCGTCCTCTCACTCCTCGCGCTACCTGTTGCAAGGGCGGAAGATCCGGCGGATATGGAGGCGATGATCTACGTCCTCAACGAGGAGATCGCCAAGCTCAAGGAGCAACTCGGTACCCTCGAGAAGAAGGTAGCGGCTGTCGATGCGCCAGCCATGAAGAAGGCCCCCGCATCCGTTTCGCTGGGCGAGGACATTGTGCTGGGCGGGCAGGGTGCCGTGGCGTATTTCGACACGGAGCCTGAGGGACAGTTTCCCAACAACGAATTCCGCGCGGACGACATGTGGCTGACGCTCGATGCGCGGCTCGCCGAAAACGTGTTCTTCTTCGGGCAGGTGTTGATCTATCAGCGCGAGTCGAACGACCAGAACCTGCGCATGGGTGAGCTCTACCTCGACTTTGAGGATATCTCGCGTCTGTGGAGTCGCGAGTACCCGCTCACGCTGCGGGTGGGCCGCTTTGATATTCCCTATGGTGAGGAATACATCACGCGCGACCCGCTGAAGAATGCGCTGATCTCGCACTCGCTTGCCGACTTCTGGGGCACCGACGAGGGCGTGGAACTCTTCGGAAGTGCCGGCCCGTTTGACTATGCCTTTGCCGTGCAGAACGGCGGATACGATTCAATCAAGGATGGGGACCCGGACAAGTCGCTCGTAGGCCGCGTCGGCGTGCAGGCCATGGACAATCTTCGGATCAGCGCCAGCGCCATGCGCACGGGCGATATCGATATCGAAAACGATGAATGCACCGAGATGTGGTTTGGCAACAGCTACCTCCATTCGCTCGGCGGCGCGGAAACGACGGAGGAATTCAGCTACGACATGGCGCAGCTCGACGCGCGGCTCACGTGGGAAGGCGGACACGCCATCGGTTCCGTAGGCACCATCGCCTACAAGGACGACGACACGGCTGCGGAACACGACAACGACGCAGCGTACTACAGCGTCGAAGCATCGCAGGATTTGTTCACCAAATGGTTTGCCGCGGCGCGGTACAGCGCCGTTCATTCGTCGGACGGTTTCCCCGTCCTCGGCCAGGCGGGCTACAACCCGGTTTTCACCGATCTCCTAGTCGACGACATCTATCGGCTCAGCCTCGGCGTTGGCTACCGCTGGAGCGACCAGATCGTGTTGAAGACGGAATACAGCCTCGAGCGCGGAGATCGCACCGATGGTGGCGACCTCGATGAACAGGATCAGTTTGCGGCGCAGGCCGCGTTTGGATTCTGATGCAAAAAACATGGACCCTGGCTCTTCTGTTTGCGCTGCTATGGTCCGCCCGGGCGGATGCCGGAACCATATTGGGTGAAGTCACGGCGAAGGGCCGCGATCTGCCGGGCGGCGCCGGTGGCGGTGCGTACGACAGCAAGAAGTACAAGTTCATCGAGAAGATGGACTACGACGAAGTCACCGAATTCGTGGTTTACATCGAGGCCCCCTACAGCGCCGACTTCGCCAAGTTCGCCAAGTCACAGCGCGTCGTCGTACAGGAGAACGCCACGTTCTCGCCTCGCGTCATGCCCATCCTCGTCGGCACGGAGGTCGAGTGGCCGAACGAGGACGACATCTATCACAACGTCTTCTCCTTCTCGCAGACCAAGCAGTTCGACCTGGGCCTCTATAAGGACGAGATCAAGAAGGTGGTTTTCGACAAGCCGGGCCGCATCGACGTCTTCTGCTCCATCCACAAGAACATGAGCTGCATCATCCTCGTGCTGGAGAATCCCTGGTTCGCGGCGACGGACGCGGATCGGCGATACGAGATCAAGGATGTGCCCGCCGGAACCTACAAGCTCACGGCATGGCACGAGCGCATGCCGCCGCAGACGGTGGATGTGACGGTTCCTGAGGAGGGGTCGGTCACCGTTGATTTCGACATGGGAATCAAGGGTCTCCCCACATACTAAGATGACAAAGACGATGCAAAGAATTCGCGCAGGGTTTCAGACCAAGGTCCTGATCCCTGTGATCATCGTCATGGTCAGCCTTGTCGCCGCGACGCTGATCATCGTCAACGAGCGCATCATCACGTCGGTCGAGCGCGACATGTCGCAGAAGCTGCTCACCGCGGATGCGGTTTTCCGGAACTTCCAGAAGATTCGCGTGAAGAGCCTCGTCCTTCGCTACAAGAACATCTCCAACGAGCCGCGTTTTCGCGCTGTCGTGCAATTGCCCGACCCGAATACGGTCCGCTTCACGCTCGGCGAGCTGGTCGAGCAGGCGGAGCTCGGCGCGGACCTCGTCGCCTTCGCGGGCGCGGCGGATGAACCCGTCATCTCGGTGGCGCAGGATCCGAGAGTGGATCGCGAAGCGCTGCTGACGCACTTTGCCGACGGCATCGAGGAGGCGCGGACGGGGCAGCCTGTCGGCGATCTCGTAGTGCTGGGCGACCGTCTCTATGACATGGTCGGCGTACCTGTGATGGTGGGCGAGCGCGTCATCGGAGCTTTCATCGTCGGCAGCGAGATGGGCGAGGAAGCCGTGGCGCGCGAGATGAGCCAGCTCACCGATTGCGAAATCGCGTTTCTTGCGAACGGGCGGACGCTGCTGACGACCGTAAAGACGCCTGGTGCGAACGAGAGCATCGCCGCGATCTATGCCGCGCGGGCGCGGGCCGAGGTGTCGAAGACGCTGCTGGGAACGGACCACTATCTCGCGCTCGCCAACCGGTTGCCGACGCGGAATGCAGGCACCGATATCGGATATGTCCTTCTTTCCTCCTATGAAGATGTGCTGATGGGCCTGCGCGAGACACAGCGCACGCTGCTGACGGTCGGCCTGCTCGGAACGCTCCTGGGGGCGACATTCATCTGGTACATCATTCGCAGCGTGACGCGTCCGCTGCGCTCCCTGCGCGATAGCGCTGAAGCCGTCGGCAAGGGCGACTACTCGCAGCGCGTCGTCGTGTCTTCGCGCGACGAGGTGGGCGACCTGTCGCAGGTGTTCAACCAGATGACCACGAACGTCCAGGCGTCGCGCAACGAACTGGAGCGGACGCTTGAAACCTTGAAGGTGACGCAGGAGCAACTGATCCAGCGCGAGAAGCTGTCGGCCATCGGCGAATTCGTGGCCGGTGTCACGCACGAGCTGAACAACCCGCTCACGTCTGTCGTGGGCTATTCTGAACTGCTCCAGCTTTCGCCGCTCGACGAAACGCAGGCGCGCGACGTGAACGCCATCGTGACCGGGGCGAAGCGCTGCCAGAAGATCGTGCAGAACCTCCTGAGCTTTGCGCGCCAGCACAAGGCGGAGAAGAAGCCGGCGAACATCAACGACGTCATGCAGAGCGTGCTGGAGTTCATGCAGTACGATTTGCGCACGAGCAATATCGCCGTCGAGACGCGTTTCGGCGAGAACCTGCCGCGCGTGCTGATCGATGCGCACCAGGTGCAGCAGGTCTTCGTGAACATCATCCAGAACGGGCGCCAGGCGATTGAATCGTTCAGGCCCGACGGCAGGATGACGATCACGACAGAGGCCGTGGAGGGCGTCGTTCGCGTGACGCTGCAGGACAATGGTCCGGGCATTTCGGCGGAAAACGTGTCGCGCATCTTCGATCCCTTCTTCACGACCAAACCGGTGGGCAAGGGCACGGGACTCGGGCTGAGCCTCTCCTACGGCATCATCAAGGAGCACGGCGGTTCGATCGATGTGAAGAGCACCGTGGGGCAGGGCGCCGCGTTTATTATTGAGCTCCCGATCTGCATCGCGTCCCAGGCGTCAGGCCAGACTCAGTCCGGCATTGCCCGTCGCGTTCAGAATCCAAACGAAGGAGCCGGCCGTCGCATCCTGGTGATCGACGACGAATCCGGCATCGTGGAGTTCGTTCGCGATGCGCTGGTGAAATCAGGCTACACCGTTGAAGTTGAAACCAGCGGCGAAGCCGCGGTGAAGCGACTCACAAACGAAGCTTTCGATCTCGTCGTGTGCGACATGAAGATGCCCGGCCTGAACGGCCAGCAGACGTTTGAGAAGATCAATGCCGGCAACACCACCGTGGCGCAGCGCTTCGTGTTCATGACCGGCGACGTGATGAACCAGCGGCACCAGGAATTCTTCCAGAAGTACAAACTCACGTGCCTCCCGAAACCCTTCACGATCGAAGAAATCCGTCAGGCCGTCGCCCGCGCTATTGCGACCTGACATCCGACATAAGGAAGCGTGATGCTCGGCGCTATCGCGGGTGACATCATTGGCTCGGTCTACGAGAACTTCCGGACGAAGAAGAAGGACTTCCGTCTCTTCACGCCTGTCTCCACCTACACCGATGACACGGTGCTGACCGTTGCGGTCGCGGACGCCATCCTGAACGGCGCGGATTACGGAACCACGATCAAGTCCTACGCGCGCCAGCATCCGCTCCGGGGCTACGGGCCGAAGTTCCTGCTTTGGATGATGAGTCCGTCGATGGAGCCTTACAACAGCCTCGGCAACGGATCCGCCATGCGGGTCAGTCCGGTGGCGCACGCCTTTGGGTCGGAGACCGAAGTGCTCGAACAAGCGGCGAAAAGCGCTGCCTGTACCCACAACCACCCCGAGGGCATCAGGGGCGCGCAAGCCGTGGCTCACGCCGTGTTCCTGGCCAGGAATGGAGCGGGGAAGGACCAGATCAAGGACACGATAACGGCGCGCCACGGGTATGATCTTTCGCGGCGGCTTGATGCCATTCGCCCGGCGTACACCGTGGACCTGACGTGTGCCGGGTCGGTGCCGGAAGCCATCATCGCCTTCCTCGAATCGAATGACTTCGAGGACTGTATCCGGAACGCCGTATCCCTGGGCGGCGATGCCGACACGCAGGCGGCGATTGCGGGCGCCATCGCAGAACCCTTCTATGGTGGCGTTCCCGGAGAAATCCTGTGTGAAGTAAGTAAGCGATTGAATCCCGGCTTCAAGGAGACAATGATCCGATTCTATGAACGATTCGGAATGGGGGACGTTGAATCCGTAGCCGAAATCTTCAAACGCTGAGGAGGGTGTCTATGTTCGGAATACGCTTCATCAAGGTGGAACCCACGGACTTTGTCCTGCAGTACAAGGGAGGGCGCGTGGTGCGGGAAGGCGCGGGTTTGTCCTTCTTCTGCTTTGCTCCCACGACGTCGCTGGTGCTTGTCCCGGTCGGCAGCGTGGATGTGCCGTTCATCTTCGAGGAGGTCACGGCGGACTTCCAGCAGGTCACGGTTCAGGGCCAGATCACGTATCGCGTGGCGGACCCGAAGAAGCTTTCGCAGCTCATGAACTTCACGCTGACCCCGAGCGGGAAATCGTACGCATCCGACGATCCCCAGAAGCTGCCGCAGCGCTTGATCAATCACGCGCAGGTCCTGACCCAGGCGTCGATGAAGTCCCTTCCCCTGCGCGAGGCGTTGGGCCAGTCCGACAAACTCGTCTCTTCGCTCCGCAAGGGACTGCAGGAAGCCGAGGTGATTTCGTCGCTTGGCATCGAGGTTCTCGGCCTGTCGATCCTTGCCATCAAGCCCACGCCGGAAACATCGCGCGCGCTCGAAGCGGAGGCGCGCGAGCAGATCCTGCGCGAGGCGGACGAGGCCATCTACTCGCGCCGTAACTCCGCGGTCGAGCAGGAGCGGGCGATCAAGGAGAACGAGCTCAACACGGAGATCGCCGTCGAGAACAAGAAGCGGCAGATCCGCGAGACGCAGATGGACGCGGAGAAGGCTGTCCAAAAGAAGAAGAACGAGATCAAGGAGGCCGAGATGGCCGCGCGGATCGAGCTGGAGAAGAAGAACAAGGACTTCGTCGCGCTCTCCTCGGCCAACGCGCGCGAAGAGGCGGACACCAAGGCGTACGCCATCGGCGGGATCATGAAGTCGCTTTCGCAGACGGATCCGAAGACCCTCCAGGCGCTGGTCAGCGTCGGCATGGAACCTGGCCAGCTTATCGCGCTGGCTTTCAAAGATCTCGCGGAGAGCGCCGACAAGATCGGTCAGCTTAATGTGTCGCCGGAACTCCTGCGCGAACTGCTCGCGCGCGACAAGCCGCGGTAATGGACCGGCTCACCGAGAACAAGATCGTGCTGATCGTCCGGCGCACGCGGCTGGACGAACTTAAGACGCGCTTCAACACGGAGGACCAGGCCCGGTTCTACGTCGAGCATCTCGGCGCGGATTTCTCGGACTACCAGGCGGAGCAGCAGGTCTACAAGCAGGCTGTACGCGATGCGGAGGGTATCCTTGCGCGTCACGGTCGGCTTCAAGTGATCGACCGCTCGTTTCTCCCCAACTTCATCTTCGGACCGAAGGACACGGTCGTGGCGCTGGGCCAGGACGGGCTGGTTGCCAACGCGTTGAAGTACCTCGACGGCCAGTTGCTCCTCGGCGTGAATCCGGATCCGAAGCGGTGGGAGGGCGTACTGCTCCCTTTTGCGGTCGATGATCTGGACGTGCTCCTGCCCGAGGTGTTTCGCGAGAAGCGCCCGGTCCGGACGGTTACGATGGCCCAGGCCAAGCTGAACACGGGTGAGATGCTGTACGGCGTGAACGACCTCTTTATCGGTCCGCGCTCCCACACGTCGGCCCGCTACACCCTCCGGATCGGTGACCGGACGGAGAATCATTCCTCCAGCGGCATCATCGTTTCCACCGGTTTAGGCTCCACAGGCTGGCTTCGAAGCGTGCTCGCGGGCGCCACAGGGATCGCATCGGAGTTGTCGGGGCGAGCGCTCAAGATGAAAGAGAAGCGTTCGATCGGTTGGGACTCCGACTACCTCTATTTCTCGGTGCGCGAGCCATGGCCCAGCAAGACCTCGGCGGCGGAGATCACATTCGGGAAAGTCACGGCGCACAGCCCGCTCATCCTGGTGTCCCACATGCCCGAAAACGGCGTCATCTTCAGCGATGGCATCGAGAGCGACTTCCTGCAGTTCAACGCAGGAACGGAGGCCACGATCCGCGTGGCAGACAAACAGGGCCATCTGGTCGCCTGAGGCTACTTCAGCGCGATGCGCTGCAAGGTGCCGCTGTAATCCACGATGAGGATCTCACCGTCCGCTTCCTCGGCAAACGAGGCGATCGCGGGGCCTTTGGGGAGGAGGACGCGGTGTTCGGTAAGTTTGCCGTCCTTCGTGCGGAGGCCCCAGAGCTGGCCGGTGGCGAAGTCGGCGTAGAGGTAGACGCCTTGGAGGGAGGGGAACTTCTTTCCCCGGTAGACGAAGCCGCCGGTGACGGATACGCCGTCGCCGCGGGAATAATCGACGAGCGGCAGGATGAGGCCGGACTTGTCGCAGTCCTTGTTCACCCCCGGCGTGCAGATGAAGCCTTCCATGATGCGCCAGCCGTAGTTGCCGCCCTTGACGATGTAGTCGACCTCCTCGCGGGCGTTCTGTCCGACATCGCCGCAGTAGAGTTCCCGCGTCTCGCGATCGAAACTGAAGCGCCACGGGTTGCGAAGGCCGTAGGCGTAGATCTCGGGCTTGGCATCGGGGGTGGCAATGAAGGGATTGTCGGGCGGGACCGTGTACTGGCCCCGGGTATCGGACACGGCGATGCGGAGGATCTTTCCGAGCCACGTGTTGAGCTGCTGGCCGGCGTTGTGCGGATCGTCGTATTTTCCGCCGTCACCGAATCCGATGTAGAGCATGCCGTCGGGTCCGAACATCGACAGGCCGCCGTTGTGGTTGGAGTAGGGCTGCCACTGGGTGAGGAGGATGGACTCGGAGGCGGGGTCGGCGGACCGGCGATCCGGCGCGGCGAGGAATTCGGAGATCCGGGACTCGAGCTGGCCGTTCTGTTTGGTTGTGTAGTTGACGAAGACGCGTCCGTTCTTGGCGAAATCGGGGTGGAGGGCGACGCTGAGAAGGCCTCGCTCGCCGCCGCTGGAAACGCGGTCCCGGATATCCAGGAATAGGGCCTTACCGGACCTCCCCGGCGTAACGATATGAATGAGCCCCGCCTGCTCGACCACGAGGAGTTCCGAGCCCTGTCCGAGGGGTACGGCGTGGACGGGCTGTTTCAGGCCTTCGGACACCGTTTCGAGTCGAATAGCGGGAATTTGAGCAAAAACGGGGGAAATTGAGGCAAAAAGGAAGGCCAAAAGGAACGTTTTCATTGGAATGACAGCATACGACAATTTGCAGATTTACTCACCTTTTCAATTGAATATCCGGTTTTGACCGATACGATTTGCCCATTCACGCGGGAGTTGAAGGTCGCAAACTCATCGGGTGATTTAGAGAAAAGTGCGACCGTGTGTAGCTGGTAGAGGTAGAGTGAATATATTCGTAGGTAATCTTCCGTACAATGTGACGGACAGAGAGTTGCGCGACGCATTCGGCGCGCATGGGGAAGTATCGTCGGCTAGCGTCATCTTGGACAAGATGACGGGCAAATCCCGGGGCTTCGGCTTCGTGGAAATGCCGAATCGGGAAGAGGCATTGGCTGCTATTCAGAACCTGAATGAGAAGCCCCTCAACGGACGCAACATCCGCGTGAATGAAGCACAGCCCCGCGAAGATCGTCCCCGCCGTGATAGCGGTGGTGGCGGTGGCGGCGGCGGCCGTGGTGGTGGCGGTTGGGATTCGCCCCGCGGTGGTGGCGGCGGCGGTTTCCGCGATCGTCGCTAAGACGGTTACGGTTTAATCATGGAACGGGCCGGTGGAAACACCGGCCCGTTTCTTTTTGCAGGAAGACCCGGAGTTTTTAAACACGAATGGTCACGAATGAACACAAATTGGGGAGTCTGGATGGGTGTGCCTTCCGATGTCTCAGGATTTCGAATTCGTGTCTATTCGTGTCCATTCGTGGTTAAACCTCTACTCCTCTCCGTTTCGTTTCCGCCCTGCATTGACCCTCTCGAAACTTCTGCTATACCGTCCCCGCACGACTGAACGGGTTGCTCTCACTCTCTGTGGAGATTCTTCGATGATGGGTTTGGATCTGACGTTGCCTTTGCTGCCGCTGGCGAACTGGATTTATGCGTTCAACACCAGCAGCTTCTTCTCGGGGAAGCTCATCGTGCTGGTGCTGGTTGGCGCCTCGATCTTTGCGTGGTCGGTGATGCTCACGAAAAGGGCTGAGCTGGTCCGCGCTTCCAGGGAGTCGCAACGCTTCCTCCAGGCTTTTCGTCGCGAAGGACATCCAATCTCGCTCTACATGCGCCGCCAGGAGTTCCCGCAAAGCCCGCTCTTCAAGATCTACGAAAGCGCCTGCCTTGCATTCGGCGGGGAATTGGATTCCCGCGGCACCGAGGATGAGCTGCTTCATCGCGGCCTCCACCAGAACGTGCGGCTGACATCCCTCCAGGTCAGCGCCATCCGCAACGCTGCCGAGCGGCAGGTTGCAGATCAGGTCCTGAACCTGGAAGAGCGCATGGGCTATCTCGCCACGGCCGTCAGCATGAGTCCGATGCTCGGTCTGCTGGGAACAGTGTGGGGCGTCATGGAATCCTTCATCGCCATGGCGCAGAAGGGCATGGTGAACTTGCAGGCCATTGCGCCGGGTATCGCCGGCGCGCTGCTGACGACCGTCATCGGCCTGCTCGTCGCGATTCCCTCCGCCATCGGCTACAACATGCTCGCGAGCCGCGTCCGCACGCTCAGCGTGCAGATGGACAACTTCGCCGACGAGTTCATGGCTGAAGTGCAGCGCCAGTTCGTGCGCGAGTAGGAGCTGCAGCGATGGCACGACGCACCACCATCAAGCCGCTGCAGGAGATCAGCGAGATCAACATGACCCCGTTGATCGACCTGACGTTCCTGTTGCTTATCACCTTCATCATCACGATGCCGCTTGTGGAGCAGGGCATCCCGGTGAATCTGCCCAAGGGCAAGTCGAAGGAGCTTGACCAGTCGAAGATGCACTCCATCACCATTGACCTGCAGGGCCAGATCTTCCTCGACGAGGCGCCGCTCACGAAGCAGCAGTTCACCACGGAGATGCAGGCGCTGGGCAAGACCGAACCCGAGACCACCGTGATGGTGCGGGCCGATGAAGGCATTTCGTATGGCGTGCTCGTGGAGGTCCTCCGCATCCTGCAGGATGCCCAGGTCACCCGCATGGCCCTCGTGACCACGCCGGACGCATCCGTCGGAAGATGAACGCGCAGTTCAAGCGAACGTTGAAACGCGTGGTAGTAGCCCACGTCACGATGATCGTCCTCATCACGGTCTATCCGATGATCAAGGACCTCTTCCACCGGCCCGAGCCCGTGAAGGAGCTGACGTTCATCGACCTGTCGCAGATGTCGATTCCCGCGCTGCCCACCGTGCCGGAGGTGCCGGAGCCGGAGATCGCTCCCGAACCGGAGGCGCCGGAGCCGGAGCCCGATATTCCCGAACCGGTGAAGGTTCCCGAGAAGAAGGTGGAGCCAAAGAAGGAACCGGAGAAGCCGAAGGAAAAGCCGAAGATCAAGATCAGCACCAACAAGGTGAAGCGCGCGGTAAGCCCCAAGGTGAAGGACAAGCCGCCGCTTACGCCCGAAGAGATCCGAAAGATGATGGCCGCAGGCTTGCCGGCGGGCAGTTCGTCGCCATCCGGCGGTTCGACCTCGGCGATGAGTTGGTACTACGCGCTGGTGCGCGCGACAATGTATGAAGCGTGGGAACAACCCAGCGGCTTATCCGGCACCGGCCTTCGCGCGACGGTTTCGATTCGCGTCCAAAAGGATGGGAACATCACGAAGCGTACCATGATCCGCCCCTCCGGAAATTCGGTGATCGACCAGTCCGTCATGCGCGCAGTGAACGGCGTGTCACGGATCAAGGCGCTCCCGCCCGAGGCGGGGTCATCGCTCGACATCACCATCGACTTCGAGTTGACCGGGGCCGTTTTTTAACTGTCAGGGACCGGATCGATTCGGATAGATTCGCGCCCCATCACGCTGGAGACTTCGAATGATACGATTTATTGCATGCTTGGTTTGCCTGGTTGCCCTTACCGCGGACGCGCAGGTGACGGTGTCGAAGGGGGCGGGACAGAAGTCATCCATCGACCTCTCCGCGCTGACCGCCAGCGACGCGGCGTCGCAGACCTTCCGCGCAGTCCTCGAAGCAGACCTGATCCGTTCCGGTTGGTTCGTTCGCGCTCCCGCGGGGCAGGGCGAGTATGCCGTGCGCGGCTCCGCGCAGGGAAGCGGAGGCGGCATCACGGCTCAGTGCACGGCCTTCGGCCGCGCAACGCAGAAGACCTACCTTAGCAAGACCTACCGCAGTGACGCGCAGGGTGTGCGCCGCCTTGCCCATGCGGTGGCGGACGAAATCATCCTCGCCGTGACGGGCCGCAAAGGTATGAACGGCATGCGCATCGCCATGATTGGTAATCGCTCGGGCAAGAAGGAGGTCTATCTCGCGGACGCGGACGGGCAGGGCCTGATCCAACTCACGCGCGACAACAACATCAGCGTCTCGCCCAGTTGGAGTCCCGATGGCCGCCAGCTCTATTACACGTCGTGGCTCAAAGGGTATGCCGATATCTACCAGGTTGATATCGGTTCAGGATCCCGCAAGCGGGTTTCCAGCCTGGCCGGACTGAACACCGGCGCGGCCATTTCGCCGGATGGCGGCTCGATGGCCCTGATCCTCTCGAAGGACGGGAATCCTGAACTCTACGTGAAGAATCTATCGTCGGGCGCGACAACCCGCCTGACCACCTCGCGCGATGCGGCGGAGGCCAGCCCCTCCTGGTCGCCCGATGGCCAGCGCATCGTCTATGTCTCGGACCAGTCCGGAACCGGCAAACCGCAGCTTTATGTGATCGGCCGCCAGGGCGGGGCGCCCCGCCGGCTCACCAGCCGCGGAAACCAGAATGTTTCGCCTGATTGGGGCCCTAATGGCCTCATCGCGTATGCCAGCCTGACCGGCGGGAAATTCCAGATTTGCGTGATAAATCCGGAGACTTTGGAGGTTAAACAGCTCACCACGGACTGGCTGGACCATGAGGATCCGAGCTGGGCCCCGGACGGTCGCCACATCCTCTGCGCCCGTTCCCAGAACTATAAGTCGAAGATTGTCGTGGTCGATGCGCTCGGCGACCCCGCTTTTACGTTGACCGATTACCAAGGAGATTGGTATTCCCCTGCATGTTCGCGAGGAAACTGATCAAAAATTTGGCGAAGATTGAGGATGGATCTTAAGATGATGAATCGTCGTTGGCAGCTCGTTGTGATGGCCCTGATGGTGTGCGCTCTCTCCGTGACCGGTTGCAAGAAGAAGCCGAAAGCGGGTGCAGGCGGCCTTGGCGTGGATGGCGTCGGTGGCGTGACCGGGTCGGACATCTACGGAACCGAAGCCCTCGGTGAACGCATGGAAGGCGGCGCCGAACAGCGCGGCATGTTCTCCACGGTGTACTTCGGCTACGACAGCGCCCAGGTTGATCCTGCGGAAAGCTCGAAGATCGAAGCCGTCGCCGAGCACCTGAAGGCGAATCCCTCGGCGGGCATCACGATCGAAGGCCACTGCGATGAGCGTGGCAGCAACGATTACAACCTCGCCCTCGGCGAGCGTCGTGCCCTCGCGGTTCGCGCTTACCTCATCGGCCTCGGCGTGGACGCGGGTCGCGTCCAGACGAAGAGCCTCGGTGAAGAAGCTCCTGCGGCGCCCGGCCATGATGAATCGGCCTGGTCGCAGAACCGTCGCGCAGAATTTGTCTTGTTCTAATCACCTGTTCACCTTGAAATGCCCTGTATCGATTCGTCGATGCAGGGCATTTTCTTTTTGACCCGGCGCGTTTCGTTCAGGCGGAGATAAGTCATGGGCATAGGCGGAACAGAGGTTGTCCTCATTCTTCTCGTGGCGCTGCTTCTTTTCGGCGCAAAAAATCTCCCGAAAATTGCCCGCAACCTGGGCAAGTCGGTTGAGGAATTCCGTCGCGCGGCCCGCGAGGTCAGCCGCGAGGTCATGAACGCGGACAGCGACCCCGTGGAGAAGACGCCCGAACGCCCTCGCATCGCGGGAACCGAGCCGCATGCGGGGGACAAGAAGGAATGAAAGCCGCGGACGATCCCGCCCCGGAAACGAAGTCCTTCCTCGAACACCTCGAGGACCTGCGCGGCACCATTATCCGCGCTGCGATTGCGCTCGGCGTCGGCATCCTGATCGTCATTCCGTTCATCCCGACGATCCTCGAGTTGCTCAAGGCGCCGCTCACGGGATTGGTGGAAGACCCCGATCGCTTTCTGCGGTCCCTCGAAGTCGTGGGCGCATTCAACGCATCGATGCGCATCGCCTTCTGGTCCGGCCTCCTCGTCAGCGCGCCCATCGTCATCATCATCCTCGGCGGTTTTATCTTCCCCGCACTGACCAAGCGCGAGCAGTCCGTGGTGCTCAAGTCCAGCGGCTTCGCCGTGCTGCTCTTCGCCTTCGGCGTCTTCCTCGGCTATCGTTTCACCCTGCCTTTTGCTTTGCAGGCCATGTTTGGACTGAACACGTGGCTGGGCGTGCAGGCGGAGTGGACGCTGACCAGCTACGTTTCGTTCACCACCCAGTTGTTGATTGCATTCGGTCTCGCCTTTGAGATGCCGGTCGTGGTCCTCATCCTGGGACGTCTCGGCATCCTGAGCGCGACGCAGTTGCGGAACGGACGGAAAATAGCCGTGATCGTGATCCTCATTGTCGGCGCGATCCTTACGCCGCCCGACGTCGTGTCGCAGTTGATCATGTCGATTCCGTTGCTGCTGCTCTATGAGCTTTGCATCTGGGTCGTCTGGATGTGGGAGAAGAAGGCCGGCGAAACTGCGTTGGAGGAATCCGCGTGACGCTCCGCCTCGCCAGCTTCGGCATTCGCGGCTTCGTGGGCCAATCGCTCACGCCCAAGGTTGTGATGGATTACGCGTCGGCGTTCGGCTCGTTCGTCGAAGGCCAGCGCGTGCTGATCGGACGCGATACGCGCTACTCCAGCCCGATGCTTCATTCGGCTGTCGTCGCCGGCCTTATGGGGTCCGGTTGCGAGGTGTTGGATTTCGGCGTGTGCCCGACGCCGATCCTGCAGTACTCCGTAAAATCGCATGGCGCGTCGGGAGCGATATCCATCACGGGCGGGCACAACCCGATGGGCTGGAACGCGCTCACGCTGATCGGCGCCGACGGCGCGGTGCTTGAGCCCGTAAGCGGTGAGAACGTGCTCGAGTCCTTTCATGCATCGCACTTCCTCCGGCGCGACTTCGCGGGCATTGGTACGCTTCAGGAAGTCGAGGATTTTGCGGACCCGTATCTCGATGCGCTGCAGGCCCTGGTTCAATCCGACCTGATTCGTTCCGCGAAGTTGACGGTGCTGATCGATCCGGTGGGCGGCGCCGGCTGTCGATTCCTCCAGGAGTTTGCGGATCGCCTCGGCTTCAAGCTCGTCGCGATCAACGCCGAGCCTTCGGGCTATCTTCCGCGCGATCCGGAACCAAGGCCGCGCAGCGCGCTGCAGATGGCCTCGTTCATCAAGCATGCTTCCGGTGACATCGGATTCGTGCTGAGCAGCGATATGGGTCGACTTTCCATCGTCACGGAGACCGGGGAGCCCGCGAGCGAGGAATTCACGCTGCCGCTGATCGCGCAGCACGTGCTTCGGAAGAAGACCGGGCCGGTGGTCACAAACTGCTGTACGACGAGAATGGTGGACGATCTTGCGCGATCCTTCAACGTGCCGCTGATCAAGACGCGCGTGGGCCAGGCCTATGTGGTGTCTGCGCTCTCCGACGAGCAGGGCGCGTTGGGTGGCGAGGGAAATGGCAGCGTGGCGTATCCTGTATTCAGCAAGGCATTCGACGGTTTCCTGATGATGGCCTTGATTCTTGAGTCGATGGCCGTCACGAGTCGCAAGGCATCTAAGCTGCTCGGCGAGCTACCGCGGTATCACATGGTCAAACGCCGCGTTGTCTGTGGCTCCCGTCAGGGCTACCAGGCGCTGGAGGCGATGAAGCAATCATGGGCTCCCGGGACGGGCGGGACCGTGGACTTGTCGGACGGCCTGCGCGTGGACTGGGATGACGGCTGGGTGCATGTGCGGCCATCGAGGACGGAACAACTGGTTCGCGTCATTGCCGAGGCGAAGACCAAAGAGGTGGCAGAGCAACGTGCTGACGAGGCTGTGCGCGCCGTGGAGCAGGCGATTTGAGCAGGGCGATCACAGGCAAATCGGCTGTAGCCACGGCACTCTGTGCCGTGATCGAACATATGAAGACACGGCAGCGGAGTGCCGTGGCTACAGAAGATCGGACACGATGAAGGAGTCCCTTAAGATAGGGGTTTCAGGTGTCCGTGGCGTGGTGGGCGAGTCCTTCACGCCGCAGATCGCGCTTCTCTTTGCCCAGGCGTTCGGGACGTTCGTAGGCCGCGGCAGCGTCATTGTCGGACGCGACAGCCGGCCGTCGGGCCAGATGATCGAACAGGCGGTGGTTGCGGGCCTGCAAAGCGTCGGCTGCAAGCCCATCCTTTGCGGCATCGTTCCAACCCCGTCCCTGCTCTTCCTCGCGAAGCAGCTCGGTACGCGCGGTGGAATTGCCATCACGGCCAGCCACAATCCGGCGTCGTGGAACGCGCTGAAGTTTATCGAAGCCACGGGCACCTTCCTGTCGGAAGTTCGGGCCGAGGAACTTTTCGACATCTACCACCAGCAGGACTTCCCCCAGGTCCCGGAGAGTGAGATCCGTACCGCGGCCCGGGAGGCATATCCCGTGGAATCGCATTTCAAGAAGATCATGAACTATGCGGACTGCCCGAGGATCCGCAAACGGAAGTTCAGAGTGGCCATTGATTGCTGCAACGGCGTGGGCGCGGTGTATTCGCCCTTCTTCCTGCGATCGATCCTTGGCTGCGACGTGGTACCGATCTTTGATACGCCATCCGGCATCTTCGAGCGCGAACCGGAGCCTTTGCCGGAGCACATCGGACGACTCTGTGAAGCCGTGGTGTCGTCCAAGTGCGATGTCGGGTTTGCGCAGGACCCCGATGGAGACCGGCTCGCAATCGTTGACGAGAAAGGCAAGCCGCTGGGCGAGGACTTCACCCTTGCGCTCGCCATGCAGCAGGTGCTGGACGGACACGGCAAGGGCCCGGTGGCGATCAGCCTCTCCACGAGCAAGGCCGTGGAACACGTCGCGCGTTCACGGGGCTGCGACGTGCAGCGGACGAAGATCGGCGAAATCAATGTCACCGATGTCATGCAGCGCATCGGAGCCGTTGTCGGAGGCGAGAGTACCGGTGGAGTCATCGTGCCTGCGGTGCATCCCTGCCGGGACAGTTTCACGGCCATGGCGCTCGTCCTGGAGCTGATGGCGCAGACAGGCCAGACCGTATCGGCCATCAAGGCAGCCCTGCCGGTATTCGCCGTCGCGCGCGCAAAGGTGCCGGTGCGGTCTGAACAAGCCTCCGCGGCACTTCGGGTCATCCGCCGTCATTATGCGGAACACCCTCAAAATCAACTGGATGGCGTCTTCGTCGACTTTGGCAAGGCGTGGATCCATGTCCGGCGATCCAATACCGAGCCCGTCATTCGTATAACGGCCGAGGCGGGGGCCCCGGATGAAGCCCAGAGACTGCTCGACGAAGCTCGCGCACTGATCCTCAGCAGCGCGGGTCAGCCCTGAGCGGAGACCCGGCCTTGCGTGTCGTAGTCGAAGCCCGCAGGGCAGCCTATTCATGCATCATGAATAGGCTGGGTTAAGGCTTGCTCCGCTTGCGAATTGCGCTATAACGACGCTTCCTCTTAAGGGGCGGTAGCTCAGCTGGGAGAGCACCACGTTCGCAACGTGGGGGTCGAGGGTTCAAATCCCTTCCGCTCCACCAGGCTTCGTTCGCAGCGCCAGCGGAGAACGAAGCCTGCCTCGGCGTAGTCCCGCGAAGCGTGACGAAGCCGGGCTGGCATGGCGCTGCAAACTACGCCCGGGCAAGCCATGAAACCGTTCTGCTATGTCTACATTTTGCAGTCCATCTCTGAACCTGGCCACCACTACACAGGCATGACAGACAATCTTGAAACCCGTTTAGCAAGACACAATGCCGGTTCTGTGTTTCATACGTCCAAGCACACGCCTTGGCGAATTCGAGTCGCGGTGGCCTTTCGGAACCGCAATCGTGCCGCGGAGTTCGAGAAATATCTCAAATCACACTCGGGTCGCGCATTTGCGTCAAAGCATTTTTGAATTCGCAGCGCCAGCGGAGAACGGAGCCTGCCTCGGCGTAGTTAGGCGCCCTCGTCACCCAAGTAGCAGTTCCTGACTGCCGGGTCATTGGCAAGGTCAGCAGCCCGTCCCTCCAAGGTGATGGCTCCGGTTTGGAGGACATAGCCGCGATGGGCGACCCGCAGGGCTTGCCAGGCGTTTTGCTCGACGAGCAGGATGGTTTTGCCTTCGGCGTTTAGCCGACGGATGGTGGCGAAGATGACGTCGACCAGCACGGGGGCGAGGCCGAGGGTTGGTTCGTCGAGCAGGAGCAGGTCAGGATCGCGCATGAGGGCGCGGCCGATGGCGAGCATCTGCTGTTCACCGCCGGACAGGGTGCCGCCCGCTTGCTTGCGTCGTTCCGAAAGCCGCGGAAACAGTTCGAACACGCGATCGCGTCGCGTTGAAAGGAGGCTCCGATCCTTTTCAACATACGCACCCAGATCGAGGTTCTCGTCGACAGTCATCTGCGGGAAGATGCGGCGGCCCTCGGGCACGTGCGACATGCCTAGGGTGACAATCTGATGGGCCGTTGACTCGTGGATGGGTTCGCCGCGAAACATGATCGAACCCGAGCGCGGTCTCACCATGCCCGAAATGCTGCGGAGCATCGTGCTCTTGCCGGCGCCGTTGGAGCCGATCAGCGTGACGATCTCCCCGCGTCGCACTTCAAGTGTCACACCTTTGATCGCGTGAACGTGGCCGTAGTACGTGTGAACGTCCCGCAGCGCCAGCAGCACTTCGGAGGATGGCGTGGTGGAGATCATGTGAACTCCTTCACCGCGGATTCACCGAGGTAGGCTTTGATCACGGCGGGGTCGCGTCGGATTTCCGCGGGCGCGCCCTCGGCAATCGTCGTGCCGTAGTCGAGGACGGCGATGCGATCCGAGATGGCCATGACGACCTGCATGTGGTGCTCGATGAGGAGAATGGTCAGCTTGAAGTCATCGCGCAGACGCCGGATGAGGTCCTTCAATTCGCGCGTCTCCTGCGGATTCATGCCTGCGGCAGGTTCGTCCAGCAGGAGCAGTGATGGCCCCGCCGCCAGCGCGCGGGCGATTTCAAGTTTCCGCTGCTCGCCGTAGGAGAGGTTTCGCGCCAGCTCACTCGCGCGATCCTGGAGTCCCATGTACGCGAGCAGTTCCATCACGCGGGCCTTGCCCTGCTTCTCCGCGCGGTAAAAGCGCGGTGTGCGGAGCAGGGCATCGGCATAGCTGTAGCGAACATGGATGTGGTTGCCGACGAGCACGTTTTCAAATGTGGTCATCGCGCCGAAGAGTCGGATGTTCTGGAATGTGCGGGCGACACCTTGTCGTACGATCCTCTCGGGCTTCAGCCCGGAGATCTTCTTCCCGTCGAGGAGCGTAGATCCTGAATCCGGTTTGTAGACCCCGGTGAGAATGTTGAACAACGTTGTCTTCCCCGCCCCGTTCGGCCCGATCACCGAAAAGATCTGACCCTTGGCGACAGACAACGTGACGTTGTCGACCGCCTTAAGGCCACCGAAGCTTTTGGAAATGGAAGTGATCTCGAGCAAAGTCATCCGTCCTTCTCCAGTTCCATCTTGTGCCGCTTCTCCGGAATCATGCCTTGGGGGCGGAAGAGCATCATCAGGATCAGGATGATGCCGAAGATCATGCGTTCATATTTTGCGGGCTCCAGCTGGCTGGAAAGCGTGGCGAAGTTGTACTTGAAGAAGCCGAGGTTGAGGATGAAGCCGGATTGGCGGAGGTCGTTGAGGAAGTCGGACAGGCTCTTCAGGACTTCGATATTCAGCAGCGTCACGGCGGCGGCGCCGAGGATGGCGCCGCGGATGGAGCCCATGCCGCCGAGAATGACCATTGCAAGGATCGTTATGGATTGCAGGAGGGTGAAGGACTCCGGGCTGACGAAGAGCTGCTTCGCGGCGAAGATGGATCCCATGACGCCCGAAAACGCCGCGCCCGTGGCGAAGGCGAGCAGCTTGGTGTGAAGCAGGGAAATGCCCATCGCGCGCGCCGCGATTTCATCCTCGCGGATGGCGATCCATGCCCGGCCAAACCGTGACCTGTCGAGCCGGACATTCACAAGTACGACGATGCCCATGACGCCGAACACGAGGAAGTAGAAGAACAGGCCGTAGCCCACGGCATTGCTCGCCTGGACGCCCATGGCGTCCAGCAGGTTGGTGAGCCATGTGATCGGCGGTCGCTCGACGGGCGTGATGCCCTGCGGGCCGTTCGTGAGGTTGATGGGATGGTCGAGGTTGTTGGCGAGCACGCGCACGACTTCGCCGAGTCCGAGCGTGACGATGGCGAGATAGTCGCCGCGGAGACGCAGGGCCGGCAGGCCTATGATGACGCCAGTGATCGCCGCCGTGATCACGGCGATGGCGGAGAAGATGTAGAAGTAGGGCCAGCCGGGGAGGGGGAACGTGCCGCCCATGAACTCGGCTGCCTGCGGTGAACCGAAGATGGCCCACGTGTAGGCGCCGATGGCGAAGAAAGCGGCGTAGCCGAGATCCAGAAGCCCCGCCATGCCCACGACGACGTTCAGTCCAAGTGCCATCGCCGCGTAGATGCCGATCTGGATGCCGAGCTCGAAGAGGAACGTGTTTTGGAAGCCGGCGCCGGGAACGACGAAAAGGAGGATGGCGAAGGATACGGTCCAGCGGAACCACTTCGGGATGTCGGCCGTCAGGCAGATCAGCAGGACGCCGAGAACCGCGAGCAAGGCGAGTGGACTGCGTGGTGCGAGGAGCAGCCCGATGCTGGCGAGAAGTCCGCCGGTTCCGATCGCAGCAAGCAGGACGCGGCTCTTCATACCTTATCCACCTGGGCTTTGCCGAGGAGCCCTTGCGGCCGGAACAGAAGGAGCAGGACGAGGATGAGGAAGCTGACCACGTCCTTGTACTCGTTGCCGACTGCGCCGTTGGTCATGAAGAAGAGATAGGTGCCGCCCGTGGTTTCCATCACGCCGAGGATCAAGCCGCCGAGGACTGCGCCGTAGATGTTCCCGATGCCGCCGAGCACGGCGGCGGTGAAGGCCTTGATGCCGGGGGCGAAGCCGACGAAGGGATTGATCTGTCCGTACATCAAGCCGAACAGCACGCCGGCGACGCCGCCAAGGGCGCCGCCGATCAGGAACGTGCGGGAGATGATGCGGTCGGGATCGATGCCCATCAGGCTGGCCGTCGGAAGATCCTGCGCCACGGCCCGCATGGCCTTTCCGAGCCTGGTCCTGCGTACGAGATGGTTCAGTCCGAAGAGCATCGCGGTGGTCACGACGAGGACGAAGATCGACTTCACCTGGATGCTCATGCCGAGGGGCAGGTCATGAAGCTGTTCGAGCCGGGCATCGCTCGGATAGTTCATATAGAACTCGCCGTGCCAGAGGCCTTCAATCAATCGCACGAGGTCCTGGAGCAGGAAGGAGACGCCGATGGCGGTGATGAGGGGTACGAGTCGGTTCGTGCTTCCGCGACGCCGCAGCGGACGGTACGCGCAGCGCTCGATGACCACGGCGGTGCCGCCTGAGATGATGCCGCCCACGACGACGGCGACGAATGCCATGAGGTACGGGTTGCTGATGGACGGGCCGAGGTAGCGATAGACCTCGACGCCCGCGACAGCGCCAATCATGAAGACCTCGGAATGGGCAAAATTGATCAGGCCGAGCACGCCGTAGACCATCGTGTAGCCCAGCGCGATCATGGCGTACACGCAGCCGAGGAGAAGGCCCTCCAGCAGGACGCTCGGCAACAATTCAATCAACGCGTCAGACAAATCCACCCTCCGGGAAAATCAGGGCGGAAAGTAGCAGCGTCAGGGCAGGGAAGAAAGCCAAAGGTAGGGCGGCCCCGCCCTATCTCGCTATTTCGGAGGGGCGGAGGAGATGACTTTAACGACGGAGCCTGGATAGGAGGCTTCGGCGAAGTGGATGACGTAGTAATCGGCTTTACTGCGATCGCCCTTGCCGTCGAAGGAAACGGTGCCGGTGATGCCTTCGATGCTGGTCTTGCGTACTTCCGCGGCTACGGCCTTGCGCGTGGGTCTTTTCCCACCTGTCGCGTTCATGCTGGTCTCGATGGCCTTGAGGATCACGTTGGCCGCATCGTAGGCGTAAAGAGCATAGGCTTCGGGGGGGCGGTTGAACTTTGCGGTGAAGCGCTCCGCGAATTCCTTTGCCGCCGGGTATTGGGAAACCGGGCCTGCGACGGTCGTGTAGTAAGCGCCTTTGGCAGCCTGCTGGGCGATGTCAACAAATGCGGACGATTCCAGTCCGTCCGGACCGAGGAACTTCGCCGTTTCGTTCTTCTCCCGCATCTGTTTCAGAAGGACCCCGGCTTGGTCGTAGATTCCGCCGAAAAACACGAGATCCGGTTTGAGAATCTGCATCTGGAGAATGAGGGACTGGAAGTTCGTCTTTTCCTCGGTGCCGATGACACCGACGACTTCCGCGCCGAGTTCCTTGGCCTTCGCCTCGAAGTTGAGGGCGATGCCCTGGCCGTAGGCCGTCTTGTCATGGACCACGAGAATCTTCTTTGCCCCTAGATCATTCACGGCGAACTCGGCGCCGACAGGACCCTGCACATCATCGCGACCGCAGACGCGATTCACGTTGGCGAACCCGCGATCCGTGACCTTCGGGTTGGTGCTGCCGGGCGAAACCATGACGAGATCAAAATCCTTGTAGACCTCCGATGTGGGGATCGTGATTCCTGAATTGAAATGACCAACAAGCCCAAGCACGTCGGGGTCATTCACGATGCGGCGGGCCACGGCCACGCCGACGTCGGGCTGGGCCTGGTCATCGTTCGGCCAGAACTCAAGCGTGAAACCTTTCGCGGCAAATCCGGGTTGCGCTTCCTCGACCGCCAGTTGAGCGCCGAGCTTGATCATTTCGCCAAGGCCTGACTGGCCGCCCGAAAGCATGCTGGCTAGTGCAATCTTGATCACCTTGGTCTTGCGGTCCTGGCAGGCTGACCCGAATGCGACAATGCACACCGCAACAAGCATGACAGCAATAAATGACCTCATCGAAAATCCTCCGTTGCGCGGAATGTAGTGCAACCTCATGCCCCTGCCAAGTTCAGTGGTTGGACCGCACCGAAAAACAAAAGGGCATTCATGGAATATCCGTGATATACGCTGGCAGTTGAGCGTCAAATCAGCCGCCCGGGTGGTGAAATGGCAGACACAAGGGACTTAAAATCCCT
>CAZCZZ010000047.1:0-32766 GCA_964503335.1 uncultured Verrucomicrobiota bacterium
CGCTGGATGTCGTCCGCCCCGGCAAAGCTTGCCGGCCTGACCTCATCGCGCGGCGCTATCGCAGAAGGGCTCGCCGCCGATCTCGTCGTATGGAACCCCGAAGCGTCCAACGTCGTGCGACCCGAGACGCTGTATCACCGCCACAAGGTCACACCTTACGCAGGACTAACACTTTACGGCGTCGTGGAGAGGACCTACCTTAAGGGGGTCGTTGTTGCGGAACAGGGCATGGTGCGCACAGGCGCCGGGGGAAGTCCTGTCCTCCGCGAAGTGATTTAGGTAGCACAGGTAGGGCGAAGCCTCCGGCTGAGCCGTCGGGACGATCAAGCCGGCTCACCGGGACGGTTCGCCCTACCAAGTAAGGAGACCAGCATGGCGGGGCAACCAGTCTCGGCGGCGGCGTTTGCCGGGTTGATCGATCTTGTTTCGGAGCGCATCGGGGGACGCGCGCTTTCGGCCAGTGACGAGTTCTTTGCCGAGAAGGAAAATCTCCTTAAGCCCGGTCGCGGCGTCTTCATCGACGACAAGTACACGGACCGCGGCAAGTGGATGGACGGCTGGGAAACCCGCCGCAAGCGCGTGCCCGGTCACGACTGGTGCATCCTTCAACTTGGCCTTCCCGGCATCATTCACGGCGTCGACATCGACACGAACCACTTCCTCGGCAACAACCCCGCCTTCGCTTCGATCGAAGCGGCGAATTCCGCCGAAGGGCCGTGGACGGAAATCCTGCCTCGCTCGCCGTTGAATCCGGGCGCACAGAATCTTTTCGGTATCTCCAGCACCGCGACCTGGACGCACCTGCGCCTGAACATCTTCCCCGACGGCGGGGTGGCGCGGTTCCGGGTGTATGGACGCGTGACGCCGGATTTCGCCGCGCTGAAGAAGAGCGGCTCGATCGATCTCGCCGCGCTCGCGAACGGCGGAAGCGCCGTGGCGTGCAGCGATATGTTCTTCAGCTCGATGAACAACCTGCTCTATCCCGGTCGCTCCGCGAACATGGGCGATGGCTGGGAAACCCGTCGCCGTCGCGGACCCGGCCACGACTGGGTCATCGTCAAGCTCGGCTGCCCGGGTCGTATCCGCAAAATCGAAGTCGATACGAACCATTTCAAAGGCAACTACCCCGACACCTGTTCCATCGATGTCTGCCACGCGCCGGGCGAGTCCATCGACGCCCTAACGTGGACCAACTTCACGTGGAAGGAACTGATGCCGCGCCAGAAGCTCGAAGCGAGCAAGCAGCAGTACTTCGAGAAGGAACTTGCCGACGTCGGCCCCGTCACCCACGTCCGCCTGAACATCTACCCCGACGGCGGAGTAAGCCGCCTCCGCGTCATCGGCGACCCGGTTTAAGAATCTTCAACCACGAATGGACACGAATGAACACGAATGGTTTTCGGTCTTTCCTCCATTAGTGTCTATTCGTGTCCATTCGTGGTTAGAACTCTCCGTGCTTTCTCCTTATGACACTGCAGGAATTTAACGCGCTCGGAGAAGCGGAAGCCGTGGAGAACCTCATGCGCTGCTGCGGGTCACACCGCTGGGCGAATCATGTGGCCGCGGGACGTCCCTTCGCGTCGTCCGAGGCCTTGATGAAGACGGCCGATTCCGTGTGGCACGGCATGGAGCCTGCCGACATCCTCGAAGCGTTCACGCATCATCCGAAGATCGGCGACGTGGCCGGCCTGCGGAAGAAGTTTGCCGCGACCGCGGCATGGGCATCCGGGGAGCAATCCGGCGTGAACAGCGCGGCGGAGGCTACGATCCAGGGACTCGCCCAAGGCAATGCCGAGTACGAGGCGAAGTTCGGCTACATCTTTATTGTCTGTGCCACCGGCAAGACGGCGGACGAGATGCTCGCGATCCTTCGCTCGCGCCTGGGCAACGATCCGCACCATGAATTGGCCAACGCGGCCGAAGAACAAAGGAAGATCACGCGAATCAGACTGGAGAAGATGCTGTCATGAAATCGACCTTCACCCCCGACCTCATTTCCGACGTGGTGCGTAGCCTGCACGAGGCCAATGCCCACTACGCCAAAGTGTTCCCCGGTGAATCGCCCGCGCGTCAGCCCATCCAGACCGTGTACGGCGGAGCCCACCTCTTCAAATCCGACACCGCGGAGAAGCTCGGTGTCGTGGCGCTGCGCGCCCTGCAGGAGAATGCGCCGAATGCCGCGGCGTTCGCGAAGGCGCTCGGATGGAAGACGCCGAAGAAGCTGACCGAAACCATTTATCGTCGCGTGCTCGAGAAGTTGAAGCGTGAAGCGGTCGAAGACTTCCGCATCGACTTCGAGGACGGCTACGGGAATCGGCCCGACGCCGAGGAAGACGGTCACGCCGCCGCCGCCGCAAAGGAAGTGGCGAAGGGCATGAAGGCCGGGACCCTCCCGCCCTTCATCGGCATCCGCGTCAAACCGTTCACCGAGGAGCTCAAGGTCCGCGCCATTCGCACGCTCGATGTGTTCCTGAGCACGCTCTGCGCGGAAACCGGCGGAAAGCTGCCCGAGAATTTCGTCGTCACGCTGCCAAAGGTCGTGATGCCGTCGCAAACCGCCGCGCTGGTGGATCTCTTCGAATTGCTCGAACCGCGGCTCGGACTCGCCAAAGGCTCACTCAAGCTGGAGATCATGATCGAAACGCCGCAGTCGATCATCAGTGCCAAGGGCGAATGCCAGGTGTCGCTGCTCGCGCTGGCGGGACGCGGACGCTGCATCGCCGCGCATTTCGGCGTGTACGACTACACGGCGTCGAACAACATCACCGCCGCCTACCAGAGCATGACGCATCCCGCCTGCGAGTTCGCCCGCCACGTGCAGCGCGTGTCGCTGGCCGGCACCGGCATCTGGATCTCCGACGGCGCGACGAACATCATGCCTGTCGGACCGCACCGCGCCGCGCCCGGCAAGAAGCTCACGCCGAAGCAGGCAAAGGAGAATCGCGACGTGGTGCATCGCGCCTGGCGCATCATGCTGGATCACGTGAACAATTCACTGATGACCGGCTACTACCAGGGCTGGGACCTGCATCCCGCCCAGTTCCCTGTCCGTTACGCGGCCGTGTACAAATTCTTCCTCGAAGGCCTCGAAGCCGCGTCGGTTCGGTTGAAGACCTTCATCGACAAGGCAGCCCAAGCCACGCTCATCGGCGACGTCTTCGACGACGCCGCCACGGGCCAGGGCTTGCTCAACTACTTCCTCCGCGGCATCAACTGCGGAGCGATCACGGAAGACGAGGCGACATCGACCGGACTGACGATTCAGGAAATCCGCGGCAGATCGTTCGTCCGCATCCTGGAGGCGAGAAGGCATAAGTAGGAGAAGCGGAAGACAGAATACAGGATTCAGAGTTCAGAATGCTGACTCCTGACTTCTGAATCCTGTATTCCTCGTATCAGAAAGGTTACCCCCCTATGAGCATCCCTGAAAAAGGCCCGATCACCACCCACATCCTCGACACCACGATTGGCCGCCCCGCTGAGGGCGTGAGCGTGGTTCTTGAGGTCTGGGACAAGAAGTCCGGCTCCTGGGTCAACATCGGCCAAGGCACGACGAACAAAGACGGGCGCGTGTTTGATCTGTTGAAGCCGGATCACCTGCTGGAGATTGGAACCTATCGCCTGATGTTCGACACGAAGGCCTACTTCGAGAAGCTCAAGGTCGCCACCTTCTTCCCCTGCGTCCCGATCATCTTCGAAGTGAAGGACCCCAGACAGCACTACCACGTCCCCCTCCTCCTCAACCCCTTCGCCTATTCGACGTACCGCGGAAGTTGAAGAAGATTTCTTGCCCACGGAACACACGGAATACACGAACCTCTGAACGGAAATTGCCCACGGAGGTCACGGATTAAGAGGATGTTCCGAATTCAGAACAAACCAAAATTCCGATGCTTCTTTCCCATCCGCGCTCTCTGAACTCCGTGGGCAAAAACTCTTCTCTGCTTTCCGTGTGTTCCGTGGGCAAACATTCGTATTCGTTGTAGCTTGGTTTCATGTCATCCGCACCCGGTCATAACAACCCCGTCAAGTCACGCGTCCGCGTGCTCAAGATTTCGCGTCATCCGGACCGGCACGACCTGCGGGAGATCCTGGTGAACATCGCGCTGGAAGGCGACTTGCTGGACGCACATCTGCGGGCCGACTCGTTGAAGAACACCGTGTACGCGCTGGCGAAGGAGCATCCCCTCCACTCGATCGAAGATTTCGCGCTGCATCTTGCCGATCACTTCACCATGAACCATCCCCGGTTCACGAAGGTATCGATCGAGATCGTGGAGAGTCTCTGGAGCCGCCTGGCACCCGGTGGCAAACCGCATCCGCAAGCCTTCCAAAGCGCCGGGACGCACCGGCACACGGCCACGGTCGCGCGAACGCCTCAAGCCACGACCCTCTTTTCCGGTCTGAAGAACCTTCTCATCCTGAAGACGACCGACTCGGAATTCACCGGCTACATCAAGGACGAGTTCACGTCCCCGCCCGAAACCCGCGACCGCATCTTCTCGACGGAGCTCGATGCCCGCTGGCTGTATGTGGGCCCCGACGTCGACTACGCCGCCTGCCGTGACCGTGTCACCAAAGCCCTTCTCGACACCTTCGCCCGCCACCACAGCCTCTCGATCCAAAACACCCTAGACGCCATGGGCGAAGCCGTCATCGCCAGCAGCCCAGAGGTAGCCGAAATCCGCCTCTCCATGCCCAACAAACACTGCCTCCCCATCGACCTCGCCAAATTCGGCATGCAAAACGAAAACGAAGTCTTCGTCCCGACCGACGAACCGCATGGGTTGATTGAGGGAACGGTCAAGCGGGGATAGCCACGGGACGACAACGAATCTTGACCTCGATTCCTCGTTGAGGTGTATCCTGTCGGCGTGACGAACGTACGCCAGAATAAGCGCGCCTCGCGGCGATCCGCGTGGCAAAGGGCCATTGATGCAGGCGTAGATGTTTCACTGATCGAGTGCAATCTTCGCCGCACATACGAAGAGCGCATGAAGGCCCACGATCAGGCACTCAATACCGCACTGGCTCTCCAAGCGGCCGTAAAGCAGCGCCATGCCAGACCTCAATAAGCTCATCCTCCGCCTCGCCGACCATGAAGTCGACATGGTGATCGTCGGCGGCTATGCGGCGATGGCCCACGGAGTGACGCTCCTCACGCAGGACATCGACATCTGCTGCTCGTTTCATGAGGACAATCTCAAGCGCATCGGACAAGCACTCGCCGGCCTTCATCCGGTCCATCGCATGACTCCCCAGCGGTTGCCCCTGGAGATCACGAGCACATTCTGCAATGGCCTTCGAAATATGTATTTGGACACGGATTGGGGCCAATTGGATTGTCTTTCTGAAGTTCTCGGCTTGGGCAACTTCGAACAGGTCAGGCCTCAGAGTATCGAGATCGAGCTGGAGCATAGACCCTGTCGGCTTCTGAGCCTCCCCGCCCTTATCCTCGCCAAGTCCGCGATGGGACGGGACCGTGACCGCGAAGCCGTGACACAGCTCAAGGCCATACAGGACAAACTATAGCAACCTGTGGTGAAAGTCGGATGGGGTGCGTTGGAGCGCAAAGGGGCCAGATGCGAGGCGCGACGACGAAGGCACAGCGAAGACGCTTTGTCGAGGAGTCGCAACATGGCAGATGGCCCCTTTGCGCGCCAACCCGGAGGGCTGCAGTCCTTTGCACAGCGACTCTGCGTTGCTCGTCGTCGCCAACGCCTTTGAGCATCGACTCCTCCCCGCGCCTTGATTCGCTGCGAAATTCCTTGCAGCGCACCCCATCCCACTTTCACCACTGGCTGCTGGGGGCTACTGTTCCGATGCCGTCGTAAGGACCACTTTGCACCCCGAAGAATCGCGCCTTACTCACCTTTTGACCCGTCAGAAACAGGTCCTTTCCTTAACGATCAACCTCATTTCGGGGAGGCGGAATGACCTTATGGCTCGATTTTCGGCCCCGGTTTTCATTCCTTACCGACGGATGCCCTCCAGCGCTCCGCGGTGGCGCGGGAGCAGTTCAAGGTGGCCCCGGAGCGTTCCAGCGTTGCGCGCGAGCTCTCGGGAGTGGCTGCGGAGCTTGCCAGCGCACTGCGTCAGCTTGCCGAGGTGGCGCGGCAGGACTTCTGCGTGGCACCGGAGCATTCCAGGGTTCCCCCCGAGCACTTCGCGCTAGCGCGGCAGCTTGGCGCGGTGCCCCCGGAGGAGTTTTGGGTGGCGCGGAAGCGTTGGGGGCTTCCCCCCGAACGTTCCAGCGTGCGCTGGCGAGCTTCGGGGCTACGCTGAAGTCCCCGGGGGGCACTCCAGAACGCTTGGGGGCAAGCCCCCGGAGCTCCAGCGCCACCCATAACTCCTCACGCGCCACCTCAAACTCTTCGGGGGCGACCCCCTAACGCTTCGGGGCCACACAAAAGTCCTCGGGGGGCACTCTGGAACGCTCGGGGGCGACCCAAAAGTCCTCCGGGGCCACTGCGGAATGCTCGGGGGGCGCGCTGAACTCTTTCGGGGCCACTCCAGAATCGTTGGGGACCATCTTCGGACGCTCCGGGGCAACATCCCGGTCGTAGTGAGGCACGCTGCGGAGCAAGTGCCTTGGGAGAACCCGCGACTTGCGCGAAGACGCGCGGCGTCGCTCACTACAAAAGTAGCATCGATCGGTTCCGGAGCTTGAACCCTCGGCGATCTCGGCGCGCTCAGCGGTTAAGTCGTGAGGAGCTACGGCCGCTGTTCGAAGCGGCTTTCGAGGTGGAAGACGCCCATCGCGGTCGTGGGGCTTTTTACGGCGAAGGGGTACCAGTCTTCTCTTCGGTGATATTGCGTGGCGTGGTCCCAGGAATGTACGGCGAGGGAGAGGAAGTATTTGCCTTCCATCAGGCTGAGAGGGTCCAGGTGGAGGCGGATGGTTCCCTCGCCTTCCACGAACGGGATGTCGTGTTTCAGGATTTGCGTGTTGGTGCCGAAGATGAAGAAACCGTTTCCAGTCTTGATGGAGTAGCCGAAGACGGGCTTTTCGATCCGCTTCTTGGCTTTGTAGCGGATGTCGACTTTCATCGGTCGTCCGGTCGTAAACTTGCTGGCTTCGTGGTTTTCGTCGTCGAGCAGCTTCACGTCCAGGATCTCGATGTCGCGCGTGCCGTGTTCCTCGACGTTCAACTGGCCGATGCGGGCCATGTAGGTCTTCATGTAGGTCAGGATCACGTCCGACGGATTCCCCTGCGCCACGAGTTTGCCCTGGTGCACGAGCTTGATGTCGTCGCAGAACTGCTCCACGGCGACGAGGTCATGCGTGACGAGAAGGATCGTTTTGCCGCGCTTCTGGAAGTCGCGGATGCGATCGAAGCACTTCATCTGGAACGCCATGTCGCCCACGGCGAGCACTTCGTCCACGAGCAGGATGTCCGGATTGATCTCCACGGCGACGGCGAAACCCAAGCGCACATACATGCCGCTCGAATAGTGCTTCACGGGCATGTCGATGAAGTCGCGCAGGCCGGCGAATTCGATGATGTGATCCATGCGCTTCGCGACATCCTCGCGCGGAATCCCGAGCACGGCTGCGTTGAGGAATACGTTCTCGCGGCCGGACAGGTCCGGATGAAACCCGGCGCCGAGTTCGAGCAGCGACGAGATCTGGCCTTCGGTCTTCACCACTCCTTCGGTCGGCGTGATCGTGCCGGCGAGCAGGCCGAGCAGGGAGCTTTTGCCGGAGCCGTTGGGACCCACCACGCCGACGGATTGTCCGGGCGACACCGAGAAGTTCACATTGCGCAGCGCCCAGAAGAGATCGTCGTCGCGCTTCTTGAAGCCCTGCGTCAGGAGGTCGCGAATGGAGGATCCCGCCACGCCGCGCCGCGTGTACGCCTTGCCGAGATTCTCAACCTGTATCGCCGCTTTCATTACAACATGTCCGCAAAGTTGCGCTGCATGCGCTCGAAGCTCTTGTACGCGAGGACCAGTCCCAGCAGGCAGACCACCACCGACACGCCCGCGGCGGGAACCATCGGGAATTCAACGCCGGGCGTGATCACCGACCGGTACGCCGTCGCAATCACCGCGAGCGGGTTCAGCATGTAGAGATCGAGCACGAACGGGTGCTTCTCGGCCATGCGATGCACGAAGTCGAGGTTGTACATGACCGGGCTCACGAAGAACCACGCGCTGAGGATGATGCCGACCAGGTGCTGCGCATCGCGGTAGTACACGTTCGCGCTGCTCAGGAACAGGGTCAGCGCGAGGTTGAAGAGTGTGTGGAAGATGATGAGCAGCGGGAGCAATCCGACCATGGGACTGAAGCCGTGCCCGGCCATGTGGAACAGGATCGCCACGAGCGGGAATTGCACGAGCAGGCTCAGCAGGTACGTGACGAGATTCGCCGCGGTGACGGAGAGCGGCAGCACGATGCGCGGGAAGTAGACCTTCTTCACGAGGTTCGTGTTGCCCGTGATGGCGCTCAAGCCGCTGTTCACGCATTGCACGGTGTATTGCCACGCGAAGACACCGATGATGATGTCGGCCAGCGGCACGCCGCGCCCTCCAAGCAACCGAAGGAAGAACACGTAGATCAGCGCCATGAACAGCGGGATCAGCACGCTCCAAAGGAATCCTAGCGCGGAGCCGCGATAGCGGATCTTCAGCTCGCGCGACACGAGATTCAGCAGCAGTTCGCGTCGCTGCACGATGGTGCGGAACAGGCTCAACGGCTCGCCCCCTTCTGCAAGGTGTCGAACACCAGCGTCACGCGTCCCATGCCCGGTTCGCGCTCCGACGGCGTGATGGAGCACTCGGCCATCTGCCACGGCGGCTGCTGCGTCGCGGCGTCGTTCAACAGACGCGAAAGCGCAGGCAACGGCATGTTGCCGAAACCGAGTTCCACGGACCGCAAGCTGAGCGAGCCTTCCACAGTCAGCGGATCCTTCTCGCGCACTTCCGGTTTTGCGTCCGGCAGGATCTGCGCGACGAGGTCCGGCAATGGCGCGGGTTGTTGTCCGCCAAGGTCTGCGGCGCGCGAAAGGGCGTCGAGCGCGGGCTTGTGCTGCTGTTCGAGGGCGCGCAGCGCCGCGGCGTCTTTCATCAGGCGATCGGCGCGACGCGCCATCGCGGTGGTTGCGCCGAAGGCCTGCACGGCGGCGAAGACGCCAATCGCGAGAACGACCAGGGCGATCCACTCGATCCAGGTATTATGACGTGGCGCGCTCATGGCGTGGCCTTGATGGAGAAACTGATGCGTTCCGATGCGGGATCGCCGGTGCGTTCGAGCATCGGTTTCCAGCCCGTGCCGCGCAGGGCTGTGGCAATGGCTTCACAGGCGTCCCAGTTTCCGGCTTCACCGGAAAGCGAAAGGTCGCTGCGACGAAGCGTCATCTGGTCGAACGTGACCGCGTTCGCGAGCGCGGCTTGGAAGATGATGCCGAGAAGCGAGGAGCGCGCGCCGGAGAGATGGGCGGAAAGCGGCGACAGGTTGGCGGCGCGTTCCGTGATCGCGCGCTGGGCGACGAGCACTTCCTGCCCTTTCGGGATTCGCGTATCGCCCGCGAGCGATGTCGCAAGCGTGGTGACACGAGCCTGAAGCTCATCGATCCGGCTCTTCATCCAAACTGTCCAGCCGAAGCTCGCCGCGATGAGCACGAGGCCGGCGGCGATCGCTGCGATGGCGACGTGTCGCCGCGCGCCCACGTCCTGCGCTGCAATCCAAGGGTGCGCCAGATCGTCCTGGCGGAAGTTGCAGGGCGATTCATCACCGAGTAACGCGCGTTCGGCCACGGCTTTCGCGAGAAACGACGCGGGGTCCTTGTGCGCGATGAAGACCACGGTCTCGGGCAGGCGCAGGCGGGTGCGGACGACGGATTCAAGGTTCGGCTTTGTTGCGCCCGCGCCGGTCAGGGCGATGCGCGCGGGGCTGGTGGCGGGATCCATGCCCTGCGAGCGAAGGACCTGCTCAAGGCGCGACCAGAAGGCGGAACTTTCGGCAGAGTCACCGAGCACGGCATCAAGGCCTGCGCGGAAGCCGTGCGCCGTGGCGAGGGCGTGGCCCGAGCCGAGCATGACGGCTGTGTGCGCTTCGGCGACGTGCAGGATGATCCGACGTTCGTCGCCCGCTGCGGGGACATCGCGAAGGCCGGCCGACCACAAGGCAACCGCCTCGTGGTCGATGCCTACGGGTTCCATGCCGAACGACGAAAGCCTGGCCACATGGGCGCGTACATCGTCCTTCCGCGCTGCGATGCCGAGGGCGGAGATCTTTCCGCCCGCGACGGCGTGAAGTCCCATGTACTGGGAAATGCACTTCTCGAGCGGGACGGGAATCTGCACATCGAGGAGCGAGGGCAGGATTTTCTGCGCCTTGCGGGCGGAGGCGAAGGGTGCGGTCAGGCGACGGATAAACGTGTCGAGCACGGGCAGCGCGCTGACGACCACGGCCTGGCCGCTTTCGAGTTCCTTGCGCATGCGGGCGAGGAACGGTGCGTCGCCGGGCGGCATGGAAGCCGTGAAGGATTCCGCGCTGCAGGAACGTCCCTTGCGCTGGGCGCGAACGAGGACGATACGCGAGGCCGCGGCTTCAAGGCCGTAACAGATGCTGATGGGCAACCGGGACATGGGGCAAATCGAGTGAGTTTATGCCCGTATACAGCGTCGAAGTCGATGCCATATGCACCCTGCGGGATTCCATCCCTCAATCACAAATCAGAAATCCGCAATCCGCAATCGCCTCTAAAACATCCACTGGACGATTTCAACCTGTCCCGATGCGTCGCGGGAGGCGAGGACGGAGAGTTTGGCGCTCTGGCCGTCGGTGAAGGCTTGCACGGAGACGCGGAAGTAGCGGCTCTTTACGTCCAGGCTGGAGCGGATCTGTTCGATGAACAGCGGGTCCACGGCGAGCATCAGGGCTTCGAGGGATCGGATCGGCTTCATGGCGCGGAAGGTGAGGATCGTGTCGGCGAGGGCTTCTTTGTCGTGGCCGACCACACCGATGAGGGTGTCGCGGTTGGCTGTGTTGAGATTGACCGGAATCGTCCTCTCGCGCCGGACGGGCAAGACTTCGATGACATCCACGAGGTCCGCGCGGAAGGCCTCGCTCGCCGACGTGATGGGTTTCCGGTCGAGCAGGCCCGGTGTCGCGCCATCGACGAGCAGCAGTTCCGGCCATTCATAAAGCACGCGGTTGGATGGTTTGTAGGGGGGCTTGAGCTGTCCGTAGAAATCCGTCTCACGAAAGCCGTCGTTATCCGGGTCGGTCCAATCCGCCAGACCATTGATCAGGCCGCTGCTTGCGAAAAGGCCGCACTGCATGAAGAGACTTCCGAGAATATCTCCGGAGCTACGGTCGCCGCGATCGGGTTGGACGACGAGGTTGTTGATATCGAAGGCCTGCTGGGCGTCGCGCACCACGACACGGAAGTTGATGCCCTGGGGGCTGGTGAAGTCTTCCGTCACATACCAGGCATCGTTGGTGGAATCCGCAAGCAGGTCGTCGTCATCCGCAATCTTCGCCAGCGCGAGGAATGCCGCATCGGACATGCCGTGATGCATGGCCTGTGTGCGTTCGACGCTCTGTTGTTCGCGCTGGACCAGGCGCGCCGAGACCTGGGCTTCGAGGACGAGCGTGGAGATCAAGGCCACAAGAACGAGCACGAAGACGAGGGCGATGCCTTCCTTGCCCGCGTGTTGTGGCGGCACCTGTGCGTTGACGGCGGGGATCCAGTTCTTATCGTCTTTCCTCGAGCTGCCGTACCGGCGTTGCCACGTCGCGGACTTCCTGCGATCGAAAAGTTCCGGGATCAGGAACAGGCACAGATAGATGAGGATGAAGAACGCGCCGATGGACGCGAGCAAGCCGCCGAGGCGCAACAAGCCGCTCCGCGTGGCGGCAAGCGAATGGAACATGGATGTGAGGGCTACTCCGCCCCCCAGCAGTAGAGCAAGTATTCCGACCAGAATGGATAGCTCCCTGAGTTTCCGGAAGCGCCTTCTCGCCCTGGCGTACTTGCTGTCTGCGATAGCCCTTGGATCTACCGCCGTCATGAAGCGAGGAGATTATCATCCTATGATGAAAGTGGGAAGAAGACGTTGAATGCGGTAGTGGGTTGTTTCGAATGATTTCGCGAATGCCGCTCGCGGAGCGGCTACTACACCCTCGACGAGATCTGTAGTAGCGCCTCCGCGAGGCGCATGGCGGGACCTTACTCGATGGGCGGCGCTTCATCCGCGAGGACGCTGATCGCAGCGATCTTCCCAGGGTTCATCGGGGTGCCCGGCAGGCGCGAAAGCACGGTCCGGGCATCCGATGTCCACGCGGCGGCGCGCCACATGATTCGTCCGTCATTGACCAATGCTCCCGGCCGACGCCAGCAGAGATCAAGGCCTTCCTCGCGGGGAAAAGCCCCGATCAGGCGGCCCTTCTTCTGGTCGATGACGCCCATATCGCGCCAGGTTTCGCCCGCGTCTGCGGTGGCGAGGACGTGAAGCGCGTCATCCGCTTCGTCGCGAAGCAACATGATTCTGCCGTCGGCGAAGCTGGTCATGTGAATGAAAGGGGCCGAGCGTGAGCCGGGCATCGGCAGGGTGGACGCGCTCCAGGCGCCGCCGTTCCTGCGCCAGAAGACGAGTTCGCCGCCTTCGGCGGGATCGAGCGCGAGAATCGCCACGTCGTCGCGGACGTGCAGGGCGGATGCCCCGATATCGCCGCCGGACCTGCGGCTCAGGACCTCGTCGCGCCAGTCGAGTCCATCCGTGCTGCTGCAAAGGTGCAGCGAACCGAATTCCCCCACGCGCTCGGCGTACGAAAGAAAGTACCCGTCCCGATGCGCGCCGAGGTGGATCTGGCTCAAAGTGGATGCGCCGCCGAACGCGAGCATAGGCGCCGTCCATGTCTGCCCGTCGTCCGAACTGGCCAGCACGTATCCGAGCGTCGGCGATCCTTCGTTCTCGCGCGTAAAGGCAATCAGGAAAACGCCGTCAGGATGCCTGGTCATCACCATCTCACGCACGGGAGCCGTCACGCCGGGATCGATCAGGGTCATGTTATAGGGTCCGACAAAGGTGCGGCCACCGTCCGTGCTGCGGTAGATCCGGATGAGGATGCCGACCGGGCGCGCAACGATCACCGTGGAACCATGCGATGCGATGGCCGCTTCACCGCCGTAGTTCGGCTCTTCATCGAGCACGGTCCACGACCAGGCGCCCGAACCGGCATCGCGCCAACCCACGGAGAAGCGACTGCCTGAGAGCGCGGCGACATACCCGGAATCCGTGCTCGCAGCGCGGGCCGAGAAGACGTGGGTGGTCGTGAAAAGCGATTCTTCCGTGAACTCACCCACCACCGGTTCCGCGCAGGCAAGGCGCGTAGAGACGAAAAGGAGAGCGAGCGCCGTTGCGATCGATGAAGCAAACCCCGGCAAGCCCTGTCCATCACGTTTCATCGTTAGAAACAATATAGACTAATCCAATAGATATGCATGAGGATTCGATTTGTAAAGCGGTTTAAGTTTGTGCGGGAAGTATATGGATACGAGGTCACATCCATGGTGTATCTTCGGTTGAGCTTCAGTCCAACCAAGGGTCCATCATGATGTTACGAACGCTGCTTGCAGTCATTCTCTTGTCCACGATTTCCGCCGGCGCCGCGCTGGTGACACAACGCATGGATGTCGATGACGTGTTCCTTTCGACCGACGGTGTGCTGGGCAGCGACGAGTATGGCCCTGGGAATACGTACAGCTATGCGGGGGGCGGCGCAGGTTTCGGCGGTCAGCTCGGCCCTGCGACGATGTACATGAACAGCGATCCCGCGACGCTCTACATCGCTTTCACGGGCCTGGGTGTTCCGGGCAACGAGGACCAATACATCATCTACCTCAACACGAAGGCAGGCGGATTCCAGCCGAACGGCTTGGAGATGAGCGACGGCATCAATCCGAATCCCGGCGACGGCGGTCGCCGCAACACGTCGATCCTGTCCCTGGACGGAACCGAGACCGTAACATTCAACGATGGCGTGGCGAAGAGTCCCGACTACGCCATCGTCTTCAACAACCGCGTACCCGGCAGCGGCGGCTTCAATGCCGTCTTCTCGCTCTCACCCTCCGGCACGGCCCACGGCACAAATCCACGCACGGTGGCGGGGCTTGGCTCATCGACGGTGGAATTTGCGATCCCGTTGAGCGTGCTGGGCATGACGGCGGGCGGAACGGTCGATGTTTGCGCCGTCGAAATCAGCGGGACGGGGTTCCTTTCCAACGAGGGCATGCCGAACCCCAACCTGCCCTCGAATCCGGGCTTCAACGGCGGCACCATCGTGTACTCGAACTTCCATCGCTTCGTCACATCGGCCAGCACGGCGTCCGGCGCGATGACGAGCCGCGTGAACGCAACGACGCTGCGCCTTCCCCAGTCTGCGCCGGGTGCTGCGTCGAACTCGTACTCCACGGCGGATGCGTTTCCCGGCGTGACCTTCAACATGCCCCTATGCATCCGGTCGGCCCCGGGTGAAACCAACCGCCTGTTCATCGTGGAGCAAGGCGGTGTCATTGCCGTCATCACGAACCTGGCCAACCCCTCGCGATCCGTCTTCCTGGACATCGGGAGTCGCGTGACTTCGCCGGGCGGTTCCTTCGAGTCGGGCCTGCTGGGCTTCGATTTCCACCCGAACTACGCGTCCAATGGATACTTCTACGTCTACTACACTGCCGTCGGGAGCGGGCAGTCGAATCGTGTCGCCCGATTCCAGGTGTCGTCAACCAACCCACACGTCGCCAATCCGGGCTCTGAACTCATCCTGATCAGCCAGCACGACGATTGCTCAAACCACAACGGCGGGGATGTCCACTTCGGGCCGGACGGATACCTGTACGTTTCGCTCGGGGATGAGGGTGGTGGTAACGACGACTGTGGTAACAACAGTCAACGCATCGACAAGGACTTCTTCGCGACGATCCTGCGCATCGACGTGGACAAGAAGCCGGGAAGCCTCGCGCCCAACCATCACCCGGCTGTCTTCGGGACGACCAACTACGCGATCCCGCCGGACAATCCCTTCATTGGTCGAACCCAGTTCAACGGCACGGCCGTGAATTCCAACAATGTTAGAACGGAGTTCTACTGCATAGGCCTGCGTAATCCGTTCCGCATTTCCTTCGATGAGCCAACTGGCTACCTCTACGTCGGTGATGTCGGCCAGAACGACCGGGAGGAAGTCGATATTGTCGGCCGGGGCGGCAACTACGGATGGAAATACCGGGAGGGCTTCATCGCAACGCCTGCGTTCCCTACGCCCCCCGCCGGGTTCAGCAACGCCATCAATCCCATCATCGACTACGCGCATTCGGGCGCTTCGACGAATACCGGCAGCGTCATCACGGGCGGCGTCGTGTACCGCGGCAACAACTACCCGGACCTTTTCGGGAAATACATCTTCAGCGATTACAACAGCGGCAACATCTGGGCGCTCACCAACAACGGCACGAACGCCACGTCGTTCGGCCGGTTGACCGGCGATGCCGGCATTTCGGCCTTCGGCACGGATCCCCGCAATGGCGATGTGTTGATGTCCGACCTGACCGGCGGCGTGATCAAGAAGCTGGTCCAGACCACGAGTAGCGGCGGCTTTCCGCAGACGCTCGCCGACGCGGGGGTCTTCAAGGATCTCGTCACGCTCACGCCCCATCCCGGCATCGAACCGTACGACATCAATGTCCCCTTCTGGTCCGACAACGCGATCAAGTCGCGCTGGTTCTCCCTGCCGAGCACGAATCTCTTCCTCGGCTTCAACGCGGAATCGCTGTGGACGTTCCCCACCACGACGGTCTGGATCAAGCACTTCGAACTCGAGCTGACCAACGGGGTGGCGCCTTCGCGGCGTCGCATCGAAACGCGCCTGCTCGTTCGCAACGCCGTCGGCGACGGCGGCTACGGCGTGACGTACCGCTGGGGCACCTCGACGACGAATGCCACGCTTGTTCCCGATGGCGGTTTGGATGAGCCGATCGTGATCGATGATGCGGGGGTGATCCGCACGCAGGTCTGGCGCTACCCGAGCCGGGGCGAGTGCCTGCAGTGCCACAACGCGGGGGCGGGTTTTGCGCTCAGCTTCAGCACGCCCCAGATGAACCGCTCGCGGACTTACACTGGAGACACGACAAATCAACTACTCGCCTTCCAGCGCTCGGGCTACTTCAACACGGGCGTGGGCTCTGTGAATCTTCTCCGGAAGATGGAACCCGCGACGAATACCGCGGCAAGCGTCGAACACCGCGTGCGCTCCTATCTCCAGGCCAACTGCGCGCAGTGCCACTATCCCGGCGGGCCGACACCCGCGGGATTCGACACGCGCCTCTTCACGTCGTTGCTCTCGGCCAGCCTGATCGACGGCACGCTCAACAACACGATGGGCAATCCCGCCAACCGCGTGATCGTGCGAAACAGCCACACCAACTCGATGACGCTCACGCGCATCGGCACGCGCGGCGCCAACCAGATGCCGCCCCTTGGGTCAACGGTCGTCGACACCCAGGCCGTTGCCCTCATCCGCGCGTGGATCACGGGTGAAGCGACAAATTACCAGTCGTTCGCGGAATGGCAGCTGGCGCACTTCGGCAGCACGGTGATCCCGGACGCCGCGGCTTCGGCGGACCCCGACCTGGATGGCAACATCAACAACCTCGAGTATCTCACGGATACGGCGCCGACGAACGGCTTCGACGCGTGGAGCTTCGACTTGAACAACAGCGGAACCGTCGGCGTGTCGTTCACCCGTCTGGCCAACACCGGCTTCGAAGTCCAGCGTACCACGAACCTTGTCCAAGGCGGCTGGTCCGCCATCGATGTGCCCGCAAACGGACCCATCTTCGTTGCAACCGATACGCCTGCAACGGTTAGCGACCCCGCTTCCACCAACGCCAACGAGGCCAGCTACCGCATCCGCGTCTATCGTCCTTAACGGAGTTTAAGGCCCTCTTGTGCATCTCATGCGTGACGGGAGCCGTTGAACCGGTGTACGTTGCGTACCAGATGAAAGCGATTGCCCCAGGCAAGTTGATCCTCAGTGGCGAGCACGCGGTGGTGTACGGACGACCGGCGTTGGCGATGGCCGTGGATCTTTCTGCGCAGTCGACGATTACGACGGAACTGACCGATCGCGTTTCGTTCCACCTGCTCGACTTGAAGGAAAGCGACTCCTTCACGCTGCGCACGATGAACGAGTTGAAGACCCGCGTCCTGCGCAACTATCACCAGTTCCTGAAGGGCGAACTCAAGATCCGCGAAGTGCTGCACAAGCCGATCGAGCTGATCGAGTTCGCCTTCATCAACATACTCGACGGCCTGCACCTCAAGATGAGCGAAGGGCTGAGCATCCAGACCCACTCGGATATTCCAATCGGCTGCGGCATGGGCTCGTCCGCCGCCACGGTGTTGAGCATGCTGCGCGGCATCGGCCACTATTTCCGCGTCGAGTTCAGACCCGACTGGGTCATGAAGTACAGCATGGAAGCCGAGAAGCTGCAGCACGGGTTCCCCAGCGGCGTGGATTCGTATGTTTCACTGCACGGGGGCTGCGCCCTCTTCCAGAACGGTCAGGCGCGTGGCGTCCCGATGCCCCGCTTTTCGCTCCACCTCGTCAACACAGGCATTCCCAACACGACCACGGGCGAATGCGTGGTCCAGGTTCGCTCGCACTTTGAGCGCGACCTGATCTGGAATGATTTCGAAGCCGTGACGCTCGACCTCGAGGCGGCCATCCGCGGAAACAACATGGAAGACATCCAGCGCATCGTCCGCGAAAACAACAAGCTGCTCGTGCGCATCGGCGTCGTCCCTCCCCGCGTGCAACAGTTCATCGCCGATGTCGAATCGTGGGGCGCGGCGGCCAAGGTCTGCGGCGCCGGCGCGGTTTCCGGCGACAACGCCGGCATGGTCATGGTCGTATCCGATCGCCCCCCGAAGGAGCTCTGCCACAAGTACGGCTTCCCGATCCTGTCCGTCCGTGGCGATCCCCTCGGCGCGAGGATTGTGTGACCTGTGTCCTGTGACCAGTGTTCTGACTTCTGAATTCTGACTCCTGACTTCCCGTTTCCACCCCGATCTTGTCCCAAACGACCAGTTCAACGTTTTGTGGTCTTCTGGTAGTCTCCGTCCATGGCTTCCTACACGATAACGGCGTCCGCGCCCGGCAGTCTCATGCTCATGGGAGAGCATGCGGTTCTGCATGGACACCTTTCGCTCGTCGCTGCGGTGAATCGCCGTATCCGGGTGTTTGTGACGCCGCGAACAGACCGGCAGGTCGTGATCGAGTCGGACCTTGGACGCTATGAGTCGTCGCTCGATACGCTCGAACCGTCGAGCATCTTTCGCTTCCTGATCGTCCTGTTGCGCCACACGCCGCTCAAGGTTGGCGTGGACATCCGCGTGGTCTCGGAGTTCTCGCACTCGATAGGTTTCGGGTCATCGGCCGCCGTCACGGTGGCCGCGACGGCGGCGCTCAAGCAGTTGCTGAACGGGTCGATGGACGAGGAGAACGTGTTCGACCATGCGGTCCGGATCATCCGCGAAGTGCAGGGCATGGGCTCGGGAGCCGACGTGGCCGCGAGCACCTTTGGACGCGTGGTGATGTATCGCGCGGAGCCCCGGGAGATCGAAGTCCTGGGTCACACCAACGTGCTGACGGCGGTGTATTCGGGCAGCAAGATGCCCACGCCGGAAGTGGTCGCCCTGGTCGAGGAGCGCCGCAAGCTGTACCCGGGCATTTACGGACAGATCTTCGAAGCCATCGACCAGTGCGTGATGGATGCAGCGGATGCAATCCAGATGCAGGACTGGCCCACGGTGGGCCACATGATGAATATCAACCACGGGCTCATGGACGCGATCGGCGTCAACAACGAGGCCCTTTCGAACATTGTCTTCGCGCTTCGCGCGGACCCCGGCATCCTGGGGGCCAAGATTTCAGGATCCGGACTCGGCGACTGCGCGATCGGTCTCGGCGCGGTGCGTTCCATCCGGTTCCCGCATGACATTATTCCCGTCGAGATCGATTCCAAGGGAGTTACCATTGAAGAAGCGTGACGTGTTCCACATCATTCTCGACTCGCGGTCCACCACGCCGAAGAAAAAACTGGGCAGGGCTTTTGCGCCGTCGAATATCGCCCTCTGCAAGTACTGGGGCAAACGTAACGAGGAGCTGAACCTCCCGATCACCTCAAGCATCTCCGTGTCGCTCGGCCATCTCGGCACGGAGACCACGATCGCGCCGGCCGCCGACGGGGTCGATACCGTGATCCTCAATGACAAGGTGGTGCCAGCGAAAGCGGCTTTTGCAAAGGGCGTCACATCCTACCTGAACCTGCTCGCGCCGAATCGCAGCACACACTTCACCGTCAACACGAAGAACTCCATTCCCACGGCGGCGGGGCTGGCGTCATCCGCGTCGGGCTTCGCGGCCCTGATCCTGTCGCTGAACGACCTGTTTGAGTGGAAGCTCGACGGGAAGAGCCTGTCCATCCTCGCCCGACTCGGCAGCGGAAGCGCAAGCCGGTCGATCTTCACCGGCTTCGTGGAATGGATGGCGGGCGCCAGCGAGGACGGGATGGACAGCTACGCCGAGAAGCTACCGATCGCGTGGGATGATTTCCGGCTGGGCCTCCTGACCGTGTCGGACAAGGCCAAGGACATCGCATCGCGGCAGGCGATGAAGCGCACGCGCCGCACGTCGCCCCTGTTTGAAGCATGGCCCGTGAAAGCCCAGCACGACCTGGTGATCATGAAGGACGCGCTGCAGACCGGCGATTTCGATCTTGTCGGGAAGACCGCCGAGTCGAACGCGCTGTCGATGCATGCCACGTCACTCGGGGCCTGGCCGCCGATCCTGTTCTGGCTCCCCGAATCCGTGGCCTTGATGCACCGCATCTGGGCCCTCCGCGAAGCGGGCATGCGCCTCTACTTCACGATGGACGCGGGGCCGAACGTGAAGCTGCTCTTCCTTGCGCCGCAGCAGGCCGACGTCGAAAAAGAATTCCCCGGCGTCCAAGTCGTCGCGCCCTTTGCATAGGCCGGATCGTTTACCGCGGAGGCGCGGAGGACGCAGAGAAGCATTGCAGGAGCATCAGGTCCTTCTTCTCCGGCCTTTGCGGGCTCTGCGTCTCTGCGGTGAATTCCTTCCTTGGATTGTCAGGTCGCGGCGAGGACTTTCTCCTTCACCTTGAGCCCTTTGGTCCGTTTGGCGAGGCGTTCGGTTTTACGCTTGCGGAGGCGCTGCTCGATCTTCTCCACCAGCAGGTCCACGGCTTCGAGTGGCTGTGAGGCGTGTTCTTCGGCGCTCAGGTCCTGTCCGGGGACTTCGATGAGAACGGTGGCCTGGAATGATTTCGGTGAAGCGTGTGCGCTGGCCCTGCGAAGGTGTACCCGGGCGCGCAGAGCCCTGGGTTCGAGTTGGTCGAGTGAGCCGATCTTGTGCTCCACGGTGCCTCTTAGGGTATCGGTCAGGCGAAATCCGTCGGCGTGAATCAATACATCCATCGTCTTGCCTCCTGCTGTTCGTTTCGCGTTGCGTGTCCAATCGTTGGAACCCACCCGCGGCGGATTGTCCAAGGATTGGAAATTGTGTGAAGCATCAGATATGCCCACGATAGGTAAAAAGTTGCTCGGTGGTGAATTCGCGTCCGGTTGCCAGTCCGAGCGCGGTGCAGATCCTGTCCTGAATCCGGCGGGTAAGGCGACGGCCTTTGCGGCCCCTTTGAACCATCTTGTGAGTAAGCGACTCGGTGGTCGCGGAGACGAGATCCGTATTCTTCAGGCCCATTTCAATCATCACGATGTCCAGTGGTTGCCTGCCTAGATTGAGTGTATCACCTTCTGACCCCGGAGAAAGTTCTTCGTTCATAATTCGGTCGGCGCAGCGAATCGGGGCATCTCGACATCGCTCTCTGCTCAATGTACCCTATGTCCGTAGCTTCACAAAGGAGAACCTCTCATGCGCCGTGTTTCTTTTGCATTCATACTATCCATGACCATCGCGTCGTCGACCTTTGCCCAGCCCGCGCCCGGCACCGGCAACCAGCCCGACATGCAGGGCATGGAAGCCATCATGAAGGCGATGGGCGCCATCATGGGCGGCGGCACCAACACGGCGAACCTTGTCGATTTCCGTGAACTCAAAGCCCTGCTGCCCGCGGAGCTTCCGGGATTGAAGCGTACTGCGTCGAACGCCGAGCGCAGCGGAGCCGTGGGCATGGCCGTGGCCCTCGCGGAGGCCACGTATACGGGCGAGAAGAGCGAAGTGATCACGATCAAGCTGACGGATATCAGCGGCACCGGCGCGATGGGCGGCCTGATGCAGTTCGGCTGGGCCCAGGCGGAAATCGACCGGGAATCGGAAAGCGGCTACGAGCGCACAACGAAGATCGGCGGTCATCCGGCGATGGAGAAGTACGACAGCGAGCTGAAGGACGGCGAGACGCAGATCTATGTGAACAAGCGCTTCCTCGTAGAGGTCGTGGGCAACAGCGTTTCGTCGGACGCCATCAAGGACGCCGTCAGCAAGATTGACCTCGCGAAACTGGCCGCGCTGCAGCCCAAGGCGAAAGAGCCGGCGCCGGCGCAGTAGTTGAGTGGTAGGGCGAACCGTCCCGGTGAGCCGTCGGAAGATTGGCGGGACACGGCTCGGCAGGGACGCCTCGCCCTACCCTTTACTCCTTAAGCGCGTGGGCAGCTTCGGCCAGAATCCGGCGGGCGCAGGTTCGCTTGTCGAGTTTGCCCCACTCATCCACGGAGCCGGCATTCCCGTTCGCGGCATGGATGAACGTATAGGTGCCTGATTCGCCGCCGAGCGCATCAAGGGCATTGAGCACGATGCCGTCGAGCTGCTTCTTCTTCAGCTTTTCCTGCGCGAGCTTTACGCCGTTGTGTGTCTGCAGTGCGAATCCGATCGCCACTTGGCCGGGCCGCTTCTTCGCGTTCAACGTGGCAGACACATCGGGCGTGGCCTCGAGCTTGATGGTCAGCTCGCCGGACTTTTTCGGAAGCTTCTCCGCGTGGTACTCGACCGGCTTGTAGTCCGCCACCGCGGCGGCGTAGATGACCACGTCCGCTCCGGCGTAGAGTTTCTGCGACGCCTTCAGCATGTCCTGGGCGCTGACTACGGGATGAATACGGATTCCCGCGCCGCGCGGCAGGTTGTTGTCGGCCACCGGGCCCGAAACGAAATCGACATCGGCGCCCGCGGCGCTGGCTTCCTCGGCGAGGGCCTTGCCCATCTTGCCCGTGCTGGGGTTCCCGATGTAGCGAACCGGATCGAGGTGTTCGCGGGTCGGCCCGGAGATCACCAGGACGCGCTTGTTCTTCAGCGCGGATTCCGTTCGGCCGAGGGCCTCGACGGCTTCGACGATCTGCTGGGGCTCGGACATGCGTCCCTCACCCTCCATGCCACAGGCGAGGATGCCGGCGTTCGGACCGATACGGATCCAACCCATCTTCTCCATCGCCGCGACATTCTCCTGGACGACAGGTTGATTCCACATCTCCACGTTCATTGCGGGACAGAAAACGCGGCGACAGGTGGAGCGGAGCGACAGCGCGCTGGTTGAAACCACGTCGTCCCCGAGTCCCCGCGCGATGCGGGCGATCATGTTCGCTGTCGCGGGGAGCAGCAGGAACACATCGGCGCGCGTGGCCGGATAGAGATGGGGATAGAGTTCATCGCCGGCGCGGCCGGACGGATCGGGAAACATCTCCGTGAGCACGGGATTCCCGGTGACAGCGGAGAAGGTCAGCGGCGTAACGAAGCGCTGCGCAGAGGCGGACATCGCGACGTGGACCTCAAATCCACTTTTCTTCAGGCGGCTCAAGGTGTCCACCGCCTTGTAGGCGGCTACTCCGCCGCAAATTCCCGCGAGGAGGACCGGAGAGGATGCAGTTTTCACGACATAATTCCTTCACGTGCGCCTGCGCGCATGGCGGGCGCGATCAATCTGATAGTTGAACACCAATGCCGACCGGGAGGCAAGGTGGCAGTGCTCGCGTCCGGGTCGGTCCCTATTCGACCAGCAGAACGCGGAAATGGCCGATGGGGAAGGATAGCCCGTTGGTTACGATTGTCGAAGCGAGGGGTCCCGTAGCAGACACCACCCCGTTGATGTTTGTGAAGACGACGTTGGTGGATGCCAGGTCGTTGGCCGTGAACTGGAGCTGGTAGTCCTTGCCGTCCACGGAATCCCACTGGACCATCAGGTCGCCGGCGCTTTGAGGAAACAGCTGGACGAGGGCGAGGTATGACAAGGCGTTAGTGATGCCGGTTCCCGCGCGGAATTCATTGCCGTCGCTGACCCCATCCCCGTCGGTGTCCGGGTCGGCACCATTTGATCCTACGCTCTTTTCCCAGGAGTTGTTCAACCCGTCGCCATCGGGGTCCGAAGGATCCAGGGGATTGCTCGTCTGGTCGATGTGCGCGATGAACGGGTCGGGGAAGTTGGGGTTTACATTGAACACCTGCGAGTCGGCGTAGAACGATGCGCTCGGCAGTGCGTCCCTGTTGAAGACGCGCGCAAAGATCTGTCCGACCGGATACTTGGGAATCGACGCGCCGAACTGACCCGTCTGGCCGAGGCACACATCGATGCCCTTCCCGATTCCCGTGGTGAAGATGATCTCGTTGTTGCTGTTTGTCGGCATGCCGTTGGTGCCCGGCACATCGATGACACCATTTGCCGTGCGCAGGATGAATACCAATTCAGATGGCGCGAACGTGTGACCGCACGTTTCCGCGGCCTCCACGACACCCTTGAGCATGGATCCATATTCGTCGACTACGGCATCCGCCGTGCCCACGGTAAGCGATGACCATTGCGCCCGCGCATCGACGCAGGCGAAGCAAGCGGCGAAAAGCCCCAGGAGCATGCAACGAACATGTCTCATGCCGGTGTCCTCCGGGTGTCACCCTTTGTCTTTCCGGGTTGCCGACCCTTGAAGCTGGCCCTCATGGCCCAAGCCATGCCCGTAACCAGAACGATCAGGTTTGCCGTGCTCGGCTCCGGAATCGCGATGAAGTTGTTGTAGTTGGAGGCCACGAGGAGGTTGGTTGAGAAATCAACCGAGTTAACGCCGAGGGTCGGGGGAAACGGAAGAAAGTGATTCGACGACTGGCCCCAGTAGACCATCCCGGTGATCGGAGTCGCATTCGTCCACTCAAAGAACCGGATATAGACGTAACTAATCTGGTCCGAATCGTATTGAATCGTGGTGAAGAAGGTTCCGTTGCTTGTGACGTTGTCGCCGATACGAACCATGCCGAGCACGACGTCGTCACCGGTTGCCGAGCCGGCGACGAGATTCGTACCAAAGCTCTGCATGGGATCTATTGTGGAATTGCCGCTACCGTAGATGTACACGATCGATCCGTTCGCGAGCGGAGTCACACCGTCATTCTGGTAAATCGCCGAAGTCACCATGGCATCAAGGTCCACCAGTGCAGCGCTGGCCGCAAAAATGCCGCCGACCGCCATCATCAGGCAAAGCCAGAAGATGCGCCAACGCCTATGCGCCTGCGATTCATTCTTAAGATGTTCCTCTGACACGAAGTCCCCCTGAACCACCACTACTTCATCACACTACAAGAATACGCCACTGCGGTGCCCCTGTTTACGACACACACAAACCCCGCTTGTAGGGCGTACCGTCCGCAAGCGATTGCGGTCCACACTTAGCCGTATTCCCCCTTATCCATAGCCAACATCAAGGCTTCCGTCAATTCGCATCACCCGCAAGCCGCCGCATCCTGCAGCGGGGATTTCCCACTTGACCCACCCCAATTCCCGTATACTATCCCGCATTTGACAATCTGGTCGCCGACAAGAGTGGGTGTCCGCCCACTCTTTTGCGTCTAAAGCGCCGGTGCTCAGGGGGATAAGCCTATGAACAACGAATTGCTGGCAGTACTCGACTACATGGAGCGGGAGCGGGGCATTGATCGCGAAACGCTGATCAAGGCCGTCGAATCCGCCCTAATGAGCGCTGCAAAGAAGGGCGTCAGCCCTTTCAAGGAAATCCGCGTCGAAATCGACCGCAAATCCTGCGATATTCGCGCATTTGCGAAGATGCAAGTCGTTGAGCGCGTTACGCTGGCACACGAGCAGGCCACCCTGCCGAGTGTCCAGAAGGCCCATCCCCAAGCGAAGGTTGGCGACGTGGTCGAAATCGAGGTGCCGGCCAAGGAGTTTGGCCGCATCGCGGCGCAGACCGCCAAGCAGGCGATCCTTCACAAGATCCGCCAGGCCGAAAAGGACAAGGTTTTCGACGAGTACAAGGACCGCGTGGGCGACATCCTGAGCGGCGCCGTCCGCCGTTTCGAGCGAAGCGATGTGGTCATCGATCTCGGCCGCGCCGAGGCAATACTCCCCGCAAAGGAACGGGTTCCGACGGAGGAATACCAGATCGGCGATCGCGTTCGCGCGCTCCTGATGAACATCCAGAACGGACAAAACGGCGCCGAGCTTGTGCTGTCGCGCAGTCACCCCGACTTCGTGAAGCGCCTCTTTGAGCTCGAGGTGTCCGAAATCGCGGACAAGACCGTCGAGATCAAGGGCATCGCCCGCGAAGCCGGCTACCGGAGCAAGGTCGCTGTCATATCCAACGACGCCAAGGTGGATCCCGTGGGCGCTTGCGTGGGCATGCGGGGCATGCGCGTGAAGAACATCGTTCGCGAGTTGTCGGGCGAGAAGATCGACATCGTCCGCTGGAGCGACGACGTGAAGACCTTTGTCACAAACGCCCTCGCCCCCGCGACGCTCATGCGCGTTGAGGCCGACGAAGGCGCCCACACCATTTCGGTCACCGTCGCCGCCGACCAGCTTTCGCTCGCCATCGGCAAGAAGGGCCAGAATGCCCGGCTTACCGCCAAGCTGACGGGCTGGAAGATCGACATCCACAAGGACGAGGCCGACCTCGGTTTTGAGGAGAAGGTCGCGCTCGCCATTTCAAACCTCGCGAGCATCGAGGGCATCGGCAAGGAACGCGCTGAGAAGCTCGTCCAGGCCGGATTCCTCACCGTTGAAGGTATACTCGCCGCGGATCTGAGCGATCTGGAGGCGGTTGAAGGTCTCGACGCGGAGGCGGCCGGCAAGGTGCGCGCTGCTGCAGAGGCGGCGTCCGAAGCCCAGCAGGTCAAAGAACAATCATGAGACTTCACGAACTCGCAAAAGAATACAATTTGCAGAGCAAGGACCTGCTGGAAAAGGTGCAGGACCTGAGGGACGCCAACAAGACGGCGTCGAGCTCTCTTACGGTTGACCAGATCAAGCAGACGCGGCTCATCATGGGTCCGCCGCCGGGTTCGACTCCGGCCGCGCCCCCCGTAGTCGAGACCCCGCCTGCGCCGGTCGCGCCGCCGCCGCCCGTGGCCGCGGCACCCGTGGAACCGCCCAAACCCGCCGTTCCCGAGAAGCGTGTCGTCACCATCAAGAACCCGATCATCGTTCGCGAGTTCGCGGAAAGCCTTGGCTTGAAGCCGAACCAGGTCATCACCGACCTGATGCGCATGAACGTCTTCGCATCGATCAACCAGAAGATCGACCTGAAGATCGCGCAACAGATCGCGGCCCGTCACAACGCGACGGTGGAATTCGAAAAGAAGGCCCCGCCGCCCAAGCCCGAGGTGAAGGCTGCGCCGCCCAAGCCGGCTCCCGAACCCATCCAGCTCAAGAACCGCGCGCCGGTTGTCACATTCATGGGACACGTCGACCACGGCAAAACCTCGCTGCTCGACAAGATTCGCAATGCGAAAGTCGCGGCGGGCGAAGCCGGCGGCATCACGCAGCACATCGGCGCGTACACGATCACCGTCAACAACAAGAAGATCACATTCCTCGACACCCCGGGCCACGAGGCCTTCACCGCGATGCGCGCACGCGGCGCAACGATCACGGATATCGTGGTCCTCGTCGTGGACGGCGTCGACGGCATCATGCCGCAGACCAAGGAAGCCGTTCAGCACGCGAAGGCGGCGAATGTCACCCTGATGGTGGCGGTGAACAAGATGGACCTTCGCGCGGCGAATCTCGACCGCGTAAAGCAACAGCTCCAGCAGTTGGGACTCAGCCCGGAAGATTGGGGCGGCGAAACCGTCGTCTGTCCCGTCAGCGCCATCACCGGTGCCGGCGTGGATCAGCTTCTCGAAATGATTCTGCTACAGGCCGAAGTTCTGGAACTCAAGGCCACGGATCGCGGCCCCGCCAAGGGCTATGTGATCGAGGCGCAGCGCGAATCCGGACGCGGACCGACCGCGACGCTTCTGATTCGGAATGGAAGCCTCAACGTGGGCGATCCCGTGCTTTGCGGTCCGTATTGGGGTCGCGTCAAAGCCCTCATCGACTACAAGGGCGAGAAAGTGAAGTCCGCCGGTCCGTCTGACGCCGTGAAGTGCCTCGGCTTGTCCGAGGTCCCGGAAGCCGGATGGGAATTTGAGGTCTGCGCCAGCGATCGCGAGGCGCGCGATATCTCCGAAGCCCGTCTCGCCGAACAGCGCGAGCGCGACCTCTCGGATTCCTCACAGAAACGCATCTCGCTGGAAGACCTCCTCAAGCCCACGGTCGGGCCGGAGAAGAAGGAACTCAACATCGTGCTGAAGGCCGATACGCAGGGTTCCCTTGAGGCCATTCAACACGCCCTCGGCGGCATCAAGAGCGAGAAGGTCACGCTGAAGATCATCTATACCGGCATCGGAACCATCACGGCCAATGACGCCCTGCTGGCCCGCGCCTCGAGCGCGATCATCGTCGGCTTCAACGTGAGCAAGGAGCCGAGCGTCGGAAGCGTGGCCAAGCGCGAGAGCGTCGAGATCCGCCTCTACACGATCATCTATGAGCTGATCGACGAGCTTCGCGACGCGATGCTCGGATTGCTGGATCCCGTCATCCGCGAAAACGTCATCGGCCACGCCGAGGTTCGCCAGGTGTTCGATCTCAGCAAGCGCGGCAGCGTCGCCGGTTGCATCGTCACGGATGGCCGCGTCACATCGCGCTCGCGCGCCCGTGTCCGCCGCAAGGGCGAAGTGCTCTTCGTGGGCAACGTCGGTTCGCTCAAGCGGTTCCAGAACGATGCGTCCGAAGTCCGCGAAGGCCAGGAGTGCGGCATCCGCGTCGATAACTTTGGTTCATTCCAGCCCGGTGACATCATCGAGCTTTACGAGGTCGAGAAGATCGCGCAGCAGCTGTAAGCGGGCAGTCGATTGGACTGCGTCGCGGGAGAATAGGAACCATGCCGAGCCAGCGTCTTCTTCGCATCAACGAACTCATCAAGCAGGAAGTCGCCGGCTTCGTGTATCGCACGATGAACGAGGAGAATTTCGACATCTCCGCCGTCACCGTCACGCGCGTCGTCACCAGCAGCGACCTGCGCCAGGCCCGTGTGCTTGTATCCATCCGCGGCGACACCGAACGCCAGGAGAAGATGATCCGCCAGCTTATGCATCACCGGAAGGATTTCCAGGATGTCATCGCGCGGCACATCAAGATGAAGTACACGCCGCATATCCAGTTTGAGCTGGATCCCTCGATTGCCGAGGGCGATAACGTGCTTGGAATCATCGCGGACATGGAGTCGGAGCATCCGGAATGGAAAGACGAGAAGCCGGAGCCCGATGAGTCCTAGATTTCAATCCCATCGCCCTGCCCTCGATCCCTGGGACGGCATCCTGCTCGTCGACAAGCCCTCGGGTCCCACGTCGCACGACATCGTCGACCGGATTCGCCGGCACTTCCGCTTCAAGAAAGTCGGCCACGGCGGAACCCTCGACCCGATGGCCACGGGACTTCTCATCATGCTGCTCGGCCGTGGCACGAAGATCTCCAACCAGATCATGGGTTCCGACAAGACCTATGAAGGCACCATGTTTCTCGGCGCGTCCACGGACACCCAGGATTGCGACGGCGTCGTCACGTTTGAAGGCGACGCCTCCGGCGTCACACGCGAGCGGCTGGAAGAGGAGATGAAGAAGTGGATCGGCGATGTTCAACAGATTCCGCCGATGGTATCGGCGATCAAGAAGGACGGCGTGCCGCTCTATAAACTGGCCCGCAAGGGACAGGAGATCGAACGCGAGCCGCGCCTGCTTCACATCTACGAGTTTCGCATCCTGGACTTCGCGCTGCCACGCGTGACATTCCGCCTCCGCTGCACCAAGGGAACTTACGTCCGGACGCTGTGTGCCGACATCGGTGCCGCGCTGGGCTGTGGCGGTCACCTGCAGAAACTTCGCAGGACGATGTCCGGCAATTTCGATGTCGCGAACGCCATAACGATGGTCGATTTGCTGGAACTGAATGCCGACTCCCTGATTCCAAGGATTATTCCCCTCTCTGACTTCCGGCCGCAGCAGCCGCCCGCGTGATGCGCACGCTCCACACACTGCAGGAACTCTCCTCGGTCTCCCGCCCGCTCGTCCTCGCAGCGGGCACGTTCGACGGCGTTCACACCGGCCATGCATCCGTGATCGATCGCGCCCGCCGGGCTGCGGCGGCGATGAACGGGGAGACGTGGGTGCTCACCTTCGACCCCCACCCGTTGAAGATCCTGCACCCCGCTTCTGCTCCCGGGCTTCTGACCTCCACGCCGCACAAGGTGCAATTGCTGGCGGCTCTCTCGGTCGATGGGTGTCTCGTCCTTCCCTTTACGCCCGAACTCGCCCGGGTCGAACCCGAGGAGTTTATCGATCAGCTCTGCGATGCCGCGCCTTCGTTGAAGGCCATCGTGATCGGAGCCAACTGGACCTTCGGCAGAAAGGCCCGCGGGGATGTGATGCTTTTGAGATCGCTCGCCACCGCGCACGGCTTCGACGTTCACGTCGCTTCCGACGCGACGTGGAAGAATGAACCCGTGTCGAGTACGCGCATCCGCCGCGCTGTTTCCTACGGACACTTTGATGAAGTGGAGGCCATGCTCGGCCGCTCGTTCAGCATGTTGGGCACCGTCGTCCACGGGAAGAAGCTCGGACGCGAACTCGGCTTCCCGACTGCCAACCTCGACCCTCACAACGAAGTGCACCCTCCGGCCGGCATCTATGCGGTCCGCGCCCGCATCGGCGGCTCATTGCATCCCGCGGCCGCGTATCTCGGTGGACGCCGCACGGAACACCAGTCCGGCGTCGTGGAAGTCTTCATTATGGACTTCGCAGGCGATCTGTATGGTCGCGACATCGAGATCATCTTCGTCAAGAAGCTGCGCGACGACCATGCGTTCCCCGACCATGCCGCACTCGCGCTGCAGATTGGCAGGGATGTGGAACACGCCCGCCAGGTCCTTGGCGCGAAGTAGTCGCGACGCTATGTGGCGGCCAGAAGCCCGTTGATTTTTGCGGCGCAGATGAAATCGTTCGGCGACAGTCCGCCGATCGAGTGCGTGCTGAAACGGATCCGGCAGGCCTTGTATCCGAACTCGATGTCCGGATGATGATCCTCCTGGTGCGCGATCCACGCGACGGCGTTCACGAAGGAAACCGTTTGGTAGTAGTTCTTGAAGCTGAAGGTCCGCTCCAATTCATTCCGGCTGATGCTCCAGCCGGGAACCTGTGCAAGCATTCGACCGGCATCCCCGGCGCTCAGCGGCGGTGTGCCCGCCGCGCAGGGTCTGCATCGCATCGTTGTCAGGTCTTCCACAGTGACCTCCGGTCAGGGGTACGGCGTTACATCGGGCAGCAAGCGTTTCACATCACCGGCCCGGCTTCCGTCGAGCTTCAGGACTTCTGCCGCGTAGCGCGACGCGGCATCCCGGTTGTCGCTCAGTTCACAGAAGATGGCCACGGAAAGCAGCCGGTCGGCGCGCGTCCGCGAATCGGCGGCCGGATCGTTTGCATAGTAGGCCGCAAGGCGCAGCATCGCCCGCGGGGTCATCTGGCTCCATGGCTTCATCGTGACCGAACCCGGTCGCACCGCCACGCGTACACCCTCCGCATCGGCGCCCACGGCTTCCCCGCCCACGTCCGCAACACCCTGCTTGTAGGGATCGCTCTCCATGCGGCTGATCATCAGCGCCTTCAGGGAGGCAATGCGCTCAAACTGTTCCTTGCCGAGTTCGAGCGACTTCTTGGCGTCTTCGTTTGACACGGTTCCCATCGCCGCGGCCAGGGCTTCGACCGCGGCCTGGTAGTCCTTCGACCCCGTGATGACGGACTTTTGCGCTGCGAGCGCATCGGCTGCGAGCTTGATCTCGTCCTCCTTCGAGAGCTTCGGTGATTTCGACTCCTCCTTCTTGCCGGCCGCTTTGGTTTCAGCGCGCTTGGCTTTGGCGATCTCGGCTTTCACGAACTTCTCGGTAAATACGGGTAGATTCGTGGCGGTGAGTTCCAGCAGCTCGCGCGCACGGGCGGGTTCCTTCGACTTGATGAGCGCCGACGCCTCCTCTTTGGAGCGCTTCCAAAGAGCGAGACTGTTGGTCCATCTTTCGGCGAGCGGAACCAGGCCATACGCCCACTGCGGCTCCCTGTTGGTCACCGCGCAATACGATGCGAGCAGGTCGCTGGCACTGTCAAAACGCCCGCGCGTCATTTCCCTCATTCCGTCGTAGAAATTCACGACATCCCCGAACCATGGATCCCAGCTGGACCTGCGCGTGTGGACCTGACCTGCCTGCAGGTTTCCAAGCATGAAGCGGGCGAGGAGCTGTGGCATGTGCAGGGCATGTGAGGGAGGCTGGGATATGGGAATATCCTTGATGGCCTCCAGACGGGCCGTGCCGTCGCCCGTGAGGACCCACTCACCCGTGGCTTCAAACAGGGAAACCCACAAGGCGCGACCGCTGTTCGGGGGTACTTCCGAACGGATCGCTGCCAGTTCTTTCAGTACGTCGGCGGCCTGGTCACCACCCAGGGCAACCAAGGCGGAATGCAGGCGCTTCGTCTCGTTCTCGTCGAAGAACTGGCTGCTCGCCACATCCTGAGGCGTCGGCGTGACGGGCTCGACCTTCGCTGCGGGTTCCTTCTTCTTCTTTGTCGTGCTTTTTGGCTTCGACTCCTTCTTTGCGGTCGCTGCTTTTTCAGCCTCCCCGGCCTTGTGCCAGTAATAGCCGCCAGCGGCTGCGGCAACGGCAAGCAGCACGAGGACGATCCACACCTTGCCATGCTTCTTCGGCTCCGGGGCTTTGCGCGCCTTTCGCGACATCGCGGATGGCGGCGCGGCCGCGCGGGCCTTCTCGAGTGCTGTGCGCAGATCGGCCTTGAGGGATGCCGTGGTCGGATAACGCCGTACCGGGTCCATCAGGATCATGCGATCGATCGCCGCGCCCGTTTCAGGCTGAAGCGTCGGGACCACATCGCAAAGCTTCGGCGGATCCTCCTTCAGCCGGGCCAGAACGACATCGGTCGCGGTCTTGCCGTCAAACGGGGGACGGCCGGAAAGCGCGTGGAAGAGCGTCGCTCCAAGGCTGTACATGTCGGACCGGCTGTCCGCTGTCCCGCCGCGAGCTCGTTCCGGCGATATGTAAAAGGGCGTGCCCCAGATTTCGCCCTTCGATTGCTGGCTGTTAACGAAGGTGGCGAGGCCGAAGTCCACGACCTTGGCAACCCCCGCCGCATCGAAAAGGATATTGGCAGGCTTGATGTCGCCATGAACCAGCCCCGCGTCATTGGCGGCTCGCAAACCTTCGGATACGTCGAGCGCGATTTCGAGGGCGCGGACTTCGCTGATAGTCTTCCCGTCGGCCATCATCTGGTCCAGTCGGCCTCCACCGACGAGTTCCATGACGATGTACGGCTGCCCCTTCTCCTGTCCGCACGCGTAGATCTGGACTATGTTCCGG
>CAZCZZ010000048.1:0-32381 GCA_964503335.1 uncultured Verrucomicrobiota bacterium
TCGGCGCTGTCGTGCAGGGGGCCGGACGGCAGCTTGGGGGCGTCGCCCGTGATCTCCCGCACAGACTCCTCGCAGAGCTTGATGAGGGTGGGGTCGAAAAGGCGCGGCTCGATGGTCCAGAGCTTCTTCCACTCGAGCGTGACGTTGTTGTCCTTGGCTGCCTTTTCGGCGGCGGCCTTTGCCTCGGCGAGCATGGACGCGAGCACGCCGGCGTCGAGGGCGCGTTGATCGATCGAGATTTCGCAGACGCCGGGGACGGCGGTGACGATGCAGGGTTCGACCTTCACGATGCCGCAGGTGCAGACGACGTTTGCGCCCGGCTTCGTGTGGCGCAGGCCGATCTGCCGCACCTCCAATGCAAACTGTGCAGCTGCGAGGAACGCATCGCGACGCATCGGGATCGGCGTGGAGCCGGAGTGCGCCGCCTGGCCGGTGAACTTCAACATGTGGCGTTCGACACCGAACGTGCCGAGAACGACGCCGGTCGGCTTGTTCATCGATTCGAGCACGGGACCTTGCTCGATATGGAGTTCAAGGTACGCCTTCGCGTTGATCTTCTTAAGCTCCTTGTGCGCGTTGAGCATCGTGTCGATATCGACGCCGTTCTCCTTCAACGCCTCGGCTTGCGTGACGCCCTGCCGGTCCTTGAGGTTGCGGATGTCTTCGACATTCAACGACCCACCCGCGGCGCCGGACCCCACCAAACTTCGACCGAAACGCGCACCTTCTTCATCGGCCCAATCCACGAGTTTCAGTGTCACCGGCTTATCGTTGCGCTTCGCGTAGCGGCGCAGGATTTCCAGCGCGGAAAGCGTGCCCAGGCAGCCGTCGAGCCAGCCGCCGTTCGGAACGGAGTCAAGATGCCCGGCAACAAGGATCGCCTTATCGGACTTGCCTGGAATCGTGACCCAGTTGTTGCCGGCGGAATCCATCTCTACGTTGAGGCCGAGTTCCTTCTTCACCTTGTCCGTGAACCACGCGCGGGTCTTCCGGAATACGGGTCCCCATGCGACGCGCTGCGCGCCGTTTTCATCGGAGGTGAGTTTCGCGAGTTCGCGCAGATCCGCAATGACGCGCTGCGCCGATTCCTGAAGGTCGTGTGACGCGCTCATGGCTGGACAGAATAGGCGGCGCCGCATTTGTGAACAATCGGAAACGACCTGCAAAGGTAGTCATTGTGTTGACAGCATTTTGCAGTCAAACTGCAGCCATCATGAAAACGCTTACGGTTCGAGAAGTGCCCGATGAGGTTTACGGCGTTATCCGACAGGAAGCCGAAGCCAACCACCGCAGCATCCAAGAGCAAGTTCGCTATATTCTCGCCAAGGAAACCAGGATTCGGCGGGGTGGCCTCGCGGCGCTCTCGAGCAAATCGCGAAACAAATTTGCAGGCAGGGACTTGGGCGATACGGTGGCAGAGATCGCAGCGGGGCGGGCGCGGCGTTGAAGCTCTATGTGCTGGATGCATCGGCATGGTTGCGCATGTTCCTCCTTGATGGGCCAATGCCCAAAGGAATGGAGGAAGCCATTGCAGAAGTGGATTCTGGAAACTCTTCCTTCGTTGCGCCGGAGTTGATTTTGGTGGAGTCCGGCCATGTTTTGACGCGAAAGAGGTCGCGCGGTCTCTTGAGCGATAAGGAGGCGGAAACGGTTTGGCGGAACATGCGCAAGACACCTATGGACCTCTTGGCCGCAGAGGATCACATCGACCGCGCCATGGCCGTCGCGCAGCGACACAGGCTTTCGGTCTATGATGCCATGTATCTTGCCGTCGCCGAGTATGTCGGAGGTACGCTCCTCACGGCCGACGACGCGCTTGCACGCGTTGGAAAGTCAGTCCTCTTGGGCTGAACCCTGAGACCAGCTGTTCGCGGCCTGTAGCTGGTCCTCTCAATCAGGCAGGAGTCTGCTCAGGCCTTGCGGCCGATGCGCGGGAGATACATCCGGATCGTCGTGCCGCGGCCCGGCTCGCTGTCGACGCGTAGGAAGCCGCCGGCGCGGTGGACGATCTGGTGGACGATGGCGAGGCCGAGGCCCGTGCCCTTGTCACCCTTCGTGGTGAAAAAGGGGTCGAAGATCCTCTTGCGCGTGTCTTCGTCCATGCCGATGCCAGCGTCCCGTACGGCGACGCAAACATATTTGCCATCGATGCCCCGGCCTTCCTGGACGGCGACTTCTTCAAGCCGGACTTCAAGATCGCCGCCCTTCGGCATGGCATCGCGAGCATTCAGGACGAGGTTGAGGATCGCGCGTTCGAACTGCGAGGGGTCGATGAAGACGCGGCTGACGCCATCGCTGCATTGCAGGGTGAGGCGCGACGTCTTTCCGACTGAGAGCTGCAGGACCGTGCACAGCGCTTGCAGCGTTTCCTTGAGGTCGAGCACCTTCGGCGCGTCGGGCGACTCCTTGCCGAACGTCAGCAGCTCCTGCGTCATGCGGTCGCCGATCTTTGCAGCCTCGATGATTTCATGTGCGGCCTCGGCGACGTTCGGGGTGATGCCGGGCGTGTCGGCAATGACCGAGCCTTGTCCCAGCATCACCGTGAGGATGTTACGAAAATCGTGCGCCACGCCAGCGGCGAGCCGGCCGAGCGCTTCCATGCGGTGCATCTCCATGAGGTGGGCCTGGTAGGCGCCGAGCGAGGTTTCCGCCTGTTGCCTGGCGGTCTCCTCGAACAGGCGCGAAATGACCTCCGCGACCGAAACGACGAAATCGCAATCCTGCTGTGTCCACTCGCGCGGCTCGCCCGTGTGCTCGTTGCAGACCACGCCCACCACCTGGCCGCCTCGGAAGAGCGGGGCGTCGAGTAGCGAGGTGATGCCAAGGGGCTCAAGGTAGGGTGTTCGCAGTTCGGCCGTGATGGGATCGGTCAGGGCCTCGCTGACCGGAATGACGCGGCGCGAGTCCAGCGCCTGGAAATACGCCGGGAAGTCCTGGGCATGCAGGACGGCGCCTTCATACACATCACGGTGTGAGCGCTGGTAGAGGTGATAGCAGCGGGCGGCGCGCCGGTCATCCACGAGCAGCCAGATGCCCACCCGGTCCACGCCAAGCGTCCTCGTGACCAGTTCGGCAACGCCCTGGAAGACAGTGCGGAGGGATTCTCCCGACGTGGCGTGCATCCGCGCGATCTCGAGACGCGCCTCTTCATAGGCAACGCGAATCGCCCCCGTGTCGATATGCGACTCATTCATGGGTTGAGACATGGTTTGCCCACGCGCGTCCTGCGTCCTGCATACAGAGAGCAATCGTAACCCGCGCCATTGTCGCGGTCGAGCGTAACCATGAGGCGGTACTACGCCGGTGACCCTGAGCGGGACCAGTGCACCACTACGAACGCCAGCCTAGTGTGTCCCTTGCACACCCCAAATAGGTGAAACCCCGATAAGAGTGTTGACGGCTTTCGGGTGTTTCAACCATGATACCACTTCGGACGGCGAGCTTTATGCAAGCACGGACGCTAACATGCAGGTTGTGGAATGGCTGATTTGATCCAGCCAGACCTTACCCCCAACGAACTAGCCCTTATCCGGGCTCACCCTTCCTATAACGCCGATCTAGCCCCTACGAGTCGTGTCCAGCGCACGTGGAATGTGTGGCATATCGCGGCCCTTTGGGTGGGCATGGCGGTCTGTATTCCGACGTATCAGCTTGCCTCCGGCATGATTGCGCAAGGAATGACCTGGTGGCAGGCGAACCTGACGGTAGCACTAGGGAACATCATTGTGCTGATCCCGATGATCCTCAATGCGCACGCGGGCGCGAAGTATGGCATTCCCTTTCCTGTTTTTGCGCGCGCTTCATTCGGCGTGAGGGGCTCCAATGTCCCTGCGCTGCTGCGCGCGCTGGTGGGTTGCGGCTGGTTCGGCATCCAGGCGTGGATCGGCGGCGCGGCCATCTACCAACTCTTGCGCACGATGTGGCCGGACCTGCCTCCCGCCACGGTCACGGAGATGTGGCCGGGCACGCTGCCCTTCGCGTGCTTCATGGGGTTCTGGCTCATCAATGTGTACTTCATCTGGAAGGGCACCGAGTCGATCAAGTGGATGGAAACGCTGGCCGCGCCGTTCCTGATCATTGCGGGACTTGTCCTGCTCGGGTGGGCTTACAACAAGGCGGGCGGCTGGGGGCCGATGCTTGATCAGCCCGACAAGTTCACGAGCGGTAATGATTTCCTCAAGGTGTTCTTCCCGAATCTCACGGCGATGGTCGGTTTCTGGGCCACGCTTTCGCTGAACATCCCGGACTTCACGCGCTATGCGAAGAGCCAGAAGGACCAGATTCTCGGACAGATGATCGGCCTGCCGACGACGATGACGCTCTTCGCGTTCATCGGCACGGCGGTCACGAGCGCGACGCTGGTGATCTTCGGCGAAGCGATCTGGGATCCGGTGCTGCTCGTCACGAAGGTGGGCGGCTGGCTTGTGGTGATCGCCGCGCTGATCGCGATTTCCGTGGCCACGCTGTCTACGAACATCGCGGCGAATGTGGTTTCGCCCGCAAACGATTTCTCCAACCTGCTGCCGCGCTATATCTCGTTCCGCACGGGCGGCTACGTCACGGCGGTCATCGGCATCCTGATCATGCCCTGGAAGCTCGTCGCCGCGCCGGATGGATACGTATTCACGTGGCTCATCGGTTACTCCGCGTTGCTGGGACCGATCGGCGGCATCCTGATCTGCGACTACTTCCTCGTGCGCGGAACCCGGCTGAATGTGCCCGATCTGTATCGCACCGACGGCGAGTACGAATACACCAACGGCTTCAACCTTCGCGCGCTGGCGGCCCTTGCCATCGCGGTTGCGCCCAATGTGCCGGGCTTCCTTGGCACGACGAAGATTCTTTCGAATGTCGGCGTGTTGTGGATGACGCTCTACAACTACGCGTGGTTTGTCGGTTTCATCATCGCGGCCGTGGTCTATTACGTCCTGATGATGAACCAAATGAAGAAAACATAAGGCGGGGAGCCTTATCCGGGGGAGAAACATGACGACGACAACGAAGCAGCCAACGCTGCCGCCTTGCAACCATAAGCCGAAGCCCTACACGGGTCCTTCCTTTGATGAGGTCATGCGCATTCGCAAGGCCCACATCAATCCTGGCGTGTTCCTGTACTACAAGAACCCGATCATGATCGTGGAAGGGAATATGCAGTATGTCTGGGACGAGAAAGGGCGCCGCTACCTCGACGCCTTCGGCGGCATCGTCACGGTCAGCGTGGGCCACTGCCATCCTGCGGTGAACAAGGCCGCGATCGACCAGATCAACACGATCTCGCACACGACGACGATCTACCTGAATCCGGTGCTGGGCGACTACGCGAAGGCGTTGACCGACAAGATGCCGGGCAACCTGAAGTGCGTGTACTTCGTCAATTCGGGCTCCGAAGCGAACGACCTCGCGCTGCTCATGGCGCGGCTCTACACGGGCAACTACGATGTCGTGGCGCTGCGCAACTGCTACCACGGCGGCGTGAATTCGGCGATGGGCCTCACGGCGCACGGCACATGGAAATTCAACGTCCCGCAGTCCTTCGGCGTGCACCACGCGATCACGGCCGACACGTATCGCGGGCCGTGGGGCAAGGATGACCCCGAGGCCGGGAAGAAGTACGCGAACGACATCAAGGAGGTCATCCAGTACGCGACCCCCGGGAAAGTCGCGGGCTTCTTCGCCGAGTCGATCCAGGGCGTCGGCGGCGTCATCGTGTTCCCCGATGGGTACCTCAAGGAAGCGTATCGCATAGTCCGCGAAGCGGGCGGCGTCTGCATCGCCGACGAAGTGCAGGCCGGCTTTGGTCGCACGGGCACGCACTACTGGGGCTTTGAAACGCAGGGCGTGATTCCCGACATCGTGACGATGGCGAAGAGCATCGGCAACGGCGCCCCGCTCGCGGCGGTGGTGACGACGCCGGAAATCGCGAAGGTGCTGTCGCAGAAGATCCACTTCAACACGTTCGGCGGCAATCCCGTGTCCTGCGCGATCGGCAAGGCAGTGCTGGAGACGATCGACAAGGAAGGACTCCAGAAGCGCTGCCACGTGCTCGGCGAGAAACTTCTCCAAGGGTTGGAAAAGCTGAAGGCGAAATATCCAATCATTGGAGACGTCCGCGGCAAGGGCCTCATGGTCGCGCTTGAAATGGTGAAGGACCGCAAGACCAAGGAGCCGGCGAAGGAAGCGACCGCGCAGGTCTTTGAACGCATCAAGGAGCTCGGCGCGCTGGTGGGCAAGGGCGGGTTGCACGGCAACACGATCCGCATCACGCCGCCGATGTGCATCACCGAGGCGGACCTCGATTACCTGCTCGACGTCATGGACATCGCGTACAGCGAAGTGTGATCCGGAAAATACCTATGAAAATCGGCATACCCAAAGAGATTAAGATCAAAGAGAACCGCGTGTCGTGCACTCCCGCGAGCGCGCGCATGCTGGTGCAGGCGGGCCACGAGGTGCATGTGCAGACCGGGGCCGGCGACGGCAGCGGCTTCACCGATGACCAGTACGTGGCGGGCGGGGCGCGGATCGTTTCGACGGCCACCGACGCCTGGGGCTGCGAGATGGTCATCAAGGTCAAGGAGCCGATGGAGTCGGAGTACGGCTTCCTGCGTCCGGGCCTCCTGTTGTTCACCTATCTCCACCTCGCTGCCGAAAAGAAGCTCACCGAGGCGCTCATCAAGAGCAAGACCTCGGGCGTGGCGTACGAGACGGTGCAGATCGGACGACGACTGCCGCTTTTGGAGCCGATGAGCGAAATCGCAGGCCGCATGAGCGCGATCATCGGCGCTTACTATCTGAGCAAAGCTCAGGGGGGAAAAGGAGTGTTGCTCGGGGGGGTACCCGGGGTGTTGCCCGGCAACGTCCTGATCATGGGCGGTGGCACGGCTGGCATTAATGCCGGCCGTGTCGCCGCAGGGATCGGCGGCGACGTCACGATCCTTGAGGTGGACCTGCAGCAGATGCGCTTCCTCGACATCAGCCTCCACGGCGCGGCCCATACGCTCTATTCCAATGAGCACAACCTGATGGAGAGCCTGCCGAATGTGGACCTCCTGATCGGCGCGGTGCTCGTGCCCGGCGCAAAGGCGCCGAAGCTCATCAAGCGCCAGATGCTCAGCGTGATGAAGCCCGGCGCGGTGTTTGTCGATATCGCCATCGACCAGGGCGGCTGCGCCGAAACCTCGCGACCGACGACGCACGAGAATCCGGTCTATGTCGAAGAGGACACGATTCACTACTGCGTGACGAATATGCCGGGCGCCTATGCGCGCACCGCGACGCAGGCTTTGACGAACGTGACGATTCCCTACGCGTTGAAACTCGCCAACCTGGGGTTGGAGGGCGCGTTGCAGCAGGTGCCGGAGCTGGTGCCTGGACTGAACACGTACCAGGGAGCGTGCACCTACAAGGCCGTGGCCGATGCACACGGATTCCCGTATCAGGAACTGAAACTTTAGAGTCTTGGTAGGGACGGCTCTCCGAGCCGTCCGCGGCGCGCAGCGGAGTGCGCGCCCTGCCTGGAGAAGAGACTTGCGGAGGAAAAGTATGCCACTGAAGCCCAGACTGAATGCGAAGCAGGCTGCCGAGAACATGTCGGACATCGAGCCCCGGTACGACACGCAGGAGGCCGCGGTTGAATCGGATCGCTGCCTCTACTGTTTCGACGCGCCGTGCATCATGGCGTGTCCCACCGGTATCGACATCCCGGGGTTCATCAAGAAGATCGCGAACAAGAACCTGACGGGCGCCGCGCGCACGATCCTGACGGCGAACCCGCTTGGCGCGAGCTGCGCCCGCGTGTGTCCGACCTCCGCGCTGTGCGAAGGCGCCTGCGTCATGCTCGATCGCGACGAGAAGCCGATCAAGATCGGTCGCCTCCAGCGCTACGCCGTGGACTACGTGTTCGAGAATAAGATCAAGGTGCTCGAAGCGCCGAAAGAGAAGTCGGGCAAGAAGATCGCCGTGATCGGTGGCGGTCCTGCAGGTCTTGGCTGCGCTGCGGAGCTCGCGCAGCTCGGACACGGTGTCACGGTCTTCGAGAAGAAGAAGAAGGCCGGCGGACTGAACACCTACGGCATCGCCTATTACAAGCTCACGCCCGAGGCGAGCCAGGAAGAGGTCGATCTGGTGAAGAGCCTCGGCGTCACCTTCAAGACGGGTGTCGAAGTCGGGAAAGACATCTCGATCAAGGATCTCGAGAAGAACTTCGATGCGATCTTCGTTGGTGTCGGTCTCGGTCGCACGTACCGCTTGGGCATTCCGGGCGAAGAGTTGCCCGAAGTGTTCGAGGCGCTCGACTTCATCGAAGAATTTCACACGAAACCGCTGCACAAGGTGGGTGTCGGAAAGCGCGTCGCCGTCATTGGTTGCGGCAATACGGCCATCGACGCAGTGACGCAGGCCAAGCGGCTCGGCGCGGACGAGGCGATTATCGTGTATCGTCGGGGTGAGGGCGATATGCCTGCCTATCCCTACGAATACGAACTGGCCAAGAGCGACGGCTGCTCGTTCATGTTCCACACGGCACCGGTAGCGGTCGAGGGCAAGGGCGGACATGTCACGGGTCTGAAACTCGCGAGGACGCGTGTGAATGACAAGGGACGCGTCGAAGTCGTTCCCGGTTCCGAGTTTGTTGAACCCTTCGACATGGTCATCAAGGCACTTGGCCAGGAACCGCAGTCGGGCCTGCTCACGAAGCTGTTTCCGAAATTGAAGCTGGGCAAGGACGGTACTGTCGAGCGCAGCAGCGACACGGGCCAGACGAGCCTGAAGCACGTCTTTGCCGGCGGCGACTGTGCCAACGGCGGGCGTGAAGTCGTGAACGCCGTAGCCGAAGGCAAGAAGGCCGCGCGCGGTATTCATGCGTTCATCACGAAAGAAAAGGTCGAAGGCCCGGTCCAGACCACGCGACTGGGTGTGAAGGGCAAGCCGGTCGGATCAGGATTCCTTCGCCCGATCCGTATCATGGAGTTGGAAGCGGAGTACTACGCGAAGAAGTGATTGTTTGATCAGGAGAACAGCCATGGCCGATCTATCCATTAATCTAGCGGGCATCAAATCGCCGAATCCGTTCTGGGTCGCCTCCGCGCCGCCGGCAAACACGGGCTATCAGTGCAATCGAGCTTTCGAGGCGGGCTGGGGCGGTGTGGTCTGGAAGACGATTGGCGATCCGATCACCAATGTCAGCTCGCGCTACTCGGCGCTGAACGTGGGCAAGGATCGCATGGTCGGCTTCAACAACATCGAGCTGATCAGCGATCGCGCGCCCGAGACGAATTTCCGCGAAATCGCGGAGTGCAAGAAGCTCTGGCCGAAGCACGCCGTCATCGCGTCGCTCATGACCGACACGCGGGAGAACTGGCACGACTACATGAAGCGCTCGCGCGACTCCGGCGCCGACGGCGTGGAACTCAACTTCGGATGTCCGCACGGCATGTGCGAGCGCGGCATGGGTTCGGCCGTGGGCCAGAATCCGGACGTCATCGAAACGATCGTGGGCTGGGTCATGGAAGCGGCGGAGATTCCCGTCATCGTGAAGCTCACGCCGAACATCACCGACATCACGCGTTCGGCTCGGGCTGCCAAGAGGGCGGGTGCCGACGCGATCTCGCTCATCAACACAATCAACAGCATCACGCAGGTGGACCTCGACAAGATGTGTCCCGAGCCCTACGTCGCCGGCATGAGCACGCACGGTGGCTATTGCGGTCCCGCCGTGAAGCCCATCGCGCTGAACATGGTTCAATCGTGCGCAGCGGATCCCGAGGTGCGGCTCCCGATCTCCGGCATCGGCGGCATCAGCAACTGGAAGGACGCGGCGGAGTTCATCTCGCTCGGCTCGACGAGCGTCCAGGTCTGCACCGCGATCATGCACTATGGCTTCCGCATCGTGCAGGACATGTGCGAGGGCTTGAGCGACTTCCTCGACAGCAAGGGCTACAAGTCGGTCAATGAGCTACGCGGCCTGGCGGTGAACACCGTGGACAAGTGGGAGACGCTGAACCTCAACTACAAGCGCATCGCCAGCATCGACTACGAGAAATGCGTGGGCTGCAATCTGTGCTACATTGCTTGCGAAGACGGTGCGCACCAGGCGATTGACCTCATTGATGCCAACGGCAAGGGACTTGGCCCGGGACGTGTGCCCGGCAAGCCGGTGCCCCAGATCAATGTTGAGCATTGCGTGGGCTGCAACCTGTGTTCACTGGTCTGCCCCGTTGATGAATGCATCACGATGGTCGATGTGAAGACGGGCAAGAAGCCCATGAGCTGGAAGCAGTACCAGGACAAGGTCGCGAAAGGCGAAATGAAGCCGTTCGCGCCGCATCCGTAAGCGAAGAGAAAGAAGAATGGTTAATGGTTGAGGGTTGATGCGACGAAATCCGCATGAACCATGAACCATGAACCATAAACCCTCAACCATAGACTGAGAGCTAGAGGACGATACCATGGCAACAGCACTGCGACCCTGTCCGATTCTAATTGGTGGAGTGTGGTCCACGCCGAAGACGGCGACCACGACGAAGGTCTGCAACCCGTCCACGGGCGAGGTCATTGCCGAAACGCCGATGTGCGGTGCGGATGTCGTGGACGCGGCGGTGCAGGACGCAGCACGAGCGTTTGTGGATTGGTCCGAGACCCCGCCGATTGAGCGTTGTCGCATTCTCTTTAAGTACAAGATGCTGCTCGAGGACAACTTCGAGGAGCTCGCGAAGAGTGTCACGCGTGAGCACGGCAAGACCTTGACGGAAGCGCGCGGCGATGTGCGGCGCGGCATTGAAGTCGTGGAATATGCGTGCGGCGCCCCCGAACTGCTCAAGGGCGAGGTGCTGGAGAATATCGCGCGCGGCATTGATTGCGACGTGATCAAGCAGCCGCTCGGCGTGGTGGTCGGCATCTGCCCGTACAACTTCCCCGCGCTGGTTCCGATGTGGATGTATCCCCTGGCGATCGCCTGCGGCAACACCTTCATTCTCAAGCCCAGCGAGAAGGTGCCGCTGACCGGCGTAATGCTGATCGACCTGTTGATGAAGGCTGGGCTCCCCAAAGGCGTCCTGAACATCGTGCATGGTGGCAAGGATTGCGTGGATGCGCTGCTCAAGCATCCCTTGGTGAGGGCGATTTCGTTCGTCGGATCCTCGCCGGTTGCCAAGTACATCTTCGAAACCGGCACGCAGCACGGCAAGCGGGTGCAGTCTGCGGGTGGTGCGAAGAACTATGTGTTCATCCTGCCGGATGCCGACTTCGACAATTCCGTGACCGGCCTCGTGGATGCCGCCTTCGGATGCGCCGGTCAGCGCTGTATGGCGGGATCGACCGCCGTGACCATCGGGCGGGCGGCAGACAAGTTGCTCCCGCCGCTGGCCGAAGCGGTGCGAGGGATCAAAGTCGGCGCGACGGATCGCGATCCCACGGCCAAGATGGGCGCCGTCATCAGTCCGCAACATCGCGAACGCGTTTCGGGGCTGGTAGATAGCAGCGTGAAGGAGGGCGCGAAGGTCCTTGTGGATGGGCGAACGGTCAAGGTGCCTGAGTTCCCCAACGGTTTCTACCTCGGCCCGACCATCGTGGACCACGTGCGCGCCGAGATGTCGATCGCGAAGGACGAGGTGTTCGGCCCCGTGTTGAATGTCATGCGATTCGAGGATCTCGAATCCGCCATTGAGATGTCGAACAAGACGATCTTCGGAAACGGCGCCTGCATCTATACCCAGTCAGGGAAAGCCGCACGCGAGTTCCGTCACCGTATCAAGTCCGGCATGGTCGGCATCAATGTCGGTGTGCCCGCGCCGCTGGCCCAGTTCCCGTTCAGCGGCTGGGACTATTCCTTCTTCGGCGACCTGCACCTGCAGGGCCGCGAAGGTGTCATGTTCTACACGCGCCAGAAAGTCACCACGACGCGCTGGTTCAAGTTCGGCGAAGGCGACATCTGGCACAAGGAAAAGTGATCCGTAACCAGTGACCTGTAACCCGTAACGAAAGGGTGTGTCATGGCCTTGTTGATCAAGAATGGTGAGATTATCACGCCGAGCGAGCGGTTCATCGCGGACATTTTCTGCGAGAACGAGAAGGTGACGCGGATCGGGCCGGGGCTTGAGGCGCCGAAGGGGGCGACGGTGGTCGATGCGCGGGGGAAGTATGTGTTCCCGGGGTTCATTGATCCGCACGTGCACATATACCTCCCATTCATGGGAACGTTTGCGAAGGATACCTACGAAACGGCCAGCAAGGCCGCGCTTGCGGGTGGAACCACAACGCTCATTGAGATGTGCTGTCCCTCGCGGAATGACCAGCTGCTTGAGTCCTACCAGCTTTGGCTAAGCAAGGCGGAAGGGAAGAGCGCTTGTGATTTCACGTTTCACATGGGCGTGTCGCGCTATGACGACAAGGCCGAGGCCGAATTGCGTGAGATCGTCAAAGCGGGCATCAGCAGCTTCAAGATATTCCTGGCCTACAAGAACTTCTTCGGTGTGACCGACACGGAGCTGTATCACGTGCTCCGACTCGCCAAGGAACTCGGCGTCATCGTCACGGCGCACTGCGAGAATCCCGACCTCGTCGCGGAGCTGCAGAAGAAGCTTCTCGCCGAGGGGAAGACGGAGCCGAAATGGCACTACTGGAGTCGTCCGCCATCCGTCGAAGCCGAGGGCGTGCATCACCTGGCGACGTTTGCCGAAATGCATGACACGCATGTGTACTGCGTGCACACGAGCTGCAAGGAATCGCTCCGGGCTGCGATCCGCGCGAAGGAACGCGGCGTGAAGATGTGGGTCGAGACCTTGATCCAGTACCTCACGCTCGACATGACCTACGCCGAACTGCCGAAGTTCGAAGGGTCAAAGTTCGTGATGTCGCCTCCGCTGCGCGACAAGAGCAACCAGGAGGTCTACTGGAATGCGTTGCGGCAGGGCATGGTTAGCACGGTAGCGACGGACCATGCGCCGTTCGATTTCAAGGACCAGAAGGTGATGGGGAAGGACGACTTCACGAAGATCCCGAACGGCATCCCGTCACTGGAAGACCGCATGACGGTCCTCTACACGCGCGGCGTCTGCGAGGGGAAGTTGGACCTGCACCAGTTTGTCGATTGCGGAAGCACGCAGGCCGCCAAACTTTTCGGACTGTTCCCGCGCAAGGGCACGATCGCCGTGGGCGCGGACGCCGACCTCGTCGTCTGGGACCCCAAGTACCGCGGCAAGATCTCGGTGAAGAAGCAGCACATGGCCGTGGACTACAACCCGTTCGAGGGGTGGGAGATCAAGGGGCGGCCGCACATCGTCACGGTTCGTGGCGAGGTTGCTGCGATGAATGGCAAGTTCTGCGGAACCATCGGGCGTGGAAAACTCATCAAGCGCGAGCCCAACCACTTCTAGGCAGCATGACACCAGGCGCCCGTTTCCGAGCAGCATTGAAAGAGGAGCAACCGTTGCAGGTTGTCGGGGTGATCCATGCCTATGCCGCGATCATGGCGGAGCGATGTGGCTTCAAGGCGCTCTACGTCTCCGGCGCCGGCATTGCCAACGCCTCGTTCGGCCTGCCGGACCTCGGCTTCACCACGCTGGAGCAGGTTGCGGAGGATGCCCGTCGAATCGCGAAGGCGACATCACTGCCCATCCTCGTGGATGTGGATACCGGCTGGGACGACGCGGGCGAAGCAGCGCGCGTGATGATTGATGCAGGGGTTGCGGCGATGCAGATCGAGGACCAGGTGTCCATGAAGCGCTGCGGGCATCGACCGAACAAGGCCGTCGTTTCGACGGAAGAGATGGTGGAGCGACTCGCGTCCGCCGCGGCGGGCCGGACCGATCCCGACTTTGTCATCATGGCGCGAACGGATGCGGCGGCGATGGAGGGCGTTGGGTCCGCTGTGAAGAGGGCGTGCCGTTACGTGGAAGCCGGAGCGGACATGATTTTTGCCGAAGCCCTCTCGTCGCTGGAGGACTATCGTGCCTTCACATCGACGGTGGGCGTGCCTGTTCTTGCGAACCTGACGGAGTTCGGAAAGACACCGCTGTACACGCTCGATGAATTAAGGACGGTCGGTGTGCAGTTGGCGCTTTATCCGCTTTCTGCGTTCCGCGCCATGAATGCGGCGGCGCTGCGTGTCTTTACAGCGATCCGCGAAGAGGGCAGCCAGAAGAGCGTCGTCGAGACGATGCAGACGCGTGCCGAGCTTTACGATTTTCTGCGCTATCATGAGTATGAGAAGAGGGCAGACGAGCAGCTAAAGCGGTGAAGCGGGAGAGCTACCATGAGTGACTTTGCAAAAGGCCTGGAAGGCATCATCGCGGGACAGACCGCGGTCGCGATTATCGACGAAACGGGTGGCGGCTTGCAGTATCGCGGCTATCCGCTCAACCAGCTTACCGAGAAGGCATCTTTCGAGGAGGTGGCCTATCTTCTCCTGTACGGAAAGCTGCCGAACGAGACGGAGCTGGCAGACTACAAGCAGTTGCTCGCCTCGCAACGTGACTTACCCTCGGGTTTGAAGCTGGCGCTAGAGCTCCTGCCGAAGTCCGCGCACCCGATGGATGTGATGCGCACGGGTTGCTCCGTGCTGGGGTGCCTTGAGCCGGAGGGGCCGCAGCGAAGCCAGCTCGACATTGCGAATCGTCTCGTCGCGTGCTTCGGATCCATGCTCCTGTACTGGTACTTCTACTCGCACCATGGCCGCCGCGTGCACGTCGAGGTCCCCGAGGACACGGTCCCGGGCCAGTTCCTTCACGTGCTGCACGGCCACCCGCCGTCTGCGCTCAAGCACAAGATGCTCGATGTCTCGATGATCCTGTACGCCGAGCATGAGTTCAACGCATCGACGTTCACGGCGCGCACGATCACGTCGACGCTTTCCGACTTCTACTCTGCGGTAACGGGGGCGATCGGTGCCCTGCGGGGGCCTTTGCATGGCGGCGCGAACGAAGCGGCGATGGAGTTGATCCAGCGATACCGCACTCCCGAGGACGCGGAAGCCGGCATCATGTCCAGCCTGGCGAAGAAGGAGAAGATCATGGGCTTCGGGCACCGCGTCTACAAGGTGTCGGACCCGCGCTCCGACGTGATCGAGGTCTGGGCGAAAAAGCTGTCGGACACGAATGCCGAGGGGCAGCGCCAGTACTCGGTGGCGAAACGCATCGAGCAAATCATGCGACGCGAGAAGAAGCTGTTCCCGAATTTGGATTTCTACAGCGCAATTGCCTACAACCAGTGCGGCGTGCCGACGCCGCTCTTCACGCCGATCTTCGTGATGTCCCGCGTGACCGGCTGGGCCGCCCACATCATAGAGCAGCGCGCCGACAACCGGATCATCCGCCCGTCCTCCGAATACATCGGCGTCCCCGTCCGCGAAGTCCCGCCCATCGCGCAGCGTTGACAGCGTGCGGAGCGGGTATTACCATGCTGCCAGAATGGTATTACCATGAAAAGCATCACGATCAAATTGCCTGAGTCTCTCAAGGTGCGTCTCGAGGCGGAGGCAGAGCGTCGGGGCGTCAGTCTCGGTTCTGTGATGCGCGAAGCGGCGGAAACGTACGTCGTCAATTCCCCGGCGCAAAAGAAGCTTTCGCTTTATGAGAGGTCAAAAGACTTGTGCGGGTGCCTTCGCGGCGGCCCTGGTGACCTCTCTACGAATCCTAGATACCTGGAGGATATGGGACTTGATAGCATGGGCGATAATCGACACAGGACCACTCGTCGCGTACCTAAATCGCGACGAGGCGCAGCACCCTTGGGCCACAAAGCAATTCGAGTTGGCGGATGAACCTTTTGTTACGTGCGAGGCTGTCCTGTGCGAAGCGCTGTTCATCTTGAGACGGGACCGGGTCGGGCACCGGCGGCTCTTTGAGCTTCTCGATCGGGATCTCGTCCGTGTTCGTTTTGAAATCACGCGGCATGCCAATGCTGTTTCCGGACTGATGACGCAATACGTTGACCTGCCCATGTCACTTGCCGATGCTTGTCTGGTCCGTATGGCGGAGGAGAATCCCGGGATCGCCGTTGTGACGATGGACAAGCACTTCGGTCTGTATAGAACCTCTGATCGTCGCGTCATCAAATTAATCATGCCGAAGGAGAAGCGATGAGTGCACCGATATCGAATGTTCGACCACCGACAGACGCGGTCATCGCGGCGATTGCTGACTATGTGGCGGGCTACACGATCAGCAGCGAAGAGGCGTATTCGACGGCGCGGTATTGTCTGCTCGACAGCATTGCCTGTGCGCTGATGGCGTTGAAGTACCCGGAGTGCACGAAGCTGCTCGGGCCGATTGTGCCGGGCGCGGATATGAAGAACGGGGCGCGGGTCCTGGGCCTGAAGTACGAGCTAGACCCCGCGCGCGCGGCGTTCAACAACGGGGCATTGATCCGGTGGCTCGATTTTAATGACACGTGGCTGGCGGCGGAGTGGGGGCATCCGTCGGATAACCTCGGCGGGATTCTGTCGGTCGCGGATTGGTTGGGGCGGGCGTCGGCGAGCGACGCCCCTACCGTCAAAGACATCCTGACGGCGGCGATCAAGGCGCATGAGATCCAGGGTGTGCTGGCGCTGGAGAACAGCTTCAACCGGGCCGGGATGGATCATGTCATTCTCGTGCGCATCGCAACGGCGGCGGTGGTGACGGGGATGCTGGGCGGTTCGCGCGACCAGATCGTGAATGCCGTGTCGAATGCGTGGGCCGATGGCGGCGCCTTGCGGGTTTACCGGCACGCACCGAATACGGGATCGCGCAAATCCTGGGCGGCGGGGGATGCGACAAGCCGCGGCGTGTGGCATGCGATTAACGCGCTGCGCAACGAAATGGGCTATCAGGGCGCGCTGACCACGAAGACGTGGGGATTTCAAGACGCGCTCTTCCGCGGCAAGGAGATCAGGCTGGCGAGGCCGCTCGGCTCGTATGTCATGGAGCATGTGCTCTTCAAGATTTCGTTCCCCGCGGAGTTCCATGCCCAGACCGCGGTGGAGTGTGCCTTCAAGCTGCACCCCGGGGTGTCTGGTCGCCTCGATGAAATTGAGCGGGTCGAACTGACGACGCATGAGTCTGCGATACGAATCATCGACAAGGCTGGTCAGCTTCACAATCCGGCGGACCGCGATCACTGTCTGCAATACATGACGGCGATCGGGTTGATCTTTGGCGAACTCACGGCTGAACACTACGAAGATAAAGTGGCGAGCGATCCTCGCATCGATGCCCTGCGCGCGAAGATGGTTGTATCGGAAGACAAACGATACTCGTCCGAGTATCTCGATCCTTCAAGGCGGTCGATTGCCAACGCCGTCCAAGTGTTCTTCAAAGATGGCTCATCGACCGAAAGGGTCGAGGTGGAGTATCCGATTGGTCACCGTCGCCGGCGAACCGAGGGGATTCCCGAGTTGCTCAAGAAGTTCGATATGGCGCTTGTCGCCCGATATGGCGCTGAGCGGGCTGTGCGGATTCGAACCGGATGCGACAAGGTGATTGAACTGGAGAAGACGCCTGCAAGCGACTTCATGGCGCTCTTTGCGGGTTAGCGGTCCGCGGTTTGCTGCTCTGCGTTCGGTGACAGCGTCGCCTGCGGGTGTATCGGAATGAGCAGCCAGAAGGTCGTTCCCCGGCCCGGTAGGCTGTCGATGCCGATGCGTCCGCCATGAGCTTCGATGGCCAGTTTGCAGAAGGGCAATCCCAGTCCTGTGGAGTTGTGGTTGCTGCGATGCTTGGCAACGCGTGGCGCGGCGAACTTCTCGAAGATGTGATCCTGTTCGGCTGGCGAGATGCCGGGGCCGTTGTCTGTCACTTCAACGCGTGCATGCACATCGCCCGGTGTCACGGAAACGGAAATGCGCGTGCCGTCCGGCGTGTGGAAGATGGCGTTGCTGACGAGATTGACGAGCACACGGTTGATGATCTCCGAATCGCACGTGACCTGAACCGGGTCGGCCGGCAGGTAGTCCTGAATGGATCGTGATCCGGCGAGGAGGCCTATGGACGACGTGGCTCTACGCACTGCCACGCGCAGGTCACATTCCGCGAGGTGCAGCGGCATGTCGCCGGATTCAAGCCGGCTGATATCAAGCAGGGAATTGACGAGTTCGATGAGTCGCTGCGTCTGGATCAGGGATTCGTCCATGTAGGTGTGGGATGCCTCACTGGCCACGGGCTTCAGCTCTTCGCGCAGGAGCTGCATTGTGCTGAGGATGACCTGAAGGGGATTCTTCATGTCGTGCACAATCATGTGCAGGAGGTTGTCGCGCGCCTTTTCGACCTTCTTGAGCTTTTCGAAGTTCTCTTCCAATTGGCGGAGAAGCTCCGCCTTCGCATGATGTGCCTCCTCTGCGGCCACTCGCTTTGAGATATCGCGCAACAGGAGAACGGCGCCGCGCCGCTTTCTCAGGGAGCCGGTGATGATCTCGAGCGGAATGATGCGACCATCGCGATGGCGGCCTTTCGCGAGGCCGACGTGGAAACCGACCCGGTTCAACTGGTCGTGGATGTGGTGAAGTTCGGGATTCGGGGCGGGGCGTCGATCGAAGTAGAGCAGCTCCGTGGTCTGGCCCAGGACTTCCTTGGCGCTGTATCCGAACATGATGTCGATCGAGCCGCTGCACATCGTGATCTGTCGGTTCTCGTTGATCACGATGCAGCAATCGGGATTAATCTCGGAAAGGATGTGCTCGAGGTCGCTCTCCGGAATGGCGACCTCGCGCCAGCGGCGATAGGCAATCCAGAGCATGCCGAAGATCCAGAGGGTGACACAGAATGCGCCGGTTGCGGGCAGGATCTCCTCGACGCTCACATCGAGTGTCAGGGCAAGGGCGTGAAGGCATGCTGTGTAGATGGTGGCGAAGAGGGCCAAACCCACGGCCACGCGGAGATTGACGACCTCCCGGTATTTTACCCTGACCATCTTCATAGCATCAGCCTGCCCCGCATCCCTTAATGCAAGACGCATGCCAACGATCATCGCACATCGAGGTTTCCGGAAAATCGCCCCGATTTGCGCAATTTGCCCAGCAAGGCAGCAATTTAGGAGTCTCGGAGCGGGGTGAGAGCCTTTGCATGGCTTCCGGAATGTGAGAATATGAAGCCTCGCATGACAAAACATCGCAAGCTCGGGGCCTCCCCGCCCACGGATGGACAAGGCCTTTCGAACGGGGACTTCTTCCGCGACCTCACGGAGACACTGGACCTTGTTCTCTACATTGCGACGCATGATCTTGGCCGGATTCTCTATGTGAGTCCTGCCTATGAAGAGCTTTGGGGAAGGACGTGCCGGAGTCTTTACGAAGATCCTTCTTCATGGGTCGAGGCGATAAACCCGGATGATCGCGAGACCACCCTGCGCGTCGTGCGCGAAGGCATCGCCGCCGGCAGCTACAGCGTGGAATACCGCATCACGCGTCCCGGACGCGGCGAGCGATGGATTCATGACCAGGGATTCCTTATCCGGGAGGATGACCTGGGACAGCCGGCGCGCATCGCCGGGAGCGCGAAGGACATCACGGAGCGCAAGAAACTTGAGCACGACCTCGCCACCCAGGCGCGGCAGCTGAACCAGGTAAGCGATGCCATCATCGCCTACGACCGCGATCTGCATATCGTGTCGTGGAATGCGGGCGCCGAACGCATGTACGGGTGGAAAGCGGCGGAGGTGATGGGGCGATACTACCGTGACGTGGTCCGCTCAGAGATGACGCCCGAAGAACTGAAGCAAGCCATGGCGATGCTTGTGGAGAAGGGTCAATACTCCGGTCGGTTCCTGCATCACGCTCGCGACGGTCGCGCCCTCCATGTCGAAGGATCGGCCATGGTCGTGAAGGACGACGCGAGCCATATCACAGGCTTTGTCAGCGCCAGTCGCGATGCAACCGAGAAGAAGAGGGTCGAGGATTCACTGCGCGAGAGCGAGCGGCGATACCGGCTGATGGCGGAAAATACGATCGATGTTGTCTATCAGGTCGACGTGTCCGGCGCGGTGGGTTATGCATCTCCGTCGGTGCGACAGTTGATCGGCTATGAAGCGGCCGAGGTGGTGGGGCGGCATTTTGCCGACTTCATCGAGCCCGCGGACCTCGCGATTGCCCGCGAGCGATTCCAGTCCAACCTGCGCGGAGAAGTCATCCGCGGTACACTCTTGCGGCTCATCCACAAGGACGGCCACGCCGTCATCTGCGAAACAACCGGGAGCCCGATCCTCGAGAACGGGGTGGTTGTAGGCGTACAGGGAACGGCCAGGGATGTGAGTGATCGCGTTCGCGCCGAGCAGTCCTTGCGCGAATCGGAGCGGCGCTATCGCGAACTCTTTGAGGGGAACCCTCACCCCATGTTTGTGTATGACCTTGAGACGCTCCGGTATCTTGCGGTCAACGACGCAGCGGTACAGGCCTATGGCTACTCGCGCGAGGAATTCCTCGGCATGACGATCAAGAACATCAGGCCGGCCGAGGATCACGCGCGGCTGATGAGCAACGTGAAGAAGGCCCGCAAGAAGGGTGGTCTCGACAAGGCCGGGGTCTGGCGTCACCGGCTGCGGGACGGAAGCATTCGCCTCGTCGAAATCACATCCCACACGCTGGAGTTCGAGGGGCGGCCTGCCGAGCTTGTCCTCGCCCACGATGTGACCGAGCAACAAAGGGTTGAGCAGGCGCTGAGAGTATCTCAGCAGGAACTTGAGCTGCGCGTGAAGCAGCGCACGTCCGACCTCGAAAGGGCAAACATCGCCCTGCGCCGCGAGGCTTCCAAGAACCGGCAGCTCGAAGGCCAGGTTCTCGAGGCGGGAGACCAGGAGCAGCGACGCATCGGGCAGGATCTGCATGACGGCATCTGCCAGATGCTGACGGCAGTGGCCTTTCTCTGCGATTCCCTCCGTCAGCGCCTGACGAAAGCCAGTCCGGCTGACGCCGAGCGAGCCGGAAGAATCAAGGAGCTGGTGGACCGCGCCATCGCGGAGTCACGCCGCGTCGCTCGCGGTCTTCATCCCGTACAGCTGGAGGAAATCGGACTGATGGCCGCGCTTCGCGACCTTGCCGAAAGCGTCGGCAGCATCTTCAACATCCGCTGCACACTCGTGTGCGCCCGTGAAGTCCCGATACCCGACATGACCATGGCTACGCACCTTTACCGCATCGCGCAGGAAGCGGTGAGCAATGCACATCGTCACGGCCGGGCGGCCGAAATCCGGATCAGCCTCGGGCGGCTGAAGAGCGGGCACGTCCGGCTCACCATCGAGGATGACGGCGTGGGTATTCCCGGCGAACGCGGCAATGGCATGGGCCTGGCCGTCATGGAGTATCGGGCCGCTGCCATTGGCGCATCGCTCGACATCACGACGAGCAAGGGGCAGGGCACACGCATTGTCTGCACCGCCCCGCTGGCCTTGAAGAAGCGAAGAGTCGTGAAACCGAAACGGAAGGACCCCGGGCGGCGGAGGACAAAGACTGCTCTCCACGTCCTGAAGGATGTGGTAAGGTTGAAAGCATGAAGGATGTGAATTTCGATTGTCCCGCGTGCCGCCAGAATCTGGATGCCCCGGAGGACATGGTGGGTCTCTTTATCGAGTGCCCGTCCTGCGGGAAGGTCATCAAGATCCCGACCCACGGCGAGTCCGCGAAGGCAAAGGTCGACAACGAGTTCGCCCCGGCGCCGCCGCGTCCGCCGGCTGTCGAGGAGAAGAGTTCAACCATGCGCCTTGATCTGCCGGCGGATCTCGGGATCCCGAAGCCGCAGCAGCGCAAGGTTTTCATCCGCAGGACAAAGTAACCGGATCCCGGAGCCGCCAGCAGCATGCACATTGTCTGCGCCGCCAGCATGACGTCCGGTGAGGCCGCCTTCCGCACGCTGGGCGATGTGTCCATCGTCCCGGAGAAGGAATTTACCGCGGACCGGATCCGTGACGCGGACGCGCTCGCCATCCGCTCAAAGGTTCGTGTCACCAAAGCGCTGCTCGATGGAACGCGCGTGTCGTTTGTCGGCACCGCCACGGCGGGCGCGGATCATATGGATCTCGATTACCTTGAGCACCGCGGCATCGCGTGGTGCGCGTCGCCCGGCTGCAACGCGAACAGCGTGGCCGAGTACATCGTGGCGGCGCTCCTGTGTCTTGCCGTGCGGCACGAGTTTACCCTGCAGGGTTTGCGCGTGGCGATTGTCGGCGTCGGCCATGTCGGCCGGCAGGTGCGCGAGAAGTTGTCGGCCCTTGGCATGATCCCCCTGCTGAACGACCCGCCCCTGTTTGATTCGACCGGCGACGCTTCGTATCGTCCGCTCGACGAGATTCTGCCGCAAGCCGACGTCGTGACACTGCACGTGCCGCTCGTGGAGCAGGGCCTTCATCCCACGCGTTCTCTCGCGGGGCCGGACTTCTTCCGCAAGCTGAAGCCCGGGTGCATCTTCATTAATGCATCGCGCGGCGAGGTGGCCGACTCAGCGGCCATCCTCGAAGCCCTCGACGATGGTCGCATCCGGCATGCCGTGCTCGATGTCTTTGAGAACGAGCCGGAGTGTCTGAAGGAGTTGCTGGCGCGGGCTGATATCATCACACCTCATATCGCGGGACATTCGTTCGAGGGGAAGTTGAACGGAACCGCAATGGTGTACGAGCAGTTGTGCAACTTCCTGGAGGTGCCTCCCGCGTGGACTCCGCACATCGAGCATCCCCCGGAGGCGCTGCACGTGGACGCGGGAGATTCGGAGGAGGATATCCTCTGGGACGTGGTGCGGCGTGTGTATGATATCGAAGCCGATGATGCCGCATTGCGGCAGGGCGTTGCGCGGGAAGCCGCTGAACGGGGTCGGCTCTTCGAGAAACTGCGCGGCAATTACCCCATCCGGCACGAATTCAAGAGGGTTCCGCTCCTCATCGCCCCTGCGTATCGAAGAGCCGGGGCCCGGTTGAGCGCTTTGGGGTTCAAGATCCGGGGGTGATTGCGTTTCCGTGTTTGCCACGGAGCCGCGCGCCACGTATCGTAACGGGCTGGGGGCGCGAGACAGACTATGGCTCTTGCGAAAGACATCGGGTTCAAGCAGGTCGGCCTGAGCATTCCTCGGGTGGACGGGGATGAAAAGGTTCGTGGCCTTTGTGAGTACGTCGACGACGTCCGCATTCCGGACTGTTGGCATGGCTGCATCGTTCGTTCACCAGTCTCATGCGGCCGGCTGAAGAAGCTCAATTTCGATCCCGCCTTCGACTGGTCCCGCGTCTGCGTCGTGCTGCCGGAGGACATTCCCGGCGAAAATATCGTGGACTTGAACGGTCGCGACATGCCGTTCATCGCTCACGACTGGATCCAGTATCTCGGGGAACCCATCGCTCTCGTGGCCGCGCCGACAAAGCAGCTCGCGCACGAGGCGGCGGACCGGATCAAGCCTGAGATCGAGGAACACCCACCCATTCACACGCTGGGCGAGATTGTTGAACGCCACCTCACGGGCAAACCTTTGCACCAGATGGCCGCGCAGACGATCGTGAAGGGCGATGCGGAGATGGCCCTCGCTGGTGCCGATGTAATCGTCGAAGGTTCGTACATGGCGGGACACCAGGAGCAGCTCTACATCGAACCCCAGGGCATGTTCGCCACGTTGGAGCCGGATGGCGGCGTCTTCCTGCAGGGCAGCTTGCAGTGTCCCTACTACGTTGCGCCAGAACTGGTGATCACCCTGGGACTTCCCCTTGAGAAGATCCGCGTCAAACAGACGGCCGTCGGCGGAGCCTTCGGCGGCAAAGAGGAATTCCCCACGCTCGTGGCCGGATATTGCGCCTTGCTTGCCATGAAGAGCAAAAAGCCGGTGAAGATCATCTACGACCGGCACCAGGACATTCTGTACACCACAAAGCGTCACCCCGTCTGGGCACACTACAAAACGGGCCTCCGCAAGGACGGTACGCTGGTCGCGATGAAAGTTGATTTTGTCCTCGATGGCGGCGCGTACACGACGCTGAGCCCCGTCGTGCTCTGGCGCGGCGTCCTGCATACGACACTTGGCTACAAGTGCGAGAATGTCTTTGTCGACGGGCACGTCTACCGGACGAACACCTTCCCCTGCGGAGCTTTCCGTGGATTTGGCGCGCCCCAGGCGATATGGGGGCTGGAGTCGCACATGGATGAATGTGCGGATCGACTCGGCATCGCGCCGGACGTGTTCCGCCTGAAAAATGCGCTGCACGTGGGCGACATCACGGCGACGGGCCAGGTGATCTCCGAGCCGATGGGGACGCCGGATGTCCTTGAAGCCACGCTTGCGCGATCGGATTTCACTCGCAAGCACGCGCAGTGTTCCCGCGGTAAAGCCAGGGACGGCAAACTCTACGGCATCGGCATCGCGTTCTTCGGCCATGGCTCCGGATTTACGGGAGATGGCGAGGCGCGTTTGAAATCGAAGGCTGCGATCGACTTGGAAATGGGCGCGGACGGAAGGCCTGTCGTCAATGTGCGGATCAGTTCCACGGAGATGGGACAGGGCACGATGACGATCATGCCGCAGATTGCGGCCGACGGGTTGTCGGTGGATTTCCACCACGTGAAGTGTCCGTTGCCCGACACGAAGTACGTGCCGGACAGCGGTCCGACCGTCGCCTCGCGCACCGCGATGGTGGTGGGCGGAACCGTCTTTGCAGCGGCGAAGAAGCTGAAGAAGGCGCTTGAAGAGTTCGCTTCGGAAAGTCTTTTCGGCGGCGAACCTGTGACCCTGCGCGAGGATGTCTTCACAAGTTCGTTCTCCGGGGCGTCGAAGCCTTTCGCGGATGTCGCGAAGCGCTATTTGAAGGACAAGGGCCCTCTTCGCGTGTACGAGCAGTTCAAGCTGCCTCCATCGATTAAGTGGGACCAGAAGACCTTCAAGGGCGACTCCTATCCGTCATATTCGTGGGGCTGCAACATCGCCGAGGTCGAAGTCGACGAGATGACGCTTGAGGTGAAAGTCACGCGCGTGACGGCGTTCTATGATATCGGCCGCGTCCTCAATCCGATGCTCGCCTCTGGACAGATTGAAGGCGGGCTTGTGCAGGCGCTGGGCTATGCGGTGATGGAGAAGATGGATATCAAGGACGGGAAGTACGACGCGAGCCGCATGCAAACCTACGTTGTGCCCACGGCGCTGGATGTGCCGCCGATGGATATCGATTTCATCGAGTATCCCTACACGCACTGCGAACCTGGCGCGAAGGGCGTGGGCGAGATCCCGATGGATGGACTTGCGCCGGCGACGGCCAACGCAGTGTTCGCGGCGACGGGTGTTCGCATCACGGATCTGCCGATCACACCGGAAAAGTTGTTCAAGCATCGCGGAAAATTCATCAGCGCAGGGCAGGTGTAAGCATGGGAAAAATCCATCGCGACTGGATCATCAATGGCGAAAAGCGCGAAGTGGAGTGTGCGCCGATGCGGCGGCTTCTCGATGTGCTGCGTGAAGAGCTCGATCTCAAGGGCACGAAGGAAGGCTGCGGCGAAGGCGAGTGCGGTGCCTGCACGGTGCTGTGGAACGGCAAGCCCGTGACGTCGTGTCTCGTGGCGGCGGGCCAGGTGCCCGACGGCGCAGAACTCATGACAATCGAAGGCCTCGAAAAGACGCCGGGCGGACGCACGCTGCAGCATGCCTACGTTGAACGCGGTGCGGCGCAGTGCGGCTTCTGCATTCCGGGCATGATTCTCTCGTCCTACGCATTCCTGTCGAAGACGCCTGAGTTGAACGACGAAACGATCCGCGATGCGCACGCGGGAAACATCTGTCGGTGCACGGGCTACGCGAAGATCGTTGAAGCGGTCGCGACGGCCGCGGAGCGATGGCCGGGCGGGAAGAAGTGACCTGTAACCAGCAACCTGTGACCTGATTCATGAGTCATATTGAAGAAGCTGAATTTGTTGCGCCCGCGTCGCTGGACGAGGCGTTGAAGTTGCTGGCGGATGAGAAGACGCGCGGGACGCTTCTCGCGGGTGGGAGCGATCTGATGGTGCAGTGGGAGGCGGGTGTTCGGCCTCCGCCTGTCCGCGTGATCAGCGTGAAGAGTGTGCCGGAACTGCGCGCTATTTCCGAAGAGCCCGGCCATGTCGTCATCGGGGCCGCTGTGACGCACTGGGAGATTCGCCACGCGCCGTTGATCAAGACGTTTGCCCCTTCGCTGTCGGATGCCTGTGCCACTGTGGGCGGGGCGCAGATTCAGGAACTGGGCACCATCGCGGGAAGCATCGCGAATGCGAGTCCGGCCGGTGACATCGCCCCGTCGCTGCTCGTCGCCGACGCATCCGTCGTCGTGGCCAGCGCGCGCGGTGAACGGGAGATGCCCTTGATCCAGTTCATGATGGGCTACAAGAAGATCGATCTTCAGCCCGACGAAATGATCGTGCGGTTCCGTGTTCCGAAGCTCCCGGCGGGCGGCCGCGAGGCGTGGCGCAAACTCGGCCCGCGTGCGGCGCAGGCCATTTCCAAGGTGATGGGAAGCTATCGCGGACGGATGAAGGACGGCCTGATTGAGAGTTTCGCCGTGGCGTTGGGAAGCGTCGGGCCGACCGCCATTCGCATCCCGGCGGTGGAGTCCCATGTCGCGGGCAAAGCCCCATCGCCTCAGCTCTTTGCTGAAGCAGAGCGCATCGCTTCGGATTTCGTCCAACCCATCAGCGACATCCGTTCAACCGCCGAGTACCGCAAATGGGTCTCCGGCCGAATTGTGCGGATGTTCCTCGAAGACCTTGCCGGTTAGAAGGGGCCGGAGCCGGGTGGCGGCCAGTTCGTTGTGCTGATCAGCACGCTGTTGGCGAACACGTCGATCGTGTACTGACCGGGATTCGGCAGGCTTGTTGAAACCGGCTTCGGAAGCTGCAACTCATTCAGGGGGTCGCAATCCGGATTCACATAGCTCGCGTTGTTGACCTCTTGTCCCCATGAACCGACGGCCCGAATTGCTGCGGTCGTACAGGTGTTGCAGACCCACAACAGGATTGGCCGTGAGTTGAAAGGGTCGAGGCTTCCCTGGTCAAAGTTGACGACTTCGGCGCCCGTGACGATGCATGGCTCTGGCGCGGGGGGCTCCGGCGTGGGCTTGGGTTTGCTCGGCGATTTCGGTGCAGGGGCTGGTTTCGGGGTCGGGGCGGGTGTGGCGTCGACGATAGGTTCCGGATCCTCGCCGTCGTCATCGTCATCCAGCAGCACAGCCGTCGTGACGCCTGCGGCGACGAGCGCGCCTGCGCCGATCCAGAACCGTTTGCTCGCGAAGAGTGATCCTCCGGCGCCGGCTTTCTCGACGTTCGCTCCGTCGACCACCCGCACCGGTAACCAGACCGTGCTGCTTACGTTGCTTTCCGAATCCCATGCACTGATTGAGTACCAGAACCGGTTGACCCCGCGGAACAGCGTGACGGGAATCTCTGCGTCGAATGCATTCTTCTCACCCCGGACCATCTTGAAGTCTGTGGGTGTGCCCGCCGGTGCGAGGCGAACCTGGGTGACTACCGAGGTCAGTGTTGAGCCGACGCTTTCAATCGTCGCAACGATATGCGCGGGTACTCCACGCACAGCCTTGGTGACGGGGACGTGGTCTATGACAGGGCTCGCAGCGCAGATCGACGTGATGCTGGCGAAAAGGGATGCGATCAGGATGTGTGGGGCAATGCGCATGACTATTCCTTATCGGTTTTAGGCGAGGATTTCAAAGGGATTGCCAGTCTTTGATGGTGTTCACATTCGTCAGGATGTGCCGGTCATCGCATGCGTATCGCTCTTCATGCGGCCCAAGCCATTCGCCGAGATTCAACTCGGTTACGTCTGTCATGGCGACGAGCGTGTCGACAATTGCCGGGCTCAGCCAGACGAGGTGACCGGGGCTTCCTTCAAAGACGGGTCGCAGTGCGGCGGCGTTTTCCGAAGAGGCGCGAAGCAGGAGTGTCTTGAGTGTCGCGGGTTGAATGCCTGCGGCATCCACCGGCAAGATGATGCACCCGGAGCCTTTGGGAACCGTCGTCAATCCCTTGCGAACAGATGTAAAGCGGCCTTGGCTCCAGTCGGGGTTGATCGTGATGTCGCATCCGGGAAGCTGCGTCGCGACAGATTCCGCATCGTGTCCGAGCACGATATGCACCGGATCACATCCGCATGCCTTAAGCAGGGACCATTGCATGAAGGCGAGGGGTCCGAAGGGCGTTTCGAGCAGGGCCTTGGGCCGACCCATGCGGGATGAGGCGCCGGCTGCGACGACGATCCCGGCGGAGTTCATCCGAATCCTATCTTCTTCTTCGGTTTCTCGTCCGTGCTCATCAATTGTTTGATGGCATCGAACACAGCCTTGAACCGCGCGTCGTACTTCTTTTCCAGCGTCGCCATTCTGCGTGCGAGGTCGGTGTTTGTTGCGAGAAGCTGGCGGATGCGCACAAAGGCGCGGACGACCTGGATGCTGGCTTGAACCGCCACGGGGCTGTTCAGCACGGCGGCGAGCATGACGGCGCCGTGTTCGGTGAACGCGTAGGGCAGTGTTGCGGAATACTTGAGCTTCTGGAGGTGGTCGCAATTTGCGACCACCTGCTTCTTCTCGTCGTCGGTCAACTGAAACATGAAATCAGCGGGAAACCGGTCCGCATTTCGCCGCACCTGTTCGTTCAGCCGCTTGGTAGGGACGCCGTAGAGTTCAGCGAGGTCGGCGTCGATCATGACTTTCTGCCCGCGGATGATAAGGATTCCGCGATCGATTCGTTCTGCTGGAATAATCTCGTTGGACTCATTCATGCGAGGTGGTCACACTTTGTGACCACCTTGTACCAGATATGAATCATCAACCCCACATCGTTTTGGCGAGCGCTTCACCCCGTCGCAAGGAGCTATTGGCCGGCTTGGGCGTCCACTTCGAGGTCTATGTCTCCGGCATTGAGGAGAAGCCCTGGCCGGATGAAACACCCGCTTCGTATTCGCTGCGTAATGCGTCGGACAAGGCGCGTGCCGTCGCGCTGGTCAGGCCCGGAGCTCTCATCATTGCCGCCGATACCATCGTCGTGCTTGGCGCCAAGATCCTCGAGAAGCCCGTCGATGCGCCACACGCCAAGGAAATGCTCCAGATGCTTTCGGGCCGCCGCCATGAGGTGATTACAGGCCTCTGCCTTCTCAAACCCGGATGCGAGTTTGCAGAGGCGGTTCGGACTGGTGTGGTGTTTCGCAGGTTGTCGGGTGCGGAAATCGAGGCCTATGTGGCCACCGGCGAACCCATGGATAAGGCCGGCGCCTACGCGATCCAGGGTGGCGCGGCTTCGTTTGTGGATCACGTGGAAGGGTCCTACACCAATGTGGTCGGCCTGCCCACCGAAAGACTAAGAACCTTGATTCAGCTGTGTGGATGACGGGCGCTAGTCTCGGGGGCCGCGCGCGAAATCGACAATCTTCAACTGGGGGAAACGAGAGAAGTCCCGGTCGAGCGTGAGTAGCCGCTCCACGCCGTGTTCCCGGCAGACCGCCGCAATCTGAGCGTCAAACACGAGGTTTCCCCGAGTATCGGCATCTCTGGCGGTCGAAAGAAAAAGCCGGGGGAAAGAAGGTCCGGGATTCAGAACAAGCAGCGAAGGGCTGGAGCAAAGAGCTCCCAGCCAGTCGGCGACTTCCGTTGGCGTGGACGGGCGTGAGAATACCTTCCGATGTGTTACGACGCGGGCGAACTCGGCGAAACAAAACACGGGCAAAGCCCAGCGCGACGATCCCTCTGCCAGATGTCGAATCCACCGAGAGGCTGCGTCGTGCTGATCTGAATCGGTCCGATGCGCATGGATCAGGATGTTGGTGTCGACGGCTATCAATCGCGATCCCCCATAAGGTCGTAGAGGGCATCGCGGTCATTGATGTCAACACCTGGCAGGATCTTCCCTTTAACGGGCTTGCCCTTGAAGCGATAGGGCGTGTGGACTTCCTGCTCCATGGCGAGCAGTTGGCGCATGGCTGTCTCAACGAAGGATGTCAGCGTGCGATCTGTGGCCGCCGCCCGCTTCTTGGCGTCCTTCAGGAGGTCGTCGTCGAGGTTTAGGGTTGTCTTCATACATACACCCATATCATAAAACCATATAACTGTCAAAGTGTTGCCCGGACGCGCTCGCTGCTCAAATCATCTCGACCATGATGTCGAGGAGGACGACCTGGGGGTTGGAGCGGATGAATTCGCTCACCTCGGCGAGGCGTTTTTCGACCACCTCTTTTTCGGATGCCACGGTCACGATCGCGAGGATGGCGGATTGCCAGAGGTCCTGGTCTTCGACCTCCGCGACGCTGATGTTGCGCTTGTTCATCAGGCGGTCTTTCAGGGACCGCAACACCATGCGCTTGTCCTTGAGGGAGCGGGCTTCCGGAATGCTGAGCTTGGCTTGGAGGCATCCAATCGTCATGGTGCGCAGCGTAATCACTTTTGGCGTGTTCTTGGAATTGGAAATTCAGGGTGTTGAGGGTTCATGTTAACGATCACGGGCGTCAGCAAGTCATTCGGTGCGCGGGACCTCTTTGAGGATGTATCGCTGCAAATCAACCGGGGCGATCGCATCGGTCTCGTCGGCGCAAACGGCGCGGGGAAATCCACGTTGTTCTCCCTGATTCTTGGCAATGCGACGCCCGACACGGGTTCGGTCGCGCTCGAGAAGCGGGCGACGATTGGGTTCCTCCCGCAGGAGACGGCGCCGGTCGGTGACGAAACGGTGCTTGAGCTGGCCACGGCGATTTCTCCGGAGATGGTGGAGTTGAGGCGGCGGATGGACGCCTTTGAAGCGGGGCACGACACGGACTCGGAGGACTTCCACGATGTCCAGGCGCGGTTCGACGCGCTGGGCGGCTACCAGCTCGAGCCGAAGGCGAAGACGATCCTGCGCGGACTCGCATTCCGCGACGGCGACTTCAACCGGATGGCGCGGGCGATGAGCGGAGGTTGGATCATGCGCGCGCATCTCGCGCGGCTTCTGGTGCAGCAGCCGGACCTGTTGATGCTCGACGAGCCGACGAACCATCTCGACCTCGAAGCCCTGCGCTGGCTGCAGGAGTACCTGACGAACTATCCCGGGGCGATCCTGCTCATCTCGCACGACCGCGAGTTCCTTAATCACCTCGTGGATAGCATCGTGGATATCCGTCATCGCCGCCTGCAGCGGTATCGCGGCAACTACGAGGACTACCTCGTCCAGCGAGACGCGAACGCGGCGCAGCAGCTCGCGGCGTTCAAGAACCAGCAGAAGGAAATCGCAAAGCTGCAGGAGTTCGCGGACCGCTTCCGCGCCAAGGCATCGAAGGCCGCGCAGGCGCAGTCAAAGCTGAAGCAGATCGATCGCATGGACAAGATCGAGGCGCCGGAGAACGACACCCGCACGATGAAGATCCGCTTCCCGCAGCCGGAGCGCAGCGGCCAGCGTGTGATCACGCTGAAGAACGTGGCCCATGCCTACGGCGACGTAGAGGTCTACAAGGACTTGAACTTCGAGGCAGAGCGCGGGCAACGGCTTGTGCTTGTCGGTCCGAACGGCGCAGGCAAGTCCACGCTGCTGAAACTTCTGGCTGCTGTGCTTCCCGTGAAGACCGGAACGCGCGAGCTCGGGCTGAACGTCAAGGTCGGGTACTACGCGCAGCATCGCGTCGAGATGCTCACCATGAGCAAGACCGTCCTGGAGGAGGCGCTTGATACGCCGAACCGCGTGCCGGAGCAGCAGGTGCGGACCATACTAGGTTCGTTTCTTTTCAGCGGCGACGATGTCTTCAAGAACGTGAGCGTGCTCAGCGGCGGTGAGAAGAGCCGGCTGGCGCTTGTGAAGCTCTTGCTGAATCCACCGAATCTTCTCCTGATGGATGAGCCGACGACGCACTTGGACATGCCCAGCATCGACGCATTGATTTCCGCGCTGACGGATTACGAAGGCACACTGATCTTCATCAGCCACGACGTGTATTTCATCCGTAAGCTCGCGAAGCAGGTGCTGCACATCAGCGCCGGACAACTCAAGCTGTACCACGGCGACTACCAGTACTACCTCGACAAGACGTCGGCAGTTTCCGCGCGCGAAGCACTCACCGCGGGCGAGGGCCTGCCGCAGGCGGCGAAGCCTGTGGTGGCAGACGAGGCGCCGCAAATGACATCGAAGGAGCGTCGTCGCGTAGAGGCGGAAGCGCGCCAGCAGCGGTCGCGCGAGCTCAAGGCGGAACAGGCGAAAGTCGCTTCACTGGAAAAGCAGATTGTGGAGCTGGAGCGGCGGCAGAAGGAGCTTACGGAAGAGCTGGAGGCGCAGACCACGTACCAGAACCCGGGACGCGCCGTGGCCGTGAATCGCGAACTGATTCACGTCGTGGAGGACCTGACCATCGCGACAGCGGAGTGGGAGATCGCCGCGAAGCGCCTCGAGCAGATTCAGGGCGGGAGCCTCTAACCCGCATATTTCATCGCACTTTTGAGTGCGATGAAATATGCGCTTTTGGCACGGC
>CAZCZZ010000049.1:0-27693 GCA_964503335.1 uncultured Verrucomicrobiota bacterium
TACCTTCGCAGAAAGTTCTACGTTTGACCTGTCCCTTTTCAGGGGGAGCTTACAACTGCTCTTCAGGTGTAAGCAAGGCCATGAGTCGGTCATCTCCTATCCATGAGCTCACATCCTCAAGGCATTGGAGCAAGCAAGGCCAATTTGTGGTCTTGGCCCAGGACACGTTCGCAATATCGGCAAATCCGAGTTTCTCGCGCAACTTCAGATAAAATGGATGCTGATACTCCGCCGCCCTAATCTGATCAGTACTCGACAACTTAATGCTCCACTCGGCTTCGTACTTGCTATTGAACTCTATACAGAACGATCCGATTGTTCCAAGAATCATCATAGCGAGCGGAAGTGCGGACCGTAGTGATCGTTCCTCCGCGACATATTCTAAATACCGCCTTAAAGGGGCGACCAATGCTTTCAGAACGAAAGGCAATAGGGCGAGGTTGAACAAGTAGAAGTGAGGGTAATGAGTCGCGTAGTAGAACCAATCATCCGGTTTCTGACCGCAGTCAAACCAGAGCGCCAGTAGCGGGCCGACGGACGCCACTAGCCAGAACAGGCAAAAGACGAAATTCGCCTTTCTTCGATCAAGAACCGGTATAATCATTTCTTCGCGGACCTCGGTGATCCACAGTCCGTTTCTTCTGCGTTGCAGGAAACCAAGCGGGCTGCATTCAAATCTGTCTGCATCTCTCGTCGAAGTCGTGCCGCAAGCTGCTTTCTGTCACAAGACTGAACAGGGAAAACACCAAAATTCAGAGTGCCCTGAATTCCACTCAATCCCATCAGTGCAAAGAAGTGTTTAGGAAATGTCATGTCGCCCCACCAGCAGACTGCACTGGCAGCTCTTTCAAGGCAACCATCTACACGATACGAAACTGTCGCATAGTGCACGGGCAGACCACGAGCTGCAGGAAACTCTAGCAAGCCAGGCTTTAAAGGCAACACCATGTGCCCATCGGAGCTTGTTCCTTCAGGAAATGCAATGACGCTTTGACCGAAACTCCATTCAGCATTTAGCACACCATGGACCTTGACCAAATCGCTTCGCTTTGAGCGATCGATGAATATTGTTCCAACAGTTTGGGCGAGTCGGCCGATAAGCGGCCAGTTGGCCACCTCACTCTTGGCAACATAAACACCATTCAGGACGCTCGAGAATACAAATATATCCACATAGCTTAGGTGATTACTAACCAGGAATATCTGACCCTCCGGCAACTGACCCTTGAGTACCAGCTTGATACCCAGAAGGCGCAATACGCCCCTTGCCCACAGCATTGTCAGCGCATTTCGCCATCGTCGGTCCCACCGTGGATGTCCAAGAGTGACAAGAATACCAAGTAGACGAATCGTATAGAGAAAGCCCGTATAGATCCAAAACGCGATCATTCGGCATAAAGCACGCGTGGTGAGACTAGCCACCAAAGAGCACCTTCCGCTGCCGCTCGTTGATACCCAACTTGTCTAGTAGAACGAAGAAGTCGATTGTCTTGAATTCTCTGTCAATCGCAGGCGGGCCACAGGCTTTGACTCCGTAGTTGAAGTACAGTTGCATCAATGTAGGGAGAATTACGACACTCTGCCTGTCATGATCGGAAAGATCATACTGGCATTCAAATCCATGCCTCGGCTTCACCAGCAGGGAGGGATGCATCAATCCACCCGCATCCAGAAACTCATGTACGAGCCGCCCGTCGCGTGGGTCTTGGCTGGGTAATGACGAGCATCCGAAAAAGTATCGCGCACCTACTGCGTTCATGTATGCGGTCAATCCTCTCCACAGCAAGAAGAGGACGCGTCCACTTCTGTGCTCACGTGCGACACAGGCTCTGCCAAGTTCGATAGACTGGGTCAGAACATCACGCGGCAGTGAAGAAAGCTCAAACTCCGCATTCGTGTAGAATCCGCACCCTTCCTGGGCCATGTCAAATGTCTGTAGTCGATATGTGCCGACTATACTGCCTCGGTCACGAGTCAACACCACGAGGTGATGACAGATTTCGTCGTGCTTGTCTTTGTCCCTTCCAGATCTGGCGGCTGACTCAAGTCCTTCACCCATCTCGAGGTTGAAGATGTGGAAGCGCAAGCACAACGCAGCATCAACCTCCTCGGGGCTTTTCGCAAATCGAACTGTATAGTTCCCCGAGTCAAAATGAAGCTCAGGTGGTTGAAATCTTCTTTGTGTTGCTTTTGGCAATTTCATAGCGGTACATCGCGATCGTTTGTCGACTTCCTCGCAGCAAAGAGGATCTGATTGACTCCAACCACTGATTTTTGAATCGGAGAAGGTCACGCTTCTCCGATTTGTGGACGACATACCCATCCTTCTGAAAAACGAAACGACGGCATGATTGTAGGCATGCCGTCGCTCCGTTAAAGAAAGATTCGAGGTGCGTTCTACTTCGATGAAAGGGTCTTCAGCACGTCAGCCACCTCGGCATCGTGATCGCTGACGTTCACGGATGCGAAGACATGCGCGACCACACCCTCCGGGTTGATGATGAACGTCTTGCGCTGGGACATGAATCCACCCATGCCGAGCGCGTCAAAGGCCTTGGAAACTTCCTTCTGGTCGTCGGCCAGCAGGTCAAACGGCAGCTTATGCTCCGCCTTGAACTTCTTCTGCGTCTCGATGTCGTCCACGCTGACGCCAAGAATAGTCGCGTTCAGCGCCTGGATGTCACCAAAGCCGTCGCGAAGCGAGCACGCTTCCTTGGTGCAGCCGGGTGTGAAGGATTTAGGATAGAAGTAAACAACGAGCCACTTCCCCTTGAAATCCGACAATTTGGCGTTTGTGCCCGAGGTCGAAGGTGCTCCGACGTCCGGGACGGGTTGTCCGACTTCCAGTGCTTGTGCCATCGACGTTGTAACTCCCAATGCGAGGATGAGTGCTAGTGTTTTCATAATGCCTGTCTATCGGTTGAGGTCGCCCGTCCTTACAGTAATCCTGCCCGCCTTCTGCAAACTGATGCATTCGACCGGGCAAACCTCCTTGCAGGCACCGCAGCGGATGCATTGGGATTGGTCGATGTAGAGCATGTTGTAGTCTTTGGAGCCGCTCGACCGGTTGAAGCCCACGATCCGGTCCTCCTCGTCGTAGATCAGCGAGCTGACCTTCACGATGCAGTTCTCCACCGGCTTCACCTTCAGGCAGCGGTCACAGTAGATGCACAGGTCGTTATCGATCTCATACTTGAAGTGACAAAGATAGCAGCGCGACGCCTCGGTCTTCGCGTCCGCTTCGGAGAATCCCTTCTCCACCTCCGCGCGCAACTGCCGCGTGGCCAGATCGAGCACGGGCATGGCCTGCCTCGGAATGGCATCCATCTCCCGCGTTCTTCCCGTTTCCGCAGCATTCTCGACCAGCACGGCATCAGTCAGACGCGTTTCGTTCATCAGGAGTGCATCCACCGCACGCGCGCACTTCTTCCCGTCGGCGATCGCATCAATCAACGACCGCGCTCCCGCTGCAAAATCACCGGTCCGGAACAGCTTGGCATTCGAAGCGTCGCTCGCCGTGAGCCACGTCGAGTCCGCCTTCTGTCCCGTAGCGAGCAGCACCGTATCCGCGTCCACATCGAATTCCGTGCCGGCTACTTCTTCGAACGATGCTCTGCCCGATGAATCCGGCTTGCCCGTTTTCGCCCGGCGGAACCGGACGGCGCGGACCGATCCTTCGCCAAGAAACTCAACCGGCACAGACAGGGTCTCGACGGCAATACCCTCGTGCGCCATCTCCTCCACCTCGCCCGGCGTGACATACATCTCTTTCTCAGAGCGACGGTACAGCATGCGAACGCTTTCCGCGCCAAGTCGCTTCGCCATGCGGGCGCAGTCCACCGCGGTGAAGCCGCCGCCAATCACCACGACACGCTCTCCAACCCGGGCATCGCCGCTTGTGTTCGCTTGACGAAGGAATTCCAGCCCGTGCTGCACACCCGCGAGTTGCACACCCGGAAGGGCTGGCCTGTTCGGCTGATGCGTTCCGGCGGCAAGGATCACCGCGTCGTGTTGCTTGAGAAGGTCCGATACCTGAGCGCTGGATCCAACATCCACACCGCACCGGATCTCGACGCCTTGAAGTCGAATCTGCTCAATCTCCTTCTCCACCAGATCGCGCGGGAGCCGGAACTCCGGTATGCCCTGGATCATCATCCCGCCAGGCTTCTCATGCTTCTCAAGCACGGTCACGGCATGGCCCAGGAGCGCCAGGTCACGCGCCGCAGCCAGTCCCGCCGCGCCGGCACCCACGACGACAACCGACTTGCCCGACGATGGATACCAGGGCTCTAAAGTGACGTGCGCACGCGAGGCAAAGTCCGCGGCGGATCGTTTCGAGAAGCAGATGGCGACGGGTTCGCCGAGTCCCTCCCAACCGTGGCGACAAGCTGGCTCGCAAGGACGAGTACAAACGCGGCCCAAGACGGCGGGAAACACATTGTCGGCCAGATTGATCCGGTACGCCGTTTCGAAGTCGCCGGCAGCGACGGCGCCAAGGTAGCCCGGGATATCCGTGCCCGCAGGACACGCCGCCTGGCAGGGGATATTCTTCGTAACCCAATCGAAGTCCTTGGGTTGGGCCGCAAGTCCAGACGTCGCCGACAGCGCATTCTGGCGTAGGCGTTCGTCAGGGATGACCTTCGCGGGGGCCTTCGCTTTACGGTCCTTGTAGTCGCGGAAGTAGTTCGTCATCGGGCATCCATCATTGAATCCATGCGTGTACTCGCCCTATGATACCAGTTTGCGAAATTGAGCCAAGGCACCATGTCGCGCACCTACCATATTTGGACCACGGGCTGTCAGATGAACGAGGCCGATTCCCGTCGCCTCGCCCAACAGCTCGAGTTCGTAGGCTATTCGCCGTCCGCGTCCGCAGAGGCCGCCGATCTCGTGGTCCTCAACACCTGCGTCGTCCGGCAGCAGGCCGAGGACAAGGCGGTCGGACGGCTTACAACACTAGCCTCTGCGAAGGCGAAGCGTCCGGACATGATGATCGGGTTAATGGGCTGCATGGTGGGTATGAAGGAAGCGCCCGAGTTGAAGCAGCGCTTTCCCTACGTCGACGTGTTCATGCCGCCGTCTGAAACATCGCCGCTGCTCGACGAACTCGACCGGCGCGGGTTGATGCAGTCCGAGTCCATATCCGACGTAAGGGAGCGCGCGCTACGCGAGGCCGTACAGGACGAAGACCTCCCGATGCCCGCGCTCGACATCGGCGCCAAAGTTACGGCCCATGTTCCCATTGTCCTCGGCTGTTCGCACGCCTGCACGTTCTGTGTGATTCCCTATCGCCGCGGCGCGGAGCGCAGCAGGCCGATGGCCGATATCCTGCGCGAAGTGGATTCGCTCGCAAACCAGGGCGTGCGCGAAGTGATGCTGCTCGGCCAGATCGTCGACCGTTACGGTACCGACTTTCAAGACGGCACGGACTTGAGCCTCCTTCTGCGGCGTGTTGCGGCGATCGACGCCGTGAAGCGAATCCGCTTCCTGACCAGTCATCCCAATTACATGACGGATGCGATTCTTGAAACCGTGGCGACGGTCGACAAGGTCTGCCCGCAGATCGAGATCGCTGTGCAAGCCGGCAACAACGAGGTGCTGGAGAACATGCGCCGCGGCTATACCCACGAGCAGTTCAGGACATTGATCGCGCGAGTCCGGACGTTCGTTCCCGATGCGGCCATTCACACAGACATCATCGTCGGCTTCCCCGGCGAATCACACGAGCAGTTCCTGGACACTGTGGCACTCGTGCGCGACCTGGAAATGGACAAGATCCACATCTCGAAGTATTCGACACGGCCCAAGACCATCGCCGCGCGGAAGATGGTCGACAACGTCAGCGACGAAGAGAAACACGAACGCTGGCGTGTGCTCGAGGATCTGCAGGTCGATATCCTCCGGAAGAAGAACGAAACGCTGCGCGGGAAAGTGGTCGAGGTGTTGGTCGAAGGCCTGGATCGCGGCAAATGGCGCGGTCGCACGACGCACGGCAAACTCGTATTCTTCGAAGACGCCAACGATCGCACCGGCCAGGCCGTGAAGGTCCAGATCGACTGGACGGGTCCCTTCTCCATGCTGGGCCGCCCTGCCCTCGCCACGTCCAACCGCTCCATTCCAATTCTCGTCACCACCTGAACGCCGTGACGGACAAACCCAAGAGCAAAGACGCGACATCCCTGGTTCCCGTCATGCTGTCCGCCCTGGTCTATCCGGGCGCGGGACAATTCATGCAGGGACGCATGGTTTGGGGCATCGCTTATGCGCTCGCCTTCACCATCGTATTCATCATCTCGTGCATCTTTGCCTTCCGCGTCATTCCACAGGCCTTTTCCGCCTTAACGCAAGGCGGCGCGTTGCCCACGCGTGAAGAGTTTGACCCCCTCGTCAAGGCGTTGATTGCCAGCCTCGGCATCTACGCGGCGAACATCTACGACACGTGGTATGCGTGGTTCCGCTACAAACGCGGAATTCCGATGGTGCGTCATCCCTACGTGTAGACAGTATGGAATGCAGCAACGTATAGTCGCCGGCCATGCGTTGGATTTCACGGATCGCCTGTCTTCTAATCGGCCTTTTCGCCGTGTCGGCCCAAGGCGCTTCTTCGCTTACCATCGACGACTTCTCGGCGGCTGATCCTTGGCGCGCTATCGGATCATCACCCGCCGCGAAATCCGTCCCGGGCGGACTCCTCCTCCGCTGTCCGTTTTCACAGGATACGGACCGCGTGTATTGGGATCGCGACGTGCGCCTCGACCTCTCGGCCTACACAAGCTTCCATCTCGATATCTCGTGCGACCAGCCGCAGGCGCTGCGCGGCATGGCGATCTACTTCAAGAGCGGCAACGGCTGGTACATCTGGAACAAACCCCTGCGTGAACCGGGACGACAGCGCCTGATCCTCTCCCGCGACCAGTTCAGCGTCGAAGGCAAGCCCTCGGGCTGGAACAAAATCGATCGCGTCCGGTTGTCGCCCTGGCGCGGCACAGCCGTGGACGCGAAGATCGTGATGCACTCGTTGAAGGCTCAGAAGGACGGTCTCGTCATCATCCCGGCCACGCTGTCGACCGCCGATGCGGGGGAACGTGCGATGTCGAAACGATTGGCCGAACGCCTGGCCAAGTGGCTGGACCGGCTCGGAGTCTCGCACACGATCATGAGCGAGGAGGAAGCAGCGCGCGGTGGTTTGAAGAATGCCCGGCTCGCGATTCTTCCCCTCAACCCGAATCCCCCCGCGAATCTTTTGATCGCGCTCGATGCCTTCGCGGTCCGTGGCGGAAAGACGATGGTCTGCTTCAGCGCCAGTGAGGAACTCGCAAAGATCATGCACGTGAAGCTGGGTGCGTATCAGACCAGTGAAGAGCCCGGGCGCTGGTCCTCGATGGTGTTCAGCGACGCGGCGAAGCTCCGCCTTCCCGAACGCGTGTACCAGAGTTCCTGGAGCATCCGGCCCGTCCTGCCCGCCGATTCATCCGGCTGGGTCCTGGCGCGCTGGGCGAACGCCAAGGGCGAGAAGCTGAACGACCCGGCCTGGGTGGCCACCGACCGCGGACTCTGGTTCTCGCACGTGCTCCTCGAGGACGACACCTTCAAGAAGCAGGAAATGTTGCTAAGCCTGCTCGGACGCTACAGCGGCGCCGTCTGGTTTGAAGCCGCGAAGCGCGCGCGAGCAAGCGCCGGCAAGGTGGATCAATTTGCCTCCTATGAAGCAGCGAACGCCGGCATCAGCAAACTTGCACCGTCATCGAGGAACCCGGACCGCGTCATCGACTTGCTGATCACGGCGGAGCAACGACGCGGCGAGATGGAGGTCGCTTTCAAGTCGGAGAAGTTTGCCGATAGCGTGACCTACGCCCGCGCCATGAATCTCGCGTTGATCGAGGCCTACAGCCTTTGCCAGCAGGGGCGGAAAGGTGAGCTTCGCGCCGTCTGGGATCATGACGGGACAGGCTGGTTTCCCGGCGATTGGAACCGGACTGCGAAAATCCTCGCCGACAGCGGCATCAACGCCGTTTTCGCCAACCTGCAGTGGGCGGGACTCGCTCACTACGAAAGCTCCGTCCTACCGGAATCAAACACACGCAGGCTGTATGGCGATCAGCTTGACGCGTCGCTCAAAGCAGCGCGCGCGAACGGATTACAGCTTCATGTGTGGAAGATCTGCTGGAACATCGAGCAGGCGCCCGACGACTTCAAAGCGCGCATGCGCAAGGAGGGGCGCGTCCTCAAGACCGCAGGCGGTGCGCCGACGCTGTGGCTCGATCCCTCGATTCCTGCAAACGTGGAACTTGAGCTCGCAGCCCTGAAGGAAGTCGCACGAAACTACGCCGTGGACGGCATCCATCTTGACTACATCCGCTTCCCGCCCGGCGCGGCCTTCAAAGGCAACAAGGCCCAGGCGATCAACGCATTCGTCAAGAAAGCGCATGAAGCCGTGAAGGCGATCCGGCCCGACATCAAGCTCACCGCGGCCGTGTGGGGCGCGTATCCGGCTTGTATCACGTCCGTCGGCCAGGATTGGGCCGCGTGGCTCAAGGCCGGGTGGGTCGATTACGTGTGTCCGATGAACTACACGACGGATCTCTACGAGTTTAATGCGCTGACGCAGAAACAGCTCGCGCTACCCGGCGCGCGCGGAAGAATCATCCCCGGTATCGGCGTCACAGCCGCCGAGAGCCAGCTGACTCCCGACCACGTAATCGAGCAGATCCTTGCTGCACGCCGCGCGGGCGTGCCCGGCTTCGTTCTCTTCGACCTCAACCCAACGCTGCGCGACGAAACCCTACCGATGCTGAGCCTGGGCATCACCCGCGAAGACTGAGCCTCATTTCGGGCGAAGCATCTGGAATGCGATGCCAAGGATCGCAGGACCGGCGGCGAGCGTGAGGATGGCGGGCGTGAAGCGTGTGAGTCCCGCATGAGACTGGAAAACGGGCATGAGAACGGCGTATAGCGCGGCCGCTGCGGCAACGCAGGCGAGCACAGTGCCAATCGAAATCCAGCGCGGACATTCCAGCCGGAAGAATATCGTTGGCAAAGCGAACATCGCGGCGCCACCGATGAATGACATCCAAAATCCCTGCGACAACGTGAAAAGAGCGGCGAATCCGAGAAGCCATGCGATCAGGACTGCGGTCCAGTCAAAGGCCTCCTGGTCCTTTCCTTCCGTGTGTATGGCCGTGTCGATCTTGTGGTCCTTCGTTTCGCGGATGAAGATTCCGCCGATGAAGAGCGTGATAAGCCCCACAAGGATTGGATAAGCGAGGCCGGCGTAGATCGCATACGGTCCCAGGGCTTCTTTCGTTGTTGCCGACGCCGCGACGGCCGTCGCGATCAAGGGCAGGAATCCGCCGAACCATCCGTTGCCGAGATGATACGGCAGCGACATCGAGGTGTAGCGGATGTTGGTGGGGAAAAGCTCAACCAGGAAAGCGGCGATCGGGCCATAGACCATCGTGACGTAGACGATCTGGACGAAGACACACGCCGTCAGACCCGCGAGGTTCGCGACTGGAAAGTCGCTCCACAGGATCGCAGCCTGCCCCGCCGGAAGCACGGGTGTGAAGTAGCGCATCGCGACGTAGAGTGGAACGTACGTCAGCGCCGCGAGCATGCAGCCGGTGAGCATGATCTTCTTGCGTCCGATCCGGTCCGACAGATGTCCGAAGAAGAGGAAAAGTGGCGTTCCGAGCGCGAGGGCGATCGACATGACGACGTACGCCGGAAGCCAGTGGACCTTGAGCGTGGTCTGGAGAAACGTAAGCGCATAGAACTGGCCGGTGTACCACACTACGCCCTGCCCCGCCGTCGCACCGAACAAGGCCAGCAGCACGTAGCGGAGGTTTCGTGTATTCGTGAAGCTCTCCTTCAGCGGATTGGCCGAGACATGGCCTGCGGATTTCAAGCGCGTGAAGAGCGGACTCTCCTTCATCTTCAGACGAATGTAGAGGCTCACGACCAACAGGGCGAAGGAGAGCAGGAAAGGCACACGCCAGCCCGCGATCGCAAGCAGACCATCGCCGCCACCCGACTTGAACGCATCCTCTCCCCACACCAGCCGGGTCGTGCCGATCACGCCCATGCTGAGGAAGAATCCGAGCGTGGCCGTAGTCTGGATGTAGCTGGTGTAGTAGCCCCGCCGGTTGTCGGGCACATGCTCCGCCACGTACGTGGCAGCGCCGCCGTATTCGCCGCCAAGGGCGAGGCCTTGAAGGAGTCGCAGCACCACAAGGATGATCGTGGCGGCAATGCCCCACTGTTCGTAGGTCGGGAGAAAGCCCACGAGCGCGGTGGATAGACCCATGGTCGCCATCGTGAGCAGGAACGTATACTTGCGGCCGATCAGGTCGCCGATGTGGCCAAAAACGAGCGCACCGAGTGGCCGCACACCGAATCCCGCGCCGAACGTGGCAAGGCTTGCGAGCAGCTGGGCTGTTTCATTGCCCGGGGGAAAGAATTTGCTGCCGAAGAAGATGGCTAGGCTGCCGTAGAGGTAGAAATCGTACCACTCGAACAAGGTACCGAGCGATGAGGCGAAGATTACCCGCCTCAACGTCACGGGGTCGGTCAGAGGGGCAACTGTTTTTGAACTGCTCATGATCCGCCGTCCGGCACGAGCTTGAGCAGGTCGCCGAGCGGAATTGTTCGAAGGTAACTCCGTCCGGCCTTCTTCAGATAGAAACGTTTCCCGGCGGGCGTGACTTCGACCCAGTAGCATTCCCAGCGATCTACTCCAGCTTCACGCAGGCGCGCCTCAATTTCCGCGGGATCCTCCGACGTGATCTCAAGAATCTTGTAGTCCCATTTGCCGATCTGGCGGACGTCCTGACGGGCCCATTCGACGACGTTCGATGGCACATCGTCGCCTGCCTCCCGGGCTCGATCGTAGAGTGCGCGGACTGTCTTCCACGTTTCATTCGTGGACGGTGTCAGCAGATCGCCGCCCTGCTCCCTGGTCCTGCGGAGCACGTCCTTTGTCTTGTCCCAGTATCCAACCCGCTCGACCTCGACCTCGACTTCCTTTTCGGGGGCGCGCGCGTTGCAGCCGATCGATACGAAGAGAAGAACTGCGGCAAACAGTCTGATCATGTCGGGCCTCAGAACTGATAGTAGGGAGAGATCATCAGGTAGACAACCACACCCGAGACCGTCACGTAGAGCCAGATGGGAAACGTCCAACGGACTAGCCGGCGGTGTTCCGGGATCTGTCCGCGCAAAGCCCGATAGAAAGACATCAGCACGAGCGGGAGAACAGCGGCGGCCAGGATGATATGGGATATGAGGATGGCCAGGTAGAACGGTCGCCACGGATGGTTCGCAGGATAGCGGGTTTCGACGCCGAATGCGTGAAACGTCACATAGGAGAGAAGGAAGACGGATGACAGGCAGAAGGTGGTGATATTGAGCCGCTTGTGCGCCAGAACATTCCCGTTCTTGATGCAGATGAATGACGAAACAAGCAGCACACTGCACAGCGCATTGATCGTGGCGTTGAATCGCGGGAGATGGCGTACGAAGTCCGGCATATGTGCAGCCTTCGGAAGGCTCGAGAGCACGACGACGGCGAGGAATACCGCGGCGGAGATCCCGTAGATCAGGCGAAGCGCATTCTTCTCGGTCACGGGATGCTCGCGTCCACGACGATCAGGAGCAGCAGGACGGGCAGGTAGACCACCGAGGTCAGAAGCACCCTGCGCGCAGCGAGATGTGTCAGCGACTTCGCAAACATCAGGCAAGCCGCCAGCATCGACAGACCAAGGACAATGGCTCCGACCAGGTAGATGTCGCCCGTGACTTTCATGTGCGTCAGCAGCAGGGAGACACCGAGCAGGCCGACCGAGAAAAGAATGGACTGGCGGATCACGCGGCGACCCGAGGGATCGACGACGGAGAGCATCTGCAGGCCGCCCTCGCGATAATCGGCGCGATACATCCACGCGATCGCGTAGAAGTGCGGGTGTTGCCAGGCGAAGAGGATGGCGAAAAGAATCCAAGCCCCGGCATCCAACTCACCGGCCGCAGCAGCCCAACCGATCATCGGCGGGAGGGCACCCGGGATGGCACCGATCGGGGTGTTCCACCACGACACACGTTTCAGCGGCGTGTAGACAAGGACGTAGAGGAATGCAGTCAGGAGCACCAGGAAGGCGGAGAGTAGATTGACGAAGCATGCCAGGAGGGTGACGCCCCACAACACCATCGTCACGCCCACGGACAGGGCGACGGTCGAATCTACGCGCCCCGATGGCAGGGCTCGATTCCTTGTGCGACCCATGTTCCGGTCCGACTCACGTTCGATGTAGTTATTGAGGACTGCCGAACCCGCCGCGCCAAGGGCTGTTCCCAGCAGCGTCGCGACGAAGACGAGTCCGTTGTGGAATCCGTAGCCGCCCAGAAAGAATCCGATGGTCGTCGTGACCAGCACCATGGAAACGATCCGCGGCTTCGACATCTCCAAGAACTCGCGGAAAAGAGATGCTGTGTTGCCCGATGTCATGCCTATTACCCGCCGGAGGAGATACTAAGGATGTGCGGGAGCTTCATGCGATGACGTATGCGTCACCTCGACATGTTTCTCCCAAGGCTGTGCGCCCTGCTGGAGGGCACGCCCTTTGTAGTCGCCGAGCAGGAACGTCATCATGATGATGAAGAAGACGATACCTGAACCGGCAAACATCCAGACGATCTTGGCGGAATACCGAAGGTGCATGAAGATCGCAACGACGAGCAGGGTCTTCACGGCCGCAATTGCCATCGCAACCACGTTGTTCATCGCGCCGAAATCCTGGAAGGCAGCCCATACCGTGATGCCGGTGAGGATCATCAGCGCCGTGATGATGCCCAGATAGGCCGGAATACCAACAACGTGTGGTTTGTGCTCGCTCATTAGTGTCGCCCGATCAGGTAGAGAAGTGGGAACAGGAAGATCCAGACGATATCGACAAAGTGCCAATACAAGCCGCTGATTTCCAGCGGGTTGTAGTAGTCAGCGTGATACTTGCCCTTCAGCGTGTTGATCAGCATGCAGAGCATAATGCCTTCGCCGATGATCATGTGAATCGCGTGCATGCCCGTCATCGTGAAGTAGAACGTATAGAACAGCTGGACGTTCTTCGGGTTTACGATGGATAGCGCGTGCTGGAAGTGTTCACCGGCGACATAGAGGAACGCCAGCGGACCCTCAGCCTTCTGCACGTAATGTTCCAGGTGGCCGGGATCAAAGTGGAAGTTTGGACCGGGAACCAGCAGATGCTCGAACTTGCTACCGTACTCAATGACCTTCACGCCGAGGAAGATCAGACCGAGTACCATCGTCGCAATGAGCCACGCCGCCGCGACGTTCTTCTTGCCGACTTGCGCGCCGTGGACGGCGAGCACCATCGTCAAGCTACTCAGGAGCAGGACGATCGTATTGAAGCCGCCCCACTTCATGTCCAGCAGGTGGCTGCCGACAATGAACGCCTCGGGGTATTGGCTCCGGTAGATGATGTATCCGGCGAACAGGCCGCCGAAGAACATGATTTCCGTAATCAGGAAGAGCCACATGCCCAGCGTTGAGGCCTGGCGCTGCTGCTCCAGGGAGTCAAACTGATGCGCTAGATAAGAGGGATGGCTGTCAGACATGTTAGTGCTCCGAACCCCCGTGTGCGGATTTCCCACCAGTCGGCTTGTAGTAGCTGTAGGCCTCTTCGGTCACGACCGGCGGCGTGTCAAAATTCTCTGTCGGTGGCGGCGAAGGGGCCTGCTCCCACTCGAGGCCCTTTGCACCCCACGGATTGGGACCGGACGGCCTTCCGTTCTTGATGGCCCAGCCCAGATAGCTCGCGAGTAGTAGATAGCCAAAACCCATGATCGAGGCGCCGGCCGTAGACATGATGTGCAGGAGCTGGAATTCCTCGGCATACGTGTGATAACGGCGCGGCATACCGTGGTAACCGAGCTGGAACTGAGGGAAGAAGGTCAGGTTGAATCCGATGAAGATGATCAACGCGGCCAGCTTGGCAGCGCCCTCGGGATACATTCGTCCGGTCATCTTGGGCCACCAGAAGTGAAGCGCGCCGAGGAAGCCCATCACGCCACCACCCACCATGACGTAGTGGAAATGTGCGACGACGAAGTACGTGTCGTGAAGGTGAATGTCCGTCGCCATGGTGCTCAGGAACAAGCCGGTGAGTCCGCCGATCGTGAACAAGCCAATGAAGCCCAGTGCATACAACATCGGCGCGTCGAGGGAGACCGACCCTTTGTGCATGGTCATGATCCAGTTCAGGATCTTGATGGCCGTGGGAATGGCCACGAAGAACGTAAGGAACGAGAACACGAGCCCGGCATAGGTGGACTGGCTGCTCACGAACATGTGATGACCCCAGACGAAGAATCCGATCACAGCAATGGCCAGCGTCGAGAACGCCACGAACGGATAGCCGTACACGCGCTTCTTGCTGAAGCAGGCGATGAGTTCGCTGATCACGCCCATGCTGGGCAGGATCATGATGTACACGGCGGGATGGGAATAGAACCAGAAGAGATGCTGGAAGAGCACGGGGTCTCCGCCCAACGCCGGATCAAAGATGCCGAAATGAAACGCGCGCTCCACGAAGATCATGAGCAGCGTGATGGCAATTACAGGTGTACCGAGAACCACCACGAGACTGGTCGCATACATCGCCCAGACGAAGAGTGGGAGTCGGAACCAGGTGAGCCCGGGGGCACGCATCTTCTGGATCGTTACGATGAAATTCAGGCCCGTGAGGATCGATGAGAAGCCGGCAATGAAGGCGCCCGCAACGGCCCAGATCACGTTCGAGTTCGCATACATGCTGCTGTATGGCGTGTAGAAGGTCCAACCGGTATCCACGCCACCCATTAGGATGGCAACCAGGGCCATCGTTCCGCCAATCATGAAAACGTACCAGCTCATGAGATTGAGCCGGGGGAATGCGACGTCCTTCGCGCCCACCATAATGGGGAGCAGGAAGTTGCCCATCACCGCGGGGATCGATGGAATCAGGAAGAAGAAGATCATCACGATGCCGTGCATCGTGAAGAGCTTGTTGTAGGTCTCGGACTGCAGCAGGTCGCCCTGCGGCGTCATGAGGTCGATGCGGAACAGTGCCGCGGCTGCGCCGCCGAGCAGGAAGAAGATCGTAATCGAAATCAGATACAGAATGCCGATGCGCTTGTGATCAAGCGTAAGGAGCCACGAGCGGATCGTAAGGCCCGAATTCAAATAGTTCTTCGGCACATCGCCGCCGAGGGTTGCTGGTGCTGCCGTGCTCATCGCTTACTTACCTGTCCCTTCGCTGCTCTTGCTCAAGCTCTTGACGTAGGCCAGGAGCTGGACTACCTGGTCATCGCTGATGAGACCCTTGAAAAGAGGCATGATCGGCGCATAGCCGGCGACGATCTTCGCTTGTGAGTTCAAAATCGACTCGCGGATATAATCGTCGTCCGCGATAACTTCCGTTCCATCGGCCAGCACCTGCTTGTGGCCATAAACACCGTTCAGGTTCGGCCCGCGCGCACCGGAATCCGAGGCATGGCAGGTGTTGCAGCCATAGGTGGCAAAGAGCCTGGCGCCGGCCGCGACTGGTGATTCCTCGGTCGCAGAAGCTCCACGAACCCAGAGTTCATAATCCGCCTGGGGCATGACGTGCACCCAGCCGCCCATGTATGAATGCTCCGTTCCGCAGTATTCGGTACAGAACAGGCGGTACTTGCCCGGCTTTGTGGCGTTGAACCAAACCGTCGTGAAGCGTCCCGGTAGCACGTCGTTCTTCACCCGCAAAGCCGGAATGAAGAAACTGTGAATCACGTCCTCCGAAGTCATCGTGAGCTTGACGGGTTGTCCCACCGGGACATGAAGTTCGTTGATTTCCCGTTTGCCTTGCGGATGCTGCAGCTTCCACATCCACTGCTTGCCCGTCACAAGGATTTCCATGGCGTCCGACGGCGGCCGGTTGCCTTCGAAGTACAGGCGCGCGCCCCAGAAGAACATGACCATGGTCAAGACGAGAAGGACGATACTGCATAGCACCTCAAGCCGGCTATCGGCATGCGGTGGCAGTGGATTGTCGTCGTCGGATTTGCGGCGGTACTTGACGACGAATGTGATCACCAGGACGGCGGTCAACACGGTGAAAAATGCGCTGATCAGAACGAGGAAGACGTACAGCAAGTCGATCTTCGCTGCGAACTCTGACGCCTGCTCTGGTAATAGTGAAAAAATGGAACCCATGGCTGTCTTCGCTAAATTACGTGTTCTGAAATATCCTTCAACTGTGCACTCCCGGTCCGTTCGCTGGCACTGGTGCGAGACCCGGTCTTCCAAGAAACGCAACGATCAGATAAGCTCCCACGGCCACGACCGTGATGGCCGCAAGACCGCGAAGCATGCGCATGATGGCAAGCGAGTACTTGCCCGCGATCGGGTCATAGTGGAAGCACAGGAGCAGTAACTGGTCGATGCGCGATCCAATCTTGCCTTCCGATGCATCCACGAGCGACAAGCGGAGATCCTGCGGCGGGTAGACGATGCCGAACAGGTATCGTGAAATGTGGCCATCCGGCGTCAGCACCACGAGGCCGCTCGCATGTCCGTAGTCTCCGCTCTTCTCATCATACGCATACGAAAAGCCCACAGCCTTCGTGATGGCTTCCACCGAGGCCTGGTCGCCCGTCAGGAAGCTCCAGCCGGAAGAAGCGCTCGCACGACCATATTCCTTCAGATAGTTCTCCCGCTTCGCAGCGGCAAGTTCAGGACCTTCGGAAGGATCAAAGCTCACGGTCAACACCGAGTACTCGTCGCCGATACTGAACGGTACTGCCTTCACGGCGTCGAGAAGCCCGTTAAGCACCTCGGTGCAGAGCATGGGGCACTCGTAGTAGACAAGATTCAGAATAGCCGGCTTGCCCTTGAGAAGGTCGCCAAGGCGGACCTCTGCACCCGTATGGTCACGGAACATCAGGTCCAATGAAACCTGGTCGTTCAGCTTCTGCTCGAACCCGGCACGCTTGGCTGCTTCCGGCACAACGGGGTCCGTGACCGGGTCCTTGCCCGACATGGAGAAGCGGGCATCCGCAGGCACGGCAGCCATCAGGCACGCCGACACCACGAGAAGTCCGAATCCATTGTGTGAAAGAAGTCGCATTGATTACTTCGTATCTGCCGAACGAGCCGGCAGGCCTTTTTCAACCACCATTTGCATCGCGCGCTCAATCGGAACCTGAACGATGCCGGCGGATTTGTCGACCCAGCCATAGTCGTGCAATTGCTTTGCATTCAGGACCTGCTGCTCATCCCATGTCCGCTTTTCATCAACCTGGAGAAGGGGAGCAGGCGGAAGCAATCGCTCGGTCGCGAACTTCGATGAGGGCTGGTCCAATTGAGCTGTCTGATGCTCGAACTTGGCCATCATGAAACGGATGGCGAAGAATACCACCGCCGTGAAGATGGCTGTAAGGAAGAGTGCCACCAGAATAGGCTTCAGCGGGATATCCTTATCCTCGTAGTCGCGCTCTTGGTGTTGATGATTGGACGGGTTACTCATGGGTGACCTGCCACGTGCTCTGCCATCTTGGCCTTGAATCGAGGATCACCTTCCGGAAGCAGCGGCTTGCTCTTCAGAAGTCCCAGGAAAGCTGCGATCCAGAGTCCGCCCATGCCGGCCCACGCCGCGAGGTCGGTCCAGTGCACGAACACATGGTCGCGGAACGTGGGGGCGACCATCCAGAAGACGCTCAAGTAGCGCACGGCGAGAATCCACAGCGCGATCTTCGAAAGGATATTGCCGTGCCGTTTCAGCGGCTTATTGAGGAGCAGGAAGAAGGGGATGACGAATTGGCAGATGAACAGCGCAATCGCTACATTATTCCAGCCGCCGTGGGCACGGTGCAGGAACCACTCGGTTTCTTCCGGCAGGTTACCGGACCATATGATGATGAACTCGCCCACGCCCATGTACGTGATGAGCACGGTGAAGGCGAACATCAGGTTGCCGATGTCGTGGAACTGCTGGTGCGTGATGACATGATGCAGCGGCTTGTGGTGCGAAAGGCGCCACGCGATAATCGCCATGAAGCTGAAGGTCGTCAGCCCCTGCCCGATCATGAACATCGGCCCGTACATCGTTGAGAACCAGTGCGGGGTCAGCGACATGCCCCAGTCGATGGCCGCGAACGACATCGTGAGCACAAAGGCTACGAGTCCGGGACCGCTCAACGTCCGGATGCGCTCGTTGACGCGCCCGGGATCCGATTCCTTGTCCTGCTGGTTCGACCACTTGCTCAGCGTGTAGGCAAGAAGTGTCCAGATCACGAAGAACACGCCGGCGCGGATCAGGAAACCCTGCTCATTGAGGTACAACGCCTTCTGCTGCAGCACATGGTCATGCTTCGCTTCCTCGTGCGTCCACTCGAACAATTCGTGCATGCCGAGGATGATCGGGATGAAGAAGAGCGCCATGAGCGGAACGGTCTTCGCCGCGGCTTCGAGCGGTCGCTGGATGCAGAAACCCCACTTGCCGGCCACAAGGTGATGGATGCAAAGGAGCGCAAGGCTGCCACCGGCCAGGCCGAGCCAATAAGTGAACGCCATGAGGTACGACGTGTAGAAGGTGTCGTGCGACGCGACGTAGCCATAGCCCGTCGCCGCAGCGCCCAACACGCCCACAACAAGGGCGATCCGCTGGTACTTGCCCAGTTCCGCTTTAGTGTCCAGATGTTCCATGCGTTACAGCACTCGCAGTTTCAAGGTTGGCCCTCTCCGCCTCCGTGAGGTCCTCAAGGCGGACGTTTCGACTAAGTTGAAGGGCACGGATATAGGCCGTGATCGCCCAGCGATCCTCGGGCCTGATCTGGGCCGCATAGCTCGACATCTGGCCAAAGCCCTTCGTCATCACGTCGTAGAAGTAGCCGGGTGGCGACGTGCGAAGTCGCTCAATGTGGTACGACGGCGGGACCTTGAAACCGCGCTGGACGACCATGCCGTCACCCAAGCCGGCGGCGCCGTGGCAGACTGAGCAGTAGATGTCATAACGCTCACGACCACGCTTCACGACCTCTTCCGTGACCGGAAACGGGAACGTCTCCGCGGGCTTGCCATCGACGACGCCTTCATACAAGTGCGTGTCTTCGCGCAGATGACCGCGAGCGATCGTTCCTTCAACCAGGGGACGAACCGATCGCTCATCGCCGAAGAAGTCGGACTGCTGGAACGCCTTGTACTTGGGCTGGTCGTACATGGCCTTGCGGATCTCGCAACCGGTCAGGAGACCAGCGACGCAGATCAGCCCCAGCAGGGAAAGAATGTTGGAGATGCGCAGCTTCATTGTGAAACACCCGACGGTTCGACGTGCAACGCATGCACGTGATCCGAACCCAGCGTACGAAGAAATGCCGACGTGCGCTCCGTGTCGAACTGCGCATCGGTGGCCTTCACGAGGATCACGAAACGATCCGTACTCGTGAGCTCGATTCGCGGTGCGCTGAATACAGGGTGGTAAGGGCGCGGAAGTCCGTTGCGACCCAGCATTCCGAACACCGCCGTGAACGCGGCGAGGAGCACCATGCACTCGAAAATGATCGGGATGAAGTTCGGCCAGCTGAAGAACGGACGGCCCGAAACCGTGTGCGGATAGGCGACGGATGAAACCCAGTATTGCAGACCAAGACCGATCGAAGCACCCGTCAGGCCGCCGACGAGGATGGCCGCGGCCAATCGACTCTTGCGGGCACCCAGCGCTTCGATCAGGCCATGCACAGGGAACGGCGTGAACGCGTCGGTGTCCTTGTAACCCGCGTCACGCAGATGACGCGCGGCGGAAAGCAACTTCTCGGTCGAGTCAAACTCGGCCGTGATGCCATAGATCAGGCTCTTCTCTATCTCTTCGGTCTTCATGCGAATCAGTGTCCGTGCGCCAGGTTCTTCTTGTGGATCAGTTCGCGCACTTCAAAGAGGGAGATCATGGGCAGGAACCGCATGAACAACATCATGTTGAACGTGAAGAAGCCGATGGTGCCGAGGAACATCGCGATGTCCCACTTCGTCGGCGCGTACATGGCCCACGAGGACGGCACGAAGTCACGGTGCAGGGTCATCAGGATGACAAATCGCTCGAGCCACATGCCGATGTTGATGACAATCGTGATCACCCATAGCAGCACCGTGCTGGTACGAACCCGCTTGGACCACAGCAACTGCGGGATGACGAAATTGCAGGTGATGAGCATCCAATAGGACCAGCCGTAGGGACCGAACATGCGGTTCCACATCATATACCGCTCGTACTGGTTTGCGCTGTACCACGCGTAGAACAGCTCCGTGGCGTAGCCATAGACCACCAGCAGCCCCGTGGCCAGCATGACCTTCGACATCGAGTCGAGGTGCTTCTTCGTGATCAGGTCCTTCAAACCGTAGAAGTGGCGGACGGGGATCGCGAAGGTCAACACCATCGCGAAGCCGGAGAAGATGGCGCCCGCGACGAAGTAAGGAGGGAAGATCGTCGTGTGCCAGCCGGGAAGCTGGGAGACAGCGAAGTCGAGCGACACGATCGAATGCACCGAAATCACGAGCGGGGTCGAGAGGCCGGCGAGAATCAAGTACGCCACCTCATAGCGCTGCCAATGAATGGCCGAACCGCGCCAACCCATCGACAGGATGCCGTAGACCACCTGCTGGATGCGCGTCTTGGCGCGATCGCGGAGCGTGGCGAAATCGGGGATCAATCCCGTGAACCAGAACAACAATGAGACCGTGAAATAGGTCGATACCGCAAACACGTCCCACATCAGCGGGCTGCGGAACTGCGGCCACATCTGCATCACATTGGGGTACGGGAAGAGCCAGTAGAATAACCACGGACGGCCAAGGTGCAGCAGCGGATACATACCGGCGCACATAACGGCGAAGATGGTCATGGACTCCGCGAAGCGATTGATCGACGTGCGCCACTCCTGGCGGAACAGGAAGAGAATGGCAGAGATCAGCGTGCCGGCGTGGCCGATACCGATCCACCAGACGAAGTTGATGATATCGAAGCCCCAGCCCACTGGCTGGTTATTTCCCCAGACCCCGATACCGGTCGAAACGACCATCGTAATAGCCTGCCCCATCAAGCCGATCAACAGTGCACCGAAGGCAAACAAGACCCACCAGAAGAGCGGATGCTTGTTATCGAGCACGATCTTGCTGAGCTTGTCCGTGGCCGTCTCATACGAATGTCCGGGCTCGATGACTGCATCGATCTCCTCGTAGCCGACATTCTTGGGTAATGCGCTGGCTGACATTACGATTCTCCGTGCCCACCGTGGCTATCGCCACCGTGAGCTTCCGCGGGTTCAAGTTCAGGATTGGGATTCAGGATCCGCGCGAGATACGTCGTGCGCGGCTTCGTGTTCAGTTCGCGCAGCATGCCGTAATGGAGCGGGTTCGCCCGCAGCTTCGAGACATGGCTTTCCGCGTCGTTGATGTTGCCGAACGTAATGGCCCGGGTCGGGCATGCCTGCTGGCATGCCGTGACGATCTCGCCATCACGAACCGATCGGCCATCCTTCTTCGCCGTGATGCGAGCCTGGCTGATTCGCTGCACACAGTAGGTGCACTTCTCCATGACGCCGCGCGAACGGACGGTCACATCCGGATTGCGCATCAGCTTCAAGCTCGGCGTCTCATGGTCGGCGAACTTGTAGAAATTGAAGCGACGCACTTTATAAGGGCAGTTGTTCGAGCAGTATCGCGTGCCTACGCAACGGTTATAGATCATCTGGTTAAGGCCGTCGTTGCTGTGCACGGTGGCGGCCACGGGACAGACGGACTCGCAGGGCGCATTCTCGCACTGCATGCAGGTCAACGGTTGCAGGTGCGTCTTCGGATTCGCCGCGTCGCCTTCGTAGTAGCGGTCTATGCGTATCCAGTGCATCTCGCGGTTGCGTCGCACCTGGTCTTTGCCGACGACCGGGATGTTGTTCTCGGCCTGGCAGGCGATGACGCAGGCGTTACAACCCACGCATGCCGACAGATTGATGACCATGCCCCACTGGTCGCCCTTGGTCAGGTCGAGGTCAGGGCGGTAGATGGTGATCGGATCGGTTCCAAAATGCTCGAAGTCGTTGACGAAAGTCGGATTGGCCTTAAAAGCAGCCACCGTCGCGGAGCGAAGATGACCGCGGCCTTCCATCGAGTGATGTTCCTGCGTGACGACCAACTTGTGGCTGCCGCGGACGGAGGAAACCTTGGCTTCAACAATAGCCGACGCACTCGAGAGCAGCGCGTAGGCGTTTACGCCAACATCCGTGCCTGTGCGACCAGCGCGGGTGCGACCATAACCGAGATGCAGCGTTCCGCAGTCGTCCGGATGACCTGGCGTAACCCACACGGGCGCGTTCAGCGTGTTGCCACCCGCTTCAATAGAAACAATTGAGTCCGTGCTCCACTTGTTCTTCGCCGCCGTCGCAGGGCTGACAAGAAGCGCATTGTCCCAAACAATCTTTGTCAGCGGACGAGGAACCTCCTGCAGCCAGGCATTGTTCGCAAAACGTCCGTCGTAGACGGAAATATCGGGCAGGAGCGAGACTTCGAAGCCGCCGCCCGCGGCCGCCGTCGCTTCGGGGATCGACCCGTTGAATGCAACAGACTTCGCGCTGCGCGCGGTACCGGGAATCACACCGTCATGAACCGACTTGCGCCAGAAACTCTCGAAGTCGGCCGCGACACTCCGTCCGCGCCAATAGTCACGAATCGTGTCGTAGGCACTGACCGTCGCCTTGCCGAAAAGAATATTGAGCACTTCGTGCGCGGATTTCCCGCCGTAGAGCGGCTCAACCAGGGGCTGTACGATCGAGGCCGTGCCATCATGGCCGCGCGCATCGCTCCACGCTTCGAGGAAATAGGCTTCGGGGACATGCCATTGGCAAAGCGCCGACGTTTCATCCTCGTAAAGGCTTAGATGTACGCGACTTCCGACTTTCTCCAAGGCATCGGCGAACTTGAGATCGGCAGGTGCGTTGTAGACCGGGTTACCGCCCAAGATGAGGAGAACCTTCACTTTGCCAGCCTGCATGTCCGCGACCAGCTCTTTGAGCGATGCGTTCTGCAGGACGGGCTTGGCCTCGACCAGTTCGATGAACGTCACTGTGGATCCGATCGAGTCCAAGGCGTCGTGGATTGCGTGGGCGATTGCATGCACCGCTGCGGGCTGGTGATCACCAACCAGCACGGCCACTTCGCCGCGATGGGCTTTCAGGTCTTTGGCAAGAGCCGCGACCCAAGCCTCGTGACCATGCGCATCACCCGAAACCCCGGCGACGCCAACTTCAGCGGCGATTGCGCGCGCGATGGATTCGACGTGCGACGGCTTGACGGGCAACCGGTGATCGGCGGACGCGCCTGAAACCGTGATCGAGCTCTCGACGGCGTAGAAGCGGGCCATGCCTTCGGGATTCGATTCGACATGACGGGCTGCCGCGAAATCCCGCGCGTACCGGACATGGCCGGGTCCCTGCGTGAGGAAGTCAGAGTCAAGCGACAGGATCACCTTGGCGCGGTCAAGCTTGTAGACCGGATCCGCCATTTCTCCGAAGGCGATGCGTGTGCCTTCGCGGCTGTTGTCGCGGTTCACGGGTTCGTACTGGTGGACCTTTGCGAGCGGGAATTTTTTCTGAATCTCGTCGAGCTGACTCGCCAGCGTCGGGGAATTGACGGTCTCGGTCAGGATGCGCAGCCCCGCGCCCATCGTTGCCGCTTCGGCGCCGATGATGTCGCCCATTTCAGCGCGGAAAATATCCCATGAACCCACACGACCGCGATTGATCAACGTCTGCGAGCGATCAGGATCGTACATGCCGAGGATCGCCGCCTGGGTGAATACATCCGAAGAACCCAAACTGCCGGGATGCTCGGGATTGCCCTCAAGCTTCGTCGGGCGCCCCATGTGGCTCTCGACGAGAAGGCCCGTGGCCACGCCGCCCATCGTCAGCGCTGTGGCGTAGAACAGAGGCTTTCCAGGTATAATCTCTTCCGGCTGAATAACATAGGGAACAATCTTCTCGGGATGCTGCTTGGTGCAGGCAGTGAGGCCGGCAAGGGCCAGGGAGGCGCCCATCAGCTTCATAAAATCGCGGCGATCCACAGGATCCCAACTCTCAACCGCCTGACGTGGGAACTCGCGCTGGATCATGCGCTGAAACGCATCGGAATCCGACAATTCGTTCAAGCTGCGCCAGTATTGTTTGCCGCGGGCCTTCGCCAGATGCGCCCGGGCCTCGTCGAGCGTCATTTCCACTTTTGATGCTGTGTCCGTGTGTGCCATCTATGCGCTCATCGGTGACAAAGGTAGCAATTGCTCATGCGGTGTTGGTCCGTATCAATCTTGTACTCCTTGACCAGTTTAAGGCCGATTTCAGCCTGATTGGCAGGAGCTTGATACGCCATGTTGAAAACCTCTTCGCGGGGACGAACAAACTTCTCGGGCGAGTTGTGGCAGTCCAGACACCAGCCCATATAGAGCGTGTTCTGCTTGCGCACGAGTGGCATCTGGTCAATTCGGCCGTGGCAGGTCGCGCAGCCGATGCCCTTGTTCACGTGGATGCTGTGGTTGAAGTACACAAATTGGGGCAGGTCATGCACGCGGTTCCATTCCAGCGACTTCCCGGTCTTCCAGCTCTCACGGACCGGCTCCAGCATCGGGGTATCGCTCCAGACCATGTTGTGGCAATTCATGCAGGTCTTCGTCGGGGGTATGCCCGCCGAACTCGACTCTTCCACCGCCGTGTGGCAGTAGCGGCAATCGATGCCCATGTTGGCGTGATGCTTGTGGCTGAAGGGAACGGGCTGGTTCCGCGACACGGCCACTTCCGTGGCGTAGGGCGAGCGATGCATCACATCGAGGAACACCAAGGTGCCGGCAATTCCGCCAATGAGAAGAATCAAACTCAGTCGAGCTACAGCATTCGCAATCGGATGAAATACTTGCGCCATCTAAAAGTGTCCTGATGCAGAGCAAAAACAAAAAGCCGATTCACACCGTTGACCGATTCAAGCTATCGCGGTGCTGCGCACAGACAAATAGAGCCCCATTTGTGGCAAACCATTGCCATGTCGCGTGAATACGAAGGGAGTGTCTATAGGCAAAACCCCTATGGGCGTCAAGCGAGCTATGGAAAAAAACTGTCCAGTAAAGGCGACAAATCTTGTCGGTTATCGTCAACGCCGTTACCTTCACACAATTCTCACGCAGGCTTGCTGCGCATTGGTACAGACGACTAGGATGGCGTGACAGGGGGCGCCGCTCCGGCGCATGAGGAGTTAATCCGTGATCGATGCACAAGTTGCTGAGTGGCTAAACATTCTTGCGCGCTGGGTCCACGTCATTGCGGGCATCATGTGGGTCGGAAACTCGATGCTCTTCAATTGGCTCGACCGCAATCTCGAAAAGCCCTCTGCGGATACCCCCGACAAATTCGGCCTGGCCTGGCTTCTTCACAGCGGCGGCTTCTATCGCGTCGAGAAGCTCATGCTTTCCGCCGCAGAGATGCCCGCCGTGCTGCACTGGTTCAAGTGGCAGTCCTACACGACCTGGATTACCGGCTTTCTCCTCATGATTGTCGTCTACTACAACGATGGCGGGAATTTCCTGATCCAGGCCGGCACGTCGTCCCTCACGCCTTTGCAAGCGCTGGGCCTCGGACTCGTCACGATCTTCGGTGGCTTCTTTGCGTATGACCTCGTGTGGCGTTCGCCGCTGGGAAGGAAATGCGCCACCATCTCCGGCGTCGTCTCGATTGCCGTTCTATGCGGCGTGATCTACGGGCTGTGCGAAGTGTTCACCGGCCGCTCCGCGTACATGCACGTCGGCGCCCTGCTCGGGACGTTCATGGCGGGAAACGTCTTCTTCCACATCATCCCCTCGCAGAAGCAATTGATCGCTTCCATCAATGCGGGCCACGGCTTCAATCAGGAACTGGCCGATCGCGCGAAGCAGCGATCCATCCACAACAACTACTTCACGTTCCCCCTGATCTTCACGATGATCTGCAACCACTTCGGCGGTGTTTACGGACACGAGTTCAACTGGCTGCTCCTGATCATCATCTTCGCGACCGGCGCCCTCGTGCGTCACTTCATGAATATCCGCTTCACGTTCAAGGCGTGGATTCCCTGTACCGCCACCACGCTGGCGGTCGCTACGATCGCGATCGCGTGGATTGTCCGTCCGCCGGAAGCGGCGGCCACTACCGGGGCTGCGGGCGACGAGCAACCCGTCTCCTTCGCCGAGGCCCGCGCGATCATCAATCATCGCTGCCTCTCCTGCCACTCCGCCTACCCCACCGACAAGGTACTGTCGCTGGCCACCGGGGGAGTCCACTACGACACGCCGGACCAGATCCGGCACCAGGGCGAGCGAATCTACTTCCGCGCCGTGGAAACGAAGACGATGCCGTTCAACAACCAGACGGGCATGACCGATGAAGAGAGGGCCACCCTTGGCCGCTGGATCAAGCAGGGGATGAAAATCCCCTGATTCTATCCGGCGTCGTTGTGCTGCTTGCGCGCGTGCGCCCCGACGTCACGCACAGTCTGAATCCAGTCAGCCACGTCAGCTGCGCTATTGCCTGATGCGAGGTCGATGCCAACCCAGTGCTCGTCGCTTCCTTCCGCCTTCGTACACCACGCCACTCGACCCGAGAGCATGATTGTGCCAAGCCGATGGCTGGCAATAATCCAAAGGTGAAGAAGCGTACCGATCGAAAGTGGCACCTCTCCGCAGACACGCAACCCGTGCATCGAGATATCGGAGGAGCGCCCGTACAGGGTCATGCCGGGCTTCACTTCATTGGGATCGGAGGAGAGCACTTTCACGATGACCTGATCATCGTGCAACAACCTTGGCCACTGTCTGCGATCCTGTGACACGCTACCTCCCCTCTCCCCGGTAGTATACGCCATCCGGAAGGAAGTAGCCCTAATTATATGGAGTCGTTCGGATGCAGGATACAGAGCGGATCTGAGGCCAGGTAGTCGCCCGTCGCCGCATAGCCGCGCGCGCGCGAGCCGCCCGTGCAGGTGTCACGATAACGGCACGCCCCGCAACGTCCCTTCAACAGGCTGCTGTCGCGCAATTCCAGGAAGACCTTGTCCGTCCGGTAGACCTCAGCGAGGTCGTTCGTGCGAACATTGCCACGGATGAGTGGAAGGAAACCGCTGGGACAGATGTTGCCCAGATGGTCCACGAAACAGAATCCCCTGCCCGCGTTCACGGTCGCCGCCGACAGGCCCAGTTGATGATGTCGCCCGGGCGCATGACCCTGAGCCACTCCCGTGGCTGGATGGCCATCGCGCTGCCTTTGCATGGCGATATAGGCGCGATGCTGGGAGCCTTCTGTGATCTTGATGACAAAGGGAACCGACTTGGAGAGGTCCACCATACGCTCGAACAGCCGGCGCATCTGCACGGCGCTGCAGCCCTTCAATTCAGTTCCGCGCCCCGTAGGCACAAGAAAAAACACTTCCCAAAAGACAATGCCCAACCGGGTGACCAGTGCGGCCATTTCATCGAACTCATCGGCATTCCAGGCACCGAGCACCGTGTTCACTTGAAGCGGAATGCCCAACTCCTTCGCCCATGCCGCGCCCTGCATCGCCTTCTCGAAGGAGCCCTGCACCTTCCTGAAGTCGTCGTGGGTCTGCGCCGTGGCGCC
>CAZCZZ010000049.1:27793-31317 GCA_964503335.1 uncultured Verrucomicrobiota bacterium
CCCTGCGCCAGCATGCGCAACACCTTGGAAATGTAGGTCCGCGACTCGGAAAGCTGGGTCGCAATCTCGTCCGGATTCAGCAGGTATCCCGCGGGCTTCCGGGCCAGATAGAGGAGGCTCTGGATGGCTAGTTCGGATGTCTTGGTCAACAGCATGGACGGAAGATAACCTGATAATTCGGATAATCAATATCCAATTTATGATTGCCAAGCAAAACACGATTCTGTCAATCTGCGCTAATTCCGACAATGGATATCCGCATTACAACCCTGCAGGCTGCCGCCCTCGATGCCACCTCGACAGAGGTGATCGACCTTCCCGCCTGTTTCCACTGCGGCACGACGTGTCCCGACCTGTCGATCTCAGCCGCGGACCACTATTTCTGCTGCGCCGGCTGCCGCACGGTGCACGACATTCTCCGCGACAACGGCCTCTCCCGCTTCTACGCGCTGAACGATACGCCGGGCGTCCGCATGGACGGACTCGGCGGCGAGGATTTCTCCTATCTTGATGACAAGGGCTTGCGAGACCGGATCGTGGACTTCACCGACGGCACCACGTGCCGCGTGACCTTCCACATTCCCGCGATCCATTGCGTCGCTTGCGTCTGGCTGCTGGAGAATCTTTTCCAGATGAAGCCGGGCATCGGCCGCTCCGAAGTCAACTTCAGCCGCCGTGAGGTTGCGATCCAGTTCGAGGAGTCCAAGGTAGCCCTGTCAGAACTCGTGAGCCTCCTCGCTTCACTCGGCTACAAGCCCGCACTCGATCTCGGCAAAGCCGCCGCAGCTACGCGGCCCCAGACCGCGAACGGGCTCGCTCTCCGGATCGGTATCGCCGGCTTCGCCTTCGGCAACATCATGCTGCTCAGCTTCCCGTCTTACCTGGGCTTGAACCCTGCCACCGAGGGACTGTTGCAGCGATTTCTCGGCGTCATCAGCCTCATCCTCGCCACGCCGGTGCTGCTCTTCTGCGCTTCTGATTACTGGCACGCTTCCTGGGTTTCCTTCAGACAGAGGGCGCTGCGCATTGAAGTGCCCATTGCGCTTGGCCTAGCCGCGCTGTTCCTCCAAAGCCTGTACGACATCGCCTTGCACCGCGGAGAAGGCTACCTCGACTCGTTTGCCGGACTCGTCTTCCTCCTGCTTTGCGGACGGTGGTTCCAAAGCAAGACCTACGAGACGCTCGCCTTCGACCGCGACTACACGTCGTACTTCCCTCTTTCGGTCGTTCGCCGCTCGGCAGCTGGTGATCGACCCGTGCCCATCACGGACCTTCATGTAGGCGACCGCTTGATGATCCGTCACAACGAAATCGTCCCGGCAGACGCCATCCTGATCAGCGGGGATGCAGCCATCGACTACAGCTTCGTCACCGGCGAATCGTCGCCGGTGACCCGGGAATCCGGCGAACGCCTCTTCGCGGGCGGCAGGCAGACCGGTAGCGCCATCGAAGTCGAAATGGTGAAGCCGGTTTCTCAGAGCTACCTGACCTCATTGTGGAATAGCGAAACGTTCCGCAAGCCGTCAGAAGACGTCCTGCACAATCTCACAAACACCGCAGGACGCTACTTCACCTACGCCGTCATCGTCGTCGCGCTCGGCGTCGCCGCATACTGGTATGTCATGAACACGGACGTGGCGATGAGGGCCTTCACTTCGGTCCTCATCGTGGCCTGCCCCTGCGCCCTCGCCCTCGCCGCCCCGTTCACGCTGGGCACCGCGATGCGTATCCTCGGACGCAACGGCGTCTATCTGCGCAGCGCGGGTGTGGTCGAATCCATGGCGTCACTCGATACGATCGTATTCGACAAGACCGGCACGTTGACCAGCGGACGTCATTCGGACTTGATCTACCAGGGCGAACAGCTGACCGAAGAGGAGTACGTCGCCATCGCGTCCGTCGCCCGCCACTCGACGCATCCGATGAGCCGCGCAATCGCCGCCACGCGCGAGGCCGACGAGTTGGTGGAGTCTTACCGCGAAGCGCCGGCGTGCGGCGTCAAGGGGTCCGTTCGCGGCCACGCCTTTCGCCTCGGCTCAAAGACCTGGCTCGCGGCATCCGGCGACGATGCCAGCGCGGTCTACGTCGAGGTCGACGGACGGGTGCGCGGCCGCTTCCTCGTCCGCAATGCCTATCGTCCCTGCCTCGGCGAATTGATCCGGAGCTTGTCTGCTCGCTTCAAGATGGCCGTGATCTCCGGGGACTCTCCAGCGGAGAAGGCTACGCTCACAGACCTTTACGGGTCTGACACGGATATCCTCTTCGGCCAAAGCCCCCACGACAAACTCGCCTTTGTGCGGGATCTGCAGGCCAGGCGGCGCCGTGTGCTGATGCTTGGCGACGGACTCAACGACGCCGGTGCATTGAAGCAAGGCGACGTCGGAATTGCCGTGGCCGAGGACATCGCCGCCTTCACGCCGTCGAGCGACGCGATCCTGGATGCGCGCCAGTTCGGCAACCTCTCGACGCACCTCGCCTTCTCGCGCAGCGCGGTGCGCATCCTCAAGGCCGCGTTCGCGATTTCGCTCACCTACAACGTCGTATCCGTGACGATCGCCGCGACGGGTCATCTTTCGCCGATGATCTCCGCGATGCTGATGCCGCTGAGCTCCTTCTCGGTCATCGGCTTCTCAGTCGGTGCGACCCATCTCGCAGGGCGGAGGCACAACCTGCGATGAACATGCTCTACCTGCTCATCTTTTTCAGCCTGCTGGTCGCCGTGAGCTTTCTCGGCTTCTTCATCTGGGCTGTGCGCAGCGGGCAGTACAAGGACATCGAGACGCCCTCGATGAGAATTTTGACGGAAGAGGACATGAAGAAGACAGAGACGAACAAGAGGATCACATGACAACAATAGAGACGTTCCGGTACGACAACCGGACGGTACGTAACTTCGCATTGGCGACCATGATCTGGGGCGTGGTCGGATTCCTGGTGGGCCTGTACATCGCCATCGAGCTCGTATGGCCCGGCGCCAGCGGCGGCATTCCCCAGCTGACCTACAGCCGCCTGCGTCCGCTCCACACAAATGCCGTGATCTTTGCCTTCGTCGGCAACGGCATCTTCATGGGCGTCTATTACTCGCTGCAGCGCCTCTGCAAAGCGCGCATGTTCAGCGACCTGCTCAGCACCCTGCACTTCTGGGGCTGGCAGCTTGTCATCGTGCTCGCCGCGGTCACGCTCCCCTTCGGTATCACGTCGAGCAAGGAGTACGCCGAGCTGGAGTGGCCGATCGACATCCTCATCGCCGTGGTGTGGGTGATCTTCGCGATCAACTTCTTCGGCACGATCATCAAGCGCCGCGAGCGCCACATGTACGTCGCGATCTGGTTCTACATCGCCACGATCATCACCGTGGCGATGCTGCACATCGTCAACTCGCTCGCGATTCCCGTCACGCTGACCAAGAGCTACTCAATTTTCGCCGGCGTGCAGGTCGCGCTGACGCAGTGGTGGTACGGCCTCAACGCGGTCGCATTCTTCCTGACCACCTCCTACCTCGGCCTGATGTTCTACTTCATGCC
>CAZCZZ010000050.1:0-30799 GCA_964503335.1 uncultured Verrucomicrobiota bacterium
GCGACCTGCATTTCGCCGACTCGCAGCGCACGATGAACGACGTCCTCCGCGTCGCGGAGGGAAAGACCGTGACCTTGATCCGCCTCACCCTGCTCCTGCCCGCCATCGTGGCAGGTTGCTCCCCGGTGACGCTCAACCTGCTGGAGGAACTCTCCACGGCATGGGGCCTCGCGTACCAGATCATGGATGACCTGAAGGACTGCCTGCTCTCCACCGAGGAGACCGGGAAATCGACATCACGGGATGAAGGCCTCGGCCGCCCGAATTTTGCCATCGTGGCCGGACTGCTGGAAGCGATGAACCGGCTGTCCTCGCTTCTCGCTACGGGCCGCGATGCGCTGGGCCACCTGCCGGATGACGGCGCCGGATGGACTTCTCTCTGCAAGCTGCAGCTCGTGCTCGAGGCCGAGGCGGCGCTACTGCGTGGCCGGATCACCCAGGCAGCCTGAGCCATGCGGATTCCCCGATGCCCACTTCGACACCAAGCCCACACAATGTCCAACAGGTCGTGCAACTGCATAGCCTGCTGTGGCTCGTTGTCGGCAATGCGGTCGGCATCGTGCTCGCCCTTCTCCTGATCTTCCCCGCATGGAACGCGGCGTTCGCTCCGTTCAACTACGGGCGACTCGTGACGGTTCATCTCAATACGCAGCTCTACGGCTGGTGCAGCATTCCGTTGCTCGGACTTCTCTTCCGCATGTACCTGCCCGCGCATGGCTTGCGCGGCTGGGCCGCTTCGGCGGTATCAATCTGGTCCGTCGCTCTCGCCTTCGGCGTCCTGTCCTGGCTGTCCGGAAACACAAGCGGCAAACTCTTCATGGAGTGGAGCGGCCCCTCGCGCGTAGCCATCACACTCAGCCTCTCCTACCTCGCCTTGGTCCTATCCGTTTCATTCATCAGACGCCTTCTTGATGCCGGCGACACAGGACTCTCCCGACCTGCAACGCTCGCAAAAGGCGCGTTCCTGCTCCTTCTCTGGCTCGTGCCGCCTGTCATGTACTGGTCGGCGAACCCCGCACATTATCCGCCGATCAATCCAGACAGTGGCGGCGCGACAGGCGGAAGCCTGCTCGGCAGTACGCTCGGCATCGTCGCCATCATCTGGGTCAGCCCGCTCGTCATGGGTCTGCAGCGCCAGCGCGGTTGGTCACCCGTCCGGGGCACCTTCGCTCTCCTTCTCGTCCACTACGCCGCATTCTTCCTTCTCGACCACGGCAACCACTCGCACCATGAACGTCTTCAGCAGGTCGGACTCTTCAGCCTGCTCGTCTGGCTGCCCGCGTTCACATACTACTTCCGCGCCTTCACATGGCCGCGACAGAGCAAGCCGTGGTTGATCGCCCTATGCGTCTGGGGCTCCCTCCTCCTCGCAACCGCGCTGTTCACTTTTCTCCCTGGCATCCTGGAGCGATGGAAATTCACCAACGCCCTCGTGGCCCATTCGCACCTTGCCATGGCGGGAATGCTGACGAGCTTCCTCGTGCTGATTCTGCAAGGACTTGACGACGCCGGCCCATGTTCGTCCGCCCTGAGCCAGCCGCTCCCCTTCATGCTCTGGCATATGGGATGCCTGTCGCATATTGGCGCGCTCATGCTGCTCGGCACGTTCGAGGCCTCGCACCCCGCCCTGCTCTTCCAGTCGGAGTGTCACGCCGACTTCCTGTACCTCCTTCGCCTCGTGGGCGGGTTTGCGATGTTCTCAGCCTCCCTGTCGTGGTTCACATCAACGCTGCGGTATTTGAAGGAATCGCCATCATGATGAAAATTATCCGGATCTACTCGGCCTGCGCCGGTGCCTGTGACGCATTGACGGGCCTGCTGTTGATGTTCGCCCCTGCGCTCACGCTCCGCCTGATGCTCATTCCGGAAGAGGTCGCAGAGCCTGTCTACATTCGATTCATCGGCGCGTTCGTCTTCGCCATCGGTTCGAGCTACTTCCTGCCCTATCTGCAGAAGGATCCCGCAAAGCGCACGGATCGCTTCATCGCCATGCTTGAGATCACGATGTTCGTCCGTATCTGCATCGCCACATTTTCTCTAACGGCGATTCTGTCCGGCCTGCTGGGCATGGCCTGGATATCGGTCTTCGCCACGGACACCCTCTTCGCAACCACGCAGGCCATCCTTCTCCATCGGGTGAAATCCAATCCGTGAATCGTTCCGCCTCCAGCTCACATCCTTCCATCATGCAACGCCTGGCCGGCGTTCTCGCCGTCACTGCGACGTATGTCTTCTTTCTGCTGTACGCACAGTTTGGATTCCTTCGACTTCTCCACGCGCACGACACCATTCCCGGCCTGGTGGATCGGGCCATGGGCTGCATGGGACTCTCGGGACTCGTCTTCAGCTTCGTAACAGCCGTCGCGCTGAAGAGAGTCACCGTACCGAAGCTTCTCCTCTTGGGGCTTCTCGCCTGCAGCGGCAGTGCGGTTCTTTCGCTCTTCATATCCAGCGCAACAGGTCTGTGTCTCGTATCCTGTATGATCGGAGGATCCACGGCCGTGCTCACGGTAAGCCTCGCATCCCAGCTTTCCGCGTGGCTCGGCAAGCGGCTCTTCGGCGTGTCGGTTGGATTCGGCACCGGCCTCGCCTATTTCATCTGCAATATTCCGGGGCTCTTCGAAGCTTCCGCGTCTGTGCAGGTCGCCGTGAGCTCAGCCCTGTGTCTCGCTGCGGGCGTCATGGTGTTGCTGCAGCGTGAAGGCATCAGCCGTTTTCTCCCCGCGACCATGTCACGGGCCAGTTTCACCGGCTGGGCATTGGCTGGCGTGACACTTGCGTTTGCCGCCCTGATCGGACTCGATTCCGCGGCATTCGCCGTGATCCAGGATTCCGCGTCGCTCAAGCATCTGACGTGGGAAAGCATCGACCAGAAATGGATGATGGGCTCCGCGCATTTCATCGCAGCCCTCATCGTCGGTATCCTTCTCGATCGCGGCTATTTCTTCGGAATCCTGATCGGCGCCTATCTCCTGTTCGCCACGTCCTTCCCCATCCTGGAGGCCGGAGCAGGCACCACGTCGCTCGCATCGCTGCTCTACGCGGCGGGGATTTCAGCGTACTCCGTTTGCCTCGTCGCCTATCCGTCCTCATACAGCAATGAACAGGGACTCGTTTCCGCGCGCTGGCGCTCGGCTGCGCTTTACGGCATTGCGGGCTGGATCGGCTCCGGAATCGGCGTAGGTATAGCCCAGCATATCCATCACATCCCGATGCTCGCCCTCGCCGTTGCCGGCGCAGGCGTAGCTGCCGGGGGACTCTTCTTCTATACCAGCACCGCGTTTCGATCCGTGTCGGCCCTCGCCCTCGTCCCACTGGTCTTCCAGCTCAGCCAAGACTCCTCGAAAGCTGCGGTTACGGGCAGACTGCCTGACGAAACACCCGTCAGCCACGGCCAGCGTGTCTACCGCGAGGAGGGCTGCATGAACTGCCATTCCCAATTCATTCGACCCGGCACGAAGGATGTGGAGTTCTGGGGACCGTTCCGCGAGGTGGATTACACCGAAGCGCCGCCCATGATCGGCAATCGCCGCCAGGGACCCGACCTCATGAATGTGGGCAACCGTCGCGACGCGATATGGCAACGTCTCCACTTGATGAATCCATCCTCCGTCTCGCCGGGCTCAAAGATGCCTTCGTACGAACACCTCTTCCGCGGCGAGAGCCGCCGTGGCGATGACCTGGTCGCGTACCTGCTCGACCGCGGCGCCTCGACACGGGAAGAACGACTCGCATTCACCCGCAGCTGGGTCCCGTCCTTCCCACTCGAATCGGGTAAGTCCCATGCCGGTCAAAGGGCATTCAAGCAATCCTGCTCGCCATGCCACGGCATGGAAGGAGCCGGTGATGGCCCGCTTTCACCTCTAGTGAATCGACCTGCGCTCAACCTGCGCAAAGGCTATTTCGTCCATATTCCGGCGGGGGAAGACGCGGGTATCGGCCTCGCCCGTATCGTGAAGTTCGGTGTCGCAGGCACCACCATGCCCGGACATGAAACCTTGAGCGACCGCGACGTCGCCCATATCGTGAGTTTCCTGAAAAGCATTCACACAGCGAAGGAAGGCGCCGCGCCGACGTCATGAAGCCGCGTCCACGGAAGCTGCTCTCCCTTGCGGCGCTGGCCATCGTCCTGCTCGTTGGGCTTTCGCTGTTCGGTTGGTTCCATCGCGAGCAACCATGGCAGGAAGCGACCGGTTGGAACCTCATCGACCCAGAGCTGCGGGCGCCCATGCTGGGAGTATCCGTAATGGATGAATCGCAGCTTTCCATCGCATGGTTGGGTCACGCGGGGTTTCTCATCCAATGGCATGGCTCAAGACTACTTCTCGATCCAAACCTGGGCGATCACTGCACGGTATCCGCGCGCTTCATGGAACGCACGGTGACACCGCAGGACCTCGGACACATCGATGCAGCGTTGGTGAGTCACGCGCACTTTGATCACATGCACCTTGATACCCTCTGCGCGATTCCCCGGCTCGACACGCTCATCCTGCCGGACGGCAGCGCGTCCTTCGCCACTCGCGTTCAGCAGAAAGGCGCGAGGCTGCAAAGCCTTTCCCTTCATGAATCCTGCGTCGTCGGCTCCCTCACCGTCACCGCAGTCCAGGCGGCACATAACGGCCACCGCTATCATCCCTGGGCCAGTCGGTTCCTCGCCGTGGGCTATGTGATTTCGGATGGCACCACCAGCGTCTACTTCTCCGGCGACACGAGCTTCAAGAACGACTTCGCCGGAATTCGCGACCGATACCATCCCGACATTGCCATCCTCGCCATCGGCGCCTACAGCCCGCGCATACCTCTCAAACGGCATCATATGTCGCCCGATGAAGCTGTCGAAGCCGCCCTGATGCTGGGCTCCGCCACGGTGATCCCATGCCACTTCGGCACGTTCCGCCTCTCCGTTGATGCACCGGATGACGCACTGCCGCGGTTCGCTACGGCCGCCGCCCGCAAGAACCTGTCATGGAGCATGCCGACACTCTTGATGCGTGCGGAGATTGCGCCATGATCACCCGGCTCTTTGGATCCATCGCCCGGTATTCCGTTGTTCACCCTTTCCGCGTGATCGCGATTTCGACGCTGCTCGCTCTGGCCTGCATGGCGGCTGCAATCACATCGCTATCGCTCAAGACATCAAATCTCGATCTTATCGATCCCGATCTTCCGCCCGTGAGACGCTTCCTGGACTTTGCGGAGGAGTTTGGAACGCCCAACGTCCTTGTCGCTGTGCTTGAGGGCAGGAACGCTGGTGAGTTGCGAGAGGCCGTGGATAGCCTTGGACCGGGGCTGCGCGCGGTGGAAGGCGTGAGGTCGGTTCTCGATCGCCTGCCCGTTGATCCGGAAGTCCTGAATGAACTGGATCTCGATAGTCACGTCATGTCACACGACGGGCAGATGGCCTTTGTGTTCATCCAGCCGGATGACACCACGTCGTCGGCCGACACGATCGGTCCTCTCGTTGAATCCGTGCGCACGGTCCTCACGTCGGCAGATCTCGAAGCCCGCGGCATTCGCGCGGGCCTGACGGGCATTCCGGAATATGCAATCGATGACCGCGACGTCATCAAGCGCGACATCTCCAAGCTGTCCGTCATCTCCTTCGCCCTTATCGCATCTGTGTTCATGCTCGCATTTCACGAAGTGCGCCGGCCCGTGCTCGCGATGCTGACCCTGATGGTTGCCGTGATGGTCACAACCGGCATCACCGCAGGGTTTCCCGGACACCTGACGCTGCTCTCGTCCTTCTTCGCCTCGATTCTCTTCGGCCTCGGGATCGAGTTCGGAGTCCATATTGTCGGGCGCGTGGAGGAACTGATCACTGCCGGCGTTGACGAAGCCGAGGCCATCCCTGTCGCCGTTTCGTCTGTCGCGAGGGGTCTGCTCACCGGTGGCCTCGCCACAGCCCTTGCCTTCTACGCCATGACATTCTCGGGCTTCCGCGGCTTCGCTGAGCTGGGCATCATTGCCGGCAATGGCGTTCTCGCCTGCCTGCTGGCCATGGTGACCTTCTTTCCGGCTCTACTGGCCCTGTGGCACCGCATGACGCCGCGAATAGGCCTTCCCAAGCCCTTCACGGACCGTGTGGGCAGCACACTGGTCGCCCTGCAGCGCAAGCGGGTGGCGATCGGACTGCTCATTCTCGTGATCGTGGGCTTCTTCGTGGGCAAGCCGACCTTTGACGCGGACTATCTCAATCTGGAACCGCGCAACTCCGAAGCGGTCCGGTTGGAGCGCGAGATGGTGAAACGATCGAACCTCTCGCCCCAGTTTGCGGTGTTTGTGACCGATACGCGTGAGAAGGCACGACGGTTGGCTGATTCACTGCTTGGGGATCCGACCGTCGGCGACGTCCGATCGATCGCCGATATCGATATGCTGACAGACATGGGTGTTGACCCCGCAAGCATTCCCGCGGGCTACCGGAACGCCTTCCAGAGCGAGAACGACCGCTTCGCTGTTTATGCCTACCCGCAAGGCGATGTCTGGAGCCCCGAAGGCCAGACGGAGTTCATCCACCATATGCAGGCCATTGACGCCGGTGTCACGGGGATGCCGATGCTGGGCCAGTTCATGGTGGAACAATCCAAGCGTGGCATGTTCATCACGGCCGGGCTGGGACTGCTCATCGTCACGGTATGCGTCGGGCTGGACTTCAGAAACTTCCGACACACGTTCTTCGCCATCCTCCCGACACTACTCAGCATCGCATCGCTTCAAGGCCTCATGAAGCTCTTCGGCCTGGCCTTTAACTCCATCAACGTCATGGCCATACCGCTGATCATCGGCTCCGCCGTGGATAGCGGCGTCCACATCCTCCATCGCTTCAAGGAGGAGCAAGGCGACACGGCCAAGATGCTGAAGGGAACGGGCCGCAGCATCATCCTCACCGCCGCGACCAATGTGGCTAGTTTCGGCACGCTGATGTTCACGGAGCACCGCGGACTCGCGTCATTCGCCGCACTCATGACCATCGGCATCCTTTCCGTCGTCATCCTTTCCACGCTGGTCCTGCCCACGCTGCTGGCATGGGTTCGTCCATGGCTGTTGCCCGAGCCAGCCGAGGAAAAGCCCTTTTGATCGTCGGCGCGGTATGAGATGGTCCGCTGCATGAATGCGACCTGGCCCATCCTGATCACCTGTGCGCGCGGTATCCCGCCTTTCCTTGCTGCCGAGGTGAAGGCGCTCGGACTCACCGTCCGCAACGAGTTCCTTTCCGCCGTCGAAACGTCTGGCACATTGGACGACATCATGCGCCTCAACCTGCATCTCCGGACCGGACACCGCGTCCTGCAGGAACTGCACGCCTTCAATGCCCGGTCGCCCGACGAGATGTACAAGCAGGTCAACGCTTACCCGTGGGAAAACGTACTGGTTCCGGATATCGAACTCTCGATCACTTCGACCGTCGAGCATCCCTCGATCCGCGATTCACGCTACGCGACGCTGAAGTGCAAGGACGCCATTGTCGACCGCATGACCCAGGCCTGCGGAAGGCGTCCCAACACCGGCGGCGATCGCAACGGAGCCGTGGTCCATCTTTTCTGGCGCAACCAGGACGCGCGGGTGTTCATCGACACAGCAGGCGAACCACTGAACCGCCGGAGCTATCGCATCGTGCCGATGGATGCGCCGATGCAGGAGACTCTCGCGGCGGCCTGCGTCATGGCGAGCGGTTGGGACGGAACAACGCCCTTCGTCAATCCCATGTGCGGTAGCGGCACCCTCGCCATTGAAGCTGCGCTCGTCGGCCTGCGCATCGCGCCCGGCCTACTCCGCGAGAGCTTTGGCTTCATGCATGTGCAGGGCTTTAAGCAGCAGGCGTGGCAGAAGCTGGTGAATGAAGCCAAGGCGAAGGTGCTTGCCAAACTGCCCGTACCGATCATCGCGTCGGACCTATCACCCGCCGCCATCCGCGCGGCGAGACAGAATGCCCAGCGCGCGGGACTTGAATCATCGATCGAGTTTGTGACCTGTGACTTCCGTGAAACACGCATTCCCCAACCGCCCGGCGTCATCATGATGAATCCGGCCTACGGGGAACGATTGGGCGACGAGAAGGACTTGGAGCCGTTGTACAAAGCGGTGGGCGACTTCTTCAAGCAGTCCTGCGCGGGGTACAAAGGCTACGCCTTTACGGGCAACCTCGGCCTCGCCAAGAAGATTGGCCTGCGCTCCAGCCGACGCATCACGCTGTATAACAGCCAGATTGAATGCCGACTGCTGGAGTTCGAGATGTACCGCGGCACCAAGGATCCGGGTGACGCCGCCCCAGCCTCTTCATCATAATCATAATCTTCTTCTCATCCCGTCTTCCCCCCATTCGATCCGGAAGAGCCGATGAGTATGATTACGATTACGACAGACTAGTTCCCCAGCTTCGCCGAAGGCCCCACGTTGATCTTCTGCGTGGCCTTCTTCTCGAGTTCCTTGTCCTTGGTCGTGATTTCGGACTGACCGCGCAGGATGTGGTGGATGAAGATTTCCCATGCTTCGCGCGTCGGGGTCGTCATATCCACAAAGTAGGGTTCACCGAAGACACCCTCGGGCATGGCGATTACGGGAACTTCCTGCATCCATGCCTGATGGCGGTAGATCTCGCGCAGCAACGCGTCGTCGCCGCCGATGACCTGGCCGTTCAGGATCACGAGGCCGGGGATTGGCAGTGCGCCGATATAGTCCACACGCTTGCCGTTATCGAGGTCCACGTTTCCGTTCAGGTGCACGAAGATATAGTCCTCGGGCAGGTCGTCGCCGTTTAGACCCGCGCCATCGACTTCGAGGTTGCCTGAGCCGATGTTGACTTCCAGCGGATCGGCCAACGTGCCGAGGTACTGCGCATTGAAGGAAGCGCTCTCCGCCTCGATGTTCAGACCCGAGCCGTTGTCGTCGATAAGACCGCCGTTCGGGACACTGACTTCGGCGCGTCCGCCAGCGCTGATGAGTCCAACAGGGGTTGCCCCACCCTTGTTCTGGACAATGCGGATGTTACCGCCGGCCTGGATCGTGACGATGCGACCGACGCTCATCTTGATCGGGCTGTTGTCGCCGATGTCTTCCCCTGCGATCAGGATGACGCGACCGGCGCGGATGTAGGAGCCGTTGTCGTGGATGGCGTGACCCGCCTCGAAGCGCGCGAGATCATTGGCATTGACGCGGCCCATGTTGATCGAGCCCTTCGCGCTGCGCACGAAGATGTCGTCCGCTTCCATCAGGTTGAAGGTGAGGTTGCCGCCGAGCTTCATGTCGATATCGCCGCCAGCCTGCATCTTGTTGATGTCCATGTCGTCGCCGATCGTGGCACGGATGTTCTGGCCGGCGCGAATGGTGTCGCCGTAGTAGTCGCCGCCGACACGGAGATCCAGGTTGCCACGCGTGGCTTCCATCAGGTCCAGCCCGGTGACCGATCCGTCGACCTTCACATCGGCATTGTGGCCTGCGACCACCTTGTTGCCGGACAGGTTGATATCGACCACGAGGACCATGTCGTCGTTGGCTGTAATGCCGCTGAGGTCACGAATGAAGGGAATCGGAATTTCCTTCGCACAATCCGGCACACCGGCACGCAGGCCGCGCGGCCCATCGACATCCGCCGCTTCCACCGAGCCCAGGGCGTGCAGGAACACGTCCCCGAGGTCCGTGTGTGTCGCGAGCTTGTCCGTATCGACCGTGAAGAGCTGGTCAGACTTGCCGATATTCTTCCGGGCGCTGAGGCTTGCTTCCTCGGACACAACCTTGCCCTTGCCCTTGATGTCGCCCTTCGTCGCGCGCAACGCCACCTTGTCCGCAGCGAGGATGCTGTTGATCGTGATCTGGCCTGCGCCGATGACGAGGTCGCCGTTCTCGGTCTGGACTCCGCCCACGCCGCCGATCGTCAGGTTGTTCTCGGCGTTGAGGATGATCGACCCGTCGTAGGAGTGAATCATGCTCGGGCCAAACTGGCTGACGTTGTAGCCGGCAATGTAGATGTTGCCCGTCTCGGTATGGATCACGCCCGCGGTCTGGAGGAAGTTGCCGACGTTGTTCTCGTCCGCGTCCGCCTGGATGGCAATGGCGCCCTTGCCGCCGGTCTGGACCGCCGTGTCGAGGGCGTTGATGAAGACCGAGTTGTCCGCGAGGATGCAGATATCGCCCGTGGCGGTGCGGATACCCGTGTTGACAATCACGTTCCCGTTCGTGCCGTGCGCATGCAGCGAGATCTCGCCGGAGCCGTCGGCGACAATGCCGTAGAAGTCCTCGGGGGCATCGCCATCCTGCACGATGATGGAGCCACTGACCGTCTCAAGATCGATGTCGCCGTTGTCGGTCGTGCGCAGGTCGCTGAGTGCGGGATCCGTAATCGCTGTCAGCGAGTCATCCGGGTTCACGCGCTGCACCGTTACATCCGGGATCGTGTCGATCACGATCGTGGAGCTGTTCACGATGTGGATGCCGCCCCCACCGGCGCGAGCCGCGAGGAATCCGGTCAACGTTTCCAGCGGATCCACTTCGGCGCCGACACCGTCCGCCGCAACAAGGCGCGTGCGGAGCGAGATGATGTTCTGGAGGGCATCCCCGCCGTCGAGGATCGAGCCGGTGTTGGCAATCACGCTGACCGTGTTCGTGCTGGTCGAGATGAGGCTGCCGAGCGTGACATCTTCTTCAGCAACATAGCGCACTTCGCCCGCACCGAATGTAACGGCGTTCTCGGCCATCCAGATGGACCCCGTGAAGGCCTCGACCTCAATCGTGCGGTTCGTACCCGTCTGCGCCAGCGAGCTGTACTGGAGAACGGAGTCGTCGGCGAGAATCGAGACGTGGCCGTTTGCCGCTACGACAAAATTGCTGATGACTACATCCTTACCCGCGCCATTCGCATCGATCATGATATTGCCCGCCGCAAGGTCGAGGACGGGGTTCGTGATGGTGATCGTTCCGTCCACGGTGTCGAACAGGATGGAGCCGCCGTTCGTCACGATAAGGCCGGCGATGGCGACAATGCTCGTCGTGATCGTCGTCGCGTCGGGCGTAACGATGCGGGCATTGACGGGACCCACGGTGCCGATCACGACGTCGTCGCTCTCCGTGATCTTGATCGGTCCGTCCTGCGTGAGCGCCGCGATGGTGTCCACGGTCGTTTCAATACCGTTGGAGGTTGTGCCGATGCTGCCCGCCGAGATGATCTGCGCCGCATTCGCGACGATGTCGGTATGCGTATCGCCGCCATCAAGGACGCTGCCCTGGAACGTCACAACGCTGACCATGCCGGTGTGGGCATCAAGTCCGCCGAGGATGGCGTTGGTCGTGGCGAGGTAGACAATGTTGCCGTCGTGCGACTCGGTGGTCGCTCCGTCAGCCATCTGGATGTCACCCGCGATGGCAAGGGCCACCACGTCGCCGCCGAACGTGGACACGTCGCCGGCCGCATTCTGAATGATGCTGTTGCCGGAGATCAGGCTGATGTCGCCGCTGCCCGATGAGACCGACGAGTTGAGCGTGATGTTCTGGGTCACACCAGTAATCGTCGCGAGGAGAATATTGCCATCCTCCCCTGCCTGGACGGGCTGGTTCACGGTCATGGACGAGGCGTTCAGGACTACGATGTGGCCGCCGCCCGTGGTCGTAAGGCCGGACAGCGATGTTCCCGCCAGCACCGTGGGTGTGCCATCGGGCTGAACACGATTCACATCGATTGGCGGCACGGTGTCGATCGTGAGCGGGACAAGATTGATGAGGTTGATGCTGTGCGATCCCGCCTCACCCGCGAGCGTCGAGATGACCGTCTCCAGCGGGTCGTTGGTTCCCGGACCCGTGATGCCGACGCCGCCGTTAGGGGCGGAGAGTTGGGCGTTCACGGCGATGATGTTCGGGAGCGTTCCGCCGTCATCCAGGATGGAACCGTTCGCCGACTGGACTCGAACGTTGTCTGTGGTCGTCGCGATCGTGGCCACGATGATATTGCCATCCGCCGCGTAACGGATGTTGCCCGCGAGCGCGGCGGTGATCGTACCGGTCTGCATGGTAATGGACCCAGTCTGCGCTTCCACATCGATTGTGCCGACACCCACGTTATAGATATTGCTGACCTGCAGGATACTATCCCCGGCTATAGCCGTGATCTGGCCGTTTGTGGTGATCAGGCTCGCGATCTGCATGTCGTCGCCGGCGCGGTAGCCGATGTCACCGCCGCCCGTCAAGGTCAGGACATTGCTCACCATGAAGATGTCGCCATTCGCGGCATGCACCAGGACATCGCCGCCCGCAAGGCTGGCGAACACGGCTTCCTGCGTGATCGACTGTCCGGCGCGGACGAAGATGTTGCCGTTACTGGTGATCAGTTCCTGGGCGACGATATCGACCGCCGCCGTGTAGGTGATGTTGCCGTCACCCGCCGCCGTCACCGCATTCGTGGTCATGCGGATCGAGCTGTTGCGCGACTGGACCAGGATGTTGCCGTTATCCACCGAGGCGATGACGGCGTTCTGCGTCACCGCATTGCCGGCGCGAACAAAGATGCTTCCGCTTGTATTGATCAGGCCCTTGCCGTTGATCGCGATATTCTGCGCGGCGGTATAGGTGATGCTTCCATTCGCCACGGCGGTGAGGACGTTGCTCACGTTCGCCATGGTGATGCTGCCCTGCCCGGCCTGCACGAGTACGCTGCCCAAGCCGAGGCTGGCGATTGCGCCTTCCTGCGTGATCGACTGGCCGGCGCGCACGTTGATGTTGCCGTTGCTGGTGAGCATCGGACCCGAGACGATATGCACGGCCGCCGTGTAGAAGATGTCGCCGTCGAACACCGCGGTGACCCCGTTCGTCGTCATGCGAATCGAACTATTCCTGGACTGCACCAACACGTCGCCGTTGTCCGTGCTGAGAATGGCCGCGTCCTGCGTGATCGCATTGCCCGCGCGCACGAAGACCGAGCCGTTCGTAGAGATCAGGCCGTTGCCGGAGATCACGATGTTATCCTGAGCCGTGTAGGTGACGCTTCCACCCGCCACGCTCAGGACATTGCTGGCGCTGCTCATGAAGATGGAGCCCGACCCGGCCTGCACGTGGACGATGCCACCCGCCACGGACGCGATAGTCGAGTTCTGTGTGACCGAATTGCCGGCGCGGACAAAGACGGAGCCGCCCGTATTGATCAGGCCCTTGCCATTGATGGCAATATTCTGGGCCGCCGTGTAGGTGAGGCTCCCGTTGGCCACGGCGGTCAGCACATTGGTGGCATCGACCATAAAGATGCTGCCCTGGCCAGATTGGACGAGGACGTTGCCAACGCCCAGGCTGGCGATCGCACCCTCCTGGGTGACATTCTGGCCGGCGCGGATGTTGATCGTGCCGTTACTCGTCAGCATCGGACCCGTGACGATATGCGTCGCAGCTGTGTAGAGGATGTCGCCGTCAAATACCGCGGTAACCCCGTTCGTCGTCATGCGGATCGACGAGCTACCCGATTGGACTGTTACGTTGCCATTGGCAGTACTGAGGATGGCCGCATCCTGCGTGACCGCATTGCCCGCGCGGACGAACACAGAGCCGTTGGTCGAGATCAGTCCACCGCCCGAGACGACGATGTTTTGCGCCGCCGTGTAGGTAACATTGCCACCCGCAACACCAAGGACGTTGCTCTGGCTGTTCATTCGAATGGAACCCGTGCCGGCCTGCACGAGGACGCTGCCACCAGCGAGGGATGCGATGACCGCCTCCTGCGTGACCGAGTTGCCCGCGCGGACGTTGACGGAGCCGTTCGAGGTCAGGAGTTCCTGAACCACGATATTTTGCGCAGCGGTGTAAGTGATCGTTCCGTCACCCGCGAAAGTCAGGACATTGCTCGCGTTGTTCATGCGAATGCTGCCGGAGCCCGCCTGTACGTTCACGCCGCCACCATCGAGGGTGAGGATTGTTGCATTCTGCGTGACCGACCCTCCTGCGCGGACGTTGATGCTTCCGTTGGAGGTGATGAGTTCCTGGACGACGATGTTCTGCGCGGCCGTGTAGGTGATGCTGCCATCGCCTGCGACGGTCAGGACATTGCTGGCCGAGTTCATGCGGATCGAACCGCTTCCCGCCTGGACGAGGACTGATCCCCCGTCCACCGTGGCGATGATCGAGTTCTGCGTGACCGAGTTGCCGGCCCGCACGTTGATGCTTCCGTTGGAGGTCAGGATTTCCTCGGACACGATGTTCTGCGCCGCCGTGTACGTCACGCTGCCGCCCACGGAGAATGTAACCGCTTGCGAGCCAGCCATGATGATATCGCCGCCCTCGGACTGGGCGGTGATGGAGCCCAACCCTACGACAGCGTTGTTCTGGAATACGTCATCATCCGCGCGAAGTGAGACGGAACCGTTCGTCGCGCCAACGATCTGGTTGATGGTGAGGTCGGCGCCAGCTCCGTTGGCGTCGAGAGTCAGCGCGCCCGCTCCGCCGAGGAATACCGGCGCATCGACCACAAGTCCGCCATTGAGCGTGCGGGCCGTGAGCTCGCTGCCCGCGGTTGAGATCAGGCCGGAGACGGGACCGATCTGGAAGGAGTACGTCACGCCCGTCGGACCCGCGATGACGAAGTTGGCCTGGTCAAACGTGCCGATGGTCAGGTTGTCGGAATCTTCGAGGCGGATGGAGCCGGTCGCGATGGCCGACAGCTCGTCCACATCGATATCGAGTCCATTCGCGGAGTTCATGCCGATGGACCCGTTGGTCGCAGCGAGCAGGGCCTGGAAGGCGCGGACATCGGGCGAGCTGTTGCCGGCATCCGTGATCGTGGAAGCGGCTACGATCGTGCGTCCGCCGCCCGAATTCAGGCCCGTGATATCGGCCGAGGTCGTCGCAAAATAGAGCAGGTCGCCGCCGCCCGAGGTCGTCGTCGCGCCATCCGCCATATTGATGAAGCCGTTTGTCGCGGCCACAGCCACGTCGCCGCCTGCGGTGATGTCGCCACCGGAGTTTTGCGTCACGCCATTGCCGCCAAGGATCGTAACCCGTGCGCTGCCGGCATTGACCGCGTTGTTGATCGTGACCTGGTTGCCCGCCGCCGCGAGGATTTCGCCGCCGCCCGAGCTGACATTGCCGCTGATGTTCAGGTTGCCGCCGGCGTAGATCGAGTGGTCACCGCCGCTGGATGTCACGGAACTGTTGATGTTCACGTTGCCGTCGCCGCTGATAATCATCGCGCCGCTTCCGGAGTTCACCGACGAGTTGATCGTCACGCTGGAGTTCTTCGAGATGATGTCGATCTCGCCGCCGCCTGAAGTCAGCGAAGAGCTGACGGTGACACCGTTGTTCGCGACAAGGCCGATGCGGCCGCCGCCGGAGTTGATCGAGGCCGTGATGCTGATGGCATTGTCAGCGAGAAGGCCGATGTCGAGCGAATCGCCGCCAGGCGATCCGTCGAAGATCGAGTTCTGGATAAAGATCGAGCCAGCCGCCTTCAGGATGAAAGCTTCAGGATCCGGCGTGCCGTCGAAGTTCAGGTTCGCCTGGAGGTAGATGTTGCCGGGGTCGCTGCCGCCGGTGTGCGTATCCACCACGAAGCCGCCGTACTCCTGCATGACGTCGATCACGTCGCCGATGTTCGCGCCCGAGGAGCCGTCTTCCGTCGGGACGATCGCCTGGAGGCCGTCCGAGAAGTCGATGTTGGCTGTGTCGAGGTTATCGATCCAGAAATTGTGCGGATCGATCAGGAGGGTGCCCTGCTTGCCATTCGGCGCCGAGGCATCGCCGTATTCGCCGATTTCGACCTGAGCGCCTGAGATTTCAACGAAGCCGCCGTCTCCGGATTCCTGGCCGCCCTTGACTTCGATCTTGGATCCCGTGTCGATCAAGGCCGCGTCTTCACCAAAGATAACGATCGCGCCGCCATGGCCATTAAGCCCCGCGTTCGCCGTCGTCGTGCTGGCGTCGTCCACGTGAACGATTTCTGTTCCATACATCACGACCGTGCCGCCGTTGCCGACGGTTCCGTCCGCATGAATTTCGCCGTTCTGGCCGACACGAATGCCGCGCAGTTTCACTTCGCCGCCGGAGTCTCCCGACGCGTCGATCTGGCCACGGTTGATGACAAAGCCCGTTGCAGGCTGGACAGGCGTATCGATCACGATTTCGCCGCCATCCGTGCTGTCATCCATCGGGACGATGATCTCTTCCCCTCCCATCGTCTCCTGGCTGGCGAGGTCGGAGAGTTCGGCGCTCAAGCCGTCCGACGCCTCCTCGGCCTCTTCCTGGGCTGTCGCTGCGGCGCCCGCGCCGGCGACCGTCCGCGTGTTGTTCGAGAACGCCTCGTCGAAGATGTTCTGCGTGTAATTCACGCGGTCCAGCGCGCTGGTGAAGATTCCGTCCTGGCCGTCGATCACGAGGCGGATTTCGCCGCCGCCGGCATTGTCGATCAGGACGGACTGCTGGCCGGCCGCAAGGACGACCTTGCCGCCGCCGATCCGACCGTTGTTCTCGACATGGCCGCCGACGAGGTAGACCCGACCGGCAGAGATGCTGCCGTTGTTGATGACCGACCCGCCGCCGCCGGAGAAGAACAGGTTGCCCGACAGGAAGTCGCCGTCGCTCATGTTCATCGCCGACGCCACGAGGCTGCCGACATTCACATTTGCGCCGCCGCCGAACAGGATGCCGTTCGGGTTGATCAGGTAGACCCGGCCGTTGGCGAACAGGTTGCCGTCAATGGAGCTGGCTCCCCCGCCCGTGACACGGTTCAGGATCGCCGCGGAGCTTCCGGGCTGGATGAAGCGAACGGTCTCGCTGCCCCCGATGTTGAAGCTGCCGTAGTTGACGATGGCCTTGCCGCTCTGTTGGACCACGATCAGCCGGTCTCCAACGGTGAAGAATTTCACGTCACCATTTTTGACGCTGGGACTGGATGGCAGAGCCATGGCCTGTTGCGCCTGGGCGCAAAGCATCAGGACGATCATGAGCCAGGACATACTCTTCCCGACCCGCCTGCGAAGTACTCGTCGCATGTCACGCATAGAGGTGTCTCCCTGCAACCAAACTAAACTAGAACAAGAATTGAACGCTCACGTGTCCACGTCCGCCGGAGTCAGACTCTTCGGTCTCCTCCAGGGGGAAGCCCCAGTCGAACCTCGACTGGAAGTTCTTACCCAGCGCAAGCCTCAGGCCCGCGCCAACACTCAAAAGGTTCTGCGTATCGTCCTGCCCCTCGGCGGTGTCCTGCAACGAGGTGTACGCACCATCGACAAATACAACCGCCTGCAGGCGTTCAAAGTCGCCCGTCGGAGAAGCCTTGCGCGTGAAGAGACGTTCCGTGAGAGCGCTGGCATAGACCGGGGATCGCAGTTCGAGCGAACCGATCAAGCCATCATCACCCAGCACTTCGCGCTCCTCGTAGCCGCGAACCGTGGACAAACCGCCGGCGGCGATCTGTTCTCCGGCGATGAGGGGATCGCTCGCAAGCTGCCCCTCGACCTTGCCGAAAAGGAGCCATGTGTCGGCATTCTGCTCCGCGCGCGACAGCGGCTGGATGCGGGCGAGCTGGAGGCGCTCGACCACGAAATCGGCCGGCGCGTTCTCGCGCTGGCCGGCGATCGCGAACTCATCGTCATCGGTGGAGCCGAGGAATCCACCGAAGTTGAAGGCGGTTTCGCTGGATATAAAGTTGCGCCCACCGAGGCGGTCGGGCTCACGTCCGGCATAGCTCAGGACGAGCGAGATCGGCGTCTGCTCAACCTTCGTCGGCTGGTCCTCGATACCTGAAAGCTGGAAGCTCTGTTCCGTGGATTTGCGGGCGATGCCGAGTCCGGCGCTGAAGATGCGCTTGTCGTTGTCTACCACATTATGCATCCACAAGGCCCCGACAAACCAGCCCTCGCCGTTCAGGTCGATGTCCTCGCCGACGATTTCGTCAGCCTGCAGTTCCGAGTAGCCGGCGTTGACCGAAACGGCCCCACCCTTGCCCTTGGCATAAGGAAGGTAATAGCCGCCCGCGATGGAACGAATGCTCTCGAGGTCGAGCGAGACGGGGATGTTGAGCGTGAGGATGTCATCGTGGCGCGTCAGGTTGATGTGCTGCAGCGTCAGGCCGGCGCGCCATTCATCGGTGACGTCTGTTCCCGTGTTCTGGAACTCAAGCGCGCCGTGAACCGGCACATTGTCTTCGAGGAGGATATCGGCATCCACGTAGCGGCGCTCAAAACCGTCCTGCTTCTCCTTGCGGATCTTCAGCTCGGCATCGGCCATGATGTCCGGGTGGGTGTTGAGGCGGTACACGCCACGATAGAGATCGGCATACTGGAAGGCTGCGCCCTCCTTTAGGCCGATCAGCCGCGAAACCTGTTCCGTCGTGTAGTACTTCTCGCCGAACGCCGCGCGCGGCGTCGTGCCACGCTGCTGCAGGGTGATCTTTCCAACGCGACCCTGGTCCACGAATCCGACCAGCACACCGTCCTTGATGTCGTCGGAGAACTCGATCTGGGCAAGGTAGAAACCCTGCTCCACGAGCCGGGTACGATACGACGAGGCGATCTTCCGGATCTCATCCATCGTCAACTTCTTCGCCGTCAGCTCGCCTTCCAGCGCGCGGCGCAGGCCGAACTGGTCCAGCAGGGCCACGTCGCCCTTCCACTCTACACGCTTTATCGCGCCTTCTACGGTCTTGTCCGCCTTCGCGCCGGCTTTCTTCTCGTCGGAATCCGCAGCGGCCTTCAGCGCCTTCTCGGCTTTCTCGGGCGACACCGTGGGCTTCTTCTTCGGCGTGTCATCCTGCTTCTCAATAATGTCCTTCTGGACCTTCTTGAGTTCCTGTCCGACAGAACTGCTCTGCGGATCCGCGGCGCGAACCTGCATTGCCAGTCCGGCCAGCACGCCAACAATCACCATGTAACGCCATACGCCTTGCATGCTATCGCTCCTTGTCGAGGACCGTTAAAACTTCCCAACCGTTGTCCGCTACTTTTTGACTTCGGCCTGCCCACCCTTGCCTTCAGGGACGGCCACCAGTTCGTAAATCGTCTTCGTGTCGATGTCGTATTCGTAATTCTTCTCAGCCGCGACGTTGAAATTCTTCAGCAACGCCTGCTCGATCGTCTTCTGCTCGAGCCGCTTCTCCTCTTCCAGCAGACGGAGTATGCGGATCTGCTCGGTCGAAAGCCGCTTGGACGAGGCGAGGCGGACAAAGCGGGATTCCTTTTCGCCGGAGTCGAACTTCAGGAGCTGCTTCTTCTCGACGGTGGGCATCGCATTCGTTGCGCCGGCCGCCGCGGGCTTTGCGGTCAGTTCGAATATCGCGCCAGCGGCCTTGTCGTACTGGTAGTTCCCGTCGCCCTTCACGCCGAACTCCTTGTCGAGCTGCTGCGTGAATTTCGCGACTTCCATCCTCTTCTCGGCCACAAGCCGCTCGATCACCGTGAGGTCCTCGCGGGTCCGCACGCGGCTCATCGTCAGCTCGAGGAAGCCGCGCTCACGCTCGGCGTCCTGGAACTTGAGGTGCGAAACGCGCAGCGTACTCGTCGCGGCCTGCTGGGCCCTTGGCACAGGAGACGCGGGAGCAACACCGGGCTTCGCATCCGCCTTCGGCGGCGTGACGAACTTCGACGGTTCTTCCTTCTTCGACTTGAACGGCCACACCGCCATCGCTGGGGAGAACGCGACGGACGACAGGACGAACATGGCCACGACTTTTTTCATGACGTTTCCTATATCGCGATTCGACTACGGCGCGGGCCCGACCGGGTTGACGCCGCTAAAACCAAACACAAAGGATGTAAAGCCGAGCGTGCTGCGGAACTGCGACCAGGTACCGGTCGCCGGATCGAAGATGCACAAGTCCTCGATCGTGTCGCCGTCATAATCCGCCGGCACGGGAATGGTCTTGTTAAAGCCGAAGACGGTCTGCTGGAACCCGTCGCGCGAGCGGTAGAGCGTCCACTGGCCCGTCTTGGCGAAGTACACGCCGATGTCCGCGATGCCGTCGCCATCGTAATCGCCGGGAACCGGCACCACGCCGTCAAAGCCGAACTGGACCGTCTTGAATGTGCGGAAGCCCGCAGTATTCAGCAGCAGGTACCATGTGCCGATCTCGTCATCGAACACGGCAAGGTCCGTGGTCCCGTCGCCATCGTAATCCGCGGGAACCGGCACCGCCGGGCTGTAGCCGAACTGCACCACGGCAGGACCCTTGGTGCTGCGGAACATGATCCAGTTGCCGAACGCCGGGTCGTATACGCAGAGGTCCGCCGTGCCATCGCCGTCGTAATCGCCGGGAACCGGCACGACACCGGGGAAGCCGTATTGGATGGTCGTGAAGCCGAGCGTGCTGCGGAAGATGTACCAGGTGCCCGACACGTCATCGAAGACGGCCGGATCCGACTTTCCGTCGCCGTCGTAGTCCGCGTTGACTTCCTTCACCTTATTGAAACCGAACACGAAGGACTGGAAGCCGTCGGCGCTACGGAAGATCGACCAGGCCCAGCTTGCCGGATCAATCACGCCGACATCACTCGTCCCGTCGCCATCAAAGTCGTTGCGCGCCGTCGGAATGGCATTGACCGTGATCTGCGCCGATTCCGTCGCCGTGCTGAACGGCGTGCTGCCGCCGTTGCTCGCCGCATTCACTGCGGTCTGGCCGTTGATGCCTGCCGTCTGGTCCCAGGCGCGGAACAGGAACGACGCCGTGCCGATGAAGCCGGGCGTCGGTACGAACCGGATGATGGCCGCGGGATCCAACAACGTGGCCGAGTTGTTCGCCGGCGCACCGAAGGCGAGCCAGTTCGTGCCGTTGTCCGTTGAGTACTGCCACGAGCCGTTGGCGTTATCGACCGTGATCACGGCGATGCCTTCAAGCGCACCGGCGTCCGCGTCCGTGATCCGGTTGCCGCCCGCGCTGGCGATGATGTTCGACACCGAACGGCCCGCGCTGGTCGTGTCGTCGTTACGGATATTCGGGAGCACCGGCAGGCCCGTATTATCAAGGACAGGGGCCGCATTGAGCACGGCATTGCTCGACACCGTGATGTCCGCAAATTCCGAGGCCGTGCTGAAAGCCGTCGTTCCACCGTTGACCGAGACGTCGACGCCGGACTGGCCGAGCGAGCCGCTCGTCTGGTCCCACGCGCGGAACTGGATGCTGGCCGTGCCGACATAGTTCAGGTTCGGACGGAAGCGGACCTTCGAGAAGGTGTTGAGCAGCAGCGCCGAGGTCGGCGTCACCGAGCCGAGGTCCAGCCAGCTCGATCCCCCATTCGTCGAGAACTGCCAGGAACCGTTCAGGGTGTCTGCGCTGATCACCGCAACGCCTTCAAGGGCAGCGGTATCGACATCCGTAATACGGTCGCCACCCGCGCTGCCGATGATCGCCGCAATGGTGTCGCCCGCGTTGTTGGTCTGATTCACCAGGATGCCAAGCAGTGTCATGGTGCCTGTGTTGTCGAGAAGAGGCGCGTCGTTCTGCGCATTGACCGTTATCGTGGCGATGGTTTCATCCACGCTGAACGCATTCGTTCCACCCAGCGACGTGGCATCCACACCCGAGGAGCCGTCGCTTGATCCGTCCGTCTGGTCCCACGCGCGGAACGTGACCTCAGCCGTGCCGTTAAAGTTTGAGGCGGGAATGAAGCGGAGCAACGAGGCATCGTCCAATGTCCGGGCGCTTGAAGGCGACACCGCGCCCACGGGATTCCACGTAGCGCCGGCATTGATGGAGAACTCCCAGACACCGTTGGTGTTGTTGACGCCGATGACCGCAACGCCTTCCAAAGCGCCCGCGTCGTCGTCGGTGATCCGGTCGCCGCCCGCGCTGAGGACGATCGCCGCCACGGTGTTCCCGGCCGGCGCGGCAGCGTCCTCATTAATAGAGGAGAGTGTCATCGTGCCGGAGTTGTCGAGAACCGGCGCATCGTTCACCGCGCCGACGGATACGCTGGCCGTCTCGCTGGCCGTGCTGAAGGCGTTGGTGCCGCCGGTCGAGGAGGCATCCACGGCGCCCGCTCCGTCGCCCGAACCGTCGGTCTGGTCCCATGCATGGAAGGTGATCGTGGCCGACCCGGCGAAGTTGTTGCCGGGGACAAAGCGCAGCAGGGACGTGTCAGCGAGCGTAACGGCGCTCGCGGCCGACGGACCGGTGATTCCGTTCCAGTTGGCACCGCCGTCCGTCGAGAATTCCCACTGGCCGTTGGAATTGTCGGCCGCGACCACGGCGATGCCTTCAAGGGCACCGGCATCCCCGTCCGTGATACGGTTGCCGCCCGCGCTGAGGATGATTGCCGCCACCGTATTGCCCGCGGGGTTCGGATCTTCTTCAGCCACATTGGAGAGCGTCATCGTGCCGGTGTTATCGAGGACCGGCGCGTCGTTCAAGGAGACGACCGTGACCAAGGCGGTCTCGATGCCTGTGCTGAAGGCCGTCGTTCCACCGTTGACGCCGGCGTTCCCCGTGCCGCCATTGGAACCCGTTGTCTGGTCCCAAGCACGGAACGTGATCGTCGCCGTGCCGAACGTGTTCGCGTTCGGCACATAGCGGAACAGGGCATTCGTATTGAGCAGACGTGCGGTCGCATCGCTCGGGGATCCAAAGGCCTGGAAGGTCGAACCACCATTGGTGGAGTACTGCCAAGTGCCGCTGCTGTTATCCACGCCGATGACCGCGACGCCTTCGACAGGCGATGCATCGCCATCTGTAATGGGATCGCCTCCCCCGCTGGCCAGTACGGCGGTCACCGTGTCGCCGGGGATCACGATCTGGTCTTCATTCACGTCGGTCAGGGTCAAGTCGCCGGAGTTGTCGAGCGTCGGGGCGTTGTTGACATCCGTGACCGTGATCGTCGCGGTCTCCGTCGCGGTGCTGTAAGGATTCGGCGTACCGGTCGCGGAGGCATCAACCTCGATCGTGCCGTTCGGCGTGCTGTCGGTCTGGTCCCACGCACGGAACTGGATGAAGGATGAACCGCTGAAGAAGGGATTGGGAACGAAACGGATCAAGGCCGAGGGATCGAGGACCACGGCCGAGCCATCCGCAAGGACGCCCATCGTGTTCCAGGAGCTGCCGCCGTTCGTCGAGAACTGCCAGACGCCGTTGGTCGTGTCGGAACCCGTTACGGCGATGCCTTCCACCGCGCCCGCGTCGGCATCGGTAATCCGGTTGCCGCCCGCGCTGAGGATGATGTTCGACACCGCGTTGCCGGCGCTGTTCGTGTTGTTCTCGTTGATTCCCGTCAGCGTCATCGTGCCCGTGTTATCAAGGACGGGCGCATCATTCACCGAGTTGATCGTGATCGTGAGGTTCGTGCCGATCGACTGCACGCCGCCTGAGCCGGTAGCCCCGTTGTCGTTCACATTCACCGACAGCGTCGCTGCTCCGAAGAAGTTGGTCGGCGGCGCGTAGTTCAGGAGGTTGAGGGCGGTTGTCACGTCGGCCAGCAGCCCGCGAAACTGTATGCTCGCGGACCCGTTGGCGCCGTTGGTGATGGTGATGCCGGTCGTGGAGGCCAGCGTCATGGTGCCCGTCGTGACCGACAGGTTGACGCGGAACTGGGCCCCGGGGGTTTCGGCGATATCGGCCTCGTCGATGTCGCTGAGGTCGATGCCGATCGCCACATCCTCGTCGGTGAGCTGGTCCACGAAGTTGTTGATGCGCGGCGCGTCGTTGACCGCCGAGAGCGTGATCGAGATCGCGCGGTTGGTGATGAGCGAGCCGCCGCTGCCGACGTTGCCGTTGTCGTTGACGGAGACCGACAGGGTGTCGCCGCCGTTGTAATCGCGCACGCCGACGTAGTAGAGCGAGTTGAGGAGGACGTTGACGTTCGAGTAGGCGCCCGAGAAGGCATACGCCTTGTTCGTGATCGCGCCGGGCTTTCCGATCGTGAACACGACCATGTTCGTGACGTTGGTCAGCTCAAGGTCGGAACGGAGTGTTCCGTTCGAGGCGGAGATTGATACATTATATACAAGTCCCGACTCGATCGTGGACCGGATGTCGACGTCTGAGATCGTGATCGACACGGCATTCGAAGAATCTTCCGTGTTCGAGATTGCGGAAATGGAGGTTAGAACCGGCCGGTCATTCACCGGGGCGATCGTCCCGGGAATATTCTCGTTGTCGCTCGAAGCTGTATTGTCCGTGCAGGTCACTGCCACCGTGATCGATCCGGTCGCGTTCAATGCCGGCGAAAGGGTGAGGCTTGCGAGCGCCGTGTTTTGTGCTGCCTGGGGACCGACCATGGTTAAGGTCGCTGTTCCGTTGCCGGTGACAGATGACAGTGAACCGGTTGCCGTGGCTGCCAACGTGTGCCCAACGCACTGGACCTGAACGGTGATGTTCGTTGTGCCAGCGTCGGGGTCCGAAACAGATATTGTGTTGCCACCCGTAAACGCAAAGACCGTGTCCTCCGTCGGCGCAATCGAAGCCGGACGGGTGATCACAGGGGGGAGAGCTGACGCGACATTGGGCAGGGCCAAGGTGGCGAACAGGGTCGCAAAGAGAACGGGCACGATCGAATGCCAAACAGAACGGCGATTCATGGACACGGAGCCTCCCTTTAAAAGTGTTGGCGGAATTGCGGTATTCCTCCTCAACCGCCGCGAAGGATAATCACATATCTCGTTGCAAGGAAAGCTTCTTCTACCGGAGAGCGAGAAGCTGGCATGAAAATTTCGGGTCCTTTTCTCACGGTTGAGAAGGTGCTGGAGCGAGGCCATCCCCTACCCATCGTGCGTTCCGGATGTCGCACGCGGAGCGACTACTACATCTGCCAGCCCTGAGCGAGCCGCTTGAATGCGCGGCGGGTCGAAGATCGAAGGGCGAGTATTGCATCGCCCTCAATGCAAAATTCGGGCTAGCGTACACCGGATGTCTGAACGCGCCGATCCCGATCTCGACATGGTTTTCCGTCTCCGCCAAGGCGACGAGGATGCGTTGCGGGAAATCATCCGGCGCTACCAGGGCCCGATCCATGACTTCGCGTTCCGCATGCTCGGCACTGCGACGCGGGCGGAGGATGCCGCGCAGGAAGTCTTCGTGCGCGTGAATAGTCGCATCGCTTCATTCCGTCCCGACCGCGGACTCTTCTCCACATGGATTTTCCAGATCGCGCGCAACACGGCCATCGACGAACTGCGTCGCAGAAAGCACGACCCCATCCACGCCGCGGACGAAATCGAAAACGATCACGCAGCGCGCTCACCCTCCCCCACGGAGCAGCTCGCGCAAAAGGAAATCGGCCACGCGATCGCTACCGCAATGGCAGACCTTCCCGAGGACCAACGCACTGCGATCGCCCTCGCCGAGTATCACGATCTCTCGTACGCTGAAATCGCCGCCATCATGGACTGCTCGGAAAAATCCGTGGAGACCAGAATCTACCGCGCGAAGGAAAAGCTGCGGAAGCATCTGCGGGAATTCCTGAAAGAGGGATGAAACGTTATTGCCCACGGAGGTCACGGATAGCACGGATGCGCGCGAGATCTGAAATTCGAAATCAGAGACATGAATCAGGGACATCCTCTTTATCCGTTAACTCCGCCGGTCCCCCGCAGCCTTCGCGAAGGGGGATGGGCTATCTAATCTTCGCCGATCTATGAATACAGAAACGATGACTCTCGCCATTGCACTTCTTCTCACCGGCGTGATCTGGACCATCCAGCTCGTCCACTACCCTTCCTTCCGTTTCATCCCGGAGGAAGACTTCCGTGGATTCCACCGTCGTCACACCCTTTCCGTTTCCGTCATCGTCATCCCGCTCATGCTCGCGGAACTCGCCCTGACCTTCATCGCGTTCCCCGGCATCCTCCCCGCCACCTGCACCGCCATCGCATGGCTCTCCACCTTCCTGGTCCAAGTGCCGATCCACCGGAAGTTGGAGAAGGGAAAAGATGACAGGGCGATCGAACGGCTGATCCTCACGAACTGGGTCCGGACCGCGGCGTGGACGGCAAAAGCGACTTTGCTCGTGCTGTAGCCACGGCACACTGCTGCCGTGCCAGGTAAGACTACCGCTCTGGTCATGTCGGAGACATGGCCCACCGGTCTGCTACAGCACGTTTTTCGCCTCCCAAGATCGCGCCATGCCAACTCATGGCACCACCAGAAACAGGCTCATCACACTGCAAACCAGTTACTTGGTAAGGTGGAAGCCCGGAAGGAAACGCCATAGACGTCTGGTTCATCAGTCAGAGCATCAGGTTTCAATCCACGCGCCCGCGAAGGGCGCGACCACTTAGCGACGGCGCATGAAGGCGAATCCCTGTGTTTCAATCCACGCGCCCGCGAGGGGGGCGACCGAGTCGGTCCATCGTCCACAGGCCATGCACTCGTTTCAATCCACGCGCCCGCGAGGGGCGCGACTTCGGTCCTCAACAAGTCGCAGACTGGCGACGTGTTTCAATCCACGCGCCCGCGAGGGGCGCGACCTTCCTGCAACGCCTCGGCTCCTGCGCCTTTGACGTTTCAATCCACGCGCCCGCGAGGGGCGCGACGCAAAACCGGAGACCGGCGATGCGTTGTGTCAAGTTTCAATCCACGCGCCCGCGAGGGGCGCGACGGCAATTCCAACGATTACTGCTCGTTTGGGATCGTTTCAATCCACGCGCCCGCGAGGGGCGCGACGGACTGCACGTTGTAGACGATGATCTTCTTCGGGTTTCAATCCACGCGCCCGCGAGGGGCGCGACGTAGATCGTGCCCACGTTTGACATGCTGCCGCCGTTTCAATCCACGCGCCCGCGAGGGGCGCGACGTGGCGGCGGATACGATGGCTTTGGCGGCGGCAAGTTTCAATCCACGCGCCCGCGAGGGGCGCGACAGGCTTGGCGGTTGGCTCGCATGGAACCGCTACCGTTTCAATCCACGCGCCCGCGAGGGGCGCGACTTGGTCACAAGGCACTTTATCTTTCCGGCAATGTTTCAATCCACGCGCCCGCGAGGGGCGCGACGCGGGCGACCCCATCCTGTATGTCGGCGAGCACGTTTCAATCCACGCGCCCGCGAGGGGCGCGACCGGACTTTGACCAATACATCGAGGCGTGCGTCGTTTCAATCCACGCGCCCGCGAGGGGCGCGACTGCCGCTACCCGCCGCGAGATCGAAACGGCCTTGTTTCAATCCACGCGCCCGCGAGGGGCGCGACTTGCCGTTGGTGACGTGGACTTTTTCAGATGGCCCGTTTCAATCCACGCGCCCGCGAGGGGCGCGACGCCGTAGTCGCCCACGCCGTCTCAGATCCCGTGTTTCAATCCACGCGCCCGCGAGGGGCGCGACGCATCGGATTCGGCGGCAACGGGAGCCATGCCGTGTTTCAATCCACGCGCCCGCGAGGGGCGCGACACCGCTCCGGATTCAGCGCCGTGTACTGATTCGTGTTTCAATCCACGCGCCCGCGAGGGGCGCGACTTCCATCATGGCTGTGGGGCCTGATAAGGTCCGTTTCAATCCACGCGCCCGCGAGGGGCGCGACCGGGGCGGCGGCCTCTGTCGTCGGCGGTGCGCAGTTTCAATCCACGCGCCCGCGAGGGGCGCGACGCCGGCCACGGCCTTTTTGAAGCTGTAGCCATCGGTTTCAATCCACGCGCCCGCGAGGGGCGCGACGAACATGCACCGCAATTCTACGAACGAAACACAGTTTCAATCCACGCGCCCGCGAGGGGCGCGACGAGGGCATGAGCGCCGACACGGCGACGGCTTTGTTTCAATCCACGCGCCCGCGAGGGGCGCGACAACCTGGTCGTCACCCGTCTTCACGTGAGGCGTGTTTCAATCCACGCGCCCGCGAGGGGCGCGACGAAGTGCGCGAAGTTGCATTTCGGTCATGGCGGGTTTCAATCCACGCGCCCGCGAGGGGCGCGACCGCGACGAACCTATGCCCGATCAGTTTCCAGACGTTTCAATCCACGCGCCCGCGAGGGGCGCGACTGTCCTGCGCCCGCGCGAGGCCGGACAGGAGGAGGTTTCAATCCACGCGCCCGCGAGGGGCGCGACATCCCGCGCCGCAGCCTTGGCCGCGATCAAGCGGTTTCAATCCACGCGCCCGCGAGGGGCGCGACTGGGCTCGGTTATCGCTCTGGCGGTCACTAACCGTTTCAATCCACGCGCCCGCGAGGGGCGCGACGGTGCTGGACGAGGATCTGGTGAGCACGTTCGTGTTTCAATCCACGCGCCCGCGAGGGGCGCGACGCCCGGTCAATTTCGTCGCGCAGATGCTCACAGAGTTTCAATCCACGCGCCCGCGAGGGGCGCGACCCACGTTCAGGCTGATGTCCCCGGCGATCGGCATGTTTCAATCCACGCGCCCGCGAGGGGCGCGACCCGCGATGGCGTAGTGCCAGGTCCCCGTAGCCGAGTTTCAATCCACGCGCCCGCGAGGGGCGCGACATACCAGCTCCATTGCCTTGGAAGTTCGCGTTCGGTTTCAATCCACGCGCCCGCGAGGGGCGCGACCGCCTTCGACATCGGAATGGTGCCGGACTGAATCTTGTTTCAATCCACGCGCCCGCGAGGGGCGCGACGGAGCCAGCTCCGCGGTAGTAAGCCAGGGGACCGTTTCAATCCACGCGCCCGCGAGGGGCGCGACTCTTTGTGCAAGGCGAACTCATCCAGGTAGGCCGTTTCAATCCACGCGCCCGCGAGGGGCGCGACTCAGCCTGCGGAGAATTCCACTGCGATCCGCTGTTTCAATCCACGCGCCCGCGAGGGGCGCGACCGCGCACCGCTGCAAGCAAGGTGTGTGCACGGTGGTTTCAATCCACGCGCCCGCGAGGGGCGCGACCCGACCACGATACCCGCCGGCTTGATCTACGCGGTGTTTCAATCCACGCGCCCGCGAGGGGCGCGACGACCCACCACTTGCGTGATGACGTAGCGCGACGCGTTTCAATCCACGCGCCCGCGAGGGGCGCGACCTCGGGGGCCTTCTCGGTTGTGAGTGGAGGCACGTTTCAATCCACGCGCCCGCGAGGGGCGCGACACGATCTGATAGGCCAGCTTTCCCTGCGTGTTTGTTTCAATCCACGCGCCCGCGAGGGGCGCGACGTCGGGCAGCATCGATCCGATCAGTGCAGGCGTGTTTCAATCCACGCGCCCGCGAGGGGCGCGACGCAACCAGCTTGATCATTACATCGGGCGCGTCACGTTTCAATCCACGCGCCCGCGAGGGGCGCGACTCACGACGGAACCGCGGCAACAGCGTTGACGGAGTTTCAATCCACGCGCCCGCGAGGGGCGCGACGTAAGCCCTTGCCGATCGCTCGTCGTCCACCAGGTTTCAATCCACGCGCCCGCGAGGGGCGCGACTTCGGTCACGGTCACGCCGGGCAGCGTGATGAGTTTCAATCCACGCGCCCGCGAGGGGCGCGACCGCGTCAAGGCATTCGTAGTCCGGGATCTGGCGGTTTCAATCCACGCGCCCGCGAGGGGCGCGACTCGTGGCTTCGCCGTTGGTGATGACGCCAAGCGGTTTCAATCCACGCGCCCGCGAGGGGCGCGACCTACGGCATCTCGAACATCAAGCTCAAGTTCCTGTTTCAATCCACGCGCCCGCGAGGGGCGCGACTGCAGGCATCGATGAGTAGCCGTCCAGTTTCAGCGTTTCAATCCACGCGCCCGCGAGGGGCGCGACACGATACTCACGCCGATGTCGCCGAGGTTGCCCAGGTTTCAATCCACGCGCCCGCGAGGGGCGCGACGCCTCGCTGGTGGCCTGCTCTTTGACGTAGGCGATGTTTCAATCCACGCGCCCGCGAGGGGCGCGACGGCAACGCGATAGTGGAAACACTATGGCAGATGAGTTTCAATCCACGCGCCCGCGAGGGGCGCGACGTGGACTCGTTTCGTCCGTCGTGTGCAAACAACTCGTTTCAATCCACGCGCCCGCGAGGGGCGCGACAGGACGCATTCAATGCCCTCGACAGCAAGGAGGGGTTTCAATCCACGCGCCCGCGAGGGGCGCGACTTCACATGACGGGATGGTTTGCGCGCAGACGCTGTTTCAATCCACGCGCCCGCGAGGGGCGCGACGAGGCCGTCATGCAGGCGTACGGGCGGGCCATGTTTCAATCCACGCGCCCGCGAGGGGCGCGACGCATGAGCATCGCGGCCATTCGACACATACAGGTTTCAATCCACGCGCCCGCGAGGGGCGCGACGTCCTGCATCGGCCACGGTCTGCGATTCGCGGCGTTTCAATCCACGCGCCCGCGAGGGGCGCGACCTACGCTCACGCCGACCAGAACGTGGAGTCGACGTTTCAATCCACGCGCCCGCGAGGGGCGCGACTGTATCGGGCAAAAATATACGAACTCGAACGCGTTTCAATCCACGCGCCCGCGAGGGGCGCGACGCAGCACATCGGGATGGTGAGGAGATTATTAAGTTTCAATCCACGCGCCCGCGAGGGGCGCGACCCAGAAGGTTGTTCTTGCGGAGCGTCGTCGTGGTTTCAATCCACGCGCCCGCGAGGGGCGCGACCAAAGGTTGCACAACGACTCATAGCGCACATGGCGTTTCAATCCACGCGCCCGCGAGGGGCGCGACCGTCGAGGTCTACCCACCCGACTTCGATGTCGTGTTTCAATCCACGCGCCCGCGAGGGGCGCGACATAGGCCGCGAGATACACGTCATCGACTACTACGAGTTTCAATCCACGCGCCCGCGAGGGGCGCGACATCCAACTTCCGCCGTCATCACGGCTACAACTGGTTTCAATCCACGCGCCCGCGAGGGGCGCGACCGACGTTTGCTGAGGCGGCGACGGATCTGCTCTCGTTTCAATCCACGCGCCCGCGAGGGGCGCGACCCCGACCACAGGAACCGCGTCAGCACGTTCGTCGTGTTTCAATCCACGCGCCCGCGAGGGGCGCGAC
>CAZCZZ010000051.1:0-29943 GCA_964503335.1 uncultured Verrucomicrobiota bacterium
ATCAGAAAGCACTCAGGAGACCAGCATGATCAAGGGAAAGAGAGTTTTTATTACAGGTGGCGCCGGCTTTATCGGATCTACATTGATCGGGAAGCTGATCGAGGACAACGAGATCGTGGCCTACGACAACCTGGCCCGCAATTCACTTCAGTACAAGGGGTTCAAGGATCACAAGAATCTCAAGCTGGTCGTGGGTGACGTCCTGGACTATCCGGCTCTGGAGAAGGCGATGCAGGGATGCAATATCGTTGTGCACTGCGCAGCCATCGCCGGAATCGATTCCGTCGTGGTGAGCCCGGTCAAGACGATGCGTGTCAACATGGTTGGCTCCGCGAACGTCCTGGAGGCAGCTTCGAAGTTGTCGCAATGCGATCGAGTGGTCTGCTTCTCGACCAGCGAGGTTTTCGGCACCAACGCGTTCCGATCGTCCGAAATCGACTCCACCTCCATCGGCAAGGTGGGTGAGGCCCGATGGACGTATGCCGTGAGCAAACTTGCCGAGGAACATCTCGCCATCGCCTACTATCAGGAACGGTGGCTGCCCGTGGTCGTGGTGCGGCCCTTCAACGTGTATGGTCCCGGCCAGGTCGGCGAAGGAGCCTTGAGGACGTTTGTGCAGCGTGCGCTCAAGGGTGAAACGATCTTTGTGAACGGCGACGGCACGCAGATTCGCGCGTGGTGCTACGTCGATGACATGGTGCGGGGAACGATGCTGGCGATGGAGCATCCCAAGGCTGTCGGCGAGTCCTTCAACATCGGTAACCAGCGCGCCGTGACGACAATCTACGGTTTGGCGAACACCGTGATACGCGTGCTCAACTCGAAATCGGAAATCCAGTTCACCTACAAGGACTACGTGGACGTCGAACTGCGCATCCCAAATGTCCGGAAGGCAAGGGACCTGCTAGGCTTCACGGCAGAGATCGACATGGAAGAGGGCATCAGGAGGACCGGGGAGTATTACGCGCGCGGCTCGGGCACGTAGCACTCCGGACGGAATATGCAGCAACCTCCATCAGCAGGTCCCGGTGTCTCGGTCTCCATCATGTGCTATAACGAAGCGGCGACGCTTGAAGGCGTTTTCGAGGAGATCGCGGGCGAGTTGAAACGTACCGGTCGGCCGTACGATATCACGATCATCGACGATGGAAGTCGCGACGGCTCAGGAGAGATTGCCGATCGCCTCGCAGCCACGCATCCTGCCGTCAAGGTTGTGCATCACCCGACGAATCTTGGACTCGGGACGGTCTACAGGACCGGCTTCTACGCGGGTTCCCAGGAAGCGGTGACGTTGTTTCCCGCCGACGGGCAGTTCCCCGCCACGATCATATCCCAGTTCCTTGGACGACTTGAAGAAGCCGACATGGTCCTGGGCTACGTGCCCTCGCTAAAGGAAGGACGGCCGGTCCTGCTCGTTTTCCTGTCATGGGTTGAACGCGTGATCTGCCGCGTGCTCTTCGGGCATTTTCCGGAGTTCCAGGGCATCATGATGTTCAGGCGCAAGGTGCTGGACCGGGTCAAGCTGACGACCACGGGACGCGGGTGGACCATCCAGATGGAACTGATTATCCGCGTGAATCGTGAGGCCTTCCGCATCGTGAGTGAGGCGACGGGCATTCGCCCGCGCACCAGTGGCACCTCGCGGGCCACGACATTCCGGAATGCCTGGTCGAACTTCATCCAACTTCTCGAGCTGCGCAGGTCGCTCTAGTCTTTCTCCTCTTACACGTCCTTGACCACCAAGACGACAACGGGCGGCAACAACCGGTTCTGGATCGGAATCGGAGTGAGCCTGCTTTTCCTGTTCTTCGCCCTGAAGGACATTGACTGGCGCGCCACGGTGGTTGCGATGAAGGGCGCATCGCCTGTTCTCCTTCTTGCGGGTACTGTGACGCTCGTCGCGGCGTGGCTCGTGTCGGCGGTCCGTTGGCAATACCTGTTGGCCCCAGCTCCTCAGGTTACCGTGCTCGACACGTTCCGCTTCATCTGCATCGGGTATCTCGCGAATACCGTGCTGCCCCTGCGCCTGGGTGACCTCGCGCGCGCGACGTTGATCGGGCGAAAGAAGGGTCTCGGCATCAGTCGATCCCTCGGCAGCATGGCGCTGGAGCGTGTGCTCGACGTGCTGACGCTTGTGCTTCTTGTCTTCATCCTCACGCTGGTGGTGGAGGTTCCGCGCGCCGTCAAGGTGAGCTCTGTCATTCTTGCGGGCGGCGGGTTTGTCGCCCTGCTGATGTTGACCCTGCTTGCGTTCCAGCACCACCGCATCAGCGAACTTCACCGCATGGTGCCGGGGTTCATTCCCCAGAATCTGGCGAGGAAGGTGCTTCTGCTCTTCGAGCGCTTTGCCGCCGGCGTGCATATTCTGAGAAGTCCCGGACGATTCGTCGTCGCCTTTGCGCTGTCGGCAGCTGTCTGGGCGATGGTCGGCCTTGCCACCGTGGTGTGGGTCTATGCGTTTGACCTCGTGACGCCATGGTATGCCGGCTTGTTTGTCCTGGTGCTGGTGAACCTGGGATCTGCGATACCTTCGTCGCCCGGCTATGTGGGGGTCTATGAATACCTGTGTGTGCTGGCGCTTTCGGTCTGGGTCGATGACCGCAACCATGCGCTGGCCTATGCGGTGGCGACGCATGGGCTCAACCTCCTCGCGAACGTGGTGCTGGGCGGATATTTCCTCATGCGCGAGGGTATTTCGCTAAAATCGCTGAGATCGCTGGGGCACGATCGCCCACAGGCCGGAGACAAGGGCCATGTGTAGAACCACGGCGCTTATGCTCGCGGGCATCGCAGTCCTTGTGTTCGTTTCCCATTTCGTCGTCCTTCCGGGAACAGTGATGGTTGCGGATGATTGGGCGAACCTTGCCCGCGCCTCGCGCCATGCTTCGGCGGCTGACGCCATCGCGGCCGGCCTGCAGGATCCGCACCGCCCTGTCAGCATGGCGGCAATCGAGTGGGTCTACTTTGCCTTCGGATCCAACACACGCTTCTTCTCGTTCGTCACTGTGATGTTCAACATGGCCTTGGCGTGTATCGTGGTCCTCATCTCCCTGGAACTCCTTCCGTCCCGCGCTGCCGCGTGGTGGAGCGGGGCGGTTTTTGCCTGCGTTCCGATCCTGATTGAGACGTTCCACTGGTCCACCCAAGCCGTGAACGAAATCGCCTGCGGGCTGGTCTTCTACTTCCTCTCCGCCTACCTGTGGCTGCGTCATCTACGAGGGGGCGGACCGGGCGTCTTGATCGCTTCGGCTGTCGCCTACGGCATCGGGCTGTTTGCTTATGAGGCGGGTATTTTCGCGCCTGCCGCGCTTGCTGTCTTGCTTCTGCCGCGACTTCGTGCATCCAAGGCCGAACTTCTCCGGCTGTTGCCTTTCGCAGTGATTTTCGGACTCTATATGGCATGGCGCACGACCAATGCGTTCGGCATGAACCACCTGTGGACGTATCCGTCGCATATGCAGCCGCACGTCACCCTCTCATCGCTGCTCTACAAGGCCGCGGTAGTCGTCAACGCATGGGTCGGCGGCGGCTTCTGGCAGGCGGTGCGCCTCGGCATGGATGGATTCTCCTCCATTCCGCTCCGGTTGCACTACGGTCTTGTCGTGCTCAACGTCGCTATCGCCGCGGCGTTCCTTGTCGCCGCAGGGGTGTTGCGACGGAAGGACGAGGAACAATCAGGTCAATCTCCGGTCGCATGGGGTTGCCTGTTTGCCCTGGCGTGGTTTGCCTGCACGGCCGCGCCTTGCCTCGTCTCGTATTACGCGCCTCGCCTGATGGTGCTGCCGGCGCTGGGCGCGGCGATTCTGGCGGGTCGCATTCTCGCGGGCCTGGACCCCCGATTTGTCTCGGGTGCGGCACTGGTTGTGATGCCGCTGTGCCTTGCCGCAAACCAGGGCACCTCGTGGCAGTGGCGCGAATCGGGCATCGTCCACCAGCGCATCTATGATCACCTTCGCGGAACTTCGGACGACTGGAAGGACAAGGAGGTCCTCTTCTTCGACACCAGTTCGTTGCGTCAGCGCAGCACCAAAGGCCTGCTTCAACGCGACACCTGGCATGAGTCGGCGTGGGCCTGGCACGGGAACGCGCTCCTGCTCCGCGGCTTCGCGCTCTCGGGCATGATCCAGCACATCGTGGGCAAACCCGAACTTGAGCAGAGCGTTGTCCTGGATACCGAGTGCGGGGGCAATCTTCGGGAGTCCGACCTCGTCTGGTACCCGCGTTACGACCCAACCGGAACTCGCACGACCGCATTGAATCGCGTCTTCGTTGTCGACTGCTGGGACGTTGCATCCCGCAAACCCTGATCCTTGTCTTGAACGTTCTCTTTGTTAACCGGATGGCGGCGCTCGAGCGGGGCGGGGGCGAGACGTTTGATCTCGAAATCTCGCGACACCTCAAGATGCTGGGCTGTGGTGTGCACTATCTGGTCGGCGCGCCGCTGTTCGCCGCGTGTCCGATTCCGATGCATGGCGCTGATGTGTCCAAGCTGAAGTCGCCGTATCTTCCGTGGTTCCCGTGGGACAAGGTTCGCGGCGGTTGGCGGGTCCGCACCGCGGAGTTCCGGGCCTTTGAGCGCGCCGCTGCGCGCTGGATACTCCGCGAGGGTGCGAAGTTTGACATCGTCCAGGTCTGCGAGCTTCCCTACATGGTTCACCGACTCAAGGCCGCAGGATTTACGAAGCCCATTGTGATCCGATTGACGGCGCCGAATTTCTACGACCCCGAAGGTGGCGTGCAGGAGGCCGATGCCGCGATCGCAAGCGGAACCTCCATCGCGAAATTGCGCGAAGGCGTGCGTGCCGATTGCGTCGATGTGCCGAACGCGGTGGACTTCGAGGTTTTCAAGCCGGGAGCCTCCGCATGGCGAATCTCCGCGGGCGTGTCGAGGGATGAATCCGTTATCCTCTACGTCGCCCGCTTTCAGGCCTTCAAGAACCACGAGGTGTTGCTCCAGTCGTTCGCGGCGTTGCTGAAGGACATTTCCGCGGCCAGGCTTGTTCTGGTCGGCTCCGGCCCGCTTCGCGCGCGTATGGAGTCCCTGTGCGAAAGCCTGGGCATGAAGCCTCGCGTGCTGTTCCTCGGCGAAGTGCCCTTCGCGGCGCTGCCCGACATCTACCGCGCTGCCGACGTGAAGGTGGTTTCCAGCGACTACGAGTCGTTCTGCTTCGCCGCGATTGAGGCGATGAGCAGCGGGCTTCCCGTGGTGACGACGGACTGCGGCTGGGTGCCGAACCTGATCGGCGACAGGGTCACTACCGGTGGGTCGAATGGTCCCGACATCGCACAGCGTCAAGGCGGACTGGTGGTGCCTACGCGCGATCCGGTGGCGCTTGCCGCGGCGATGAAGCGCACGCTGGAAGACCGCCAACTGGCGAACGCGTGCGGACAATGGAACCGCACGCGTGCGGTGGAGCGGCACGGCTGGAAGTCCAGCGCGGAACGTTTGCTCGACGTGTACCGAAAGCTTGTTGCGGCATGAGTGCATCCCTGAAAATCGCCTACCTGTGCGAACCCCAGATCGGGGGAACCTTCAGTTTCTTCCAGGCCTTGCGACCTGCGCTTGCCGCGCGGGGCATCGAACTGACCTGTGTCCCGCCGGTTGCGAAATCGAGCATCCTGGCCTCGCGGTTCCGCGAGACGTCCGGACTCGACATGATCGAGGTGTCGTCCGATCCCGCGCAGGCCACGGAGCAGCTCGTGCGGCATGTCGTCGATGCGGGCTACAACATGGTGTTGACACTGCCGTCCTCGGGCGTCGTTGCTGCCGGCATCGCTCCGTACCTTCCGCCTGAGATCCGGTGCGTGATGCGTGTGCCGATGATGAGTCGCGGCGCCTATGCCCCCACGCAGGCCGTGGCCGGGTCGCTGGATCATGTCGTAGGCGTTAGCAAGCGCGTCGCCGATGACCTCGTGGAGGGCTATGGTATTCCACCTTCGCGCATCACGGCGATCTACAACGGTGTTGACGTCTCGATGTATCCCGCGCGATCCAGGTACGCGCTGAACGCGTCATCGCCGGTCGTTCTCTTTACGGGACGGTTGACCGACCTCGACAAGGGTGTGCTCCTGCTCCCGCCGATCCTTGCCGAGTTGAGGAAGCGCATTCCCAACGCGACGCTTTGGGTGGCAGGGCAGGGGGACGATCGCGAGAAATTGGAATCACAGTTCGCAGCGCGCGGAATCTCATCGGCTGTTCGCATGCTCGGCGCCGTCTCGCATGAGCAGATTCACGAGCTCTACTACCAGGCGGACTGCTATCTTCTCCCGTCCCGCTTCGAAGGCTGTCCCAACGCCCTGATGGAGGCTATGGCGTCGGGCTGCGCATCCGTCGCGCCAGCCATCAAGGGATCGGTTGCGGAGATCGTGGTGAATGGAAAATCCGGACTTCTGTTTCCGGTGGCCGACGCTGCAGCGGCCGCAAAGTCGCTCGCGGAACTGCTGTCCGATGAAGCCTTGCGCAGGCGCGTGGGCGAAGGTGGGCGCGCGCGCATACACGAAGCCTTTTCCTCGGAGATCACCGCGCAGAAGTACCAGGAAATGCTGAGGAAGGTCGCAGCGCGTGAACCGCTGAGGCGTGCGGCGAGGTCGACAGCGTCGTATGTCATACCGCAGGGGATGAAGCCGACCTGGCGGACGAAGATTCCCGTCCCGGTCAAGAACGTGATCCGGAAGTGGATGGAGAGGATGGGGCGGAGTGTCTGAGGTGCGGGATGTCCCGGCGGCCAAGCCGTTGTCCTACATGCCGCAACTGGACGGTCTGCGAGCTCTATGCATCTTCGCCGTCATCGTGGTCCACTACATGCCCGAGTCGCACTGGATGCACCTGACGCCGCTCGCGGGAATCGGTGTGCGTTGCTTCTTCGTGCTCAGCGGTTACCTCATCACCGAGATCCTGCTCAAGATCAAGCGGGAGGCGGGCCACGATCCCGCCCAGCGTCTGCTTCTAACGCGAAACTTCTACATCCGTCGAAGCCTGCGCATCTTCCCGGTCTACTACCTGACCCTGCTGGTCATCTACGCGCTGGATGTTCAGCACGCCCGGGAGAGCATCGGATGGACGTTGACCTACACCGTGAACTTCTACTTCGCGATGCGCGAAGTCCTGCTGTGGTCCATCGCCCACTTCTGGTCGCTATCGGTGGAGGAACAGTTCTATATCGTCTGGCCGTGGTTGATCGTCTGGACACCTCCTTCCCGGCTCATGGGCGTGATCCTTGCGACGATTGCCACCGGGCCGCTTTTTCACGTGTTCTGTCGCTTGCAGGGGCCGGAGTGGTACGTCGCGATGGGAACGCTGCCCTTCGGCAATCTTGACGCGCTTGGGCTTGGCGCGTTCTTCGCGCTGTGCGACACAAGAAACAGCCCGTATGCGAAGTGGGCAGAGCCGATTGCCCGGGCGGGCATCTGGATCGGTTTGCCGCTCTTTGCCGTCTTCGCTGCCATGCGTTATGCCGGTTTGTGGCCGTTCATCCCGCGCGTGCTTTCGTCTTTCGTTCTGACGTTGGCCCTTGGCTGGGCCGTCTACCGGTCGGCCCGCGGATTCGGGGGCTGGCTCGGAAAATTGCTCGAGTGGAGGCCGCTCCGGTATATCGGCCGCATCAGCTACGGCATGTATATCAACCACGTGTTCATGCTGTTGTTCGCTCCGTGGCTTCTAAGGCAAATCGGCCTGAACATGCCGGGATCACTGACCGCGCAATTCCTGATCATGACCGCGTTCTGCATCGCGACCGCATCGTTGACTTGGCATTTGTTCGAGAAACCACTAAACAATCTAAAGCGACGTTTCCCCTGCTGATGAACTAGGAGGCATCATGTGTGGGATCGCCGGATATGTCCTTAACCGGCTCCCTCTCAGCAAGTCTGTAAATCTCTTGACGATGCGGGATGCGTTGCAGCACCGCGGGCCTGATGATGCAGGAGCGTTGTTCATGTCGCCATCCGGCGTTTGCCGGCAAGGCGATGAGCATTCGCTTGGCTTCGGCCAACGGCGTCTCTCCATCATCGACCTCTCGCCGGCTGGACACCAACCGATGTCCAACGAGGATGGGTCCGTCTGGATCTGCTACAACGGTGAGTTCTACGATTTTGCCGCATACCGCGATGAGCTCGTTGCCGCCGGGCATACCTTCCGGTCCCATTGCGACACGGAGACGATCATCCACCTCTATGAGCAGTACGGCATCGAGGAGACCTTGCGACGGATCAACGGCATGTTCGCGTTCGCGTTGTGGGACCAGAAGAAGGGCAAGCTCTTCCTCGCGCGCGATCGCGCGGGCAAGAAGCCACTGTACTATCATCATGCGGCGGACGGTTCCATTTACTTCGCGTCGGAGATGAAGGGGTTGCTTGCGACGGGGCTGATCCGGTGTGAGAAGGTGGACCCGCTCGCGTTCGACGAGTGCTGGACGTTCGGGGCCAGCCAGGGTGACAGGACGATCTACGAAGACATCCGGAGCATTCGCCCCGGCTGTTACGCCGTGTGGAAGGGCGGCAACGTTGAGCACCAGCGCTTCTGGACATGTCCCTTCGCTGCGTCGAAGACGTCCTCGAATTCGCTGGATGCACTGGCTGATGAACTTGACTCATTGCTCGCGAACGCCATCCGGTTGCGACTTTTCGCCGATGTGCCCGTGGGCTTGTTCCTGTCGGGGGGTGTCGATTCGTCGCTGATTGCGGCGATTACGGCCCGCCATGTGGGCACCAACCTGTCGGCCTTCACCATCGCCTTTCGCGAGGACGACTACAACGAAGCGCCCCACGCCAGGGCCGTCGCCGAGGCGCTCGGACTGAAGCATCACACATTGGTATGCGACGAAGACATGGAGCCCTCGTTCGAGAAGATCGCACGGCATTTCGACGAACCCTTCGGTGATTCCTCCTGCATCCCGACCTACTTCGTATCCAAGACGGCCCGGGAGCATGTCACGGTTGTCCTGACTGGCGATGCGGGGGACGAGTTGTTCGGAGGGTACCCGTGGTACCTCGAGGGCTTGCGGCTCTGGGGAAGCGTGAAGCTGCCCGAGCGGAAAGATTCAGACCTGCGCGACTGGCTCTGGCGAAGGAAGCTGATGATGCTTGGAGAGCGCGCCGGATACGCGCGCTTGCTCCGCCAGCTATCATCCGCTGGCAGGAAGGCGGTCTTCACTCCGGATTTCCTTGGTCGCGTCGCAAGCCGTGACGCGATGGAGGCCCGCATCTCCGAGTATCCTCCGCTCGATAAGGGCGACTGTCTGAATCGGATGCAACGCTCGGACTGCATGACGTACCTGCCGAACGACATCCTGGTAAAAGTGGATCGTATGAGCATGAGCCACGCGTTGGAGTGCCGGAATCCCTTTCTCGACCGCCACGTCGTCGAGTTTGCAGCCCGGTTGCCGGTATCTGCCAAGATCGGTCCGGATGGGCGGGGCAAATACATCCTGCGACATCTGTTGAAGAGGTACCTTCCCGAGAGCCTGTACGAGCGACCGAAGAGAGGATTCTCGGTACCGTTCAATGCTTGGTGCGTCGGGAAGGTCGGCGACTGCCTTCGCGAGCGCTGGAGGGGACTTCGCCATGAGTTCCTGAATCCGAGCGCCGCCGATGTGCTTTTCCCCCGTCAGGGCAAGGGATCGACAGATCTCCAGTGGACGGCCTTTTCGACATTGACGTGGCTGGATCAGCATTCGCGATGACAGGCAGCAGCCCGATCAACTCCGCTTACCGCATTATCAAACCATGCATCGGATACTTTCCTGCGCGTTGAGTTCGCTGCTTATTGACCGTGCCAACGGTCACCGGCGTCGCGTGATGGCGGCCTTCCGCGATCGCTGTGTGGCGGATTCGCGGGAGCAGGCTGAGCGTGAATCCGAAACCAACCGTCGTCTCGCGGCCTTGCTGGAGCATGCCCGCGGCGCCGTGCCCCATTTCCGAGACTGCATGACCGGCATGGCGAGGGCAGATGCCGGCAACGCGCGGCAACTTCTGCAGCGCCTCGGTATCATGTCCCGGTCCGAGATCCAAAAAGCTCCGGAGCGATACCTTGCGCAAGGCACCCCTTCGGCGGCGGACGATGCAACGGGTGGGTCCAGCGGCACGCCGATGCGTTTCAAGGTCGATGTCGAAACGCAGATCCGTCGGGAGTCCTCGTTGATGTGGGCGGACAGCCTTGCCGGATGGCAACCGGGCGAGCGCATTGCCATGCTTTGGGGATCGGATCGCGATGTGGGCGGCGCCTTGATGAAGTGGCGCTCGCGGCTCCGGAACTACGTCGACAATCGCGCCTGGTTCAACGCATTCGATATGGGGCCGGATCGCATGGAGAAATTCCACGCCGAACTCGAACGATTCGACCCGCACCTGCTGGTTGCCTATGCGGGCAGCGTTCACGTGTACGCGCGCTATCTCGCAGACAGGGGCATACGGCCGTCCTATCCGAAGAAGGCCATCGTGAGTTCGGCGGAGATGCTCACGCCGGAGATGCGGGCGCAGATTGAAGCAGTATTCTCCGCCCGCGTATTTGACCGCTACGGAAACCGGGAATTCGGCGCCATTGCGGCGGAGTGCAACGCACACGAGGGACTTCATGTAAACGATCCGGATTGCATCCTCGAAATCGACTCACCGAAGCCTACGGAGATTCCCGGTCGCCTGCTCGTGACCTACCTTGCAAACCGCGCGATGCCTTTCATCCGCTATGACACGGGGGATCTTGCCGTGTGGATGGATGCGAAGGCCACGTGTACCTGCGGACGTCGGACACGACGGATCGGACGCATCGCAGGGCGCGAGTCAGACACCATACGCACCTCGGATGGGCGCCTGATACATGGCGAGTACTTTACGCACCTTTTGTACGGATGTCGCGGCGTGTCGGAGTTCCGCTTTATCCAGGAGGCCAGCGACCGGTATCTGCTGCAAGTGTCTGGCGATGAGTCCAGCGTGCTGGAGCAGGCTCCCGCTTGGCGTCAGGAGATCTTGCACGAAGTCGGCGCCGCCGCTGAAGTTGAGGTATCTTACGTGGAGAAGATCGCGCCGCTCGCATCGGGCAAGCGGAAATTCACGCTGTCTCGCGTTGAAAACAGATAGGATTGTATGCGTATCGCCTTGATGGCCTCAAGTTTCCTGCCACGCGTCGGCGGAGCGGAGATCGTGGTCGATCAACTCGCTCGCCGGCTAAAGGCGCGGGACCATCGCGTCGTCGTCGTGACGTTTCCGGGTCTCTGGCGCGGCTGTGTCGGGCGTTTGCCCTATTCCGTCTGGCCTCTGCTTCCGTGGACATGGACCAATGCCACGCAGTCGAAATGGCAAACGGGTCGACAAAGCAGCCGATGGTGGTCCTATCTCCAGGCGCGCCTCTTGCAGTCCAGCGGTCGATTCGATGTGGTCAACATTCACATGGGCTACCCCCTCGGAATGCTCATGGCGGCGCCTCTGCGTGACGCGGGTGTTCCCGTGGTGATTACCTGCCACGGCGATGATGTCCAAGTCCTGCCGGAACGCAATTACGGCTGGAGACTGAACCCGCATCTGGACAAGGAAATCTGTGGCGCCTTGCGCGCTGCGTCGGCCGTGACAGCAATAAGCCCATCCATACGTGACGCCTGCCTTGGAGCTGGCGTGAAGCATGAGCAACTCGTGGACATTCCCAATGGCGTGGACGTCAAACGCATCGCGGAACTTCCGGTGGATCGGAAGGCGATCCGCCGGAGGTTGGGATGGCCGGAGGATGCGTTCGTGCTCCTGACGGTGGGAAGGGATCATCCGGTCAAGAATTACTCGGCGATACCAGGATTGATGGCCCGCTTCCGGAACATCCATCCGAAGCTCGTGTGGGCCGTGATCGGGGCCGGCGTAACCAGACTGCGCGATGAAGTGTCGGCGCTCGGCTTGTCGGACCGGCTGTGCCTGCATGAGCAGATGCAGACAACGGGGGCGGAGGGATCAGGCGAGTACCCGCCACGGGCGCTCATCGAGGCCTACAGAGCGGCGGATGTTCTTGTCAGCGTGTCCCTGTCGGAGGCGATGCCCGTGACCGTCCTGGAAGGCATGGCGGCCGGACTTCCTGTGCTGGCGACGAACGTCCGCGGGAACCGGGACGTAGCGAATGCAGCCACGGGTTTCCTGCTGGATGCTGATTTCGGAGTCGCTTGGGAGAATGCGATCACTGAATTGGTGGGCAACGAGACATCCCGCGCCGCATTCGTGGCATCAGCCCTCGACCGTGCGCGCGAGTTCGATTGGACAAACGTCGTGCTCAGGTATGAGAGACTGTACCGGTCTGCCATGAATCGACAGCTTCCCGGGAATTGAATCGGCACTCTTTATGAAAAGTCTCGCGACGCAGGACTGGTGGGATAAGCACAACGAAGCGACCCGATTCGAGATCGCACAATCCTGGGATAGCGTCAGGAAGTGGATCGAACACTTTGTGCCCCGCGGTTCCGGGAAGGCTTTTGAGATCGGCTGCTACCCGGGACGGTATCTCGCTGTCCTGGGCGAAATGGGCTATGAGCTGAGCGGGGTCGACTTGTCGCCGGGAACATCGACCCACCTCGTACAGTGGCTCGCGGGGAAGGGCTATCGTGTGGGTGCGATCCAGGAGGCGGACTACTTCAACTGCGCGATAGAACCTTCATACGACGTCGTCATGTCGTTCGGGTTCATTGAGCACTTTACAGATTGGTCGTCGGTGCTGCAGAGACACCTGAGCCATCTGAAGCCGGGTGGACTCATGGTGGTAAGCTGCCCGAACTTCCGGGGATCCTGTCAGCTCGCGCTGCGTCGATGGTTGGACCCCGAGAATCTGAAGCGCCACAATATTGATGCGATGGATCCCCAGGCATGGGCCGCCGACATGGAGGGAAGAAGCGCGGAGATTGTTTGGAAAGGGCATTTCGGCGTCTTCGGATTTCACGTGGAACCTCAACGCCGGTCGATCCTGCAACGCGCATGTGTCAGGGGCCTCGAAGTCGCTTCGCCGGGGCTCCGGCGACTTCTGCCGGATAGTCCGCGATGGTCACCCTACGCCGGCATCGTGGTGAGGAAACATTGATCACCGACGCCTGTCGTCCGACGAGCGGAATCTAGACTCTACAGTTCACAAGCCGGCCATACATCGTGCTCTTCAACTCCTACGAGTTCCTCTTCGCGTTCCTGCCGTTTGTTCTGGTGCTGTACTACCTTCTGCGCCGGAATGACGGCCGGATCGTGCTGCTCACCCTCGCGAGCTACTTCTTCTACGGGTGGTGGGACTATCGATTCTGCTTCCTGATGCTGCTGACCTCGACGGTAGACTACCTTGCAGGGAGACAGATCAGCAGGTCAGAGCAACCTTCGACGCGAAAGCGGTGGATCGCCTTCGCGGTCGTGACGAACCTGTCTGTCCTTGGCTTCTTCAAGTACTTCGATCTGGCGGCGACAATGGCCAATCGTCTGGCTGCCGCGCTGGGTTTCCCGGGCGAGAACGGGATCGTGCCGCTCCTCCACATTGTGCTGCCAGTGGGAATATCCTTCTACACATTCCAGAGCATGAGCTATTCGATCGACGTATACCGTCGCCAGGCGCGTCCCGCGAAGAACTTCTGGCACTACGCCTGTTTCGTTTCACTCTTCCCGCAGCTGGTTGCCGGGCCGATCGTGCGGTACCAGACGGTGGCCGACCAGCTGCTGGAGCGTGATCACACGACGGCGCGCTTCGCATCTGGCCTCTCCCTTTTCATACTGGGCCTCGCGAAGAAGGTGTTGCTGGCCGATGCCGTGGCGCCGCTTGCGAACCACGTTTTCGGTATGTCGGATCCGGGGCTCGTGGTGTCATGGGTTGGCGTCCTTGCGTACACGATGCAGATCTACTTCGACTTCAGCGCCTATTCCGACATGGCTGTCGGACTGGGCCGGCTCATCGGCTTTGAGTTCCCGCAGAACTTCAACTCGCCGTACAAGGCTGAGTCCATCACCGACTTCTGGCGTCGCTGGCATATGTCGCTTTCCACATGGCTGCGCGACTATCTCTACATTCCACTCGGAGGAAACCGCCGCGGTCCCGGACGCACCTACATCAACTTGATCCTGACCATGTTCCTCGGAGGACTTTGGCACGGCGCAAACTGGACCTTTGCGTTGTGGGGGCTCTATCACGGTTCACTCCTCGCCTTGGAGCGCGCATTCCGCGGTCGCGCGTTCCTCGCATGGCCCCGGATCATCCGCGTGGTGCTGACCTTCGTCCTGGTGCAGGTGGGGTGGGTCCTTTTCCGGTGTCCGACGCTGGACCAGGCTGCCGCCGTCCTTGCGGGCATGGCCGGATTGAACGGGATCGGCGCCAGCGAACTGGCTTTCGCGGCAGACTGGCCGCTGGCGCTGCCCGTGCTGCCCCTGACGTTGGTCATCGTGTGGTTCCTTCCGAACACGTGGGAAATGAAGCCGCGCACGGGATTCCTATATGCCATCGGTCTTGCGGTGCTTTTCTGCCTTTGCGTCGCGACCATGATGGTCAACACAAGTTCACCCTTCCTCTACTTCCAGTTCTGATCGTATGAACACGTTGCGAACCCTTGTGAAGAAAGACGGTGTACTCCTCATCGCCGTGGTTGCGCTGGTGTGGTGCGGCATCGGGGCCGGCGACTGGTTCATGAGAATCCGCTGGTTCCGCTGGCAGCAGGGCTTCTTCATCCGTCCGTCGAACGTGATGTCCGGGCCCTACGCCCCCTTGCAGACACGGACTAATGCCGCGTCGCGCGGAGGCGACTTGACCTTGCTGACAGGCCTGGATGCCGTGGTGCAACGGTATGGGGAAGAGAAGCCGGCGTGGGTCTTCGTCAGCGATGAGTACGGGTTCCCGAATCATCCACCGACGCTCTCGAACGATTATCCGATCGTGATCGCATCCGACAGTTACATGGTCGTGGGGCCGGGCATATCGAACTCCTTTCCCGGACAGCTTGAGAAGATTTCCGGACATCGTGTCTACAACCATTCGTATGAAGGCCGCGGTACTTTCTGGGGACTCATGCGATTCCTCGTTGCGGAGCGATTCATGGAGCGAAAGCCCCGCGTGCTGATCTGGTCCGCGGTGGAGCGGGATATCGGCGGCGATTCGTTTGCCGGCGTGGAAGCCCAGCTGCTTTCGTTCGGAGAACTGACGTCCAATGTCGTGAACCAAACCCGCTTCAATTGGTATGCGCTCCAACCGGCGAGCCTCCGTCGCTCCCTGCCGAATACCTCGGCCTACTCCCAGGCGGCGAACAAGGCATGGAACAACCTTCGATACCGTGTGTTCGGCCGGATGTCGCCCTACGTCATTCCCTCCGTCGAACCCCGCTCGCAGCGGCCTATGCTTCTCTACTACCCGTCGATTGATGCCCTTCGCTGGAGCGAGAAGCAGCGCTTCCTGCTCCAGGTGGTCCGTATCGTCAAACGGGTTCAAGGCATTCTCCGGGAGCGGGGTATTGAACTGGTCTTTGTCCTGATACCCGACAAGGAGGATGTGTACCGCGACCTGATTCCCGCGCGGTATGACCAGCCGGACAAACCGCTCCGACCGTCCATCCTGCCCGGTCTTGAGCACGACTTGCGGACGAACGGCGTCGAGGTCGTGAATCTCGGGCCGGTCTTCGAAGAGGCGCGGCAAAGAGGGGAGCTGGTCTTCTGGCTGGACGATACCCACTGGCGGCCCGAGGGCATCCAGCTCGCCACCCGGGTTGTCTGGGATCGAATCAAACACCTTGTCGAGCCCGCCACGAACGGCACGTCACCATGATCGACAACGGTTCACCACCTGTGTTGCACCTTGTCTTCAACCTGATCCGGGGCGGAACGGAAGGGCAGTGCGCGAGGCTGGCGCTGGCCCTGGCGGATCGCGGCTGGCGACAGGGTGTGGCGGTATTCAGGCGCGAGGGTTTCTTTCTCGACAGGATCGAGCAGGAACTTGGCCCCGTCCGGCTCCTTCCGATCCGGAAGATCGCGTCCCCTTGGACCTGGCTCGAAGTCTGGCGGATGGCCCGGTGGACGCAACGCTCGGGCTTTCGAATCCTTCACGCATGGGACGCGGACGCGGCTGTCTTCGGTCGTCTCGTTGCGACGATGACCGGCATTCCGCTGGTTACGAGTCGTCGCGATCTGGGACAGATCTACGCGGGTTGGAAACTCGGACTCATGAACGCCGCCGACAAGAAGGCACGTCGCGTCGTCGTCAACTGCTCAGCCATCCGAAAAGCCATGCCCCATCTCGAGGCGTTGCAGGGCAAGGTCCGGGTACTGCCCAACATCCTCGACCTGGCTGAGTTTGACGCGCAAGCGTCCGGGCACGTGGACCTGCCGCCGCAGCGAGCCACAGGGCCCCGGCTTGTCATGGTGGCCCGGATGGATCCCGAGAAGGACCACCGGACACTCCTCGCAGCCATGCGGGAGGTCGTGCGCGCCCGGCCGGACGCACAGCTCGTGCTGGCGGGGGACGGGCGGGAGCGTCCGGCTGTCGAAGCCTTTGTTGACGCGCACGGGCTGCGGGACCAGGTTGTCATCCTCGGGGATTTTATGCAGGTGCCTGCGCTGCTGCGCCAGGCCGATATCGGCTTGCTGACACCGACTTCGAACGAGGGTCTCTCCAACAGCATCCTCGAGTACATGGCGGCGCGTCTCCCCGTCGTTGCCACCGATTGCGGCGGCAATGCGGACCTCGTGCGACATGGTGAGACAGGCCTTGTAGTTCCGCGCGGAGATGCGAAGACTCTGGCGGGTGCGCTTCTTGAACTGCTGGCCGACCCGCAGCGGGGGAGGGCGATGGGGGCGGCCGGACGCCTCATTGTCGAGCGCGAGCACGCGCCGTGGATTGTGGCTGGTCAATTCGAAGAGTTGTATCGCGAAGTGGTTTGCAGAACGAAGGAGGTTTGACGATGTACAAGGGAAAGAAAGTGGTCGTGGTCATGCCGGCGTATAACGCGGCGTTGACACTGGAGAAGACCTACCAGGAAGTCATGGACCAGGGCGTGGTGGACCAGGTGATCCTGGTCGACGACGCGAGCCGGGACAAGACGGTCGATGTGGCCCGGAATCTCCCGGGCGTCATGGTCCACGTCCACGAGAAGAATCTCGGATACGGCGGCAACCAGAAAAGTTGCTACCGGCTCGCCCTCGAGGCGGGCGCCGACATCGTGATCATGGTCCACCCGGACTACCAGTACACGCCGCAGTTGATCCCGGCGATGGTGTCCATGATCGGCAACGGATTGTATCACTGCGTCCTGGGCTCGCGCATCCTGGGAGGTGGCGCATTGGGAGGCGGAATGCCGGTATGGAAATACGTCTCGAATCGCGCTCTCACGTTCGTCTCGAACGTCCTCCACGGTGTGAAGCTCTCGGAGTACCACACGGGCTATCGGGCATTCTCGCGCGAGTTGATCGAGAAGCTGCCGCTCCAGGAGAACTCGGATGACTTCGTGTTCGACAACCAGATGCTGGCCCAGATCATCTGGCGAGGCTATTTCATCGCCGAGGTGAGTTGCCCGACGAAGTACTTCGAGGAAGCGTCCTCGATCAACTTCAGCCGGAGCGTGAAGTACGGGTTGGGGTGCCTGCTCACGGCATTGCAGTACAGGCTCTGCAAGCTCGGAATCACGTCTTCGCCGCGGTATCCTCGCGCCTGAGGTTGCAGGCGTAGTAGATGAATAATCCCGCAAGGGAAAGGCGTCCTGCCCAGCGCAGCATCTGGAACACGGCATGATCCGTCCCGTAGACAGCGTCAGTCAGCGCGATTCCCAGCAGCAGGTAGGCAACAGCCAGCCAACGCGGTGCGACGGCTCCGGGTTGGAGGTATATGGCGGCGATCGGAATGAGTGCGAGCGTGTAGTCGTATCGTTCGTGGTACGTCCAAAGCAGCGAGAAGAACGTGCAGAAAGCGACGAGTGCGGCCACCGGCGCACGACGGTGAAGATGGCACCACAAGCCGCAGGCTCCGACGAACCCGAGGGTGATGGCCTGTCCCAGCGGCGCGTTGTCCAATCCCGCGCGGTTGATCAGCTCCTGGATCGTGTAAGCGCCTTGGAGCATATAGCGGGGAATTTCGGTCCATTGCTTCAGGAGAACCCAGGGTGGATCCCCGAGCCAGAGGGATACGACGAGCGTGGCTGCGAGATGCAAGGTGCCGGCGACGAGGAATGGAATCCAGCGCCGTTTGACGAGTGGCACGAAGAGAAAAGGCAGGGTCAGGGACGGTTTGATCAGCGCCAGCGCCAGCAGGACCCCGGACAGGTAGGGGCGCTTAGCCATGGTCTGGATCGAGAGGATGAGAAACACCATGACCAGAAACACGAACTGGCTTGTTCGCACGACTTCGTGAACGGGTGGCCAGAGCAGAATGATGGCAAGGGCTGCGATTGGATCGCGTCGGCTTCCGAGAAGTCGCAGCAGCAGCAGGAAGGCTGCTGCGTTGACGATAAGCCAGGCGGGGAGGACTGTATGCGACGGGACGAATCCGACCGTCAAGGCGATCGGGAGAAGCGCGGAAGGCGGGTAGGTCGCAGTCGGCGGACCAAGGTCGCTGCGGATGCCTTCAACCCCATCCGTCTGGAGATTCGGATGCACTTCGTAGATGACGAGATCCTTGAGTCGAAAGCGGGTGGGGCCGTGCGATGTGCCGTAGTTGAGATAGAGGGTTTCGTAGCTAAGCCGCCACGGATTGACGTGTTCGAGCAGGTACTGCGACGACGTCCACTGACGCATCACGTCCGAGTCCCAGCCGGCGTTGAGTGCATAGCGCGCACTCGCAATCATCCAGGCTGCTCCGGCGGCTATCAATATGGACAGCAACAGGTTCCGCATGTTGTCGGGCGTCTTGTGCATGGGAATCAGGATGCGATGGTGAGCGAGGTGCGGCGAAACATCAATCCCAACATCCTTGACGTAGTTCCGGGGTGGTCCTAGTATCGTTTAGAAATTTGTAAACGATCTAAAGGATCGATGCAACCCGGTTGCGAGTGCCGGATTGTTGGTGATGGTGTGGGTGGTGTTGTTGCGGTTGAATTCAGGTCTGCTCAGGTGCGACGGCTATCCGTTTATGCAGTCAATGGGGTGGTGGGTTCCAGTGGGAATCGACCGGAGCGAAGCTTTCTCCTGCGATGAGTACGGACAACATCACAGTCTATGACGGCACCTCGCGCGAGCGCATTGCGCTATCCGCGTGGAAGCAGATGTTCCGTGAGTTGTGGGACAGCCGCGAACTGATCCACAGGCTCGTAGGGCGGAACTTCGCAGGCCAGTTCCGCCAGTCGTTTCTCGGCTACATCTGGATGGTCCTGCCTCCGATTGCGACGACTCTGATCTTCACCTTGTTGAAGCAGGCGAACGTCATGACGATCCCCATGCCGGAAGGGTCGATGCCCTACACGTTGTTCGTTCTCGTCGGGACCACGATTTGGGGGCTTTTTACCCAGACCACCATGATGGCAACGAACAGCATCGCGTCGGCCGGATCGCTTGTCTCCAAGATCTATTTTCCCCGCGAAGTCCTGGTCCTGAGCTCAGTCGGCAACGCCGTGATCAACGTACTCGCCCGGCTCATCGTCGTGGCCATCACATTCGTGCTGCTCGGCTATGCGCCGCATTGGCAGGTGATCTTCCTGCCTGTTTACCTGATTCCGCTGCTCGCCTTTGCCGTGGGTCTCGGGATGGTCTTCGCGACACTCAATACGATGATGCATGACGTGGGCAGGATGCTCGATTTCTTCTTCCAGTTCGGCCTGTTCCTCGCGCCGACCGTGTATCCGACACCGTCCAACGCCAGCATCATGGGCCACTGGCAGCACCTCATCTACGTTGTCCACACCATCAACCCCGTCTCGCACTTCATGTACGCCGCCCAGCAGTTGATCGAGACGGGAAGCATGGCTCCATCCGTGGGCTTCCAGATATCGTCCGTGATCAGCTTCCTCGTCCTGGCGATGGGGTGGCGCTTCTTCCACGTATGCGAACCTTTGCTGGCGGAGCGACTTTGAGCGACCACGACATAGCGCTGAAGGTGCAGAACCTCAGCAAGAAGTTTGCGCGTTCCCTCAAGCGGCAGATGCTCTACGGCCTGCACGACGTTGCGCGCGCGGCTTTGATCCCACACCGCTTCCGGTCGCCCCATCTTGCGGGACGTCTTTCGGACGAAAAGACGAATCCGACGGCTCCGCCTGCTGAAACCGGCTTGATCGCGGGGCAGGGACTCCGGCCCACCGAATTCTGGGCTCTCCAGGACGTGACGTTCGAGCATCGCCGCGGCGAATGCCTCGGAGTGATTGGCCACAACGGCGCCGGCAAGAGCACGCTCTTCTCGATCCTCAGCGGCATCTATGGTCCCACATCGGGCCGCGTCGAGATTCGCGGCCGCTTACAGGCCTTGATCGCGCTGGGCGCGGGATTCCATCCCAGCCTCACTGGACGCGAAAACATCTACATCAATGCCTCGATCCTTGGTCTCAGGACCCGCGAGATCGATGCGATGCTGGAGGACATCATCGACTTCTCGGAGGTCGGCGACTTCATCGACATGCCTGTGAAGAACTACTCTTCGGGCATGATGGTCCGCCTCGGCTTCAGCGTGGCGATCAACCTGAAACCCGACGTGCTGCTGGTGGACGAAGTGTTGGCGGTGGGCGATATCAGCTTCCAGAACAAGAGCTTCGCGAAGATGAAGGCCCTGATTACATCCGGTGTGCCGGTCCTGTTCGTCTCACACTGGCCCCAGGCGGTTGAGGTTGTGGCCTCGCGCGTCCTCTGGCTCGACCACGGAAAGGTGCGTGGCCTGGGTGAGACCAAGGTGATGCTGCGCGAATATATCGAGTTCATGAACGAACTGGACCGCGCGAAGGTGAAGGGCGGCTCCAGCGGCCTGTTCCCGATCAAGATTACCGACGCCCGCCTGCTCGATCCCTCCGGTGCGTCTGTGAAGAAGGTGCGTTCCGGTCAGGATCTGCGGTTGGTATTCCGGTACGAGTGCACGCAGCCCGTGTCGGCGCCGTACTTCTCCCTGCGACTCCGCAGGCCCGGGTCGGCATCCTCCGATTTCGCATCCTGCTGCATGCTCGACGATGGGATCGAATGGGATATCAAGCCGGGCGAGGGGACGGTCGAGTGTGTGCTCAAGGCGCCGGCGCTGGCTCCTGGCCCGTACGAGGTCAAGTGCGGCATTCGTAGAACGGCCACGATGACGGTCGGCCAGTCCGAGTACCAGGACTTCTTCACGGCTCTGGATTTCACGGTCGATTCCCGTCCTGCCGACCTGGGCCTCCCCGGTCTCATGGAAACGTTTGCCGCGCAGGGCGCGTGTTCACCTGTCCTGATTCCCCACACGTGGACGAAGTCATGATCGTCGCTGTTATCCAGGCGAGAATGTCGTCGGCGCGTTTGCCCGGCAAAGTGATCATGCCGCTGAACGGCAAGCCGCTTCTGCACTACGCCGTGGAAGCCGTTTCGCACGCCTCGCGGGTCGGACGCGTGGTCGTGGCGACATCCGCTCGCGATGATGATTCTCCCGTTGCCGCCCTGTGCCAGCGACTGGGCGTCGCCTGCGTTCGCGGTCCCCTTGATGATGTCGCCGCGCGATTCCTCGCCGTCTTTGACGCGCATCCGGCATCCGGCTACGTCCGCATTAACGGCGACAGTCCGGTAATCGACCCGTCTGTGATCGACCTCGTGGTGGCCCGGTTCGAGAAGGATCGGCCCGACCTTGCGACGAACGTATTTCCCCGTTCCTTTCCGAAGGGGATGTCGGTCGAGGTCCTCGATCCAACCGCATACCGCGCGGCTTATCCACGGTTTGTCGAGACAGCGGACAAGGAGCATGTGACCCGCTATCACTACTATCATCCGGATGAGTTCCGGATTGCGAACGTGGAGTCCGGTTCTGACGCAGGTGCGCATGACTTCACCATAGATTTTCCGGAACAAGCCGTGGCGATGGAAGCCCTGCTGCGCAGGATGACCAAGCCGTCTTGGAGTTATGGCTGGCGGGAACTAGTGGCCCTGCGCGCGGAAGCCGGAGCATCGGCCGGGTCATGAAGCGGTCCCTTCGCGCTGGAATCATCGGCCTGGGCGTGGGCGAGCAGCACATCGAAGGCTATCAGCGACACAAGGATTGCCGCGTCGTGGCGCTCTGCGATTTGGATGATTCAAAGCGGGCCGCGGCGCGCGAGAAGTACCCCGACATGCGTATTGTGGCGGAGGCTGAGGAAATCCTGCGCGATCCTGAAATCGATGTGGTTTCGATTGCAAGCTATGACAATCACCATGCCGAGCAGGCGGAACTCGGCATCGAACACGGCAAGCACCTCTTCGTGGAGAAGCCGATCTGTCTACATCCGGAGGAGGCGCGCCGTATACGGTCCGCGCTCCGACGACACCCGGGCATCCGAATCTCATCCAATCTTATCCTCCGGCGCAGTCCGCGTTTTCGCTGGCTGCGGGAAGAAATCGACAGGGGTCGCTTCGGAAAGCTCTACTACCTGGAAGCGGACTACGATTACGGGCGGGTCCACAAGATCATCGACGGCTGGCGCGGCAAGCTCGAGTACTACTCGCCATTTCTCGGTGGCGGCGTCCACATGGTGGACCTGCTGCAGTGGCTGAGCAGCGACGAGGTGGTCGAGGTGACCGCGTACGGGAACCACATAGCGACCGAGGGTACGGGGTTCCGGTTCGATGACATGGTGGCCGCGCTCTTTCGTTTCCGAAGCGGGATGATCGCGAAAGTCACCGCGAATTTCGGATGCGTCCATCCTCACCATCATCGCGTCGCCGTATTCGGCACGGAGGCCACGTTCTTCAACGGAGTCGAGCGGGGAGAGCTTCACACCTCCCGTGAAAAGGGCGCGAAGCCGGAGCCGGTGACATTGGATTACCCCGGCTATCACAAGGGTGACTTGATCCACGGCTTCGTGGCGTCGATTCTCGACGGAGTTCCGCAGGAAATCGGAACGGATGACGTATTCCGGTCGCTGTCTGTCTGCTTCGCGGTGGAAGCGTCGAAGAAGGACGGAAAACCGGTGAAGGTGGATTACATTTAGAAAGGAGCCGCACGTGGCAAGGACGATAGCGTTTGGAAAGCCGATCATCGGCGACGAGGAGAAGAAGGCGGTCTGTGCCGTGATGGACACGGGGTTGCTCGTGCATGGCCCGCAGATCAAGGAGTTTGAAGCGCTCTTTGCCCGCTTTACGGGTTCGCCCCATGCGGTTGGCGTGGCCAATTGCACCGCCGGTTTGCACCTCTGCTATTTCGCGATGGGTATCGGGGCCGGGCACGAAGTGATTGTCCCGGCGATGACGCACACGGCGACAGCGCACGCGGTCGAGCTCGCCGGCGCGAAGGCTGTTTTCGTGGACGCGGAAACGAAGACCGGCAACATCGATATCGACCAGATCGAGGCGGCGATCACGCCGCGGACCAAGGCGATATCGATCGTTCACTTCCTGGGCATGCCGGCGGATATGGTGCGGATCAATGCCATTGCAAAGAAGCATGGCCTCAAAGTTATCGAGGACTGCGCGCTCGCGGTCGGCAGCTATGTGGACGGCACGCATTGCGGGCTCTTCGGCGATGCGGGATCGTACTCGTTCTATCCCGTGAAGCACATGACCACGGCCGAGGGTGGCATGGTGACGACCCGCGATGCGGCGCTTGCGGCGAAGCTGCATCATGTGAGGGCATTCGGCGTCGATCGTCATCAGACGGAGCGAACGATTCCCGGCGAGTACGATGTCACCGCGCTGGGATTCAATTACCGCATGAGCGAGGTGCATGCCGCGATCGGGATTGTCCAGATGGGCCGACTCCCGGGCATTCTCTCGAAGCGGAAGGCGAACTATGATCGCATAACCTCGGGATTGCGGAAGATTCCAGAGATCGAGTTGCTGGAATCAACCGGTGGACGATTCCAGAGCAGCTACTACTGCCAGAGCATCATCCTGAATCCCGCGCTCGCCGCAAAACGCTTTGAGATCATCAAGGACCTCAAGTCGCAGGGCGTGGGCACAAGCATCTATTACCCGAAACCCGTGCCGCACATGAGCTACTACAAGGGTAAGTATGGACACGGAGAAACGTCGTTTCCGAACGCAGCGCGAATCAGCTATCGCTCGATCGCCCTGTCGGTGGGACCGCATCTGAATGAAGAAGACATGGACTACACGGTCGACGCATTGAAGACCGCGATCGGGAGGAACAAGGTATGATCGACCTCAAAGGACGCAAGATCGCCCTCGTGGGCGGTGCAGGATTCATCGGACACAATCTCGCGCTCGCGCTGAAGAAGCAAGGGGCGGAAGTTTGCATCATCGACAGCCTGCAGGTGAACAACCTGCTTGCCTTCCAGTCGATGGAGTTGTCCCTCCCGAACCGGGATCTCTATCACCGCATCATCAACCAGCGTCTCGATCTGCTCCGGACAGCGGATGTTCCGCTCTACATCCAGGACTGTCAGGACTACCACGCACTGTCGCGCATTCTGAGTACAGTGAATCCGCAGACCATTGTGCACCTCGCGGCTGTCGCGCATGCGGGCAAGTCGAACAAGGATCCGTACAGCACGTTCGGGCACAGCCTGCGAACGTTGGAGAACACGCTTGATACGGCACGAGGCGGCAGTTGCGAGCACCTGATCTTCTTCTCGTCGAGCATGGTGTACGGGAATTTCCTGACCGAGGAAGTTCCCGAGGATCATCCGCTGAATCCCATCGGCATCTACGGCGCCCTGAAGCTCGCCGGCGAGAAGTTCGTCATCGCGTACAACCAGGTGTTCGGATTGCCCTACACGATCATTCGCCCTTCCGCGCTCTATGGCCCGCGCTGCGTGAGTCGCCGCGTCATCCAGATCTTCATCGAGAACGCCTTTGAAGGCCGTGGCTTGAAGATGGAAGGCGGCGGAAGCGAGAAGCTGGACTTCACCTACATTGATGACCTCGTGGACGGAATCATCCTGACGATCCAGCATCCGAAGGCGAAGAACCAGATCTTCAACATCACCAACGGTGCAGCCCGCCCGCTGTCGGACGTCGTCAAGTACATCAAGAACGAGTTCCCCAAGATCGAGGTGCAGGATGTCCCGCGCGACAACCTGATGCCGGTTCGCGGCACGCTCAGCATCAGCAGGGCTCGCGAGTTGCTCGGCTACGAGCCGAAGAACCAGATCGAAGTGGGCGTACCGAAGTACATCGAGTGGTACAAGGGAATGTACGGGAAGAAGTGACGAGTGCAGGCGCAACTTCGCGCGTCGTAGCCGAAAGGGACGCGTGGCTTTCAGGGATCTGGGGCCAGCCCGTGTTTCGGGTCGGCGCCAATCCCGATCCGGGCGCGATCCGGCAGGCCCTTGCGTCGGCTTGGAGCGATGGCCCGGCGTTCTGCTACGCAAAGATTCCCACGTCGAAGGTTGAATCTGTTGCGGCGCTTGGTGCCGTAGGGTTCAACGTCGTTGATGTGAGTGTCACCTTTGAGCGCCTGCCGGAAGCCGTTGCGATATCCGTTCCCGGCGTTGATGTAGGCGTCGCGACGCCGCAGGACAAGGACGCCGTTCTCGAGATTGCGGGCCAGAGCTTCGTGTATTCGCGGTTTCACCTGGACCCCCGCGTGCCTGCGGGTCTGGCTGACCGCATCAAGACGGAGTGGATGCGCAATTATCTGAACGGGTCGCGTGGTGATGCCGTGCTGGTCGCGAGAATGTCCGGCAAGCCCGTCGGGTTCCTGGCGATCCTCGCAGCCGATGTCGCCGGCAGGAAGGCGTCGATCATCGATCTCGTCGGCGTGTCCCGAAGCGCCCAGCGAAGCGGGGTGGGGCGGGCGCTGGTCGATGCGTTCATCAGTCGCGGAGTGGGACGGTGCGACATCGAGCGGGTGGGCACGCAGGCAGCCAATATTCCCTCCATGCGACTCTACGAGAAGTGCGGCTTCCGGGTGGCGGAAACGGCCTACGTGCTCCATGGGCATTTCGAAAGACCCCTAGAGACATGAAAATCGAATCCCTGGATACAGACAAGAAGGTCATCGTTATTGCCGAGATCGGCAACAACCATGAGGGCGACCTCGATACAGCAAAGGAGATGATCCGACAGGCCGCGTCGGCTGGCGCGGACATCGTGAAGTTTCAGACGATTGTGCCAGACAGGCTGGTTTCCGTATCGCAGACAGACCGCATCCAGCAGCTGGGACGCTTCCGCTTTTCATACGACGACTTCAGGACGCTAAGGGACGAGACCGAGCGTCAGGGAGTGTTGTTCCTGTCCACACCTTTCGATATCGAGAGCGCCGCGTTTCTCAATGAACTCGTCCCCGCCTTCAAGATCGCGTCCGGGGACAACACCTTCTTTCCTTTGCTTTCGGCCGTGGCAAAGACGGGCAAGCCCATGCTGATCTCGGCGGGGCTGGCCACGCTTGAGGAGATTCGCGGGACCTGCGATTTCGTCCGCGAGACGTGGTGCAAGGAAGGCATCAAGCAGGACCTTGCAGTCCTGCACTGTGTGGTCAGTTATCCGACACCTCCCGAGGAGGCCAACCTGCGCGAGTTGGAGACGCTTCGTCAGTTGGGAACGACGATCGGCTACTCGGATCACACGCTTGGAATTGATGCCGCGGTTCTTTCCGTGGCACTCGGCGCGCGCCTGATCGAGAAGCACTTCACCCTCGATAAATCCAGGTCATCATTCCGCGACCACCAGCTTTCGGCGGATCCTGACGATCTTCGGGAGATGGTGCGCCGGATTCGACAGGCCGAGGTGTTCCTCGGGTCGGCGGATAAAGTTCCGACACCCAGTGAACTTCAAGTCATGGAGAAGGTTCGTCGGTCCATCGTGGCATCGCATGACCTGTCGGCCAAGACCGTCCTGAAGTGGGCCGACCTGGCATGGGTACGGCCCGGTGGCGGAATTCCCCCGGGGTCGGAGGAACTCGTGCTCAATCGCACGCTCCGCGCCGCGAAGGGGAAGGGCGAGATGATCGTTCCTTCCGATTTGGAGTAACTCAACGATGTGCGGTATCGCCGGCTATATCGGATCGCGTGAAGTTCCTGAAGAACGGCTGAAGGCGTGTCTTCCTCTCATGGGCAGGCGTGGTCCCGACCATGCTGCGGCGCGTCATTGGGTCAATCCTGCCGGACGACATGTCCATCTCCTTCACAGCCGTCTCAGCATCATTGACCTGGACCCGCGCGCCAACCAGCCGTTCGTGTCTGAAGGCAAGGCCATTGTGCTCAACGGCGAGTTGTACAACTACGTTGAGATCAAGCGGAGCCTGCAGTCGCGTGGTGTTGAGTTTACCACCTCGTCGGACACGGAGGTGCTGCTTCGTGCGATCAGTCGCGACGGCTTGCAGGTGCTTGAGCGGTGTGAGGGTATGTGGTCCTTCGCCGTGTACGATGAAAAGGACGGCTCGGTTGTTCTATGCCGTGATCGCTTCGGGGAGAAGCCGCTCTTCATGTATCGCGATGGCACGGGGCTGTACTTCGCTTCCGAGGTGAAGTTCCTCTTCGCGCTGCTTGGGCGAAGGCTGCCGCTGAACTACGACCACCTCTACCGGTACATGGTCAATGGCTACAAGGCCCTCTACAAGAAGCCGCAGGCTTTCTTCGAAGGGCTTTCGGAGCTTCCCGCTGCATCCACATTGCGGATCTCCGCGGAAGGAGGGGAGTCAGTTACGCCCTACTGGACGCCGTCATGTGTGATCCAGCCGGAGATGACATACGACGAGGCGGTACAGGGCGCGCGCGATCACCTGATCCGGTCCGTGGAGCTGCGCTTAAGAGCCGACGTTCCGTTGGCCTTCTGCATGAGCGGCGGCATCGATTCGAACGCGCTCATCGGTATTGCGAAGCGGATATTCAACTACGACGTTCACGGATTCACGATCCTCAACACCGACAAGCGGTACGAGGAAACAGACATGGTGGATGCCGTCGTGCGGGAACTCGGTGTCCGGCAGACCTATATCCCTGTTGAGACGAAGGATTTCCTGCCGCGGCTCCGGACGCTGGTCCGACAGCATGACGCGCCCGTCTACACGATCACGTACTTTGCGCACTGGGCGTTGATGGAGAGCGTGGCAGCCCACGGTTATCGGATCTCCGTGAGCGGATCAGCCGCAGATGAGCTGTTTTCCGGCTACTACGACCATCACCTCGCGTACCTGTATGAAATTCGCAACAACAAGTCCCTGCACGCCTCATCACGCGCGGCTTGGATGGAGCACATCAAGCCGATCGTGCGGAACCCGTTCCTCGGCAATCCGGAGCTGTTCATCAACGACCCGTCGTTCCGGGATCATATCTTCCTTGATGTAGCCGAGTTCGCTGGATTCCTGACGAAACCCTGGAGCGAGCCGTTTGCCGAAACGAACTTCACGCCGCATCTCCTGCGGAACCGGATGATGAACGAGCTGTTCCATGAGGCGACCCCCGTCATCCTCCACGAAGACGACTTGAATGCGATGTACTATTCGATCGAGAACCGTTCGCCATTCCTTGACCGGGATCTTTTCGAGTTCTGCTTCAGCATTCCCACCGAGCACCTTGTGCGCGACGGGCGGGCGAAATCCGTGCTTCGCGATGCGATTGCGGGGCTCATCCCCGACGTGGTGCGGCTCAACCGGCGCAAGGTCGGCTTCAACGCGCCCATCTTCGACTACCTCGACGTCAAGGACCCGGACGTGCGCGGCTATCTTCTCGATGACAGCCCCGTGTTCGAGCATGTGCGCAAGGACCGGATCACCGATCTGATCGACAGGGCGCATCTGCCGAACAGCCAGAGCAAGTTCCTCTTCTACTTCCTGAACACGAAGATGTTCATCGAGGAATTCGGCTGATGCGCTACTGCACGCGATGTGTCACGGCGGACAGCCGGCCCAATATCACCCTGGATGCGGAAGGCGTGTGTAACGCGTGCCGATCCCACGCCACGAAGAAGGTGATCGACTGGACGGCTCGCGAGAAGAAGTTCAGGGACGTCGTAGAGAACGCGAAGCGGCGGAGCGAGGGCTACGACTGCCTGATCCCGGTAAGCGGCGGCAAGGATAGCACCTGGCAGGTTGTGAAGTGCCTGGAATACGGATTGAATCCGCTATGTGTTACATGGAAGACACCTGCGCGCACGGCCATCGGCCAGCGAAACCTGCAGAACATGATCAACATCGGTGTGGATCACATCGACTACCAGGTCAGTCCCGCCGTGGAGCGCGTCTTCATGCTGGAAGCGCTCAAGCGATTCGGGTCAACGGCGGTTCCGATGCACATGGCGTTGTTCAATATCCCGTTGAGCATCGCGGTCAGGTTCGACATTCCGCTCGTGGTATGGGGCGAGAACTCCGCGTTTGAATACGGCGGCACCGAAGAAGAGCGAACCGGATTCAAACTCGATGCGCGCTGGCTGAAGAAGTATGGACTGACACACGGGACTACGGCGGCGGACTGGATAGGCGGCAAGCTGACCCGCAAGGGTATGACGCCGTACTTCGGTCCATCAGACAGCGACCTGGAGACTGCGGGCGTACTGGCCGTTTTCCTCGGCTACTACTTCCCGTGGGATCCCGAAGAGAGCCTTCGGGTTGCGAAGGCGCACGGGTTTGAGAAGGGCGATGCAGCCCGTACCGGTTACTGGGACTACGCCGACATCGACGACGACTTCATTTCGATCCATCACTGGCTGAAGTGGTACAAATTCGGATTCACGCGCCTTTTTGACAATCTCTCCGTCGATATCCGCAACGGACGCATCACGCGCGAGCAGGCCGTGAAGATCATTCGGGAAACCGGCGACCAGACGCCGCATGGCGATATCGAGAAGTTCTGCCGCTTCGCGGGAATCACCACGCAGGAGTTCTTCACCATCTGCGAGAAGTTCCGCAATCCATCTGTGTGGAAGCAAGAGGCCGGAACATGGAAGATCCCGGACTTCATCGTCGAGGACTGGAAGTGGACGTCCTCCCAAAGGTAGGGCGAGGCGTCCCGCCGAGCC
>CAZCZZ010000052.1:0-29901 GCA_964503335.1 uncultured Verrucomicrobiota bacterium
CGACCGCACGTATGTCGAGCCCATCACGCCCGAAGCCGTGATCAAGATCATTGAGATCGAGCGGCCCGACGCCCTCCTTCCCACCCTCGGCGGCCAGACGGCGCTGAATACGGCACTCGAAGTGGCCGCCACCGGGGCGCTCGAGAAGTACGGCGTGGAGTTGATCGGCGCGAAGGTGGACGTCATCAAGCGCGCGGAGGATCGCATTCTGTTCAAGGAAGCGATGAAGGACGCACAGGTCGAATGCCTGCGCAGCAAGATGGTGGACAATCTTGACGACGCGGTGAAGGTCGCGACCGAGATGGGTTTCCCGATCATCATCCGCCCGAGCTTCACGCTCGGCGGCACGGGTGGCGGCACCGCGTTCAACATGGAAGAGCTCAAGCGCATCGCCTACGGCGGCTTGAAGGCCAGTTTGAACCACACGGTATTGCTCGAAGAATCCATCCTCGGCTGGAAGGAATTCGAGCTCGAGGTCATGCGCGACCGCAAGGACAACTGTGTCATCGTCTGCTCGATCGAGAACGTGGACCCGATGGGCATTCACACCGGCGACAGCGTAACGGTAGCACCGGTCCAGACTCTAACCGACCGCGAGTACCAGTTGATGCGCGATGCGGCGATCCGCGTGATGCGTGTCATCGGTGTCGAAACAGGTGGATCGAATGTGCAATTCGCCCTGAATCCGCAGACGGGTCGCATGGTCGTGATCGAAATGAATCCCCGCGTGTCCCGCAGCTCCGCGCTCGCATCGAAGGCGACCGGATTCCCCATCGCCAAGATCGCGGCCAAGCTCGCCGTGGGCTACACGCTGGACGAGATACCGAATGACATCACGCGTGAAACACCTGCGTGCTTTGAGCCGACGCTGGATTACTGCGTGGTGAAGTTCCCCCGCTTTGCGTTCGAGAAGTTCCCGGGCTCCGAAGCGATCCTCGGCGTCAGCATGAAGTCCGTCGGCGAAACCATGGCGATTGGCACAAACTTCAAGGAAGCCTACCAGAAGGCGCTGCGCGGACTCGAAGTCGGCATCGACGGCTATGACCTCAAGGTCGAGGCGAAGGTGGCGTCCGTGGAGGACGTGGAAGGCGAGTTGCGGAAGCATCGCGCCGACCGTCACTTCCTCATCAAGCGCGCGCTGAAGATGGGCTTGTCGGTCGAGCGCATTGCAGAGCTGACCCACTTCGATCCGTGGTTCCTCGACAACTTCGCGGAGATCGTCGAAATGGAGCGGGCAATTCTTTCACATCCCGCACATCAGGAGATTCCGGACGACCTGCTTCGCGAGGCGAAGCGCATCGGCTTCTCGGACCGGCAGATCGCGGCCCTTCGCGGCTCCAAAGATTCCGAGGTGCGCGCCCACCGCAAGAGCATCGGCCTCAAGCCGGTCTATCGCCTCGTCGACACCTGCGCCGGCGAATTCGAAGCCTACACGCCCTACTTCTACTCCAGCTACCAGACGCTCGATCAGTCCCGCGTCACGGACAAGAAGAAGGTCATCATCTTGAGCAGCGGCCCGAACCGTATCGGCCAAGGCATCGAGTTCGACTACTGCTGCGTGCACACCGTGATGGCGCTGCGCGAAATGGGCTACGAAGCGATCATGGTTAACAGCAACCCCGAGACCGTGTCCACGGACTACGACACGTCCGACAAGCTGTACTTCGAGCCGCTCACGTTCGAAGACGTGATGAACATTTATGAGAACGAAAAGCCGCTCGGCGTGATCGTGCAGATGGGTGGCCAGACACCACTCAGCCTCGCCGTGCCGCTAATGCATGCGGGCTGCAAGATTCTCGGCACCTCGCCGGACAGTATCGACATCGCGGAAGACCGCAAGCGTTGCCGCGACTTGCTGAACCACCTAGGCCTGCGCCAGCCCGAAAGCGATACGGTCACGTCCGTGCAGGAAGCGGCGGTTGCCGCACATCGCATCGGCTATCCCGTCATGATCCGCCCGTCCTACGTGCTCGGCGGCCGCGCGATGATGGTGGCCTATGGCGACCACGAACTCGGTCCCTACGTGGAGGCCGCCTTTGCCGCCAGCCCCGGCTTCCCGGTGCTGATCGATCGCTATCTTGAACGCGCGACGGAAGTGGACGTCGACATGCTGTGCGACGGCAAGGACACCTATGTCGGCGGCGTGATGCAGCACATTGAAGTGGCCGGTATTCACTCCGGCGATAGCGCCTGCGCCACCCCGCCCCACACGCTGCCGAAAGCGATTGTAGAAGAGATCAAGACGGCCTGCCGCAAGATGGCGCTCGCGCTGGATGTGCGGGGCCTGATGAATGTGCAGATGGCGGTGAAGGATGGACAGATCTACGTCATCGAGATCAATCCGCGCGCTTCACGCACAGTACCGTACGTCAGCAAAGCGACGGGCGTCCCTCTGGCCAAGATGGCGGCTCGCATCGCGATGGGCCAGACGCTGAAGGAACTCGGGCTCACGAAGGAACCCGCCGACATGCCGTGGTGCGCGGTCAAGGAGGCCGTCCTGCCCTTCAATCGCTTCCCCGGCGTCGATCCCCTGCTCGGTCCGGAAATGAAGTCCACCGGCGAAGTCATGGGCATTGATGCGACGTTTGAAGCCGCCTATTGGAAGAGCCAGATCGCCGCCGGCCAGAAGCTGCCGTCGAAAGGAGCTGTATTCCTCAGCGCCCGCGATTCAGACAAGGGCTGGATGACCGAGGTTGGTCGTGAACTTTCCAAGCTGGGCTTCAGCCTCGTCGCCACGGGCGGCACGGCGCACGCGCTGGAAGAAGCAGGCGTCCATGCGCAGGTTGTGAAGAAGTTGGTTGATGGCACCCCGAACGTGCTCGACCTCATGAAGCAGAGCGGCATCCAGATGGTGATCAACACACCGAGCAGCCTCGTGGCCCGCGCCGACGAGATCAAGATCCGCACTGAAGCCATCAGCCGCGGCATCCCGATCGTCACCACCGAGGACGGCGCCCACTCCACCGTCAACGCCATCCGCCACGTGCAGAAGCACGGCTGGACGGTGAAGGCGCTGCAGGATTATCGGGTCTAGTTCAACTTCCGATTCAACAAGTCTTCAGGCGGGGTCGCTGACCCAGGTCCTCCGGTTTCACCGAGGCCGGCTACAGGCAGGAGATGCGGATTGCCGTATTCCCGTATATCCGTATACTGCCCCGCATGAAGACAACGATCGAAATCCCGGAGCCGCTCTACAAGCGGGCAAAGATTCGGGCTGTGGAGCGGGGCGAATCCTTGCGGCAACTTGTGCTGGGTGCGCTGGAACACGAATTGGAATCCCCGGCCGAACAAGCCACCAAGAGCTTTGGTTCCCAGCGCAAGCTGACATCAACCTATGCCCTTTGCGAGAAGCGAGGGGAATACCGCGCCAAACCCGGCAAGAAGACCTTGTCGAAACTGATTTCCGAGGAACGCGATGCGAGATGATGTTCTCTACTTCGACACAAGCTATTTGGCGATGCTGTACCTTGAAGATCCCGGATTTCAGCATGTGCGCGACCTGGCATCCCCGCTCCGCCAAGTCGTGTCGTCCTGGCATGCCCCGGCCGAATTGATTTCCGCGCTTCATCGGGCCTATCGAGAGCGACGTCTCGGCAAAGCCGCCTTTGTGGCAGTCCTCGACCAGATGGACACCGACTGCGCGGCCGGACTGTTCCATTGGATCAAGCCAGACGACAAAGCCATGCGACGCTTGATGCAAGTCTACCGCGAGGCAAACGACCGAGTGTATCTGCGGGCTGCCGATGCGATTCACCTGGCTACGGCGTCCGAAGCTGGATTCAGAGCAGTCTATTCGAGCGACAACCGACTTCTCGAAGCGGCGACACTGTTTGGACTGCAAGGTCGAAACGTCCTGAAATAGTTCGGCTCAAGCTCTTCTGTAGCCGGGGTCGTCGACCCCGGACCTCCGGCCTGATCACCCTTCGCCAGGTCTGCGGGGGACAAGCCGGGGCCGGCTACAGTTAGCACGTCAAATCGCGATCTCTACTTCGACAACTTGACCGCTTCCAGCCGTGACTTCCACCTCGACCACAATCCCTGCATGCGGGCCGGGGGATTGGCTGCGGCCTTTGAATACGATGGGGGGAATGGTTGAGGGTTCGATGGTTTTGGAGGCGCGGGGTTGGCCGTTTACGCGGCAACCGCGGATGGCCTGGCCGGCGCGGAGGTGGAAGCGGAGGAGCCAGTTGCGTTGTGATGGTGCTCCGGTCCATGAACCTTCGGGTTTGCCGATGGTGAGGTGGATTCTCTTCGCGTCCGATTCCAGCGTAAGAGGCGTCTTGAGATACACGCCCTTCTGATAACCCTTGGTTTCGCCATCGTCTTCGTAGAGCGAACGGGTCTGGCGCTGTCCCGCCTCGGGATACGCTTCGACGGTGATGGTATCCCACGGTTTCTCGGCGGTGTGCAGCATGTCCGGGCCGAGAAGGACAAGTCCGCCGCGGCGGATGTGCATCGGGATTCGATTCGTCGGCGCATGCACGTGAAGGGTGCGCGGACCCGTGAGCGTCTCGCCAGTCCACGCGTCCTCCCAATGTCCGGGCGGAATCCAAACCATCCGGCCAGCTTCCTGACCTCGCGGAGCCTGGCTCACGATGGGCGACACGAGGATGTCGTCGCCGAGCAGATGCTGGTCCGAGGCCTGGGCTTCCGGATGATCCGGCCATTCGAAAACGAGTTTCCGCACGAACGGCACGCCGTCCTCATACGTCCTGCGCGCCCCGGCGTAGAGCGTGGGCATGAGGCGGTAGCGCAGCTTCACGTAGTCGCGAATCGTGTCGGCTGCTTCCCGACCGAACAGCCAGGGATAGCGGAAAAGGCCGTCTCGACGCGTGCCATGCACGCGGGTGATCGGACAGAGGCAACCATACTGAAGATAGCGGACATACAACTCGTCGTCGGGTTGGCCGAAGTGACCACCAAGGTCGATGTTCACGTAGGGTTGCAGGCGTACGCCGTCGTTGATCGAATCGCGCAGCCCGTCGGCCAGCGTCTCGTAGGTGGATGCGATGTCGCCTGTCCACCAGATGGGATAGCGATGCGACGCCGGGTGCTCGGATCGCATGCTCATGATCATCGTGCGCTTTTCGGGGTCGAACGCGTTCGCGATGTCGAAGTAGAGCATCTGCCCCCAGACCGCGCGATCGATGCCCCAGGGGCCGTCGATGATCTGGACCCAGTTGAGGTCGTACCACCACGCATCAACGCCTTGCTGCAGGAACTTCGTGAGGCCTTCGCTGCGGAACTTGAGCATCTTCGGTTCAAGCGGCTGCATGCCGTTCGGCTGGGGATGATCGTTGAATACGATGCGAGCGCTTCGTGCGTGGGCTTCGGTAAGGAACTTCTCCATGTCGGGGAAAAGTTTCATCTCCACGTCGTAGCCGCCTGATCCGCCGACGCGCCAATCCGTATCCACGACAAACACATCGAGCGGATAGTCACGCTTCCGGTGCTCGTCGATGATGTCGAGTGCTTCCTGCTGCGTGTAGGGATAGTAGAGGCTGTGCCAGTAGCCGAAGGCCCACTTCGGCGGCATGGGAACAGGGCCTGTTAGCTTGATGAAATCGCGACGCCACGCGGACAAGTCGCCGCCGTGCAGGAAGAGGTACACATCGGGCGAATCGTTCGTGAGGTCCCAACCGCTGACGTCCGGGTGCAGGGTATTGCCCTCGGGGGGCGGACAGGCTCCCCAAGGAGGCGGCACGATGCGGATCGAATCGGCCAACGCCCAGACGCGTCCGGGCTGTACCGGCGTCGGCAGCGCAGGGCGACCCGGCAACGCACCGTCAAGCCGCCAGACAAAGTCACCTGACCCCGCTTCGCGGACCACGAGCTGTCGGAGGGAATTCGCGTCGCGCGGGATGATCACAACATGCTTGCCGCACGTGAGCGTTGTTTCGGTCGCGAGTTCTTCGACCTGTACTTCCGCGCCGGGGCCGCTGCGATCAACGACGAGAAACGTATTGCGATCCTCGAAGCCGTGGGGGCCCCGTTCCTCGAAGCGGATCAGCGTGGAAGAAAGCACGGAAACACGAATGTTCCCAAACACAAAAAGACGAGGTGTTGAATTCACGGTCCTGACCGAATCGAAGTACGAGGATTAGCTGTGGCGCACGGTGACGGGATGTTCTTCCTCGTCATCCTCATCGGTCGGTTCAAGCACGTCGCGGTGCTTGGGCATGAAGGGACTGATGAATGCGTAGAAGAACAGGTACGCGAGCATCGCGAAGGCGGCGGAGACGCCGACCTGCACCTTCAAGAAGAGGAGCATGACCATGACCGTGCCGCCGAAGAAGAGCACGGGGGTCTTGCTGGGCTTCGAATAGCGGACGTTGGAGACCTGCAGGAAGAGCATGAACACGGAGCAGGTCCAGACCACGGCGGCCATCGGGCCGTCCGTGAGCGATATGAAGTCGCTCTGCAGAATCCCCGCCTGCGAGACGAAGATCGCCATCGCCAGCCAACTGGCGTTGGCCGTGATCGGAAGGCCGCAGAACCCATGCTGACCGCGGAAGGGATCGGCCACGCGGAAGCGGGCCAGGCGAAGCGAGCCGGACATCATGGTAAGGCACACCAGCGCGACGCCCCAGGTGCCGAAGTCCTTCAAGGCTACCTGATAGGATAGGATCGCGGGAGCCACACCGTAGCCGATGATATCGACAAACGTATCCAGCTCAGCGCCGAATTTGGTGGTGCCCTTGAAGAGGCGGGCGACGTTGCCGTCGAAGCCGTCGAGAATGAGGCACAGCATGATCAGCTGGGCCGACTGGAGAAATTCACCGTTGATGGCGTTGAGGATGCTCAGCGCCGCTGCGGTCAGGGCCGCGAGCGTAAAGAGATTCGGTACGATTTTGCGCCATGTCATGGTCAAACACCTTTTCCCTTGATACGGGCGACCACTGTAATACCTGCGAAAACCCGGTCGCCCCGCTTCACCACCACATCGACATCCGCGGCGGGCAGATACAGATCGAGCCGCGACCCGAACTTCATGATACCAATGCGGTCGCCCTGCCCCAGTTGCTGTCCTTCGTCCAGCCAATATACGACACGGCGAACAAGCGGGCCAACGATTTGTTTGACCAAGCAGCGGATCAGCGGGCCGTCAATATGGATGGAGCTGTGCTCGTTGAAGTCCGATGCTTCCTGCCGGATCGTGAGGAAGTGGCGGCCGGGTGTGTAACCGAGTTTCGTGACCTTGCCCGCGATCGGCGAACGGTTTACGTGGACGTCGAACGGCGTAAGGAACGTGCAAATGCGGACCACATCGACGCCGAGATATTTCGGGTCCTGGATCAGCTCGACCTGCCGGACCCATCCATCCGCTCCGGATACAATGACGTCCTTCTCCGGATGCGCAGGGCGGTCGGGGTCGCGGAAGAAATAGACCATGAACGCGATGACGGCGATGCCCAAGGCAAGCACCACAGTACCAGCCGCCTCATGACCGGTTGCGTAGAGGGCGACGCCGGCTACCGCCAGCACCAAACCTACCGCAAGATGAGACCACGCACCTTTAGCCAATCGCATAGTAGAACACCCCAAAAAGCGGCGAACGGTAGGTTATTCGGGGGGCAGGAGCAACAAGGATCGGCTGAATTCTGCACAAACAACGAACCCCCAACATCTTACGCGCCGCTGATATCAACTCGTTTCTGGGCGGGTCTGGAAGAGCTTCCCTGCGGCCGCGAGTTGCGCTTTATCACCCAGAAGGAGGGCGCGATCACCCTCCTTGAGTTCCTCGTCAGGCGCCGGGTTCACAATTGTTCGTCCATCCCGTTCCAGCGCCACGATGCTTGCTCCGGTCTTTGTGCGGAGCTCCAATTCGCGAATCTGCCGACCCGACGCGGTACTCCCGGCGATGGTGAAAGTCTCCATCACGGCGTCCCGCAGCAACGCCGGCAGCGGCACCGTCGCCTGCTGTACCGGGGGTGGATTGCTCCACGTTTCCACGAGCGCAAACTTGGCCCTGGAGTACAGGCGGTTGAAGTGCGTGCCGAAGAGGAATCCAAGCAGGACCACGAAGGTTACAAGTACGATCAGCGCCTGTGTCGACGGCAGGATCGCGGAACTGATCAGGATCGTGACGATGCCGAGAAAGGCCACGCCGACGGCGTAGATGACATTCGCAAGCCAGGTGCGGAGCATGGGTGTGCGTTGCCCCATGGAGGCGGCAGGAATGGCTATTTCCGAGAGCAGCATCCCGAGCGCCTGGATCTTCCGGATACTCGCGATGTAGAGTGGAAGGCAAACCACGACGGCGAGTGTCCAGCAGGCTGTCCGCGCACCGCCGGGCAACTCCTGCAGGATCGCCATGTATTTCGGTGCGAGCGTATTCGCTCCATACGCGGCCAGGGCAAAGACTCCTGCAATCAGAATGATGTTGAGCGCGACCTGCCACGTGATGCTTCGCACATGCTTGTAGCCCGGATGACGCGGCGATGCGTTGCGGAAATCGGTCACCCATCTGGAGTAGAGTCCCAAAGAACCCAGGACGGGCTGCGGGGCCTTGCGTCCGAACCAATCCACGACCCCGTCCGCGCCTTTGATCAGGTACGGCGTGAGGAGCGTGGTGATGGCGGACACGGCGACCGCGATCGGATACAGGAACTTGCTCGTGACGTCCAGGGTCTGGCCAAGCGAGGCGATGATGAACGAAAACTCACCGATCTGCGCCAGCCCCATGCCCACGCGCAGCGAGGTGCGTCCGTCCACACCTGCCGCAAACGTGCCGAGCGAACAGGCCACGATCTTGCCGATGATCACGGCCAACGTAATCACCGCAATGGGGATCGCATGTTCCACCAGCATCCTGGGGTCGATCAGCATGCCGATGGCGACAAAGAACACGGCGCTGAACATGTCGCGGATGGGCTCGATCAGCGTCTCCACGCGGTGAATTTCGCGCGCCTCGGCGATGACGGCGCCGATCACGAATGCGCCGAGCGCGACGCTGTAGCCCAGCTTGACGGCGAGCAGGGACACACCGAAGCAGAGTCCCACGACGGCGAGTACAAGCATCTCGTTGCTCTTGAAGCGAGCGACGTAGCCGATCAGACGCGGCACGGTGAGCAAACCGACCACAAGGACAACGGTCAGGAATACCCCAAGTTTCCCGAGCGTCACCCCCACGTCCCCCACCCCCAGATTCCCGGTCATCGCGATGCTCGATAGCAGTGCAATCATGGCGATGCCGAGGATGTCCTCGATGATCAGGATACCGAAGATGAGTTGCGAGAAGCGTTCCTTCGTCTTCCCCATCTCGCTCAGCACCTTGATAATGACCGTGGTCGAGGACATGGAGAGCATGGCCCCGAGGAAGATGCGATCCATGGTCTTCCACCCGAAGAAGCCGCCGATCTCGAAACCGACCCAGAAGAGCAGGACGATCTCAAGAAGCGCGGCGAGGAAGGCGGGCGCGCCCACCTGCGTCAGCTTCCGCAGGTTGAACTCCAAACCGAGGGAGAACATAAGGAAGATGATGCCCAACTCCGCGAGGGTTTCGATCGTTGCCTCATCGTGGATCAGCGGAAAGGGCGGCGTGTGCGGACCGATGATAAAACCCGCGAGGATATAGCCCAGCACCACCGGCTGTTTCAGGCGATGAAACAGGAGCGTGACCATGCCGGCCACGATCATGACCATCGCCAGATCCTGTAAGAATGTAATCTCGTGCATGACTATTTCCGCCGCGGCGGGAGTCTATACGCGACGTGTCAAAGCTGGGAACGGGAAAATGCGCCGGGCTGCGAATTATCAGCGCAACTCGATACGGAAGAAATTCACCGCGTTCGTGGCGCCGGGATTTGTGTATGCATTGTAGGGCACGGTGGCCGGAAGGTTCGTCTCGATGAACGCATAGGGCCCATCGGGCTTTTCGGCATGACCCAGCGCGTAAACCCGGTTGCTCGCGCTCTGCCAGACAATGACAACTCCATCCGCGAAGGGCTGTACTGACGCAATATCGAGCAGCGACGCGTCGTTGGTCGGAATCGTCCCGGCACGGTACTCGTCCCGGTCGACAAAGCCATCGGTGTCGAAATCACTGTTCGATCCGGCAACGTTCAGGTCCACGAAGTACTGGCTCTCCCATGCGTCGGGTATGCCGTCGCCGTCGGTGTCGGGGTTCGCAGCACAGCCGATCGACTGGCCGGGCAGGTTCACTGTTCCGGGGGTCGCATTGTTCGAGGTCCCGGCCCATGCGAAGGCGGCGTAGTTTGAACCCGCGCCCTGCAACTGGAGCGACCGGCCGATCGCCAGCGTGTCGGATTCGGTGCCGATATTGACCGACACCTGATTGAGGGCCGGGCCGTTCGACGCCGTGAACACACCCTCGTAGCTGAGGAATTGGATCACATTCGTATTCCGCGCCAGCGCAATCCCGTCGACATCGTTCTGCAATCCGGGCACTGCGAACCAAAGCGTTCCAAAACCGCAACCTTCATCAGGAAATACACCCGAGAGATTCGTCGTGAGGTAAACCGTGCCAACGGAGCCGTTGTAAGCGTGGATCGTAAAGCCCGCCACGTCTGCTCCCGCAGGTCCGGCGATTTCCACGCCTTCGTTCGTGTCCGCGCCCGTGTTGCTGTAGTGCACCTCGTTCACCCACAGGTCGAAGAGATCCGGCTCCACAGTGATCGTGACGGCGACGTTCGCGGTCCCATCGTTGTCGGCGGCAACAAAGGTCGTTGTATAGACACCCACCGGTGACGCCGCCGACCAGGTAAACAGATTCGTCACGGCGGTCGCATTCGACACCGCACCAAACATCGCGCCGGGCGGCAGATCCAGGGCAGAGAGCGTGACGACGTCGTTGTCGTTCGTATCCGTGGCAATGACCTGAAAGATCACGGTGGCGCCATTCGACACCGAGAAGCTGCCCGGTGCGGCGAGCACGGGAATCTGTTGCGCGGGTCCGCAGGTCGACAGCACCTGGCCGGGGGCATTCAGGGTCCCCGGGGTGGCGTCGTTCGTCGGTCCTGTCCAAACGAAATCGACCGCGTTCGTGCCGTAGCCGTGCAGTTGGAGTGACCGACCAACCGGCGTCGAGTCGGTTTCCGTGCGTCCGATGTCCTGCGACACCAGTCCAGTCGCGGGACCGTTCGAAGCCGTCACCACACCACCGTAGCTGATGAACTGCACAAGGGAGGTTCCCTGCATCAGCGCAATGCCCGTCAGGTTGTTTTGCAGTCCGGGCATATCGAACCACACCGCTCCGTAGCCACAGCCTTCGTCATCCAGGAGGCCGGAAAGATTTGTCGTGCTGTATACCGACCCGTCGCTGGCGCTGTAGGCAGACAGGGAGCAGGCGCTCAAGTCCAGGCCTGCGACACCGGCAATCTCCACACCTTCATTCGTGTCGATGGACGCATTGTTGTAGTGGACCTCGTTCACCCAAAGCGCACCGCCCTCGAAGACTGTGATGCGCACGTCTTCCGACTCCATCCCGTCGTTATCGCTGGCGAAAAAGCGCGAGGTATACACACCCGCGGGCGACGCATTCGTCCACACAAAGGTGCCGATGGCATTCGTCGAGCCGAAGATGGCGCCTGGCGGGAGGTTGCTCGCCGTGAGCGTCACGGCATCCCCATCCGTCGCCGTGCCTTCGACCGGGAAGACCAGCGATGCACCGTTGGCCACAAGGCGGTCACCGATGGGTTGAAGCGTCGGCGGCTTGTCCGCCAGCGCGAAGAGCTTCATCACGGGCTCATGCTGCAAACCCACGGATTCAGAGTCATTGGTCTGGATAGGGGCCGGTGGCGTCGTCCACAGGCGACTGTCGAAAACGAGTCCGTTCGCGAAGACGAGGCCCTCCACGTTCAGGTTGTTGAGATGCAATTGCTGCAAGCGGAATCCCGGCAGCACATAGTCATAAGGCCTTGACCGCGGGACGTTGGTGTCGCGATCTCCGAACTGATCCGCGGGCTTGTTCGCGTCACTCACGATGTTCGTGAGGATGGCAAGCGTCAACTCGCTGCGGTTCGGCTGGTTGAGGTCGCCGCAGATCGCAAAGTAGTCTGATGTCGGGAAATTGGCCTGACGGATGTAGTTCGTCAGATCGCGCGCTTCCTGGATGCGCGTATCCACTTCGCTGGTGAGGTCACCCGCTTTGAAGTGGACGCTGACCACGTGCAGCGTGGAAACGCCCGGCATACGAATCGACGCCCATGCGAAATCTCGGCCGGAGGTATTCACGTTGTCCCATTGTCCCGTCGCAACGATCGGCCAGCGGCTGATGATGCCGTTCGGCAGGGCGCAGCCGGTCTGCGGTTCGACATAGTAGTGGAAGTTTGTGCCGAAGTTGGCATCCACGAACGCGCGACGCCCGCCCGCGTTCGTAACGTTGAATTCCTGGATAGCTACGATGTCCGGCTTGAGGCCGCGGAAGAAGCGTCCGCCCGCGTCACCATACAGCGAGTTGCAGGCATCGCTCTGCGAGCTGAGATTGGCCGCCATGAGCGTGAACGCGTCGTCGTCACGCATGAAGATCCGTGTTCGCGTAATGCTTCCGGTTGTCGCACCCGCAAGATTGGTTATCGTGAGGACGATCGTTTCCGGACCTTCCGAAAGGGAATCGTCGCGGAGCACGACCTGCACGAACTGCTGCGTGGGACCTCCGGACGTGAAGACGATATTGGACGATGCGATCTGGTAGTCCTGACTCAGGCCGGGCGTGGCTGTGCCGGACGCTGCGATGTGGAAGGACGCATCAACCGCCACGTTGATCGCCACGGCAACCAACTGCGTCCTTGTGCCCTCCTCCACGTCGGCTTCTGCCGCGTGGAAGCTTACGGCGGCCGCCTGGGCTGCCACGGTGATGATCACCGTCTCGAAATCTGCTCCATCGTTGTCCGCTGCGTAGAAGCTCGTCGTGTAGACACCTGCCGGTGATACTGCTGACCACGCAAACGTTCCCGAGCCGTTGGTGGAACCGAATGTTGAGCCTGCGGGCGCATTGGAAACGGTCAGCGTTATCGCATCGCCATCGGGATCCGTCGCGGCGACGCCGAAGCTGAGCGACCCGTTCAGCGCAGCGAACCTGTTACCGATGGCACTCAACACCGGCAGGTTTGTCGGTCCCCCGCATGTCGTGATGATCTGTCCTGCGTTGAGACTCCCCGCCGATGCCGTGGTCGGCGCCATCCAGGTGAACTCCGCATAGGTTGCGCCGGCGCCCTCGAGTTGGAGCGAGTAGCCCACCGGCGTCGTGCCGCCTTCGGATACCCCGATGTCGACCGAGGTCATGCCGGTGGCCGGCCCGTTGACGGCGGTAATCACCCCTTCGTAGCTGAGGAATTGAAGCACGTTCGTGCCTTCGACGAGCGCGATGGCGTCGGCTTCAGCGGTGCCTCCGTTCTGGATGCCGTTGACCGCGTAGGCGAACGCGATCGCGCCGAAGCCGCACCCCTCGTTGTCGATCACGCCTGACAGCGCCGAGAGCCCATACGTCTGGCTGTTTGCACCATTATAGAGGACAAGCTGGAACCCGCTAAGGTCTGTCCCCGCCGGGCCCGCCACTTCAATGCTCTCACCCGCGTCGGTATTGGCATTGTCGTAGTGGATCTCGTTGATCCAGACGTTGGACGCAAAAAGCGGTGAAGCAGCCATCGCGATCGCGAAAGCCAATTTCCCCGCCACATGCTTGCCGCCAGCACCCATGTCCCCTGATCCCCTGACGCCCGAATACCCCCGAGCGAAGATGGAAAGAGTACACCGCAGATTGTCGCCGCGGTAGAAATTCTATTCTCCCGAGGCGCCCCGTCAGGGTACGTATTCTTCATGCGAGCACCGAAGGCCATCCTTCTGTTGTCCCACGTGTTCCTAGCGCTCGACTTCGCGTGGTCGGAGAGCGTCACGATTTCCAACCACAGCTTTGAAGCGCCGGTGACTGCGCCGGACACGTTTCAGACGCTTGCGCCACCACCGGGCTGGAGCGCGTATGGGACGCTCGACTTCGGGTGGCGCACCATCGGTGTGGTGAATCCGAACACTACGCTGCTCTATCTGGATCCTGTTCCTCTCGGCAGCAACATCGGCGTCACGTTCCTCGGCCCGACGTACAGCAATCTCCCGTCGGGGCTCCAGCAAACGCTTACCACGACACTGCAGAGCCGCACGACCTACACGCTCACCGTTGCCGTGGGGAACATGGCTTACGTCCCCACCCCGCCGCACAACGCATTCAACTTCAACGGATTTCCAGGCTATCGCGTGGAGCTGCTCGCCGGAGGCTTCGTCATCGCTGCCGATCACAACTCGCTGCTTCCCGGCGAAGGGCGCTTCCTGACGTCCACCGTGCAGGTCGCGATAAGTTCCAGTCACACGAACATCGGGCTTCCCCTCGGCATCCGGTTGATCAACCTCGATGCCGCGCCCGGCATCGAAGTGAACTTCGACGACGTGCGCCTCGACGCCACGGCGATTCCGGATCCCATCGTGTCGATCGCGAACGAGTCAAACGGCAGCGTGCGCGTTGAGTTCACCGAGGTGCTCCAACAGTCGTCGGACTTGCAGGTTTGGACCAACGTGACGCCGCAACCCGGCTCACCGTGGATGCTCGCGCCGACAGAGAGCGTCCAGTTCTATCGCGCCTCGGAGTAGCGTGCCCGGGCGGATACGGCTCGACTGGGCGTCTGCTCAGGGCCATAATCTACGCATGGTTCTGATGTAGCCCGTCCGGGCTCAAGGAGGAGGGATCATGAAACGTCGGATTCATGCGCTAGCCGCTGTGTGCGTCCTTATGAGCATGGAGGCGAAGGGCCAGGTCCCATCCCTCATGAACTATCAGGGCCGGATCGTGCAGGGTACGAACCTCGTGAACGGAACCGTGGCCATCTCGCTGCGGCTGTTCGACGCAGCAACGCTCGGCAACCTTCTTTACGAAGATTCCAATAGTGTAGTGGTGGTGGACGGGCTCTACTCGACGTTCATTGGCGACAACACAATCTCAGGCAACCTGCAGCTCGCCCTGACGAACGCGACCGTCTTCATCGAGGTCGCGGTCAACGGGTCATCCCTCTCCCCGCGCGAACGCCTCGCAAGCGTGGCCTACGCACTGGGTGCATGGGGAGTTGCCGGCAATTCCGGAACGAGTACCGGGGTGCACTTTATAGGCACGACGGACAATCGTCCTTTTGAGATCAGGACTTTGAACCAACGCGTCGCCCGCTTCGATACGGCGACGAACTCCGCAGGCGCGCTGATACCGAATGTCGTCCTGGGCCACAGCGCGAATCTCGCGAGCAACGGCACGGCATTCGGATCCGTGATCGGCGGCGGCGGCAATTCACCCAACCCGCAGATTGTTGGGCGCGCCTATGACACTGTCGCCGGCGGTGTCGGAAACAAGGCTACGGGCGGCGATTCGACGGTGGTTGGCGGCCGGCGCAACGTGGCCTCTGAACTCCAGGCCTACGTGGGCGGCGGCTCGACCAACACGGCGAATTCCCCGCAGTCCACGATTGGCGGGGGTCTGGCAAACACGATCGATTCACTGTCATCCTTTGCCGTCATCGGCGGCGGAAGGGAGAACCAGATCAGCTCACTTTCGAGCAACTCCGTGGTCGCCGGCGGCTATCGAAACCAGATCTCCGGCGGTTCGCCCTACGGCACCATCGGCGGCGGGCAGGAATCGTCGATCGTTCTGTCCCCTGCTGCGCTGGCCACCGAAAACGCCACGATCGGTGGCGGTTTCCAGCATCGTCTGGCCGCATCGTGGGGCACCATCGCCGGTGGGCGGGATAATGAGATCAAGGATGAATCGTTCAGCGCAACGATCGGCGGTGGGCAATTCAACGAGGTCAGCAGCAATTCGTACGGCTCCACGATTTCCGGAGGCGATCTGAACGTGATTGAGGACCAGGTGGCCGCCGGTACCATCGGCGGAGGACGCTTCAACCGGATCGGCCGTGCTTCCAACAATCCCACCATCGCAGGCGGCGATATGAATTCCATTTCAAACGGAGCCTTCTACGCCACGATCAGCGGCGGTCAAGGCAATCATGTTGCGGCCGATGCCGCCAATGCCGTGATTGGCGGCGGCTCCTACAATCTGGCTGGTGGTATTGGGTCCACGGTGCCCGGAGGACAGAACAACGATGCGGCGAACACGCTGAGCTTTGCCGCGGGCAACCGGGCGAAGGCCGCCCATGTCGGCTCGTTCGTCTGGGGCGACGCCTCCGATGAGGACATTGTTTCAACCAACGAAAATTCCGTGACCATGCGCGCCGTCGGCGGTGTCCGCATGGTGACATCCACAGGTCTCCTCTCGGGCGCTGAACTCGCATCCGGCAGCGGTTCATGGACCAGCCTCTCGGATGTGAACGCGAAGAAGAATTTCGCACCGGTGGACAGCCGCGAAATCCTGAATCGGTTGATCGGGATGCCCATTCATCAATGGTCCTACAAGGCGCAGGATGATTCCATCCGCCACATCGGCCCCACCGCACAGGACTTCCACGCCGCCTTCGGCGTCGGCGACAAACCCAACGGCATCACGACCGTGGACGCCGACGGTGTCGCACTTGCCGCGATCCAGGCGCTGGCGAGGGAGAATGAGGAAATGAGAATTCAGAACACAGAATTCAGGAGCCAGAATGCCGAGATGAGGGCTGAGTTGGAGGCGTTGAAGGTCCGGTTGGAGGCTATGGAGATGCGGTGAGGTGAAGGCGGTCGTAATAGTGGGATGAACAGGATGAGTGACAGGCCATGTTAGCATCGCGCCCAGCCATCGTCTTTCTGCTACTGATCACGGGTCACGGGTTACAGATCACTGCGGCAAACGCACAGCTGCCGCCCTTGATCAACTACCAGGGCCGACTCATTCAAGGCACGAATCTCGCCAACGGCACGATGGGCCTATCGTTGCGGCTATACGATGTCCCCTCCTCTGGCAGCCCGCTATACGAGGACTCGAATTCGGTGTCCGTGGTGGACGGGCTTTACAGCACTCACCTCGGCGACGGCACCGTCGCAGGATCACTCTCCGCCGCGTTGGCGAGTACGTCGCTCTGGGTTGAGGTCGTGGTCAATGGGACGGTTCTGACTCCGCGCGAGCGGGTGACGTCGGTGGCGTATGCCCTGCTTTCAGGTGGCGTCACCGCGGGCGCAATTTCTTCCGCGATGCTCGCCAGTGGAGTCGTGCAGAACATCCACATCGCGCCCGGTGCCGTGGACTCCGCTTCGATCGCCGACGGTGGCATCGGCTCCGCCGATCTCGGCAGCAATGCCGTCACGCCCGCCGCCATCGCAGACGGCGCGGTGACCGCCGGGAAATTGCTTCAAGACCAGATCATCGCAACATCGTACTTCGTGGTCACGAATCCCACGCCGCACGACAATGACAGTTTCGGATTTGCCATCTGCTTCGGGACTTCAAACCGCGTTCTCGTTAGTTCGCGGGAGAGGACAAACTCGGAGTACATTGGAGCCGCCTACATCTACGCATCAGACGGCACTCTCCTCCAGACGCTCACGAATCCCTCTCCCACGTCAGGCATCTTCGGCACATCTTTCGCTGCGCTCCCGACGGGTTGGCTCGTCAGCTTGCCCACTTCCTCCACAACCTATGCCGGAAGGGTCTATCGGTACGATTTAGACGGCGTCCTCACGGCGTCCGTAACGAACCCTTTCAGCGCGACGTCAATCAACTTCGGTCACGCGCTGTGCGCCGCGGGAACCGGCGGCTGGGCAGCCTCGTCCATTGGAACCAGCACAAACCGGAGCATCATCACCGTCTATGACGCAACCGACGCTCTCGTCGCAGCGATCACCAGCCCTCCGCCCGGCCAGGCAGTGAACTGGGGATTCGCGCTCCAGGGCCTGTCGTCAAACCGGATCGCGATCGGCGACTACGGCGCGCCACACGCCTCCGGGACCAATCTGGCGGGCCGCGTTTACATCCATGACCTGAGCGGCGCCCTTCAATACACGATCGAGAATCCAACTCCGTTCCCACAGGATCGTTTCGGCTATTCGATCTGCGCTCCGAATCCGAACCTGATTGTCGTCGGGGCTCCGCGGGATCGCGAAGGCGGCATCATCAACAATGGCGCGGTGCACCTCTTCACCGCGTCCGGTTCGTACGTCTCCACCGTGACGAATCCGAATCCCGGCAACGTCACTTTTGGCAATCACGTATGGGCGCAGTCCACCAACCTCTTCGGCGTGAGCGCGCCGCAGACCGACACACCGGGCCAGGCTTTTCTCTACCTGTTCGACGACACCGGACAGTTGGAACTCGAAGTCCCGCTCACGCCGGGCGTTAACACACCGTCCGTTGTCGGCGGCTTCGACGTGTCGGGCTCGGGCGAATCGCTCTGGATGGGCGACGTGGGGTATGATTTACCCTATGTGGTAAACGGTCGGATCATCGCCCTCAATCTGGGCCGGTCCATGCAGGGTTTCATATCCGCTGCCCCACCCCTCTTTTCCATCGAACCGGGAATGTTGGAAATGGGCGCGGTGCTGGAAGGGAACCTCGCGTCGGGATCCGTCACCCACGCGGCGATGCAGACCAACTCCGTGGGCAGCGGCCAACTCATTGACGAGTCCATCCAGTCCGGGGATATCGCCTACCGGACCCTTGATGGCGACACACTGGCGAACGATGCGGTTTCGGGACGAAGCGTGGCGGGTCAGACCCTTGACGCCTCCGACCTCATGCATGAGGGCTTGCCCCAGACGGTTATCCCAAATCCGAACCCCGTCGCAGGCGACAATTTCGGGCACACCATCCGCGCCGTGGGTCACGAGATGTTCGCCATCGCCGCGCCGTGGGCACCCTCCGACTTGGGGTCCTACGGCACGGTCTATCTCTATAACTCCAATTTCACCCTTGCGGCCACGATCGAGAATCCGACCTTCAACTTCGATGGCCAGTTTGGCGCCGTCATGGCGCCCCTCTCTTCCAGCCGTTTCGTCATCGGTCATCCACGCGCGGGATCCTTCGTCGGCCGGGCTTACATCGTATCGACCAATGGCACGCTGCTGGTCACAGTGACCAATCCCATCGCTACGAATGTGACGCAGTTCGGCTACAGCGCCGCCTTCACCAGCACGAACGCGCTCTTCGTTGCCGCGCCTCCGCGCATCTATCGCTATGACACCAACGGCGTGATCCTGGGCGTCATCACCAATCCCCGTCCTGACCTCGTCGGCGGTTTCCAGACCTTCGGTTACGCCATGGCACCGGTGTCGACCAACCGCGTCGCGGCTTCCGACATCTACGCCGTCATCGGCGGCTACAACTCCGCGGGCGCCGTGTACCTGTTGTCGTCCACGGGCACACTCGTGACCACGATCAGCAACCCTGCACCCCTGAATGCCTTCTTTGGTTCCGCGCTCTGCCGACTCGGCAACGGCTGGCTGGCCGTCTGCTCGCCACAATTCAACCGCGGTGGCATTCAAGCCGGGGCCGTTTATCTCTACGATGCGAATGGTTCGCCCAAGGGTGTGATCCACGATCCCGAGCCGACGAACAACGGCGGGTTCGGACGCTTCATGTCGGCCCTCGGCACGAATCGCATCGTGATCGGAGACTCGACGCAGAGCCGCGCCTACATCTTTGACATCAACGGTGCGGCGCTGGGCACAATGCGCGATCCGTCGCAAAGCTCCGACTCCGAATTCGGGAAAGGCGTCGCGACATCGGGCGAGCGCATCTGCATCGGGGCGCCGGGTGACGTGTCGAACGCAGTCGGAAAGGCCTACATCTTCTATCAGGACAAGTTCTTCGTGCGTGATCTCGTCGCCGCCTCGGTGCAGGACGGGGCCATCACGGCCTCGAAACTCGCGTCGAACGCCGTGGGGTCCGCCAACATCATCGATGGGTCCATCGCGATCACCGACGTCGATCCCAGCGGTTTCGACACACGCTATGTGAATGCAACGGGCGACACGATGTCGGGCGGGCTCGTAATCGGGAATGACCTCCGCATCAACGACAGCAATATCTGGCTGCGCGCGGACGACGACACGTTCCACGGCCTCGGCTGGTACGGGAGCGGGAAGTCATTCGCAGGCGTAAACCCGGATGGCCCCGTCCTCTTCGGCTACGGTGGAGGCGGACTCGGCTATGCGAACGATAGCGGCACAGGTGTCGTCTTGCGATGGAATGGCAGCGGCCAGGTAGGCATCGGCACCTCGTCCCCCGCGGCGCGACTCGACGTCGCCGGCAGCTTCCGCATCAACAGCGGAACGATCTACTCCCGCCTGCAAAGCGGCGTGGCAACCGCTGGAACCAGCGCCGCCGGGTTCAAGGTCTTCACCAACACATTCCCCGTCGCGTTCAGCTCGACGCCGGCGGTCCAAGCCACCACCGTCAACGACCCCGGCTTTCCAAACGTCAACGACACCTTCACCTTGACCATCCGCAACATCAGCGCCACAAACTTCGTCGCCAACATCCAGCGCGTTGACACCAACGGCGGCTGGTCCCAGAACCTGCGCGTCAGCTGGTCTGCGTGGGAGTAGCACGGATCGCGGACAATTCAACGGTTCAATCCAAACAACTTGAACTGCCGATATCAGGCCGGTAAAGCGCTCCAATCAAAGGAGCGTGTATGTTCACATTCGGTCGCCTATTCGGTCTGCTTTTCTTGTCCTTCGGCCTGACCCGGTTGCATGCGGAGGAGACCTCCCACCACTGGCAATTGACGCTCGCCTACCACGGCGAGGAGCTTGAGTTGGTCAAGGCCTCGGTGATCTCGCCCGATGTGCGAACGGTCCGGTCGCCCGGGCTCGAGGGTGCGCCGTTGCGCATCCCGTATATTGTCGAGTGGCTCGATGGCGCCGGTCGAGTAGTGCATACCGCCCCCACGGAGTTGCCGCTCGGTCGTCGCACTATACACCTGTCAACCGGACTTCAACCCCATGATGTTTCCATAGCGCAGGAAGGCGTGATGGTGATCCGACTGGCCGGGCCGGACACCGATACGGATATCCGGTCCCTGCGGCTGATGCGGCTTGGCGAGTCGCCGTCGACAGGATCCTCCGCCCTCGCGGCAATGGGCGTGCCGGCTGCGTTTACGGCCACGGAACGACGGCTGCCGTTCGGACCCTTCGCGAATGCGGTCGATCCTTCCGCCGCAGGACCGATCGCCGTGACCCGAATCAAGAACGCAGGGCCCGACGCGGATCGCTTCGTGCTGGTTATCGAGAACGACGGCTTCACGCAAGCGGACCTGAACACGGGTCGCTACCAAACAGAGTGCGAAAGGATCGTGGCCTACATGCGCACGAATTGGCCCTGGAGCGGCTACGACACGGCGTACAATGTCTATCGCATTGACATCGAGAGCAACGAGTCAGGGGTGGATTACGAGGACGCTTCGCCGACAAATGGTGGACACACAGTCGACAACTATCTCGACACCCAGTTCTGGCGGGGCGGGACCCAGCGCTGCATTTATCCCACGGCCGATGGTGAGTTGCGGGCGATTGAGGCCGCCGACCGGATGGTCGGCGTGGGCGTGTGGCACGAGATCATCATCCTCGCCAACTCGACGCTGCGCGGAGGCTGCGCTTCATCGTTCGCGGCCATGTCCCTGGTGTCTGACGTGGACGACACGGCGGTGCACGAACTAGGACACAGCTTCGCCAATCTTCGCGACGAGTACGACTACGGCAGCTCGGAGACGAACTGTTATGACACTTGGGACGTCAACATCGACTGCAACGAGTGGATCAACAGTCCGAAGTGGAGCGCGTGGCTTACACCGGGCGTTCCCCTGCCCACCCCTGATCTTCCAGAGTATGACCACGTCATCGGCGCATTTGAAGGGGCCTTTCATCAGGCCAAGGGCTATGTCAGGCCAAGGCGGACCTGTCGGATGCGGGCAGGATACAAGCCCTTCTGTGAAATCTGCGCGGAGGCTCACATTGTCCAGTTTGTCAGCTTCGCCGGCCTTACCGCGTCAAACGCGCCCAACCGCGGGTTGATCAACATTCCAATCGACGGCGAGCGGACATTCCGCGTATCGCCCCACCCTTACGGCCACATGCGCTTCCAGTGGCGCCGCAACAAGCAGCCGCTCAGCTTCATGACGAACAACAGCTTCCGGCTTGTCGGCTCGTCCATGGGATTCGGCACGCACACGCTCGATGTCGTCGTCGCCCACTCCACGCCCCACGTGCGGCAGCACACGCTGACAACGAATATCGAATGGACCGTACGACTGGCGTTTCCGTCTCCGTATACCAACATGGCCGTCGCCGGGACCTTCAACGGCTGGAATACACGGGCAACCAACCTGCAGATGTATGGCAACAACCTGTGGATCGGCGAGATGACGTTCCGCCACGTCTATGGCGCACAATTCAAGTTCGCGGCGAATTCCGGCTGGACGACCAATTGGGGCGACGCGAGCCAGGGCAGGTTTGCCGTCCCGATTAGCGATATCGCCGACCGCGGCGTGGCCAACAACATCCGGTTCGACACCGCGCTCAACGGCCGGTATCGCTTCACCTTCAATGACGCGACGCGAGCCTACCGGGTCGACCGGCTCGGCGGCTCCGGGAAGTCCGTGAACTGGGCCGGCAACGCTTACCATTGGCCGCCCAACGGCAGCCTGACCTACACCAACGACCTCTGGGTCAATTTCGAGACATGGCCTGCAGGCCACGCGGAGTCCGCCGAGGTCGTTTACACGACGAACAACAGCGAATGGATATGGGCGCCCATGACCCAGGGACCCATCCGTGGCAATAATGACAGCTGGTACGTCAATCTCGGAAACCATGGTCCGGGTACGTCCGTCCGGTATGCATGCGTCGTGGTCGACGGAAACGGTGCGGAGAGCTGGGCCAACAATGGCGGCAGGAACTACGAGGCCAACGTCAACGGCGAGCCCACGATCAAATGGGTCGGCAACATCCACCACTACCCGCCGGATGCGGACTGGAAAGGACAGGAGATCTGGGTCAATGCCGACACATGGCCAATCGGCGCGGGAATCCGCGCGACACTCCTCTACAGCCTCAGCGGCGGCAATTCGTGGACGAACGTCGAGATGAAGGTGGAGGTGAAAGGCAACAACAACCACTGGTACGTCAAGCTGCCGGCCTTCGGACCCGGCGTCCAGATCCACTATGCTGTGAAGCTCGAGGACGCCAACGGGATCATCACGCTCGACGACAACCGCGGCCGGTACTACATCGCCACGGCAAAACCCTGATTCGCCGCCGGCCTGCGCCGCGCCGCGGCTCAGTGCCAGGCGATCCAGTCGAGGCGCAACGACTGGGCCCAGGGCGCAGCCGCGTCGACGCGCTGGATGTTCACCACGAAGTTTGTGAGTGTGATCTGGCGGATGGTCGCCGTGAACGTGTCGACCACATTGAACGTCGGATCGTTCCGCGGCGTTGCAATGACTTTGGGCGACGAGGTAAAGGCCGCCGGGAACAGAACCGAGTAGGACATGGTATTTGTGCCCGGCCCGAGCACCGCCGTGCCCTCGACCATGCGGCTGAAGATCGAGCCGCCGCCGACACGGATCGACCCGTTGACGTCGAGCGTCGACTGCGGGCTGTTGGTGTTGATCCCCAAGCCGCCGCTCGCCCTGATCAGGAACTGATTGGTGGCTGTAGACGCGAAAATAGATGGGCTTGAAACGTCCGACCAGACGACTGCGCCAATGTGCAGCGCCTGTGCCCTGAATCCGGCCGCGTACGCGGCCTGGCCCGCCGTATTGGAGAAGCCACCAAGAATAACCCCATACTCGGCGCCCGACTGCAAGGTGTTGTACCGTCCGCCCAGGATGGCGCCGTAGTCAGCGAACGACCCGATCGTGTTCTGGTTTCCGCCGCCCACCACCGCGTGGTTGGCCTCGAACTCGACCGCATTGAAACTCCCGCCGCCGATCGTGCTGAACATTCCGAGGTTCCGATTGCTCATCCCGCCCGATATCACGGAATACGCAAACCCGCTAACAACATTGCCTACACCTCCTGCGATAACGCTTCCGTGGTTCCCGCGGTCAATGGCATTGGACTCCGGTATGCCCGTCAACGAAGGCTGTGCATTGGTGGAAACACGCCAGCCGCGCGTTGCCATCGAGTACGCTGCGGAAGCCACACGCTCGCGCGGAGTCATGGTCGTGCCATTGACCACCGCCTCGATCCACACTTGGGAGTTGGTCAAAGCGAGGAGCAGGTTGCCTGAAATCGTTCCGTCGCCGATCTGCGTGCTGTAGAGGCCGTCGACGACGCTGACCGAATTGGAATCTGCGTACAGGATCGAGCCTCCGACTGAGACATTGTAGAGTCGCAACGTCAGCCCCACGCTCCCGCTCACAAGGTTCGTCCCCTGAAGAAGTCGCCCTTGGTAGTTGATCAGGGACGGCGGCTGCGCCATGGCCGATGGGACCCGCAGGGAGTGAACAGTGACTAACATTAAAGCGAATGCAGCAGTGCGAGATACTCTCATGACTAGTCCTTCATCCTTTTTGTCCCGTGATCACATCACGTCTTCCCTCACCTTGTCTCTATTGCCTCCAACCGGACCTTCAACGCCTCCAACTCCGCCCTCATCTCGGCATTCTGGCTCCTGAATTCTGCGTTCTGAACTCTCATTTTCTCATTCTCCATCGCCAAGGCCTGAATGGCTGCCAGCGCAACACCATCGGCATCGATGGTCGTGATACCCGTCGGGCGTTCGCCGACGCCGAAGGCTGCGTGGAAGTCCTGGGCCATCGGTCCGATGTGACGGATGGTGTCATCCTGCGATTTGTAGTTCCACGTCGTGATCGGAAGCGCCGTCACCTTTTCGAGGATCACGAGAGGATCTACCGGCTCAACGTTCTCCTTGCTTGCCCTGTCACTCAGAGCAACCCATGCGCCACCGCCCGGCGGAAGCTCTGCACCGGCGAGCAGGTTCGTGTCGGTGATCATGCGGAAGCCGCCGACGGCCCGCATTGTCACCGAATTGGCGTTGGTCGATTCAATGTCCTCATTCGAGCCATCACCCCATACAAACGAACCCGTGTGGAGCGCCTTTGCGCGATTTCCGGCCGCGAAGGTAAGCGTGTTGGCAGCCCAGTTGTTCTGCCCGCCCGGCACCGTGGATGAAATGCCCCCCGCCTCGTTCTGGTATCCGCCGCCCACCGTCGCGAATTCGGCGGATTGGCCGATCGTGTTGAGGCTCCCGCCGCCCAGGACGGAATAGGCGCCTTCCCTTTGAATCGTGTTGTAACTCCCGCCGGCCAGTACGGACCGGTGGGCGTTCGTCGCGATGATATTCGCCTCACCGCCGCCGAGCACGGCCTGGCCGGAAAAGGTCCTTACGGAATTCATGCGGCCTCCTCCGATGACGACGTCGCTGGCGTCGTTCTCGATACGGTTGCCGATTCCGCCGCCAACAGTCGATTGGCCAGAGTTGTTGCCGATGAAATTCTCCTGCCCGCCGCCAATCGCCGCGAAACGCGAGCCCGACATAACCGTGTTGCTGAAACCGCCGCCGATCACGGAGTGGTCTGAATTCGTGGTCACGGAATTGAACTCGCCGCCGCCGATCACGGTATCGTTCGCATAGTACTCGAGCCGGTTGCCGCGTCCGCCGCCGATCACGCTGTACCTCGACTCGAATGTGATGACGTTCTGCATACCGCCACCGACCACGCTGTTGATCGCATTCGACTCAATGGTGTTTGAATCGCCGCCGCCGATGGCAGCGCCACCGGTGTCCCTGCCGATTCGATTTCGCGTGCCGCCCGCGATCGTGCCGACGGAGGCGTTTGTTCCAATCACGTTGGCCTCGCCGCCGCCAATCGTCGAAAAGTTTCCTGCCGACTGCAGTTGGTTCTCCACGCCACCGCCGATGGTTCCGTACGGGAGCGCTTCCACCCTGTTGCTGTGCCCGCCGCCGATAACCGCGCGTGTCGCACCGAGAAGGACCCGGTTCTCCGAGCCGCCCCCGATCACATTGTGCCCGCCGTACTCCTCGATCACGTTCCGCTCGCCACCGTCGATAACGGAATACGATGTGTTGCTCGAGATGAAGTTGGCCATGCCACCGCCGATCACGCTGTGGGGGGAATCGGCTGCAACCTCATTCTCGCTGCCTCCCGCTATGACGCCTCCTGCGGATCCCGAACGAACGGTGTTCGAAAAGCCGCCCGCCACGACGGACCGAAACGCGGACGCACTGTTCCTGCGTCCGCCGCCCACGAAGGACTCGCCGCCAGCTGCCCTGCCTCCCAGACCGCCCGCGACCGTGTCAAAGAGTTGCTCGACACGGTTCGGTTGCGTGGCGGCTCCCCCGCCGCCGATGGTCGATCCAAATGAAATGCCGGCCACGGCAAAATTCGAGCTGTGACCGAGGATGACGTTCGGAACAACAATGCCGCTGGCATTTGTCGCCGGCTCGAATCGGGCAACCCGATCATTGTTCACGCGCATTTCGAAGGGAACGAAATCCGTGCTTCCCAGGAAGTTTGCGCCGGGCGACGTGCCCGCATTGCCGGCCAGACGCCACGATGATGTATCGGCTTCCACATAGACCGGCGTACCCGTAGCGAAGGCCGACGCTTGCAGCCCGTCAAGGAGGTCCGCATCCAGACCCGACCCGCTGCCATCGTCGTCGGCCAACTCGGAGAGCGTCGAACCGTCCGCCATGGCAGGCGCAGTCACCGCGCCGGACGCAATCATCTCAGCGGTGACACCGCCCGTCCTAACGCCATCAGCCATGAGCGCATAGGCGACCGACGCCACGCGTTCTCGCGGAGACAGCGCCACGCCGTTGACCACGGCCTCGAGCCAAACCTGCGCGTTGGTGAGACTGGCACCGAGCGACCCGAAGGTCGTGTTGTCGCCCAGCGAGGTATTGTACAATCCGTCCACCACCACGACGGAATTGGAATCCTCATAGAGCAGGACCCCGCCCGCAGGAGCATCGTAGAGTCGCAATCCGAGGGACACCGGGCCATTGACGAGGTTCGTGCCACTCACCAGCCGCCCCTGGTAATGGACCAAGCCGGGTACGGCAGCATCCGTCCACAACGAAGTGAGAGAAGCGATGGCAAGCGCCAGCGCGAACGCATTCCTGTTCCTCATGACACCCTCCTCCGGGACCCTGGCCCCGCGGGCGGCGGCTCTCCTAGTGCGCGCGCCGTCCTCGGCTATCATCTAAACATCGCCGGGGATCGTCAAGAAGGAGCGTCCCGAAGTCTTTGAACGTCCTGCCCATCCCTGTGAAGGGGACGACTATGGCGTAACCCTGGTCGCGATCCACGCGTTGGCGGAGGACAACGAAGCCTTTTGACGGCCCGCCTCGATTCGATGGACGAACCCGACTAGCCCTACTCCCTGCGACGACGCAGCGCGAGAGCGCCGAACCCGGCCGCGACGAGCAGCATCGTCGAGGGTTCTGGAACCACGGCGAGGTTGTTGAAGTAGGCGTTGTGATCCAGGCCGAAACCGGCTTCGCGGTTGAAGATCTCGACGCGGTCAATGCCGGAACCGGAAGGACCGCCGAGTGTCTGGCTCAAAAAATCGAACTGCTGGCCATCCGAGAGTCGCGTGACGCTGAGGTCATACGAGTCGGCGCCAGTCAATGTGAAGAGAATCGACAGTCCTTCGTCGGTGAAGGGAATGCCCGTTGAGACATAACCGTCGGAGACATTTCCGTACTCAAAGTTTGCGTCGCCGCCTTGGAAGCGGAACTGGAAGCGGTCGAAGCCAGCGGCATCCAGCTCGAAACCGACAAAACGATCGCCCGCGTCGATGAAGCCGACGTCCATGTCGATGCTGACCGACTGCCCCACGAGAAGGCTGCCCGTGAGGTTGTAGCCGAGGAGGATCACGGACCCGGGAAGCGGCGCCGCATTCCCGGCAGTAAGGCCCCATGCGTCACCGGACGCGCTATTGATGTCGCCATCAAGGTTGCCGTCTCCGTCGCCATTCGTCGCGGAATCCTCAAGGTAGAATGAAACATCCGGATCGCCTCCGCCGGAAAGGAGCGTCCAGCCCGCGAAACCGGAATCCGCATTGGTGGAAAAGGGATCTGCGGCGTAACCCATGGTTGAGGCCATGGCCAGGACAACCGCGGCGAGAAGGACATGCATGCGATGTTTCGACATAAGTAACCTCTTCCTTAAAACCCTCACCTAGCCCATTTGATGCTTTGTCGTCAAGGCCGGGCAGCATACAGTTCGTACTCATGCTTCTCGATGCGTTCGAGCCAGATCACTTCATCTTCTCGGTGATCGACGTCTTTGTGTACGTCCTGATCTTTCTCCTGCTCGTCGTCATCCTGCGCCTCAGTCTCACCCTCCTTGCAAAGGAGGAAGCGGACGACAGCATGGGAAAAAGTTTCCTGACGACGCTGGCCATCATGCTCGTCTGCGCGGTCGCCGCGCTATCCACGCAGGCCCAGCTATTTGGCTACTACATGATCATCCCTGTCGTTCTCGTCGCCATGCTGCTCATCCGCCTGCTGTGCTGGGTGAACTTCAAACAGTCCGTACTGGTGACCCTCATCTTCTCGCTCGCTGCAACGGGACTCGCGGCCGGGTTCACCTTCGGAATGAACCAGATTCTTCCGGAAGACCGGATGACGCTCGTGAAGCGCGTGAAGACCTCGTGGGGCATGCTCGATGACATGGCCGGCCAGGAGAGCGAAGCGTTCTTTACGAAGGAAAACCTCAAGACGATCCGACTCGGCTGGACCATGCAGGGTGAGGCCCTGAAGTCCGCCGTGATCCTGCTGAAGGATCCCAAGGCGCTTGATCGCATGGTGGCGGATCATCAGGACGCGCTGCGAGCGCTTGATCTGATCGTGGATGGCGAAACGAACTCGGTTGAGCAACTCGCCGAACTCGGCATCGTGTACGGGGAGGACGATCCCGCGAAGCACGGCATGGAACTCCTTCAACAAGCGGGGGCGAAGCAGGAGTACACGGAACAGGATGTCCAGGATGTGGTCGCCTTCCTGCAGTCCGTCCGGAAGGACGGCCCTGAAGTCACCGCCACCGACGCAGCCGTGGTCATCCATGAAGCGATGAAGCGGGCCTTGACCTATCAGACGAACACCATCGCAGGCGTCCAACTCGGCGACCTCGCGGCAAAGTTCGGCACGACGACGACGGCGGAATCCGCGGTCTCCGTGTCCACGAATACCGGGCCCGCCGGCGCCATCGGGTTCAGGGCCGCGCCCGACGTCTACGACCCGTTCGCGGAGTTGAGCGCCGACGAGCGCAAGGCCTGGATGAACTCGAAGACCGCGCTCGTGGTCACCGCTGTCGTCCACTACAACAACGGCGAAATCATGGCCAAGGTGAACAACGAGCTTATCCGCGTCGGCGAGATCACCTTCGCCCAAGTCGATAAGCGCCATTTCCCGTGGCGCCTTGTGGATGCGAGCATGGAATCCGTCACATGGGAGCCCATTGTGCGGAAGAAGCCAAAATAGGGCGGCGGGAAGAACTCTTTTTCGGTGGCATTTCCAACGCTTGGAAATATCCTTCCGCCCACGATGAAGAAGAAAGCACCTGCCGCCAAACCTGAACCCGTCGCGCCTGCGCCCAAACCGAAGAAGGAACGCAAGGCCGAGACGGCGGAGTCCATGGGCGCCCGCCAGCGCGACATTTCGGTTTCGGAATTCTTCCTGAAGAACCGGCACCTGCTCGGCTTCGATTCGCCACGCCGCTCATTGCTCACAGCGGTGAAGGAAGCGGTCGACAATTCGATGGATGCTTGCGAAGAGGCGGGCATTCTTCCGGAGATTGCCGTCGAACTGGAACAGATCGCCGAGACACGCTTCCGCGTCACGATCACCGACAACGGCCCAGGCATCGTGAAGGCACAGATTCCCAAGATCTTCGCGAAGCTCCTCTACGGGTCGAAGTTCCACCGCCTCCGCATGTCCCGCGGCCAACAGGGCATCGGCATCAGCGCCGCCGGCATGTACGG
>CAZCZZ010000053.1:0-29885 GCA_964503335.1 uncultured Verrucomicrobiota bacterium
AGCCACGCCACTCTGTTGGCGTGCAATCCCAAAGACGCGGCAGCCACACCTGCGGGTGGCAGGCAGGAGTGCCGCGGTTACAGTATTTTGCAATCTGCTGCTGGTCCGCTGGCCAGAGAACCTACATAGCTTACGGGGAAATCGTTCATGCTGCGAATCAGGGCGGATCTGAAGATTGCGGGATTGCTCGTTTCGATGGTCGTCGCCAGCCAGGGGGTGTGGGCCGCCACCATCACCGTCAACAGCAACGGCGATCCCGGTGGCTATGCCACGAACCTGACCGTGGGAACGCTGGGTCCTACGGTGACCTTGCGCGATGCGATCACGGCTGCGAACAACACCGCTGGCGATGACACGATTGTCTTCGACGGCTCGATGAACGGCGCGACCGTGACGCTCGCCCAGACCACGACCACGCTTCCCGCGCATTCGGCGCCGCGCACCAACGACGGTCCGACAGCGATCCGGATCACCTCGAACCTTGAACTGATCGCACCACCTGGCGGACTGGTCATCCTCCCCACCGGGCTGATGCGCCTGTTCGACATCGCCCAGGGCGCCACCGTGCGCGTTGAACGCCTGATCCTCCGCGGCGGCGTTGGGAGCAACGGTGGCGGCTTTTGGAATGCAGGCAGCCTGACCCTTGACGAGGTCACCATGACCTCGTTCGTGGCCTCCTCGCTCTTTATCAGCAATACCAACGATCTCGGTTACGGTGCTTGCGTGTTCAACGCTGGAAGTCTGGTCGCGCGCGGCTCCTTCTTCGGATTCAATAACGGCCAAAGTTCAGGCGGCGCGTTCTTCAGCACCGCAAACTCATCGTTGTATGTCACCAACTGCACCTTCGAGAGCAATATTTCGGAATTCTCCGGCCCAGCCATCGGCACGGAATCCACCAACGGCACCGCCCGCATTACCCATTCCGTCTTCAAGGTCAACCGGGTCGAGTTTGTCGGAAACTGGCCGACGCCGGCGGTGTATGCCGGCGGCGGCGCCTTGGTGAATGCCGGTGCGCTGTCGATCGCAGCGTGCAGTTTCCAGTCCAATTCCGTTCTCACCGTGCAGTGGGGCGGTGCCGTGTTGAACCACGGCACGCTGGCTCTTGGGGATTCGACCTTCGAGGCCAACAGTTCCAGCGGAGCATTCGCTAGCGGCGGCGCGATCTTCACGGACGGCACACTCGGCCTCACCAACTGCACCTTCACCCGCAACAGCGCACGCTACGGGTCAGCGGTGGAGAGCAGCTTTGGCGTGATGATGCGGATGGTGAACTGCACCGTCGCGCGCAATATCCAGAACCTGCCGGAAACGTTTGCGCTGAGCGTCGGAAACGCCTTTATCAACGTCCTCGAGAACAACCTGGTGATCGAAAATGATCGCTGGGATAGCGCGATCACGAACTATGTGCCCGCGAACCTCACCGGGATATTGACGACCACGGGCACCAATTTCGTCGGCCACACCAATGTCCTGCTCGGCGTCCTGACCACCAACGGCGGCCCGGTGAGGACCATGGCCCTGCCCAGCGGCAGCCCCGCGGTGAACGCCGGTTTCGCCGTCGCCGGACTGGCCACCGATGCCCGCGGCCAGCCGCGCTACGAGCAGCCCGATCTCGGCGCTTACGAACTGCCCACTTACGCGCCTATCTTCACGTCGCCGTCCTCGACCATCTTTATCAAGGGGCAATCGAACTCTTTTCAATTCACGGCCGACAGCGGGTTGCCGGTCTCCTTCGCCCCCCTCACGATTCCGCCGACCGGAACCACCACCACGTTGAGCGGTCAGCTCTACGGCGACCCGACTGTGCCGAGCGGGCTCTATCCGTTCATCATGCGCGCCTTCAACGCGTACAACTTTACCGACAGCAACTTCCTGCTGATCGTCAACGACGGGACCCTCGCAGACCGGTTTTCATGGCAGCTCAACGGCGGGGCGGAACTGACCAACGGCACGTTTACCCTGACCGACGGCGGCGGCGGGCAGTCCCGCAGCGCATGGTACCTGTTCAAGCAGGACATCAACGCCTTCCAGGCCTCGTTCGAATACCTCGATGTCGGCGGGGGCGGCGCCGATGGCGTGGCGTTCGTGGTGCAGAATGATCCCGACGGCGTCGCCTCGCTCGGCGGCGGGGGTGGTGGCCTTGGGTATCTCGGCATCGCGCCCAGCTTCGCGTTCATGATCAACATCTATGCCGGCGCGCCCGGAGGGCCTGGCATCCAGGTATCCACCGGCGGCAGCGGTCTCGGCACGAATACCTACATCGCCACGCCTGCGGCGAATCCCGCATCGGGCAATCCGATCCGCTTCGACTTGTATTACCTGAACGGCGTGCTGAACGTCACGATGAGCAACCTGACTTCGAACACGACGTTCACGACCAACTTCGTGGTGGATATTCCGGGTGCCGTTCTTGGCAACCAGGCATGGATCGGACTGACTGCGGCCACGGGCGGCGCGACCTCGACGCAGCGCGTCAGCAACTTCTCCTTCTCGTCGCTGTCGGCCACCGCCACGGTCATCGTTACCGATGCATCGGACCCGGCCGGCTTCAACACCAACCTGATCTTCAGCACCCTCGGGACGAACGTCACCCTGCGTGACGCCATCACCGCGGCGAACAACTATCCGGGACCGTCCGTGATCCGTTTTGCGCCCCACCTGGCCGGCGCCACGATCGACCTGCTGCAGATCGGCGACGCGGGCACCGGCCTGACGGCACTTCCGGTCAGCAGGCAAATCGTCATCGAGAACACCAACGCCCTTCCGCTCACGATTCGCCGTGGTGCGGCCGGGGATCTGCGCCTCTTCCGCGTGTTCTCCGGGAGCGGGCTGACGCTGCGAAACCTGGAGCTGACCGGGGGCCGGGTCGGCTCGTTCGGGCAGTATGGCGGCCTGGTACACAATGCGGGCACGCTCACGGTCGAGCGCTGCACGTTCTCCGGCGGCTACAGCGGTGGCGGTGGCGGCGGCCTCTACAACAGCGGGACGATGTCGTTGTCGGCCAGCGCGCTCAGTTCCAACGTGACGGGCATAGGCCAGGGATACGGGGTCGGCGGCGGCGGTATCCTGAACCAGGGGACGATGACGCTGACCAACTGCACGCTCGCCTACAACGCGGCACCCAGTTCCTACGGTGGCGCCGTATGGAACACCGCGGGTTCGATGAGTTTCCAGGCCTGCACGATCGCCTTCAACTCGGCCTTCGCCTTCGGCTCGGGCATCGGAGCGATAGGCCAGGTGAATGCGCTGTGCCAGAACTGCATCATCGCGGACAGCACGTCGTTCTCGCTGCTGCCGGGCAGCGTCAGCAACCTGTTCTACAATCCCGGTCTCGGCGCGTTCGGCCTGAACGGCGGACCGACGCCGACCTTCCCGATCACGAGCGCCAGCGCCGCCCATCAGGCCGGCGCAGCCGATCCGGCGGTTACCACGGACCAGCGCGGCGTGGCGCGCCATGCCATCCCGGACATTGGCGCCTACGAACTCTTTCCGCGCAATCCGCTCGTGGTGTCGACCACTGTCGACGAGAACGATGGCAACGCCGACTCCGGGCAGGGTGGGGGCACGAGCCTGCGTGAAGCGCTGACCTATGCCCAGTCGCTCGGCGGCCCGCAGACCATCACCTTCGCGTCGTCGCTCGCCGGACAGACCGTCGTGCTCGACACCGGTTGGACCAACGCTTCGGACCCCAGCGCGCTCCGCGTGACCAACGCCATCACGATAAATGGCCTTTCCACGGCGCCCGGCGTAACCCTTGCCGTCGCACCTGCAGCGCAGAAACGTCACTTCCAGGTCATGCCCGGCGCACAGTTGACCCTGCAGGATCTCACCCTGACCGGCGGTTATGCCGCGGACTACGGTGGCAGCATCTGGAACTTCTTTGGATCGCTCACCGTGCGCCGCTGCACGTTCGCGGGCAACAGCGCGGTCAACGAAGGCGGTGCCATTCAGGTCTGGGGCGGGTCGCCGCTGCTTGTCATCGAGAACTCGACCCTCGTGAGCAACACCGCCAATCTGGCCAGCGCGATCAGCACGGGGGCGTTAACCAACTCGCTGAAACACCTCACCGTCACCGCGAACACCGGCTCCAGCGGCACGTTCTGGCTCTACAACACCGTGGTTCCGCTCCACAATTCCATCGTCGCCGGGAACACCAGCGACGGCGTGGTGACGTTCGGCAGCGGCGCTTTCGCGTCCGACAGCTTTGGCAACGTTTTCGGCACCGGCAACACCGCCGGCATCACCAATGGAATCAACGGCAACGTCACCGGCCTCGCCTCGCCCGCGCTCTTGCTCGGCGGTCTCTCGGCTTCCAACGGCGGTCCCACGCCGACGGTCGCGCTACTGCCCAACAGCCCCGCCCTCAACCGCGGCACGAACCTCGTCGGCATCACCACCGACCAGCGCGGTGAAGCTCGCGTCAGCGCGGGGGCGCCCGATGCCGGGGCCTACGAGGTTATCGCTGTCGAATCCTCCCTGGTGACCACGACCAACGACGAATTCGACGCCACCAGCGATGCCAGCTTCGGCACCGGCACCAGCCTGCGCGAGGCGGTGTACCACACGGACGACTTTGTCGGCTTCTCCACGAACCTCGCCGGACGGACGGTAGAACTCACGCAGATCGGCGACACGTTGAAGGGCAACACCGCGATCGTGGTCACCAACCAGGGCGTCCGTTACATCCGGTCCACCCAGACGCCGCGCGTGACGATCCGGGCAAATGGCCCCACGCCGATGCGCCTCTTCCGCGTTGTGCCCGGCTGTTTCCTCGTGCTTCAGGGCATCACCCTGACGGGCGGCCACGCCACCGACGGCGGCGCAGTCTACAATGAAGGCACCCTTTCTATCAGTGTGGCCACGTTGGCCAGTAACACCGCCAGCCAGTCCGGCGGCGCAGTGTTTGTGGAGAGCAACGCCGTGCTGCGCGTCTTCACATCCACGCTCTCCGACAATGCAGCCGGGGGATGGGGCGGGGCCATCGCCAACCGTGGAACCAATGTATTCAACTACGCCACGATTGCCGGGAACACAGCGGGTACGAGCGGGGGCGGGATCTACAACGAACCGGGGTCGGCGCCGGCGACGCTGGAAGCGACGATCGTAGCCGGCAACACGGATGGACTCAGCGCCCCTTCGGATATCAGCGGTACACCACTGGTGAATTCGGCGTCTTCCTACAATCTCATTGGAACCGGCGGCTCTGGCGGACTGGTCGACGGGGCGAATGGCAACCGCGTTGGTGTCGCCGACGCGGGTCTTGCGCCGCTTGCCGATTACGGTGGCCGCACGCCCACGCGAGCCCTGTATCCGTGGAGCCCGGCGGTCGATGCGAGCTTACTTAGCGCAGGGTCTGACCAGCGTGGATTGTCCCGGAGCGGTGTGTCCGACATCGGCGCCTATGAGCTTCGGCGCGACACCAACGCGGTCACGCTCGTCAGCCTCACCCGAAATCCGACCGTCGGCGTCGCCGGGGCGGTGGAGTTCGATTTCGCAAGTGGAGTCAGCGGTGCCACGTTCTCGGTGTACGCCACCACCAACGTACTCACCCCAACACACCAGTGGCAATGGATCAGCCTCGTCCCGGGAAACCCGCCCGGTTCCACCTTCTTCCACGCGTCGCTCCCCATCGACACAAACACCCCCCGCCGATTCTTCCGCGTACAATCACCCTGATCGTCTCTGGAGATTCGAGATTTGAGATGCGAGATTTGAGTACGCGCGGTCTGCCCAGAGCAGCCGTACTGCCTCCTTTACACATGCAGCTTGTACGTATAAGTTAGGCGTCTATTGATGCCTGTATGATTGGTTTGGGTTCATGCCGGCATGTCTGATTTGCGCAACTACACTGTGTGCATTATGCATCAATCGCTTTGTTTGACAGTCACGCTCATGTGTAGTGTAGCCACGCCACTCTGCTGGCGTGCATTCCGGATGACGCGGCAGCAGAGTGCCGCGGCTACAGCATTTTGCGAGCTGCTCTGGAAGGAACTGGCGATATGACACCGCGTAAGGGCGATGGACACTTCCAATTCATAAGCATCGACAGCGAATGGCTCGTGATGAAGGTGAGTCCAGATAATATCGTTACTGAATGCAGGATCGTAAGAGATTGATGAATGAATCGAACAAAACGTTCGACCGTAAGGGGTGAACGCGTCATGCGAACTGTTTTGCATCGGGGGAATGAGGCCCACCCCTTTCATCCCTACGGTGACCTTCGACGATTCGGCGAGGAGCAATGAAACATCCGTCACGCAGCGCGTTTAGAGTGATCGCGGTACTCGGAATGGCACTTTCCGGGATATCGTATGTTGGATTGGAGTACCGATGGTTTGTCCACTCTCAGCCGGCGCTTGATGCGCTGGATTGGAACTACTATGGCGCCATCCTGCCATTTGATGTCTTGCCATGGGTTTGGTGGGCGCTTCTGGCCGCTTGGGCTGTCGGGTCCGTTGCGTTCGTGCTGTTTGCCTCGTGGTCGCGCCTGCTGCTTGGCGCCCTCCTGACCGCAGAATTCCTCGTCATGCCCTTTCAAGGTCTCTATGTGAGCACGGGCATTCACGACGCAATAGGGGGAATCGGATCGCTGTGCTTTCTTGTCACATTCGTCCTCTCCTTCTTCGAACCCTGCAGCCGGTATTTTGAAAGAGAGCCGAACAAGGAAGTGGCTACGGGGTAGACCGTGATACATGAATCCGAACACGGCAACGCTTGCGCTCTTGGAGTTGGAAGGTAAGCCCCGGACGGTCGGTCCAACCGATGTGTCCAATTACACGCTCGTGCTGATGGCATTTATTCTGATTGTTCTGATCGCCGTGACCGCATGGATCATCGTGTACCGAAGACGTGGGCGCGGGGCAGTGGTCGGGGACGCATGTTGAGCACACGCGCACCGGCTCTGCGTTCTCTGCGCACTCCGCGGTTAACTTTGCGTCAATCCGTGGCTTCTTTGCGCGGCAGCGCGTCGCGGAATTCCTTCATGCGCTTCCAATCGGGCTCGGGTGGCTGGTGCTCGGGTTTCGGCGCATAGACGGAGTACTCGGTCAGCTTCATCTTGTGGATGTAACGGGGACAGTTCGGGAAGATGCGATCGGCCTTCACGCGAACGATGACTTGTGCCCCCGGAAAGTCGGCCAGCAGGGCGGGATCGTCGTGCAGGCTGGCGGTGCCGTTGACGCGCAGGCGATCGGACTCTTCAAAGTGGATGAACAGCAATCCGACGTGCGGGTTGACGACGATGTTGCCGAGGCTTCGGAACATGCCGTTGCCGTCGTAGTCCGGAAAGGCGAGCGTGGATTCGTCCTGGATGCGAACAAAGCCCGGCATCCCACCCTTGTAGGAGCAGTCGGGTCGCCCTTGTTCATCCGCCGTGGCGAGAAAGAACATCGGGCAACTTTCAATGAAGCGGCGATCCTCCTCGGTGAACGCTTCGTGAACCGTCACTTGCTGCAGGCGGTCGGCAATGCGGCGACTGTCGAACCGATCCTGAAGCTGTCGCGAACCCTTGTTGTACATTTCGCCTCCAGTCATCATGTCACCTCTTTGCGAAAACCCGGACTCTTGCTGCAAGCACCAGAGAACGATCGACGCGACAGGCGCGTCGCTTCCCGGACGACAGCATACAATTCCAACCCTTGGAACCCAAGTGCTCTACGAGTTCCAAGGGTTGGAACTTTCCTCCCGTTTGAGCGCTTGTTGATTTCGGGGGGCTTTGGGCCTACATTCCCAGCACACCCTATGACTACTGCAGCAGAACCGATCAAGATCAGCGGCGAGCTCACGCCGGACCCGTCCATGTGCTTGTTCCACGTCAACCGTCCGATCACGGAAGGGTGGACGCTGATTTTCGAGGGGGCGGAGGATGGGAAGGGGTCGGTTCTGATCGACCAGCTTTTCGCCATCGAAGGCGTGGTGCGCGTGATGGTGAACGATTCGACGATTACGGTGACGAAGCAGTCGCCGACACCGTGGCCGCATATGGCGCCCGAGCTGGCCAAGGCGATTCGCCAGGGCTTTGCGGGTCCGGCTCCCGCGATTGCGCCCGCAGTGATCGAGGAACTTCAGAACGCGCCGATGGATGGCGTCGAGGAAGCGATCGCCGAACTTTTCGAAGAACGCATCAATCCCGCGCTCGCCTCGCACGGTGGCTTCGTGAAACTGATCAAGGTCGAGGACCGCGACGTGTACGTCGAGATGGGCGGCGGCTGCCAGGGCTGCGCCTCGTCGAAGGCGACGATGAAGTTCGGCGTCGAATCCGCGATCCGTCGCATCGCCCCGCAGATCCGCCACATCATCGACTCCACCGACCACGCATCCGGCACGAATCCGTACTACAAGTAGGACTTCGGATTTGGGAGTTTCGATTTGCGATTTGCGATTGCTGGGAAATTCTCCCTCCGGTTTCCGCGTGTTCCGCTTGCCACGGCATAGCCTTGGCGACGCCGGGTGTGTTCTGTGGGCACATGTCTTCTCTGCCGTTTCACCTTGACGATGCGGGTGGGTTCTTTGACGGTACGCGGACATTTCACAGGTGCATTTTCGTCAACATGAACACACTCAAAATCTCCGCGTTTCTCGCCGTCCTTCTCATCGCCTCAACCGCCTCCGCCCGTGTCGACAAGCTGGCGACCGATCCTTATGTCGGCGCGATTGTCATGGATGCGGACACGGGGCAGGTCCTCTTCGCCGACAAGGCCGACACGCCGTGCTATCCCGCGAGCGTGCTCAAGCTCATGGATCTGTACGTCATCCTCGATCGCGTCAAAGCCGGCGCGCTGCGCCTGGATGACAAGGTGCGCGTGACCGCCGAAGCGTCGCGCATCGGCGGCTCGCAGGTCTATCTGAAGGAACACGAAGAGTTCACGATCGATGATCTCCTGTACGCACTGATGATCCAGTCGGCGAACGACGCCGCGACGGCGCTGGCGATCCATATTGCGGGCACCAAGGACGGGTTCGTCAGCCTGATGAACGAGAAGGCGCGCGAGCTTGGCATGACCTCGACGCGCTTTCACTCCGTGCACGGACTTCCGCCCGGGCCCAACCAGGAGCCGGACATCACGACGGCGCGCGATCTGACCATCCTTTGCCGCGCCCTGGCCAAGCTGCCCGAGGCGTTCCGCTACACGTCCACGAAGGAACGCTCTTTCCGCGAGGCAAGCGGACAGCCCTTCATCATGCGCAACCACAACAACCTTCTCGGTCGCGTCGACGGCGTGGACGGTTTCAAGACGGGCTATTTCAGCGCCGCCGGCTTCTCCATCGCCGCCACCGCGGAGCGTGGCGGGACACGCATCATCGCCGTTGTCCTCGGCAGCACGTCGAAGCAGACGCGCGACGCCAAGGCGTCGGAACTCCTCGCGAAGGGATTCCTGATCGTGCCGCCTAAGCAGGTCGTCACACCTCCGCCTCCCGTGCCTGCGCCGTCCGTGGCGACGATCACTTCCGCCTATGAAACCGATGGTGAAATGGCGGACGACGAGCCGGCTGATGTCGAAGAAGAGAAGCGCGGCGGCTTCAGCGGGTTGTCCTTCCTGTTCGGCATCGTCGTGGGTATCATCGGTGGCGTGGTGGGCGTGCTCGTGGCGATGCGGCCCGGACGCAACACCGGCGAATTCGTCAAACGATAGATGGAGACGGCGTGACCTCACGCCGTTCGGGTCAGGCAACGTTGCGACGTGATAGCGGATACGCGTGGGGCTGAACGGCCTGGGGTCAGGCCGTCTCCAGACGAACGGAGTTCGACTATGACCGCAGGGTACGACATCTTTCACGAGCTTGAGCTGGCGTACACGCCGGACAACATCTACTTCCAGGTCATCACGGCCATGCTCCACGCGGCGGAGCGTCTCGAATTGCCGCGACAGCTCAAGCTGATCCTCGCGCAGCCAAAGAACGAGATCATGGTGCACTTTCCCGTGCGCATGGACGACGGGAGCACCCGACTTTTCAAAGGCTACCGCGTACAACACAACAACGTGCTCGGTCCGTACAAGGGCGGCATCCGGTATCATGAGGACGTCGGCCTCGACCATGTCAAAGCGCTCGCCGCGCTCATGACCGCGAAATGCGCGCTGGCGGGATTGCCCTTCGGCGGCGCCAAGGGCGCCGTGAAGGTGAATCCGCGGAAGCTCTCGACCGACGAACTCCAGCGCTTGACGCGTCGCTTCACCAGCGCCATGGGCACAAACATCGGCCCCGACTACGACGTGCCCGCGCCCGACGTTGGCACCACCGCGCAGCACATGGCGTGGATCGCCGACACGTATGTGAACCTGCACGAGCCGCATCGTCGCATGGAAGGCCTGCGTGTGGTGACAGGCAAGCCGCTTCAATTCGGTGGGTCGCACGGACGCGACAAGGCGACGGGGCAGGGCCTGGTGTTCGTCCTTGATGAACTGCTCCCTGGCATGGGCTTCGCCTTCAACCAACTCACCTTCAGCCTGGTCGGCTACGGCAACGTGGGCTCGTGGACCGGTCGTCTCCTGGCGCAGCGCGGCTCGACGATGAAAGCCGTGATGGATCACACCGGCGCGATCTTCAACGCGAAGGGGATCGATGCCGAGGCCCTGAACCTTCATGTCGCGAGCAAAGGCGGCGTGGCGGGATTCGCCGGCGCCGACGCGATTACCTCGCATGAATTCTACAGCCAGCAGGTGGACCTCTTCATCCCTGCCGCCCTTGAGCAAATGATCACGCCGGAGAACGCCGCGTGGCTGAAATGCAACGTCGTGGTGGAAGCCGCGAACGCGCCGACGACACCGCTCGCGGAGCAGTACCTTCTCGATAAAGGCATCGCCGTGCTTCCCGCGATCCTCTGCAACGCCGGCGGCGTCACGGTGAGCTACTTCGAGTGGAAGCAGAACCACCAGGCCGAACTCTGGGATGCAGACTTCGTCGACGCCCAGCTCAAGAAAACCATGACCACCGCAGCGCGCAACGTCGTCGCAACCGCCAAGCAGTTGTCATGTGACCTGCGAACCGCCAGCTACTGCGTCGCGCTCCGCAACATCGGCGATGTCTATGCCCTCCGCGGCATCTTCCCGTAAGTCGGAAGTTCTCGCTCCACCGCAGCGGTGCAGAGGACGCACTCTCCGGCTTCTGGTTTCCCTCCCGGGTCTCGCAACGCTACTTCCTATCCCCTTCGGATGATATTCAAAGAAAAGAGTAAACCGCCTGAAATCGCCGGTTATACTCAAGCCCAATGCGAGCCGGAAATGTTGGCGGGGAGGGCTGCTTCATGTTTGGAATGAATGTCCGGGTTGTTGTAGTGCGTCTTGCGTTGTTGGCTTTGCTCATGCCTCTCCAGGATGCTTCTGCCGACGCTTGTCCGACCGTCCGATCAGTCCCAGCCGGGCCTACTCCTTACTCGAACGGGGTCACATTCCGCGTTTGGGCGCCTTTCGCGAGCGGTGTCAGCGTAGCTGGTACGTTCAATGGTTGGAGTAGCACTGCGACCCCGCTCTGCGCGGAAGGTAACGGTCATTGGTCGCGGGATGTCGATGGCGTCCTGGCCGGCGCCCAGTTCAAATACGTAGTCAGAAATGGAACGAACACGCTGTGGCGCCGTGATCCGCGCGCACGCCAGGTCGTCAACTCTGTCGGTAATTCGATCGTCTACAATCCCGCCGCGTTCTCGTGGACGGACGACCCCTCGACGGTGCCCTTCTTCAATGAGGCCGTGATCTATGAGATGCATGTCGGGACGTTCAACGATGCGACCCCGTCCAATGGAGTTCCCGCATCGCTGACGGACGCGGCCGCGAAGTTGGATTACCTCGCCGACCTGGGCGTGAACATGATCGAACTGCTGCCGATCTTCGAGTTCCAGGGCGACTACTCGTGGGGATACAACCCGGCCGACCCCTATGCAGTGGAGTCGGTTTACGGAGGCCCGGATGCGCTGAAGAACTTCGTCAACCAAGCCCACGCTCGCAATATCGCCGTCACCCTCGATGTCGTTTTCAATCACCTCGGCCCGTCGGACCTCAGCCTCTGGCAGTTCGACGGCTGGTCGATGAACTCCCTCGGTGGCATCTACTTCTACAACGACAGCCGGGCCAACACGCCTTGGGGCAACACGCGGCCGGACTACGGCACGGGTCCCGTCCGTTCGTTCCTCAGGGACAACATCTTCATGTGGATCGATGAATGTCATGTGGACGGATTCCGATGGGACGCAACGGCCTACATCCGGAATGCCCTCGGAAACAACAACGATCCGGCCAACGACATCGCAGACGGATGGTCGCTCATGCAGTGGATCAACAACGACGTCGACGCGCTCACGCCGTGGGTCATCAACATCGCCGAGGACATGAAGGGTAACGACTACCTCACGCGGGGCACGGCTTCCGGCGGCGCGGGCTTCGACACGCAATGGGACGCAGGGTTCGTACATCCCATCCGCGCGGCGATCCAGGACGGGTCCGACGCGAATCGCAACATGAACACCGTCGCCGGCGCGATCGCCCTCAAATACAACAACGATGCCTTCGATCGCGTGATCTACACGGAATCCCACGATGAAGTGGCCAATGGCAAGCAGCGCGTCCCCCCCACCATCGATCCCGGCAACCCGGGCAGCTATTGGGCCCGCAAGCGGTCGACCCTCGGCGCGGCGTTGACGATGACCTCGCCCGGCATCCCGATGATCTTCCAGGGTCAGGAGTTCCTCGAAGATGGATGGTTTGCCGACACCGACCCGCTCGACTGGAGCAAGACCACAACGTATGCGGGAATCCGCCAGCTCTACAAAGACCTGATCCATCTGCGCAAGAATGCCGGCGGCATCACACGCGGCCTCACAGGACAGAGCATCAACACCTTTCACGTCAATGACCTGAACAAGATTATCGCATATCATCGCTGGATGAATGGAGGCGTCGGCGACGACGTCATCATCGTTGCCAATTTCGGTGTCACGTCGTGGGCCCCGTCGAGCAACTACCGCATCGGCTTCCCCCGTGGCGGCACTTGGAATGTGATCTTCAACAGTGATTCGACAGCGTACGGCAGCGACTACAGCAATGTCGGCAGCGTCACGGTCAATGCGGAGGCCGTGCCCTACAACGGATTGGCTTACAGCGGAACGATCAGCATCGGCCCCTATGGAGTCCTGATCCTGTCGCAGGGAACCGGTGCGCCGGTCGATAATCCCCCGACGGCGACCGTTCTGACCCCGACCGCAAACTCCACGGTGAGCGGCTCTGTCAATTTGTCGGCAAGCGCGCAGGACGACATCGGAGTGGCTGAAGTGCGGTTTTACGCCGGGGCCACGCTGGTCGGTACGGACACTACGGCGCCTTACTCGGTCAGTTGGGACAGCACAGCCGTCGGTGACGGAATCCACACGGTCCGGGTTACTGCGGTCGACACGACCAACCAAACCGCGTCCGCGAGCGTCGTGGTCACGGTGGACAATATCGACACACCGCCGACAGCCGCGATCACAGCCCCGGTGTCCGGTTCCACCGTCAGCGGCACGGTCAGCATCGCGGCTTCCGCGTCCGATGACGTCGGCGTAGCCCATGTCCGCTTCTACATCGATGGCGTCCTCACATCGACTGACACGAACGCGCCCTACAGCCATTCGTGGAACACGACGACGGCTACCAATGGCCTGCACAGCATACGCGCCGTCGCGCAGGACACGATCGGGCAGACAGGCGAGCAGCTCATCAACGTCACCGTATCGAATCGTGTTGGCTTCCTGTCGTCGTACAGCAGCATGACGATGGCTGCGAGTTTCAACGGGTGGAATACGGGATTGAACAACATGTCCCTGATCAGCAACTACACGTGGCGGATTAACCAGCCCCTCGTCACCAACAAGCAGGTGCAGCTCAAGTTTGCCGCGAACGGGAACTGGACGGTCAATTGGGGTGACAACAACCAGAACGACCGCTCTGTTCCGTTGACCCAGACTGCGGAAGCCTCGGGCTCAAACATCAAGATCGATCCAAACCTGAACGGCACGTACCGGATCACGTTCAACGAGCAGACCCGCCAGTACAGCGTCATCAAGAACTAGCGCGGACTACTTCGGCTACGACATCGGCACGGCGTCCAACGCCACGCTGCGGGAAGCCGCCGAGATTCGAATTCATCGCAGAGGGCGCAGAGTTTCTGCCCTGTGAATTCTGACTACTGACTACTGACTTCTGTATTCCACCTTACTTCCTCCCATCCTTCCCGTTCTTGCATTCCTTGAACCCATCGCTAGTCTGTGGACCATGCGGATGGCATCTTCATGGGGGAGAACGGCCAGTACGTGACACTCCCTTTTACACAGAAAATCCTGCTCGATTGGGCGGGGCCGCAGGTTTTTCGCGACGCGAAGATGTTGTTTGAGCGGGGCGCGGTGCAGGCGGTCAGCTTCGAAGCTTCGTTGATCAAAGGCACGCTCTCCTTCGGCAACCGGTCGCTCAGCAGCTCCTCGAAAGTGCTCAAGGACGGCACGTGCGAGAACCTGTGTCCCTGCCGCGACAACGTTGAGCGCGGCATCATCTGCGCCCATGTCATCGCCCTCGGCCTTGAACTGCTGCGCCGTGCGAACAACCCGGAGATTGCGCGCAAGAAGATGGAAGAGGAACGCCGCGCCGCGCGGCTTTCGCGGGTCAATGAAGCCGACTACCTTCGCCGCGGCAAGAAGGGTGCCCCGGGCACCGTCGATGCGTTGCTGCGGCTTGAACTCAAGAAGGACTGGCATGAACGCCGCGCCGCGGGGCGTATTCCTGTCCGCGTGCAGGTCGATTACGCAGGGCGTCGCACACCGATCGACAAGACGCCGCGTGACATCCCGTTCGCCTTTTCCGAGCAGGACGAGGCCTTGTTGTATGTCCTCGAAGACATCTCCGAAGGGCCGCCCCTCGGTGACCTGGAGTTGGCGACCGTTGATTTCCAGAACGTCCTCGAACTGCACACCGGCAAGCCGCTGCACGTCGAAGGTGTTGCGGAGCCGATGACGATCAATGGCGCGAAGATGACATCGCACCTTCGCCTTGATCTCGACCGTGAAAACGGCGAGCTCATCCTGATGGTCCACACCGAGCTGCCGTTCATGAAGGCGCTGGAGTTTCCCGAGTACCTCATCGGGACCAAGACCGGCTGGGCCTATGGCGCGAATCACTTCTGGCCGCTTGCGAACGTCTTGCCCGGGCCGCTTCGCTCCATCTACGAGAAACCCATTGCCGTGCCGCGTCCGTCGATCCCGCGCTTCATGCAGACCGAGCTGCCGCAACTGGAGCAGCTCATCAGGATCGAGACGGATCTTTCGATCGATCTTTTCTCCATCGAACCGGAAACGCCGACGTTTCATCTGGCCCTGCGCGGAAGCCCTGCATCCATCGCATCCACGCTGTATGCGAAGTACGGCGACGTGACGCTTGTCGCCTGCAAAGGGGACACGGCTGCGCAGTTCGCGCACCCTGACCCGGCTGACCTGCTGCGCTTCACGGTTCGCGATCCTGCGGCGGAGAAGATGGCGCTGGAACGGCTTCACCCGTTCGGCTTGAAGGGCGAGGTCGGCGACGATTTGACGGATATCGTCGGCTGCCGCGAGGTCCTGAATTTCCTCGGACAAGCGGTGCCGAACCTGCGACGCCAGGGCTGGAAGGTGGAGTTCGACGGCAAGATCGATTCGTTCATGGAGTCGATGGATGTCGCGACGCCCGTTGTGCGCGTGGAGGAGTCGGGCTCGAAAGACTGGTTCGAAGTCGATTTCTCGTTCGAGCACGGCGAGGGCGAGAGCTTGACGCAGTCGGAAATCCAGCGCGCGCTCCTCAAGGGCGAGTCCTTCATCGAGCGCGGCGATCGCACGATCCTGCTCGACTCGACCGCGATCCAGTCGATGAACGATGTGTTCCGCGACTGCGCGAGCGGGGAGGGCGGCAAGGCGGGAAGCTTCCGGCTATCCGGCATCTACGCACCGTATGTGAAATCATCGCTCGATGCGCTCGACGGCGTGGATGTCGAAGCAGCGCCCTTGTGGCGTCAGAAAGCCGAGCAGCAGAATCGCGACCTTAAGATTGAACCCGTCGCTCTGGGCGAAGGATTGGAAGCCACGCTGCGCAGTTACCAGAAGGAAGGCGTCAACTGGCTGCGCTTCATCGAGAAGAGCGGCTTTAGCGGAATCCTCGCGGACGAGATGGGACTCGGCAAGACGCTGCAGACGCTCGTATGGCTTCAACTGAAACGCGTGAACGAAAGTGTCGCGGAGAAGCCCGCGCTGATTGTGTGTCCGACGAGTCTCGTGGAGAACTGGGCCGACGAGGCGAAGAAGTTCGTGCCTGATCTCAAGGTGATGATGATCTCAGGCGCCGACCGTCATGAGAAATGGTCCACTGTCGCGCAAGCGAACCTCGTGATTACCTCGTACGCGCTCCTGCGACGCGACATTGAACAGTATCTGCAGCACGAGTTCTCCGTCGTCGTGCTCGACGAAGCGCAGCACATCAAGAATCGCTCGACGCAAAACGCCACCGCCGTGAAGCGCGTGAAGGCTGCAAACAAGCTGGTTCTTACGGGTACGCCGATCGAGAACAGCGTGTCCGATTTGTGGTCCATCATGGACTTCCTCATGCCCGGCTACATGGGTCCGCACGAGCTTTTCCGCCAGCAATACGAGATTCCGATCAGCCAGGGCGGGCCTGATGCCGAAGCGCCGCAGGTCAAGCTGCGCCGCAAGCTTCATCCCTTCATGCTGCGCCGCTTGAAGCGCGACGTGGCGAAGGACTTGCCGGATCGCATCGAGAAGCTTGCGTGGTGTTCGCTGAGCGCGGACCAGCAACTCGTGTACAAGCAGTTGCTCGAGGCATCGCAGCGAAAGATCTTCGACATGGTGGCCGAGCAGGGCTTCCAGAAATCGCGCATGGAAATCTTGAAGACACTGCTGCGCCTGCGCCAGGTGTGCTGCCACATGGATCTGTTGAAGCTGCCGGATCTGCAGAGTACGCATCCCTCGGCGAAGATGGATTTGTTTTTTGAACTGATGGATGAAGCCGTGGACGGCGGACATCGCGTGCTGGTGTTCAGCCAGTTTGTTTCGATGTTGCAGATCCTGCAGACGCAATTGCAGAAGCGCGATCTGCGTTACTGCTATCTCGATGGATCGACGACGGAGCGCATGAAGATTGTCAGGGAGTTCAACTCCGACAAATCGATCCCGGTGTTCCTCATCAGCTTGAAGGCCGGCGGCAGCGGACTGAATCTCACGGGCGCGGACACGGTGATTCATTTCGATCCGTGGTGGAATCCGGCCGTGGAAGATCAAGCCACGGATCGCGCCCATCGCATCGGCCAGAAGCGCACCGTGTACAGCATCAAGCTGCTCACGCGCGGAACCGTCGAAGAGAAAGTGCTCGAAATGCAGCGCCGCAAGAAGTCGATCATCGACGCCACGCTGACCTCGGACGAGCAGGTGATGAGCAAGTTGACGTGGGATGATATCCAGAATCTATTGAAGATGTAGCAGCCAGGTGTGGGCAAGTGGGGGACGGAAGTGACGATCGGACAGGTTGAGAGCGACGCCTACTCCAACATTCCGACCGAATGCCCTGTCGAAAAACAGCGGTTGAGGCTCAGTAAAACGCATCACTAGCGGCTTCCGGCCGGATCGCGAAAAAAAGTTGCGAAATAATTGCGATCCCTATTGACCCGGAGTGGGTCAAAGTGGTTAAAGGTGGGGCAGGAAGTCAGTCTGATGTCAGAAGAGAACACATACGTGGTGGGCGATCTTGCCGGTGGGGTGTTCGTCGACACCTATGTGCACAAGTTGGATCCGAAGAAGCGGCTGACTGTTCCCTCGGATTGGCGCGAGGTGGTGGGGTTGCCGAAGTGCTGTGTTGTCATGCCCGGGGTAAACGAGCGCTGTCTTTGCGCTTATCCCGCCCGTGAAATGAAACAGCGGCTGGAGAAGTTGAGAAACATTTCCATCGCTGATCAAAAAGGCCGGCAAGTCGCGCGCATCATCGCCTCACGCTCCAATCTGGTGCCCTGGGATGCCCAGGGACGAATTCGTGTTAGCGACGACCTGTTGTCGTTCGCTGGTCTGACGGAAGAAGTCGTGTTGGTGGGTGCGTTCGAATGTTTCGAACTCTGGAGTCCTGAGCGATGGAAGGAACAGCAAGAATCCGTGACGCAGTCGAATCTTGGGGAAGCCTTGCGGTCCGTAGGCTTCTAGACCGGGTGAATCCGTACCTCGTGAGGTCCGCGGTGCAGCCCGCGTCCACGTCGGGTCGGGATGACTGGCAGGAGTTGGGGTCGGGCGCAGTGAGCCTGCGCCGCCGGCGTCCGGCGTGGTTCGAGCAGCAGGAGCTATGGCCTGCGAATGCGGCCGCTGTCCGGGCCGATCAATTTGGCGAAGGCCGGGTTTTCGAAGAAGAACCGGCACGTGGTGTGTTTGTTCGCGAGGAAGTCGACATCGAGGAGGTACCCCACATGGATGCGTTTGATGTGCATGGGACTGGCGAGTCGTATCGCAGGCGCGAGCGTGGCGTCCGTTTGGACGTGATCGCGAAGTTTCTTCAGGTGAATCGTGCCGTGGACGGCGTGGACGGCTCGGCCCGTTTCGCGCTGCCGCGTCGCGGTTTTGCGGCGAAGTGTTCGTTGTGGAAGGGCAGCCCTGTGGGCACGCCTTTCCTCACCGGGTGTTAAGCGCGGGTGATTGACCGGGCCGGCGCAAGAAGCGCCCTCCCGTCAGCCCGCGCAGTTTGGGTAGGGATATGCATCAGCCCGTACTGCTTAGGGAGGTGGTAGAGCTGATGGCGGTTCGCGACGGAGGAGTTTACGTCGATGGAACGCTGGGGGCAGGTGGACACACGGAGGCGATCCTCCGGGCGGCAGGCGAAAAGGGGCGCGTTCTTGCCCTCGATCGCGATGCCGTGTCACTGGCCCGCACGCAATCGCGTCTCTCGCATCTTTCCGGACACCTCACCTGTGAGCACGGGAACTTCGCCGACATGATGACCTTCGCTCAGACCCACTCGTTTGTTCCCGCGGACGGTGTCCTGATGGATCTCGGGTTTTCCTCGGACCAGATGGACGACGCGTCGCGCGGGTTCAGCTTCATGCAGGACGGTCCGCTCGACATGCGGCTTGACCGGTCACGCGGCCCCTCGGCCGCCGACCTGGTGAATACGCTGGGCGAGACAGAGCTGGCTGACGTGATCTGGAAGTATGGCGAGGACAAGGATGCCCGGCGCATCGCGCGTTCGATTGTCGAAGCGCGTGGCCGCCAGGCGATCCGGACCACAGGTGAATTGGCTGATGTGGTGGCAGGTGCAAAGCGGGGGCCGCGTGGCCGGATCAATCCGGCCACGCAGACGTTCCAGGCGCTGCGCATCGAGGTGAATCGGGAGCTTGAGGCGCTGGAAAAGGGATTGGATGCCGCGCTGAGGATTGTCGGTCCCAAGGGCCGCGTGGCGGTGATCAGCTTCCACAGCCTTGAGGATCGCATGGTGAAGCAGTTCTTCGCAGCGCACGCGGGCCGATGGGAGTCCCTCGAAGCAGGCGGCGAGCGCTGGGTCGGCGAGGAGCCGAAGGTGCGGCTGGTGACGAAGAAGCCAGTGATGGCGACGGATGAGGAAGTGAAGACAAACCCGCGGGCGCGATCGGCGAAGCTGCGGGTGGCGGAAAGGATTTCGTAGAGATGGCACGTAACAAGAATCGGAAGCGGGATGATGTTCCCGGTGTGTTCCCCGGCGCGCTGGCATTGCTGCTCCTCGGAGCAGTGGCGGTCGCACTTTCCTATCTCTGGCTCTGCGGTCGCTGCGACGCGATCGGGCGACGCATCAAGCAATACGAGCAGCAGAAGCTGGCCGTCGAGCGTGCACGCATCAACGAGGAGTTCCAGTGGTCGAACATGACATCGCCCCAGAACATGGAGAAGCTGCTCAAGTCGCACGGGCTCGTGATGAGCTGGCCGGCTGAGAAGAATGTTGTGCGCATCCATCGTCGCCTCGGCGACGAGGATGCGACGCCTTCGCCGATGGACTTCGCACAGGGGGAGGGCGCCTGGGTCCATGACTGAGAAGGGACAAGCCTTCCGCATGATTGTCGTGGCGCTGCTCCTGGCCGCCGCCTGGCTGGGTCTCGGCGCCCGTCTTTCGTATCTGCACCTCGGTGAAAACAAGGGGCTGCATGCTCGCGTCCAGAAGATGCGGCAGTACGAGCAGCCCATCCTGGTCGGCCGCGGCCGCATATTTGATCGCAATGGAAACCTGCTCGCTCTCGATCTCGCCGTGCGCCATGTGAACGTTAATCCACAGGAAATTAACAAGTCCGGTCACCGCACCTTTATTGCGCAACAGCTCGCGCGCGTGCTCGAACTCGACCCTGCGATTGTGACGACGCGCATCGACCGCCCGGATCGCAAGCAGGAGTACATCAAGAAGTTTGTGAAGGAAGACGCGGTTCGCCAGATCATCGCGATGGATCTCAACCGCAAGGGCGTCTTCTTCGATGAGGTGTCGCAGCGGAACTACCCGCAGGGCGGACTCATGTGCCACGTGCTCGGCTTCTCCAACCTGGAAGGCGTGGGCAGCGCGGGCATCGAGCAGCGCCTGGATCGCTACCTGCGTGGCGTGCCCGGTCTGCGGGTCAGCGAAAAGGATGGCAAGAGGCGCGAGGTCTACTCGCGTCGCGTGCTCGAGATCCAGCCCCAAGAAGGCGCCGATGTTCATCTGACGCTGGACCAGAATCTGCAGTTCTTCACCGAGCGGGCGCTCGATCATGCGATGGAGCAGCACCGGGCGAAGGGTGCCTGGGCGATCGTGCAGGAGGTAAAGACGGGCCGCATCCTCGCCATGGCCAACAGGCCCTCCTACGACCTGAATCAGTTTCCGGATGTGCAACCCGACGTGCGGCTCAATCGCGCGACGGGCTATACCTATGAGCCCGGCTCCACGTTCAAGGTGGCGATCATCGCCGCGGCGTTGAACGAGGGACTCGTCACGCCGGCGACCGTCTTCGATTGCGAAAATGGAATCTGGTACCACGCCGGGAAGCCGCTTCGCGACTATCACCCGCACGGCCGTCTGTCCACGGCCGACGTGCTGAAGAAGTCGTCGAACATCGGCGCGGCTAAGATCGCGCTGCTGCTGGGTCAGGACCGGGTTTACAAGTACCTGCGCGATTTTGGCATCGGCCAGAAGACCGGCATTGACCTGCCGGGCGAGGAGTACGGCATCCTTAATCCGCTCAGCAAGTGGTCGAAGCTCAGCATCTCCCGCATCGCGATGGGCCACGAAGTCAGCGTCACGGCACTGCAGATGGTGAACATGCTCTGCGGAATCGCCAACGACGGTTTCCTGATGAGGCCGACCGTGGTGGATCATGTGGTGAACAAGGAAGGCCGTACGCTGCTCAAGCCGGAATCGATGGCGAACGGGCGGCCCATTCGACCCGAAACGGCCCGGTTGATGGTCAAGCTCATGACCCGCGCGACGGAGAAGGGCGGAACCGGGACGAAGGCCTGCATCGAAGGTTACACGGTCGCGGGCAAGACGGGGTCAGCACAAAAGCCGATGGTGGGCGGCTACTCCGACTCTGCTCATTACGCGTCGTTCATGGGTGTGTTCCCTGCAGAGCGTCCGGAAATCGGCATCATTGTGGTCGTTGATGAGCCGCAGCCGTACCACACCGGTGGCGTCGTTGCGGCCCCGGTCTTCAAGGAGATCGCCGAGCAGGCGGCCCGTTATCTCGATATCGAGCCGGTTCCCGAGAACCAGGCCTATCGATTTGATGACCAGATTCCGACCGTGTCGCTGTAGGGAGATTTTTCGATGATACTGGGTAAATTGTGCATGGAGACCATGAGACTTGAAACGCTAACCCGGATGATCCAGCCCCTCCTCGTGCGCGGTCCTGTCAATTTCGAGATTGAAGGCATCGCCTACGATTCCCGCATGGTGCGGAAGGGCTACATCTTCGTCGCGTTGCGTGGTCACAAGTCCGACGGCGCGCAGTACATCGACGACGCCATCCGCCGCGGCGCCGTCGCGATCGTTTCCGAAGAGGACCGCTGGCCCCGCCGCGACATCGCCCATATCCAGGTGGAAAACGCTCGGCTGGCGCTGGCGGAAATTGCCTGTGCGTTTTATGACCGTCCCTCCGAGCGCATCGAACTTATCGGCATCACCGGGACCAACGGGAAGACCACGACGTCCTTCATGACCCGCGCGATCCTGGAAGCGTCGGGCCGTCGCGCAGGCTTGATCGGCACGATCCGCTATGAAATCGGCGAGCGCATCATTCCCGCGGGCCGCACGACACCGGAAGCGCCGGACATCCAGTTCATGCTCGACCAGATGGTGCGCAACGGATGCCGCAGCGCGGTCATGGAAGTATCCAGCCATGCGCTCGACCAGCAGCGCGTATGGGGCTGCGACTTTGACGTGGGTGTGTTCACAAACCTCACGCACGACCACCTCGACTACCACAAGACGATGCAGAACTACTTTGAGGCGAAGGCCCGCCTGTTTCGCGGCATCGGGCAGATGAACAAGCGCGCCAGCGCGGTGGTCAACATCGATGACCCGTGGGGCATGGAGCTTGCGAATATCCAGGGCCTCGCCGCGCAACTTGTCACATACGGCACGCACGACGCCGCCGCGGTGCGCGCGGAAGAAATTGAACTGACCGGCAGCGGCAGCTCCTTTGTCTTCCGGAGCCCGTGGGGCGACTCGCGCGTGGAGCTTCCGCTTCTTGGCCGCTTCAATGTGAGTAATGCCCTGGCAGCCCTTGCGACAGGCGGCTGCCTGGGCATCGATCTGAATGTGATGGTCAAGGCGCTCGCGGCCATCCCCTCCGTGCCCGGGCGCCTTGAGCACATCACCAACTCGAAGGGCGTGCTCGCCTTCGTGGATTACGCGCATACCGACGACGCGCTCGGCAACGTCCTGCAGACCCTGCGCGAGCTTCGTTCGAAGCGATTGATCGTCGTCTTCGGTTGCGGTGGCGATCGCGACAAGGCGAAGCGACCGGCGATGGGCACGATCGCAGTCCGGTTGGCGGACCATGTGATCGTGACGAGTGACAATCCCAGGAACGAGAGCCCGGAGACCATCATCGAGGACATCGTGGGTGGGCTCACCAAGGCTCCGAACTGGGAAACGATTGTGGACCGCGAACAGGCGATCTCGAAGGCTGTGGCCATGGCCCGACCCGGCGACATCATTTTGGTTGCAGGGAAGGGCCATGAGAATTATCAGGAGCTTGGCAAAACCATGGTCCCGTTCGACGACCGGGAAGTGGTTCGCCGGTACTTGAACGGATAGCGGATCATCACGTGCAAAAGCCCGAATATGGCGCGACAGACCTCGCGGTTTGGAGCAGGGGAGTGTGGACAAGTCCGCCCGCCCTTCCACTTGAGGGCATCTCCACCGATACGCGCACACTCCAGCCCGGCAATGTCTATGTGGCCCTGAAGGGCGAATCCTTTGACGGCCACGCCTTCATCGAAGCCGCTTTCGATCGCGGAGCTTCGGCGGCGATCGTGGAAACGGCGTGGGCTGCGAAGGGCCATCTCAAAAGGCCGTTTCTTGCCGTATCCGACTCGAAGCAAGCCCTCATGAGCATTGCGCGCGGCTACCGCGCGACGCTTCCTATCAGGATTACGGCGGTGACGGGCAGCGTGGGAAAGACGTCGGTGAAGGAGATGGCGGCCGACGTGCTTGCGCGGATCGACAAGACGGCGCGCACGCGCGGCAACTGGAACAACGACATCGGGACGCCGCTGAGCATTCTTGGCGTCACACCAGACGCGAAGCTGGGCGTTTTTGAAGTCGGCATGAATCATCCGGGCGAGCTGGCGCCGCTCTGCGACATGCTGAAGCCCACCTGCGGGATCATCACGACGATCGGTCCGGTCCATCTTGAATTCTTTCCCTCGGTTGAAGCCATCGCAGTGGAGAAAGCCACAGTGTTCGCCAGCCTTCCATCCCATGGAATGGCCGTGATCTCGAAAGACGAGAAGTACTTCGATGTGGTTGCCAATTATGCCAAGTGTCGCCTGCTCACGACCTCCCTGGCGGGCGACGCGGATTACGTGGCGCGTCGGTTTGAGGATTCCTTGTCGTTCACCGTCGAGGAGCGGGCGACAGGTGAAACCGCGACATTTGATTCACCGCTGCCGGGCGAGTACGTCGTTTCTAACGCACTGCTGGCGATCGCTTTGGGCCGCGCGCATGGCGTGGCGTGGGCCGATCTCGTCGAGACGATCGCGGCCTACAAGCCGCTTTACCTCCGCTGGCAGGCTGAAACAAGGGATGGCGTAGAATTCATCAATGATGCATATAATGCGAACCCGGTCAGCATGCGGGCCTCCATCCGCGCATTTGGAGAGCATCGTGTGCCGGGGTTGCGCTGGCTTGTGCTGGCGGGAATGCGCGAATTGGGGGCCACCGAAGAGGAAGAGCATCGCGACCTGGGTCGGGACCTTGCGTCCGGATCCTGGGGCGGGTTGGTCACGGTGGGCAAGGCAGGTCATTGGATCGGTGAGGGCGCCATGGCGGCGGGGATGAAGTCGGGCCAGGTTCATTCCTGCATGGATGCCGCAGGAGCTGCTCACCGTTTGAGGGAATTGGTCAAACCCGGCGATGCCGTACTCTTGAAGGCGTCACGGGGAGAACACTTGGAAGATGTTGTTAACGCTTGGAACCATCAACACACGATCCATAAGGCAGCAAAGGCCGCGACACATGTCATCTGCATCTGAACATGTCGCCGACGCGCTTCCCTGCCGGGGATCACGGGAGTCCGCGAGAAATCGCGAAGCCGCATATGCAATCCGATTCACATGGCTGGGTACCGCGCAAGGGAAGCCGTTCGGGACACGGACATCATCACCACCACGATGATGCCGCGCACGCGCAGGCTGACCAGAAGCTGCGCCGCTTGAGTGCGAACATGTATGTGTCCGGCGTGATGACCGGAACGCGTCCCCGGTTTGAACAGGCCCCGCGCATCGCGGTTACGACCGACACATCATCAACCGGAAGCGGATTCATCGCGTGGCTTCAACGGTTGTGGGACAGGATCACGCGGTCGCCTGTAGACAATGGGAAGAATGACGAAGCGTAGGCTTGGCGCGCTTCTTCCACGTGATCACCCGGGCAGTTTTACGTCATGCTCTATTACCTCCATTTCCTGACCGAAGAGTATTCCCCGCTTCGCATCTTCCGGTATGTCACCTTCCGCGCGCTCATGGGTGCCGGCACGGCCTTCTTCATCTGTCTCCTGTTTGGACCGTGGATGATCGAGCGCCTGCGCCGGCTCAAGATTGGCCAGCAGGTCCGCACGGACGAAGTGCTCAAAGCGCACGGCAAGAAATCGGGCACGCCCACCATGGGCGGCATGCTCATCATCCTCTCCGTCTTCGTGTCGTCCCTGCTCTGGGCCGTGCCGACCAATGTCTATTTCATCCTGACGTTGTGCACGATGGTGTGGATGGGCGGCATCGGGTTCATCGACGACTATCTCAAGGTGACGAAGCGGAACTCGAAGGGTCTCGCGGGCCGCTACAAACTGGTCCTGGAAGTGCTCTGGTCCCTGGTCGTCGTGGCGGTCCTCTATGCGTGGCCACAAAGCCGCGCGCATGTCTCCGAATTGATGATCCCCTTTTTCAAGGAAGCGGTCGTGGCCGATATGGGTATTCCGCTCACGGTGCTGTTCACCACGCTCGTCATGGTGGGGGCCACGAATGCGGTCAATTTGACGGACGGGTTGGACGGACTCGCCATCGGCTGCAGCAACTCCGCGGCCGCGGCCTATCTCGCCCTCGCGTATGTGGCCGGCAACACGGTCTTCGCCCGCTACCTCCAGCTTCCCTATATCGCAGGCAGTGAGGAACTCGCGGTGTTCTGCGGTTGCCTGCTTGGCGCGGGCCTCGGCTTTCTCTGGTACAACTGCCATCCGGCGCAGGTGTTCATGGGCGATACGGGAAGCCTCGCGCTCGGGGGGTCCATCGCCATGATCGCGATCGCGATCAAGCAGGAGCTTCTTCTCGTCATTGTGGGTGGCGTCTTTGTCATGGAGGCCTTCAGCGTCATCCTCCAGGTCGTGAGTTTCCAGACCACGGGTAAGCGCATCTTCCGCTGCTCGCCGATTCATCACCACTTCGAGATGGTGGAGAAGGAGAAGGCGCGCAATGAAGGTCGCGATATCGAGGTCGTCGAGACGCTGGTGACCATCCGTTTCTGGATCCTCTCCATCATCTTCGCACTCATCGGCGTGGCGACCCTGAAGATTCGCTGATTCATGACATCCATCGCAAGAGCTCTTGTCCTCGGCCTTGGCAGCAGCGGCGCCAGCGCTACGCAGTTGCTGCGCAGCGAAGGGACGGACGTAGTGGCGATCGATCAAGCCGACCTCCCGGCGTTGCGCGAGCGTGCGGCTCGTCTTCGCGATGCCGGTGCTGAAATCCGGTTGGGTTCGACATCCGTCCCACAGGGTCCGTTCGATGTCGCCGTGATCAGTCCGGGTCTTTCTCCTGACTCACCGCTCTTCCGTGCCGCCGTGGACCGTGGGATCCCGCTGCTTCCCGAGTTCGAACTCGGCTGGTCGCGACACAAGGGACGTACGATCGGCGTAACCGGTACGAACGGCAAGAGCACGATGGTGAAGTGGATCAAGGAAGCTATCGAAGCGGACGGCCAATCAGCCGTGGCCTGCGGAAACTATGGCCTACCGGTCTCGCAAGCCGTCCTCGATACACCCAAAGTCGACTGGCTGGTTATCGAGCTGAGCTCCTTCCAACTTGAACACCATCATGCCTTCAGGGCCGATACCGGTTTGCTGCTTAACATTCTGCCGAATCACCTCGACCGCCACGGAACGATGGGTGCGTACACGCGTGCCAAGACGAGGATCTTCGAGCAGATGACGAAGGACGATGCGGCGGTAGTGCACGAACCCGCCGCTGCACTCCTGGGCGAAGGGCGTTGGACGACGTTCGGGGACTCCTCCACGTCGGCCTATGTGTACCGCGAGGGCAAGATCCTCGCGGCAGGCGACACGGTCTGTGATCTTCGCGGCACCTTTTTCGACAACGAAATCCTGGGCGTCAACGCGACCGGCGCGTGCGCTGCGCTGCTGGCCTCGGGCATCAGCCGTCGGGCCATCGAGTCCAGCGCGCGGGCCTTTCAGGCACTCCCGCATCGCATGCAGCCCGTCGCAACGATTCGAGGGGTGAAGTTCATCAATGACTCCAAGTCCACAACCCTTTCCGCCACCGCCGCCGCGCTCCGGATGTGCAAGGGGAAGGCGAGGCTCATCGCCGGTGGACTTTTGAAGGAAAACGATCTCTCGCCGGTCAAAAATGTGCTGGCGGAGCGGGCAAGCGCTGTTTACCTTGTGGGGCAAGCTTCAAAGCTTATGGCCTCAGCTTGGTCCGACACTGTTCCATGCGTGGAGACAGGCACGTTGAAGGCGGCAGTTCAGTGCGCATTCAAGGATGCCGTGGAAGGTGAGACGATCTTGTTGTCGCCGGGGTGCGCGAGTTTCGATCAGTTTCGAAACTACGAGGATCGCGGGCGACAGTTCGTGGACGAAGTCGGAAAACTGGGTGCGGAGACAATCTAGAACATGAAGATGAAATTAGGGAGTATGCTGATGCAATCGACGAATCAACGAAGCGGTGAAGTCAAAGCGCCTCTTCTCGTTGCGATGGTGGTTGGATTTCACGTGGTGGTCGTTGGCTCGATCCTGCTGATGCAGGGTTGCGGGACGACACGACCGGAGAGCCAGGTGGTCGAGCCGCCTCCCGCTCCGCAACTGCCGCCCCGCGCGCAGATCGCGCAGCCCTCCACGCTGACACCCAAGCCCGCGTTCCAGCCTCCTGTGTCCGTCGAGCCCGCAACGGCGTCCGGACTTGAAGCCGGCCAGACGATCGTCATTGAGAAGGGCGATCTTCTCTCCTCCATCGCCTACCGCTACGGCGTGAGCGCTCGCGAGATCGCGGAATTGAACGGCATCAAGGACCCGAACAAGATCCGCGTCGGTCAGAAGTTGCTTCTGCCGAGCTACGCACGATCGCAACCCCTGGCGAAGAAGTCGAAGAGCAGCAGCTCGTCTTCTTCGTCCACCAAGTCCTCCTCGTCCTCCAGCGCCACCGCCGGAGCCGGTGAGTATGTCGTGAAGTCGGGCGACAGCCTGTCGAAGATTGCCTCGCGCAATGGAACGACCGTCAAGGCGCTCCGCTCAGAGAACAATCTGTCGAGCGACATGATTCGCGTCGGCCAGAAGCTCAAGATCCCCGGCGGCAAGGCTGCTGCGGACAAGCCCGCGGAAGTCGCGGCACCCGCCACGGTTGACACAGCAGCGCCCGCGCCTGCGCCCGAGCCCGCCCCCGCAGTGGAATCGGCCACGGCGATCCCGGCGCCTGCCGAGCCCGCGCCCAGCGCCCCTGCGCTGTCAGCCGATATCGATTTCGAGTACACGGTGAAGACGGGTGAGACGATTGACGACGTCGCCCGCAACTTCGGCATGCTGAAGCAGGACATTCTCAGCGTGAATGGACTGGCAGACGGCGCGGCTATCCAAGCCGGCCAGAAGCTTCGCATTCCGATGTCTTCGCAGTAATCGGGATTTCGAAACGCGGGCCTTGTGCAGGTAGCTGCATAAGGCCCGCTTTTTTTGCTACACGTTGAGGGATCGGGCGGGGGAGAACCGCACAGGTTCACGGCAGACGCACCATGTGGCGCACAGCAAGCATTCTCGTCGGTGTAGTCCTCGTCCTTGTGACGCTGGGCATCATCATGCTCGCGAGCACCAGCGGTGTGCCTGGCGACCTGCTGTACAAGGACTCCACATTCTTCCTCAAGCGGCAGGCCGCGGCTTTGGTCGTCGGCTGCATCGCCTTCTTCGTAACCTCCCGCCTGAACTATCGCGTCTGGCAAACATGGGCCATCGCGATCGGCATTGTAACGATTGTGCTGCTTGTCATGGTCATTACCCCGGGCGTGGGCATTTCGGTGAAGGGCAGTCGTCGCTGGCTCAGCATGGGTTTCACAAACCTTCAGCCATCGGAGCTGGCCAAGTTCGCATCGATCATCCTCCTCGCGTGGTGGATGAGCCGCGTGCAGCGGACAGCCGATGGATTTCAGCGCGGCCTGATGACCCCGCTACTTCTCCTCGGCACGCTAACGGGCCTCGTCTTCATCGAGCCGGATTTCGGCACGACTATGCTCATGGGCGTGGTGGGTTTCGCTATCATGTTCGTGGGCGGCTCGCGCGTTAGCTACCTGGTGATCGCGGGTGCATTGGGATTCACGGCCATATCGCTCGCGATCATGCAGGATGAGGAGCGGATGCGACGCATCATCGCGTTCCTGAATCCGGAGAAGTACGCTCAGGACGAGGCGTTCCAGCTCCTGAATGCCATCTACGCCTTCGTGATGGGCGGGGGCACAGGCGTCGGCCTGGGCGGAAGCATGCAAAAGCAATTCTACCTGCCGGAGGCCCACACCGATTTCATCTTCGCCATCCTCGGTGAAGAGCTCGGCCTCGGAGCTTCGCTCGCTGTCGTAGTCCTCTTCTTCGTGTTCTTTCTCTGTGGTCTCTACATCAGCATGAACGCCACGGACAGGTTCGGACGTCTCACCGCCTTCGGCATCACGTCGATGATCACGCTGCAGGCCGCGATCAACATTGGTGTGGTCACAGGCTGTCTTCCGACAAAGGGCCTGCCGCTTCCCTTCATCAGCTACGGCGGCACAAGCCTCGCCATCTCACTCATGATGGTGGGCATCCTCGTCAACATCGCGATCCAGTCCGGTGGCAAGTCCGGCGCTGGCGACATCCCGGTCATCAAGGACCGGGGCCACAGCTTCTAGCCTTGCTTCGCTTGTGTTGTCGCTGGCCGTCTCTTCGCCGCCTGCTGCACA
>CAZCZZ010000054.1:0-29603 GCA_964503335.1 uncultured Verrucomicrobiota bacterium
GCTGATGACCGCGGTGTAGCCGGCGCGATGGGCCATATCGACGGCTTCCAGCGTCTCGGTCAGCGTACCGATCTGGTTGACCTTCACGAGGATCGAGTTGGCCGTGCCGGTGTCGATGCCCTTCTTGAGGATCTTGGTGTTGGTGACGAACAAGTCGTCGCCGACGAGCTGGCACTTGTCGCCGATGGCATCCGTCAGGAGCTTCCAGCCGGCCCAATCGCCCTCGGCGCAGCCGTCTTCGATGCTGACGATGGGGTACTTCTTCACCCACTTGCTGTAGAACTCGACCATCTGTTCGGCCGTGCGCTCGGACTTGTCTGACTTCTTGAACACGTACTTCTTCTTGGCCTTGTCGTAGAACTCGCTGGCCGCGACGTCGAGGGCGAGGAAGATGTCCTTGCCGGGCTTGTAGCCCGCGAGAACGATCGCTTCCATGATGACTTCGATCGCGTGCTCGTTGCCCTTGAGGCTGGGGGCGAAGCCGCCTTCATCGCCGACTGCGGTGCTCAGGCCGAGCTTCTTGAGCACGGACTTGAGGGCGTGGAACACTTCAGCGCCCATGCGCAGGCCCTGGGAGAAGCTTGTTGCGCCGCGGGGGATGATCATGAATTCCTGGCAATCAATCGGGGCATCCGAGTGCGCGCCACCGTTCATGATGTTCATCATGGGGACGGGGAGAACCTTGGCGTTGGTGCCGCCGATGTAGCGGTAGAGGGGGAGGCCGAGGTCGTTCGCGGCGGCGTGGGCCGTGGCGAGGGATACGCCGAGTATCGCGTTTGCGCCGAGCTTCGACTTGGTTTCCGTGCCGTCGAGCTCGATGAGTTGGGCATCGACTGACGCCTGTTCGAACGGGCTTTCGCCGACGAGGGCGGTGCGGATCGCGTCGTTGACGTTCTTGACGGCCTTGAGGACGCCCTTGCCGAGGTAGCGCTTCTTGTCGCCGTCGCGCAGCTCGATCGCTTCGTGTTCGCCGGTCGACGCGCCCGACGGAACCGCAGCGCGGCCGACGGTGCCGGAATCAAGATGAACTTCCACTTCAACGGTCGGGTTGCCGCGCGAATCAAGAATCTCGCGGCCCTGGATATGTGCAATCTGTGACATGCCGAATCTCCTTAAATGTTTGTTTATCGAAGAGCCACGGAACCTAGTGAAAAGGCATTGCCGATTCAAGCGGCAAAGGACTATCTGGGGTACCCTGAGGCTGCTAAGGGCAGCAGCGGAAGTGGGAGCCCCAGCCGGTCTTGAATCTGGTGCTTCCCATGCCCCAGGCCGTTTCGCGCGCGAGGACGGGCTCGCAGCGCAGCGGAACTTCCAGGATCGTAACCTGGGCTATCGTCTGGCCATGTTCGTCGGTCGGGTTCACGAGCACGCTTGCGATTTGGTTGCAGCCGGGCAGGAACCCTTCACCACGGGTGTATGCGTCGGTGACAATTTCATCGACTCGGCGCTGATCGAAGGGTTCCGTGCCGACACCGCCTTGCGGCACGTTATCCTCAATCAGCGTCCAGAGGGCTTGCTGAACGTCACCCCACGTGAATGTTCCGCCTGATGTCGATTCGCTGCCGGTGTAGCCCCGATTCAGCACGAAATTGACAAGGTCCAGGTTTCCGGGGATGTCAATCACAGCAGGGGATACGGCACTCAGGCTTGAAAGAACGGTCGAGGTGTACTCCACGCCGACACCGATCTCGTGGTCCGTATCGACGCACCAGTTGTCGTGTACACCGTCCAGTATTCCGCCCTGCGTGATCGCTGCATCGAGGTAGCTATCGTCGCCGGGGTAGTTCACGGAGATGATCGCGGAGTCGGGCAGGGCGTCGTTGAATGACTCAAGGTCCGGAGGCCGGAATGCGACGGGAATATCCGCCTCGGCATGGGCCGCCACATAGAAGCAGTCGCCTGGTTTCAAACCTGCGGCCGCAAGCGGAATCGTGAAGACATCGAAATCCGTCCGAATGCGTTCGTGCTTGAACGGGAACCTGCCGGGCGCGGAGGTGCGGGGCGGTGTTGGTCCGATGTAAAGATGTGTCGTCCTCAGGCTGGAGTAACCATCCGTCACCATGAAGACCACCATCACATTCGTGCCATCGACGACCTGTGCGTGAACCTCGCCGATCGTCGTATGCTTTGCAGCGACCAACGGGACAGAGCATGTATCGACGAAACCCACCGTAAGGGATCGTCGAACTGCGGGAGCGGACACCATTACCGCGTGCGCGGAAATGGAGAAGAGGAACACTGCGATCAAGGCCAGCCCTATACGATCCGCCACTTTCATGACTCTCCCCCCCGATGCCCTGCGACTGCATTAAGCATGACAGAGACCCTATGAACGAATCAAGCTTGCCCCCGGGCAATACCCTCCGTATGTTCCCTGCACATCGACTTTACCCGCTTCGCGGAGAGGTGGCTGAGTGGTCGATAGCGGCGGCTTGCTAAGCCGTTGAACAGGTGTACGCCTGTTCCGAGGGTTCGAATCCCTCCCTCTCCGCCAGTCTTCGTTCGCAGCACAGCGGAGAACGATGACTGCCACGGCAAAGTCTCGCGCAGCGTGACGGCGCCGGGCTGGTATGACACTGCAAACTACGCCTTGGCAAGCCACCCATGCTCGCGACATTTCGAACCTTTCTCAGTACCGGCCTTGATCTCCTCTATCCACGCACCTGCAACGCGTGCGGGGAGGCGCTGTTGAAGGAAGAGCGGGCGCTTTGTTGGGGGTGTCGGGCGGGGGTGACGGCGATTCAGTTTCCGTTCTGTTCGTGTTGCGGACGACCGGTTGAAGGGGCGGTGGATACGGCGTATACCTGTTTCGCGTGCTCGGAGGAGCGCCCTCATTATGTATCGGCGCGGTCGGCGGTACGGCTGGAGGGCTGTGCACAGTCCATGGTTCACGACTTCAAGTATCGTGATGCGCTCTGGCTGGAGCGTGAATTGGTGCAGTGGATGGTGGCTGCGGCGGACGTGCACTACGCCGATCACAGCTTCGACGTGATTGTGCCGGTTCCATTGCATGCCGTGAGGCTGCGGGAGCGGGGCTATAACCAGGCGAGGTTGCTGGCGAAGGGTCTGGGAAGAAAAGCAGGGTTGAGGGTTGATGGTTCATGTCTCAGAAGACTTAAGCCTACGGTGACGCAAACCCATTTGACAGGGCGGGAGCGCGCTCATAACGTCAGGGGCGCGTTCCGGGCTGTCAGTCGGCGAGTCGCCAAGAAGAGGATTCTGCTGGTCGATGACGTGATGACTACTGGCGCGACGTTGAACGAATGTGCGCGGGCCCTGAAGGAGGGCGGTGCGGCTTCGGTTTATGTGCTTACGTTGGCGCGCGGTGGTTGGTAGTATCCATGACAAATACGCCTATGCCTGTTTTCGGTAAGAAGAACTATTCAACGGTCAAGGTTCGCAAGCGGGACATCCCGGACGGACTCTGGCTCAAGTGCCCGAGCTGCCAGGAGATCATCTTCAAGCAGGAGCTCGACACGCATTTCGGCATTTGCCCCAAGTGCGAACATCACTTCCAGCTTTCCCGCAAGGAACGCCTGGCAATGCTCTGCGAAGAGGGGTCGTATGAGGAGTGGGACACCGAGCTCTTCAGCGTCGACATTCTCGGCTTCACTGGCACCGCTTCCTACACGTCCAAGCTCAAGGAAAACCAGCAGAAGACCGGTTTCCACGACGCGGTGAGCACGGGGCGGGGCATGATCGGTCCGCACGCCGTCGGCGTCGGCGTCATGGACTTCACCTTCCTCGGCGCGAGCATGGGTTCGGTCGTCGGCGAAAAAATCACGCGCCTAATCGAGCGATCCACCGAACAGAAAATCCCCGTGCTGGTTTCCTGCGCATCGGGCGGCGCCCGCATGTACGAGGGACTATTCAGCCTGATGCAGATGGCTAAGACGAGCGCGGCGCTGGCGCGCCACGCCGAGGCAGGCCTGCCCTATATCGCGCTCCTCACGCATCCGACGATGGCGGGCGTCATGGCGAGTTTTGCGACGCTTGGTGATGTGATTATCGGCGAGCCCGGGGCCTTGATCGGCTTTGCTGGTCCGCGCGTGATCAAGGAAACAACGCAGCAGGATCTGCCTGAAGGCTTCCAGCGCGCCGAATTCCTCCTTAAGTATGGTCTTCTGGACATGGTGGTTCCCCGCAAGGAGTTGAAAACCACCCTGATCCGCATCTTGGATTTCATGTCGTCGGGCCATCACGCCCCCCACGACTGATGACGGGCTGACCTGTGAGTACAAAAACTCCCGACCCGTTGGAGTTCTATCTCCAAAGGCTCTACCGGCGCAGTGAGCGCGTCGTGAAGCTCGGCCTTGACGCAACCCGCAACCTCCTTGACGAATTAGGCAATCCGCAGAACGCGATGATCTGCGTCCACGTCGCGGGTACGAACGGCAAGGGGTCGGTCTGCGCGATGGTGGCATCCATTCTCCAGGCCGCCGGATTCCGCACCGGACTCTACACATCGCCCCATCTCCTCAAATACAACGAGCGCGTGCGTGTCAACGGCGTGGCGATCTCCGACGCGGATCTCCGGACGCTGCTTGAAGACGTCGATGTGGCCTCGCAACGTGCGATGAAAAGACCGGGCGGTCGCGATGTGACGTTCTTCGAATTCGGCACGGGCGTGGCGTTCGAGTACTTCAAGAGGCAGGGCGTTCATTTCGCGGTGATTGAGACGGGGATGGGGGGACGCCTTGACGCCACGAACGTCATCACGCCCGCCGTCAGCGTCATCACATCCATCGACATGGATCACATGGAGCACCTCGGCGATACCTTGGAAGCCATCGCGATCGAAAAGGCGGGAATCATCAAGCCGGGCTGTCCGGTGGTCGTGGGTGATCTTCCCTCCGAAGCGATGGATGTCGTGAAGGATGCGGCGCGCACCTGCAAGGCGCAGGTGATTCTTGCGAAGGATGCCGCGACAGTCTGGCGCAAGCACCAGACGTGGTCCGGCCAGCGACTCAAAGTCGAAACCGAAGACGGTCACTACGGTCCCTTGAACCTTCCGCTTGTGGGCTGTCATCAACTGGCCAATACGGCGCTTGCCGTTTCTGCGATTGAAGTGCTGCGCGAACGTCTGGGTATCGCGATTCCGAAACAGGCGGTGGAGAAGGGGCTCGAGCACGTACAGTGGCCGGGTCGCTTCCAGCTCATCGGCATGGAGCCCCCGATGGTCATCGACGGCGCCCACAATCCGCACGCTGCCCGGTCGTTGCGTCTGAGTTTGGAAGAGCTCGCTGACGGACGGGGCCTTGGTCTTATCGCGGGATTTCTCTCCGACAAGGACGCTGGCGGCTATCTGAAGGAAATGGCGCCGCTCGTCCGCCGCTGCTGGATCGTGCAGATCGACCATGATCGCGCCATGCCGCTGAGCTTTGAACTGCAGCAAGCCCACGCCGCGGGGATTGAGGCCGTGCCCGTCAAATTCTCCGAAGCGGTGGAAGACGCGAAGCGCTGGGCGACGGCCCACAACGGCATGATCTGCATCTCCGGTTCGCTGTACCTGGCCGGCGAGGCGCTCCGCTTCTTCGATAAGACGGTGTGATCTTGCCCAACGTCGGTCGCATTCCTATACTCGCGCCTCATTTTATGGGAACCGAGCCATCCACTAAATCAGGCGCCATCGACGTTCGCTACGTCGCACACCTGGCGCGGCTGAACCTCACCGATGAGGAGGCCGCGAAGTTCCAAGGCCAGCTCGAAAGCATCCTCAACCATGTCCGCGAACTCGAGGAAGTGGACATCGAAGGCGTCGAGCCGACAGCCCACGCCATCCCCGTGGAAAACGTCCTGCGCCCCGACGGCGTAAAACCCGGACTCGATCACGATGTCGTCATGAAGAATGCACCGGCGAAAACGGGCGGGCAGTTTCTGGTGCCGAAGATTTTGGAGTAAGAGAAGAGTCTATGCCCACGGAGTTCACGGATAGCACGGATGTGAAGAAGGGAATGCATCTCACCAAAGGAGATCGGACGTACTCCATTATTGGGGCGGCGATTGAGGTGCATCGGGATAAGGGGGCGGGATTTGTTGAGGCCGTTTATCAAGAGTGTCTGGAGCTGGAGTTTGCTCTCCAGGGAATTCCGTTTCTGGCGCAAAACCCCTTGGCGTTGACGTACAAGGGTCACTGCTTGCGGCAGACGTTCAAACCCGATTTCATTTGCTTCGGGGACGTGCTCGTTGAAATTAAGGCCGTCTCGGCGATCGTCGATGAACATCGGTCTCAAGTCATAAACTACCTTCACGCAACGGGTCTGAAAGTTGCCTTGCTGATCAATTTCGGAAATTACCGCAAAGTGGAGTTTGAACGAATCGTACTCTGATATCCGTGCTATCCGTGAACTCCGTGGGCAAATCATGTCTTCTCTTCATTCACTAACGCTAACCGAAGCATCCGAGGGCCTCTCCCGAGGGAAGTTTTCATCCGTGGAGTTGACGCGGGCTTTGGTGGATCGGATCGCGGCGGCGGATGGGCGGATTCATGCTTATGTGTCCGTGGATGCGGAGGGGGCGTTGGCGGCGGCGAAGGTGGCGGATGAGAGTTCCAAGGATTGGAAATCGCCGCTTGCGGGAGTTCCAATCGCTGTAAAGGATGTCCTCAACGTCCGCGGTCAACCTTGCACGTGCGGCTCCAAAATCCTTTCCGGCTACACGGCGCCTTACGATGCCACCTGCATCGGCAAGCTCCGCGCGGCGGGTGCGGTATTTCTCGGCCGGCTCAACATGGACGAGTTTGCCATGGGATCGAGTACGGAGAATTCGTCCTTCGGTGTGACGCGCAATCCGTGGGATCCGGACCGGGTGCCGGGCGGCTCAAGCGGCGGGTCTGCGGCGGCTGTTGCGGCCGACCTTGCGATCGCGACGCTGGGCACGGACACGGGTGGTTCAATTCGGCAGCCCGCGTCGTTCTGCGGTTGTGTCGGACTCAAGCCAAGCTATGGCCGCGTTTCGCGCTATGGACTAACTGCCTATGCGTCGTCGCTGGATCAGGTGGGCCCGATTACCAAGACGGTTCGCGATGCGGCACTTCTCTTGAACGCCATTGCGGGCGAGGATGCTCACGATGCGACCGCGGCGCGGATTGCTGTTCCGGATTACACGGCTGCGCTGAAGAACGACTTGAAGGGTGTTCAGCTGGGTTTGCCGCGCGAGTATTTCATTCCCGGCATGGACCCGGAAGTGGAGAAGGCGGTGCGGGCTGCGGTGGAGCATTGTAGATCTCTTGGCGCAGAGATTGTCGACGTCACCTTGCCGCGGACGAAGCACGCGATCGCGACGTACTACATTGTCGCCACGGCCGAGGCGTCGGCGAATCTGGCCCGTTTCGACGGTGTGCGCTACGGCGCACGCGTGGACGGCGAGGACCCGATTGATCTGTACGGCAAGACCCGCGCGGCGGGTTTCGGCATGGAAGTGAAGCGACGCATTATCCTGGGCACCTACGTGCTCAGCAGCGGCTACCACGATGCCTATTACCTGCGTGCGCAGAAGGTTCGCACGCTAATCCGGCAGGATTTCGTCGAGGCGTTCAAGCAGTGCGATGCGTTGCTGACGCCCGTTGCTCCGAGCGCGGCGTACAAGATCGGCGAGAAGGCCGACGACCCGCTGCAGATGTATCTTGGCGACATTTTCACGGTCACCGCAAACTTGGCGGGCATCTGCGGCCTATCCGTCCCCTGCGGCTTCACGAGCAACAAACTCCCCATCGGCCTGCAAATCCTCGGCCCCGCATTCCGTGAGGAGAATATCCTCCGCATCGGCCACGCCTACGAACAAAGCACGGCTTGGCACACACATAAACCCTCAACCCTTAACCATTCTTCCTCCTCATGACTTGGCAATCCGACATAGGCCTTGAAGTCCACGTCCAGTTGAAGACGCAGTCGAAGATGTTCTGCGGCTGTCCGACGACATTCGGCAACCCGCCGAACACGAATGTGTGTCCGGTCTGCTTGGGCTACCCGGGCGCGATGCCTGTGGCGAACGAGGAGGCGGTGCGACTGACGGTCCGGACAGGACTCTTGATCGGGTCGCGAATCAACCAGCGCAGCAAGTTCGACCGGAAGAATTACTTCTATCCGGACATGCCGAAGAACTACCAGATCTCGCAGTACGACCTGCCGCTGTGTGTCGGAGGCGCGGTTGAGATCGAGGTCGGCGGGAAAAAGAAGACGGTGAATATTACGCGAATTCACCTTGAGGAAGATGTCGGCAAGAACATGCATTTCGAGACGGCGAGCGGGATTGATTACAATCGAGCCGGGACGCCGCTCATGGAAATCGTGACCGAGCCGGATATTCACTCCGCCGACGAAGCGATGGCGTTCCTCCTCGCCTTGAAACAGATCCTGCTCTACGGCGGGGTGAGCGACTGCAACCTGGAGCAGGGCAACCTGCGGTGCGATATCAACTGCAGTGTGCGGCCGGTGGGTCGCGAGAAGCTCGGCACCAAGGCCGAGATCAAGAACATGAACACCTTCAAGGGCGTGTACCATGCCCTGTCGTACGAAATCCAGCGGCAGATCCGTGAAGTCGAGAAGGGTGGGGTGATCGTGCAGGAGACGCGGCGATGGGACGACCTCGCCGGCATGACATCGTCCATGCGCTCGAAAGAGGAAGCCCACGACTATCGGTATTTCCCGGAGCCGGACCTGCTTCCCGTCGTGTTGTCGGATGACGAGATCGCGACCATCAAGGCGTCACTTCCCGAGTTGCCCCATGCCCGCAAAGCCAGGCTGACGCAGGAGTACGGCTTGCCGGAGTACGACGCCGGGGTCCTAGTGGCCGACAAGGCGATCGCGGACTATTACGAGACCGTGGCGAAGCTGGGTGGGAATGCGAAAGCTGCGTCCAATTGGGTCATGACGGAGATGCTCGGCAAGCTTTCGGCGAACGGGATGGAGATCGGGGCTGCGAAGGTGACGCCGCAGGCGTTGGCCGACCTGATCAAGCTCGTGGACCAGAAGGTCATCAACCAGCCCAGCGCCAAGGAAGTGTTTGCTGAATTGTTCGAAAACGGCGGCGATCCTGGATCTATCGTGAGGGCGAAGGGCTTGATCCAAGTGAGCGACTCGGGCGCGATCGAGGGCTTTGCCGATCAGGCCATCCGTGATAACGAAAAATCGGTAAAGGACTACCAGGCTGGTAAGCAAGCTGCTCTGAAGTTCCTGATCGGCCAGGTCATGAAGCTGAGCAAGGGCAAAGCGAACCCGCAGATGGCGCAGGATGTCCTTGTGCGCAAGCTTGGCGGCGGATAAGCCGATTGTAGCAGTGCGATTCGTTGACTTTGATGCAGTGCGCCAGTAACTTGACTTGAACCGCATGATGTTGCTGGAGAACGTGATGCTTTTTCCGGAGACCATCGTTTGACCGCGAATGACGAATATGTCGTCGAAATCCTTGAAGGCGTAGGCCTTATCTCTCGCCAGCAGGGTCAAGAAGCCCTCGCATGGGCCGAGAAGCATGATAAGCCGGTCATTGAAGCCTTGTCCGCGAACAAGATTGTTTCCAAGTCTGACACGCTCAAGGCGTTGGCGAACCAGTTCAACATGGAGTTCGTCAGCCTCTCCGGTGTGGAGATCGACCAGGAGGTCATTGACCTCGTCCCCGGCGATGTGGCCCGGCGTTACAAGATCCTGCCGCTCTATCGCAACGACAGCACGATCACCGTCGCCTTGAGCGATCCGCTGGATGTCGAAACCCTCGACAGCCTGCGCTACGTGCTAAAGACAGGTGTGGAACCGACGGTGGCGACGCCGGAGGAAATCGAAGCGGCGATCAACCGCTACTATCCGGCAACCGGTTCCAGTGTCGCCTCGATGTTGCAGGAAATGACCGAAGGCGTGGTGACGACCCCCGGGGCTGCGGTTCCGAAGCTCGAGGGTGAAGACGAGATCACCGACGCGGACGCGCCGATCATCAAGCTCGTGAGCCTGATCATCATGGAGGCATTCCGCAGCCGCGCTTCGGACATCCACCTTGAGCCGCTCGAGCGCAAGTTCCGCGTGCGCTACCGCATTGACGGCGTCCTGCACGAGGTGGAAAGCCCGCCCAAGCGCCTGCAGTCGGCCATCATCAGCCGTATCAAAATCATGGCGAACATGAGTATCGCCGAGAAGCGCCTGCCGCAGGACGGCCGTATCCAGATCAACGTGATGGGCCGCGACCTCGACCTGCGCGTTTCGTCCATCCCGGCCAACCATGGCGAATCGATCGTCATGCGTATCCTGGACAAGCAGAGCCTGATGTTGGGCTTGCCGCAGCTCGGCTTCCTGTCCGACGACCAGCAGACCTTTGAGCGGATGATCGCGTTGTCGGACGGCATCCTTCTGGTGACGGGGCCGACGGGCTCGGGCAAGACGACGACGCTGTATGCCTGCCTGAACTACATCAACCGTCCTGACCGCAAGATTATCACGGTGGAAGACCCGGTTGAGTACCAGATGGGCGGCATCAACCAGGTGCATGTCCGTTCGGACATCGGGCTCACGTTCGGGTCTGCGCTTCGATCCATCCTGCGTCAGGCGCCGAACATCATCATGATCGGCGAAATTCGCGACAAAGAGACGGCAGAGATCGCCGTCAATGCATCGCTGACCGGCCATTTGGTGCTGAGCACCCTCCACACGAATGACGCTCCCAGTGCGATCACGCGTATGATCGACATCGGCGTGAAGCCGTTCCTCGTGGCGTCCTCGACCCGCGGCATCATGGCCCAGCGACTCGTACGCAAGATCTGCGAAAAGTGCAGGCAGGAGATCAAGGCGACGGACAACGAGCTCCGTTCGCTGGGTCCGGCCGCGGAGCGCATTTCGCAATCGACCCTCTACAAGGGCAAAGGCTGCAGCGAGTGCAACCACACGGGCTATCGCGGCCGCGCCGGCATCTTTGAAATCTTTGTCATCAACGATGAAGTGCGGCACATGATCTACGAGCGCGTATCCTCCTCGAATCTGCGGCAGAAGGCCCGGGAACTGGGAATGCGGACGTTGCGCGAGGATGGAATCCGCAAAGTGCTGGCGGGCATGACGACCCTGGAAGAGATCTTCCGCGTCACGATGGGAGACCAGAACTAACATGACTATTCATGCTGGCGATGTGGCGATGAACGACCTGCTTGAGGTGGCGGTGGAGCAGGGCGCTTCCGACTTGCATCTGGCCGTCGGCTTGCCGCCGGTCCTGCGTTTGCACGGACGGCTCCAGCCCCTCGACGTGGAGGTGCTGCGTGCTGAAGACACGACACGCCTCATGAAGGCGATTACGCCTGAGGACCATCAGCGGCGGCTCCAGGAGGGCGGCGGTTCCGACTTCGGTATTGAGTTCGGGGAGCGTGCCCGCTTCCGTGTTTCGGTCTTTATGTCGAAGCAGACGGTGGGTCTGGTGCTCCGTCTTATTCCCTCCCGATTCCTCTCGCTGGAGGAAATCGGCTTGCCGCCCGCAATCAAGGACCTTCTCTACAAGCCACGCGGCCTGATCCTGGTGACGGGTCCGACGGGCTCGGGCAAGACGACGACGCTCGCCAGCATGGTGAACATCATCAACGAGATCCGTGACTGCCACATCATCACGATCGAGGACCCGATCGAGTATTATCACAAGCACAAGAAGAGCGTGGTCACGCAGCGCGAAGTCGGTGTGGACGTGCCGTCCTTCAGCGAGGCGCTGAGGCGCGGCTTGCGCCAGGACCCGGACGTGATGCTCGTCGGCGAAATGCGCGACCTGGAAACGATGGAAGCCGCGATCACCGCGGCGGAAACCGGCCACCTGGTCTTCGCCACCCTGCATACGACCGGTGCCGCGCGCACAGTCGACCGTATTGTGGACGCGTTCCCGACGGACCAGCAGGAGCAGATCCGGACCCAGCTTTCGTCCAGCATCGAGGCCGTGATTTCGCAACTGCTGCTGGTCCGGCAGGACAAGCCCGGCCGTGTCGCGGCGTTCGAGATCATGATCGCGACGCCGTCCATCCGGTCGCTCATCCGCGACAACAAGACGTTCCGTATCACCTCGGACATCCAGACCGGCGCCAAGTGGGGCATGATGACGCTGGACTCGCACCTGATGACGCTCTTCGAGAAGGGCCTGATCAGCTACGAGGAAGTGATCACGAGCGCCCAGGATGTGGAAGGCATTGTCACGAAGATGGAGGAAGACGCCCGGACGAAGCGCCGGAAGTAATTGGTCATGCCGAATTCTGAATACAACGATGCGTTGCTGCAGCAGCTATTCGGCGATGGACGCCTGACGGCGAAGCAGGCCGACGACGTGCTGGATGAGCATGAGCGCACGGGCAAGCCCATTCGCGAAGTGCTGATGGACCTGGGCCTCGCCACCGAGGATGACCTGCTCCAGATCATAGCTGACCAGCTCGGTACAAACATCATCGACCTCGCGCACACGGAGATCAATCCGCTTACGGTCAAGAGCGTGCCGCCCAGCGTGGCGCGCATGTACAACGTGGTGCCGGTTGAATCCGATTCCAGCTCGGTTGTGTTTGCAACCTTCGACCTGCCCAGCCCGACCGTCGTGGACGAGCTCCAGTTCGTGCTGACGCGTGATGTGTCGTTCGTCGTGGCGAAGGAAGACACGGTCAAGGCCCACCTTCAGCAGTACTACGGGGACGACAGTGACTCGGTGACCGACATGCTGTCGGCCTTGGAAACGGAGCTTGAGAACGTCGGCAGCTTTTCGACGATCAAGGGCGATGACACGCTCGAGCTCGAACACGCCGCGAACCAGACGCCGGTTATCCGGTTCGTCAACCTGATCCTCTACCAGGCCGTAAAGGATCGCGCGTCGGACATCCATTTCGAGCCCTTTGAGAACGAGTTCAAGATCCGCTATCGCGTGGACGGCGCGCTGTATGAAATGGCGCCGCCGCCGAAGCACCTCGCCCTGCCTGTCACGAGCCGCATCAAGGTCATTTCCGGCCTGAACATTGCTGAGCGGCGTCTCCCGCAGGACGGTCGTATCCAGCTCAACATCGCAGGCAAGCAGGTTGATTTCCGTGTATCCACGCTCCCGACCCAGTTCGGCGAAAGCGTGGTGCTTCGTGTGCTGGATCGATCCAACGTCCAGCTGGACCTCGACAACATCGGCATGCCGGAGGATGTGTATTCGGCGTTCTGCGAGGATATCGACAAGCCGAACGGCATCGTGGTGGTTACGGGTCCGACGGGCTCCGGCAAGACGACGACCCTCTATTCCGCGCTGGCCCGTTTGAACACCATTGATTCGAAACTCCTGACCGCTGAGGAGCCTGTCGAATATGACATCGAAGGGCTGATCCAGATTCCGATCCATGAGGCGATCGGACTGACCTTTGGCAGGGCCTTGCGCGCCTTCCTCCGCCAGGACCCAGACATCATCATGGTTGGCGAAATTCGCGACATGGAGACGGGTGAGATCGCGATTCAAGCGTCGCTGACCGGCCACCTTGTATTCTCAACCCTGCACACGAACGACTCTGCCGGCGCCGTTACCCGTTTGATTGACATGGGTGTCGAGCCGTTCCTGATTGCGTCGACGCTGGAAGGCGTATTGGGACAACGCCTTGTGCGAACCATCTGTCCGAACTGCCGCACAACGTATGATCCAAGCGACGACATCCTCCAGCAGCTGAATCTTTCCCGTGAGTCCGTGGCGGGCCGCCCGTTCTACTTCGGCAAGGGCTGTGTCCAGTGCAACGAGACGGGCTACAAGGGCCGGCGCGGCATCTACGAATACCTCCGGATCACGGATCCTATCCGGGACCTCATCCTCGAGAAGCGCCCGACGATCATCATCCGCGACAAGGCGGTCGAACTCGGTATGCGGACGCTTCGGGAAGATGGAATCCGTTGTATTTTCGATGGTTACACCACGGTGGAAGAAGTGCTGAAGTACACGTAGTCGGCGATCAGGTCACAAATTCGACTTAAATAGGCATTGAGCTGAATCGTTTGACTGGGTAAGTAGAGCAGCGTTTGGCAGGGAGCATTACGTCAGCTATGGCGAAGTATAAATACGTTGCACTGGATGCCCGCGGTCGCGAGACGCAAGGCGAGATCGACGCAGACAGCCAGACAAGCGCCTTGACGAAGATTCGCGAGAAGGGCCTCTTCCCGACCAGCGTGGTGGACGCCGCAACGGCGGCTCGCGTGAAGAAGAACTCCGGCAAGGGCGGCGGCGGGCTCAAGATGGAGCTCAAGATGCCGGCGCTTTTCTCCCGCGTGAAACCCAAGGAACTGATGGTGTTTACGCGCCAGCTTGCGACCCTGGTAGATGCCGGCCTTCCTCTCGTTCGCAGCATTACCGTGCTCGAGAAGCAGGAGAAGAATCCGCTCCTGAAGAAGGCCCTTGGCCAGATGGGCGAGGCGATCCAATCCGGCAGCACGTTTGCCGAGTCGCTGGCCCAGCATCCCAAGATTTTCAACAAGCTCTACGTCAACATGGCCAAGGCTGGCGAGGTCGGCGGCGTGCTCGACAAGGTCCTCCTGCGTCTCGCCGAGTTCATGGAGAAAGCGCAGAAGATCAAGAACAAGGTCATCAGCGCGATGGTGTATCCGATCGTCGTCCTCGTCATGGCCATCGGCATCCTGATCTTCCTGATGATCGGGATCATCCCGAAGTTCCGCGAGATCTTTAACGAACTGCTCGGTGGCCAGGAGCTTCCCGGGCTCACGCAGTTTGTGCTGAACATCAGCTATGCAATCACGAATCACCTGATCACAGTTGTCGTGGTCATCGCTGCCATCGTCATCGGCCTCAAGGTTGCGGCCAAGACAAACGCCGGTTCGTTGCTGGTGGACAAGATGAAGCTCAACATGCCGATCTTCGGTACGTTGATCCGCAAGGCCGCGATTTCACGCTTCACCCGCACGCTGGGAACGCTGATGTCCTCGGGCGTGCCGGTTCTTCAGGCGCTCAACATCGTTCGTGATACGTCGGGCAACGAAGTGATTGCCAAGGCCGTGTCGCAGATTCACGACGCGGTCAAAGAGGGCGAAAACATGGCGCCCCCGATTGAATCGTCGAAAGTGTTCCCGCCCATGGTCGTGAGCATGGTCCAAGTCGGCGAGGAAACCGGCGAGTTGCCGGAGATGTTGATGAAAATCGCCGACGGGTACGATGACGATGTGGACAACACGGTGGCGGGCTTGACCTCGATCATTGAGCCGCTGCTGATCGTCTTCCTTGCCGTCATTGTGGGCACGATCGTCATCGCGCTCTTCCTCCCGTTGATCAAGATCATCAGCAACCTGAGCTGATCAGGTTTGCCGACGCGACAGCGCCATGCCCAACGAAGAAACAGCCCCGCGTTCGCCGGCGCGGCGAAGGTCAGCGAGGCGCTTCTCGAAAGCTGAAGCCGTCTTTGTGCTGGCCCTGCTGCTGATTGTTGTCTCCGTCGTGTTGCCATCCACGATTTACCTCCGGCACCGCTATTCCCTGGACATCGCCATGTCCGACATCAACGACCTTCGCGAAGCCTGTGATCGCTTCTTCGAGGAGTATGGCGTCTGGCCTACGGCATATCCCGGGGAGGCGGGGGATGTCTGGTACGGACGCCTCCTTCCGAACTATGAGGTTATGAACGTCCTTCGGGCCATCGATGGACAGGGCAATGACGGCCACGGCGTCAACCCGCGGCGGCTGGTTCTCATTGAACTCCGACGGGCCGAAGGAGGGACGTCCGGGCTAAACGAGGAGGGGAACTTCCTGGATCCGTGGGGCATGCCTTACCAGATCGTTCTCGATTCCGATTTCAACAACGTCTGCGAGGTCGCGGGTAGCATCTATTCCAAGGTCAAGGACCGCGGGATGATTGCCTGGTCCTTCGGGCCTGACCGGAGGCCCGATACCAAGGACGATATCCTGTCCTGGAAGTGGGGATCGGCAGAATAGTTCCAGAGAGGCGACTTGCGCCGCCCCTCCGGAATGAATCTGACCAGCCTACTGCAGCTTGACCCCGATGCGGTAGTCTGCGGCGGGGGCCGTGTTTGTATCCGTGACCGACTGCGCTGAACCTGAACCCAGAAGTCCAGTCTGAACGTTGAACCAGCCGGTTCCGTCAAGCAGGTTGGTGGTCGAATGCACGTCGTAGCTTCGACCTGTCGCGGTCAGGAACGACACCACGCGGCCGGCCGCGTTTGAAATGGAATCCGCCTTGAAATAGGACGCGCTATTCGTCGGGTCCGTCAGCGCGATAAACTCCGCCGAGTTGACGAATCCATCGCCATCGCTGTCCACATTCACGGCTCCATTGGTGTTGTCGCCGAAGTACTGGGTTTCCCAGTCGTTCGGCAAACCGTCGCCATCGTCGTCATTGCCGCCGCCACCGCCGCAAGGAACGATGGTTTGACCGATATTCAGCGTTCCCATCGAGAACGTATTGGTGGTCCAGGTGAAGTTGGCATAGTTGGTTCCCGATCCCGTGAGCTGCAGGGACAGGTTTGTCGGGTAGCCCGTACCAGGCTCAAACACACCCACATCGGTCGAGGTCATACCAAGGGCGGGACCGTTATTTGCGGTGAGCGTTCCTTCATAGCTCAGGAACTGGATGACGTTGGTTCCATCCTTCACAAGTGCGATGCCGTCATTCGGCCCGTTCTGAAGTCCGACGACTGGGAACCACTTGGCCCCGTAGCCACAGCCCTCATCCGTGATGATGCCCGTTAGTGATGTCGTGGGGCTGTAGGTCAATCCCCCCGTGAAGTTGTACAGGAACAACTTGTAGGCCGAGAGATCGGCTCCGGCTTGTCCGGCCACTTCGATGCCTTCGTTCACATCGCCGAGGTCGTTGTCGTAGTGGAATTCGTTGATCCAGACAAGGCCCGTGGATGAACCTCCGCCGCCGCCGTTGGTGGTCGCGATCACGGTGATGGTGAAGGTCTCGCTGTCGACGCCGTCGTTGTCGCTGGCGAACACGGATGTCGTGTACACGCCGGCTGGGGTGGCGTTGGTCCAGATGAAGAAGCCCGCGCCGTTCGTGCTGCCGAAGGCTGATCCGGACGGCGCGTTGCTGATCGTGAGCGTTATGGTATCCGCGTCGATGTCCGTCGCTGAAACGGCGAAGCTGAGGGTGTTGCTCTCGTTCACCGACTTGTTGCCGATGGATGCAAGGACCGGCGGCAGGTTCGAGACGAAGAGCGAGCCATTGACTTTGCGACCCGGAGAAGCCCTGTTCGCCGAGCCGGTGGCTTCAAAGTGATTGGTAAATTCGCCCGTGATGTCGGGGTTTCGTGTGATCGATGCCGCTTGCGGGACAGCGGAAAGATAATCCACGCGGTCGAGAAGCTGGGTCGACGGGCTGTACAGAATCACGCTATCAGCCGTGTTGTTCAACTGCAGGTCGCCCGTGCTGGCGGTCTGGGCAAAGCCGTTCGTGTAGAGCGTGAGGCTGCCGCCACCGAACACGACAATTACGCCACCACTCGGAATGGACATGCTGGTGAAGACATGACGGACTGCGACCCCGTCGAAGAGTCGCATCCCGGTGACATCCACCGCCCCGGTCGTTCCATTGTAGATTTCGACAAACTCGTCCTGGACGTTGTTCGATACACCGTCGTTATTCGCATCCACATGAACACCGCCCGACGCATCCGGATCGGCCAGGTACTCATTGATGAGGAAGCCCGAGTAGGTCGTGGTTGGGACAGACAGCCTGAACGCTTCTGAATTCGTCATGTTCCCGTCCGTTGCGATGATCAGGACGTTGAAGTCCGTGCCGGCGTCGGCCACCAAACCGGTGTAGGCGAAGGTTCCGGTGCCATTGCCGTTGTCAACGATGGACGCAGAGGCGGGCGCGCCGGACATGCTCAAGGCGATGGGGTTGCCTTCATTGTCGGAGGCCGAGAGGTTGATGACGCGGGATTGGCCCAAGCGAGCAAACGTGTCGGCAATGGGCGTGATCTGCGGGGCCGTGTTGGTCTGGCCCGTGCCGGAGAATGGCGAGCCCGTGTTCAGGCTGCCCGGCGAGTAGCGCTTCGCGGGATTTGCCGTCAGATGCTCGATGTAGGAACCCGTGATGTCGGGGTTGCGGGTGAAGGACTGGTTGCTGTCGTCCGTCAGCGCCGTGTAGTCGTACGCGAAAATCTGCAGGTTGTTGGTATCGAGGAGCCGAATGGGCCCGGAGCTGCCTGAGTTGGCGAGGCCCGACCAGTTGGTGCTCGCGTAAACGGTGGCGAACCCGAAGGTTCCGACCGGTGACCCGCCGCCGAAAACGACCACGGCGGTTTGCCCTGTCAGCACCGTAGCGGGGAAGGTGAACAGCATGTTCGTGCCGGCCATAAGCGTGTAGCCGGTCATGTCCACCGTGCCGGTGTTATTGTTTACGATTTCGACAAATTCATCCGCGCTGGTGCTGTTCGTGCCGTCGTTGTTGGCATCGCCGAGAACACCGTCGGGATCAAACTGGAACTCGTTCAGGATGATGTTGGCCTGTTCTTCGGTGAGCACGTAGAGCGCGAGTTGGACAGACCCGGTGAAGGTTCCGTCGGTTACTTCGATGGTGACGGATGTGCTTACGCCCGCGTCAGATATGCCCGGCGTCCATTCGAAGCGTCCCATGCGGTAGCTTGTGTCTGTGAACGTGGCCCCGGAAGGGCCGTTTGTGATGGAGAAGACTAGCGTGTCCTCGGCATTCGCGTCAGTGCCCAGGACATTGATCGTCAACGGCTGGCCGATGGCTGTACCGAAGACGACGTTGGACGAGATCACGGTGATGGCGGGGGAGGTTGCAGCGATGGTCTGCAATGCATCGGTGTAAAAGCGCGGAACAATCTGGTAGCCGGAGTTGGCGTTTGTGCTTGTGTCGAATTGCGTGAAGATGCCGCGAAGCGTGAAGGGGCTGACCGGTTGGGGCTGACCGTCGAGTGTCAGGTCGGCATCGATCCGGAGGGAAGCCTGCGCTGTGCCGTCCGTGATCGTCAGCGTCGCGCTGGAGTTCAGGGCGGGCCATGTGCCGCCGGAAATGAAGACATTCGTCACTTCGACAAAGCGTCCTTCGTTCGTTTCAGCCGCCGCAAGGAGGGCGCTCAACGTGGCCTGAACGGGGGCGGGGGGGAGCGGTGTGGGGTCGTTGACATTCAGTTGGAAGGAGTTCGGCGCGGAAATGCTCCGCACACCGTTCGACTGCACCACGAAGCCTTCGGCCGACACATCGTAGCCTAGCTGGAACGTGTTCGTGTCGATGATAAAACCGCCGAGGATCTGGATGCCGATGTTGTCGTTTGTGTCCTGAATGTAGATCTCGGTTCTGTTTGTCGAGAGGTTGGGTGATGTGATTCGTCCGGAGACCACGTAGGTGTTTGACGTGTCATCCGGATAGAAAGGATTCACCGTGGACCGCTTGGCGTAGGCGATGTTGGTGAAGATCTGCGCGCTGGCTTCCAAGGTGGCGCAAACGGACAAGAGCAACGCGAGCACGAGCTTACTGAATTTCATGACTATTCCCCCGATGTAAGAGCAACTATACGCCTACCACTGCGGATCTTCCTGGGGCGGCGCACCCTCAGGATTCCAAATGACACCCTTGTTCTTGGCCTTGGCGTTCGATTCACCAACCGCCACGTAAACATTCGTCCTGCTGAAATTCTCAACATGCCCGTCGGCGAGGAGGATATTCACGGAATTCGTTCCGCGATGGCGGTAAACAAGGAAGTAGCTGGCCATGTTGTCAAAAATGCCGCCGCCCACGGGGTCCGTACCGAGCGCTTCTCCCAGCACGGCGAACTTTCCCGGCTTGGTGATCTGGCTCTGGAAAAGCGTCGGGCCATAGCCCGTCGTATTCGCGTACGTGCCGGGATTCTCCGAGGCCCTGTTCGGGTGATGTATCCAGAGGTTCATCGCATACGAGAACACCGGGTAGGAAGGGGTTGAGACGAGCACCGCGGGCATGTCTTGCGCGCGGTAGGCCGGGCACGTGAAGATGGACTTGTCATTCTTGTCCGGACGGGGTGGATTGCGAAGCGCCGCGCTGACAAACATACGATTGCTGATGGATCGTTCGCCCATGGCATCCGGAACGACATTGAACCAAGCGTTGGTGCGCTCGGCCTTAAAACCATCGCTCGCCACGCCCTCGATCGGATACTTGCCCTCGGATGTGCCGAGGTAGATGGCGAAGCCCTGGCCCCAGGATTTCAGGTTGGCGATGCAGCGGGCCTGGCGTGCCTTTTCGTTGGCGCCACTAATTGCGGGGAAGAGCAGGGCCAACAGGATGGCAATAATCGCGATGACAACGAGGAGTTCTACGAGGGTGAAGGCGTGCCGGCGCTGAGTGGTCAATCGCATTGGACTCCCACGCTAGTCCCGGGGTGTTTCCGGACGACCAGCGATTTGTTTGAATTGCGTTAGTTCCATCGTCCAGAATACCCCGAACACGGGCGGGCATCAACCCTGCTTTCGAGACATCGCTCGGACCAAGAATCCAGATTAAGCCTTTGTCAACCCGTTGGCCGTCCTGCTACATTTTGGGGTGTAACACCACGGTATGATGTACCGCCTCATAGTCCTGTCAGGGCCCCTGAATGGCCAGCGCATCACGGTTGAGAAGGAGCCGATGACGCTGGGCCGCGACCCTTCCTGCCAGCTTGTTCTCGACGACGAGGAAATTGCCCTACGCCACGCCGTGCTGGAGCAGTCAGGAGCCGTGTTGATCGTGCGCGACCTCGGGTCGATGAACCGCGTGCTTGTCAACAAACGCGAAGTCCGCGAGGCGAAGCTGAAGCATGGCGACATCTTTGAGCTCGGCCGCACTCGCTTCCTGGTCCAGGCCCTGGTCCAGGCGGAGGTGCAGGAATCTGCACCTGAAGTCGATGTAACGCGCACGCCGGTCGCCGGGCCCCTCATCGGCATTACCGCCATTCTGCTTGCAACGATAGGTGCCTATACGTGGTGGCTCCGGGGGGGCACTGAACCCGTCGACGATTTCGCCTCAACGCCGAACCGGATTTCTGTCTCGAATGAGAACCCCGCAACGGCGGCCGAGCCCGTGATCACGATCTCAGCGGATCCGGTGCCGGATGCAGGGACAAGCGATATCTACGACGAGAGCGCCGTAGGCGCCGAAGGCGCGATCTCCACCGATATCACCGTCGCCGATGTGTCCAGCGAGGAGACCGTCAGCGTCGGTTTGCCGCTGAGCGAGCCGGTTTCGGACGAAATCCGCTCCATGCGTGAAGAGCTCGCCAGCTTGCGGGAAACGATGCTCACGCTGGCTTCGCGCGAGCCGGAACCGCGATCAGAGGTTCTCGTCGCGCCCCGCATTGTGGACACCTTGCGGCAGAAGACCGAGGAGCTGCTCGCCGAGGCGCGAAAGGCCATGTCGGAAAGCCGCTGGATCGATGCCGAGCAGATGCTCGCCAATATCCAGGTGGTGGATCCGGACTTCATCGAGGCTTTTGTCACGCGTGCGGAGCTTTACGAGCAGCGCGGCATGCTCAAGCGGGCGCAGGAGCAGTGGAATCTTGTCGAGGAGCGAAGCGGTGACGCGAGTCTCGTCCAGCGGGCCTTCGCCGAGCGCATCCGCCTCGCCAAGGCCGAGGCGCAGGCCGGCGCCTCCCGCCATGTGATGATCGCGTCCGTGGAGCAGCAGAAGTTCCCGGAGAGCGAGGAGTACGATGAGATGCGGCTCCTGCAGATTACGCTGCGCCAGGCCGAAGGGGCGATGCAGATCGATCCGGACGCCGTGCGCATCGAGGTGGCCTTCTTCGACGAGGACCCGACGAGCGGGGAGATCCAGCTTTCCCGCGTCGAGGTCCCGCGCAGCTCGGTGAAGCTTGAGGGGACGTGGAACGAGGGCAGCGAATCCACGGTCACGGCCGCATACATGGTGCCGAAGGGCTTTCGCGCCCGCGAGGCGGGGGACGGTCGTCAAGGCCAGTACCACGGCTACGTCGTGGGCGTGTACTACCACGATGCGCTTCAGGACGAGGACGCACGACCGCGAACCCTGCTTTTTCGCCAAGCCTCCGATGAACTCGGGCGAAGCATCGGCGGCCGCACCAACAAGTCCGAGAAGTCGCCCGATGATCGCGAGTCCTGATCGCGACGCCACCCGACATGCGCGAAAAAATCTCTGCCTGCATCATTGCCTTCAACGAAGAGCGTAAAATCCGTCGCTGCATCGAAAGCGTGCGCTGGTGCGACGAAATTCTCGTCGTGGACAGCTTCAGCACGGACCGCACGGTCGAGATCTGCAGGGAATACACCGACCGCGTGGTGCAGCGGGAGTGGCTCGGCTACGTGGGCCAGCGCAACATGATCCGCGACATGGCGACGCACCCCTGGATTCTCTACCTCGATTCCGACGAGGAAGTGTCCATCGGGCTGCGGGATGAAATCCTCCATGAATTCGAACACCCGGACGGCACGGCAGGTTTCGAGTTTCCCCGGCAGGTGTTCTACCTCGGCCGCTGGATCCGGCATGGCGAGTGGTATCCGGATGTGAAGCTTCGCCTGTTTCGCAAGGAGCTCGGACGCACCGAGGGCATTGAGCCGCACGACCGAGTGCACGTGCGCGGGGCGATCAAGCGATTGAAGAACCCCGTGTGGCACTACACCTACGATGACATACGCGACCATATGGAGACGATCAACCGGTTCTCGACCATCACAGCGCAGCAGAAGTATGTGGCGGGTTCGCGCTTCAACTGGTTCGACCTGTTCTTCCGGACCTGGTTCCACTTCTTCAAGGGATACATCCTGCGCCTCGGTTTCCTCGATGGCGCGCACGGGCTGTTGATCGCGATCCTCTGCTCGTATGGCGCCTTTCTGAAGTACGCGAAACTGTGGGAATTGGAGCGACGTCGAAGCGGAAGCATGAAAGACTTTCCCGAAACCTACCCGGATCCACGATGAGAACTCTCCAGTTCAGATTTGCCCTGTTGCTGTTGCTGGCCGTCGCCGGACCATCCCAGGCCAGCGTGGTCGAAATATTTGACCCGGGTGACCTGAACCAGGACGGCGCGGTCACGTGGCCCGGGAATGACCTGGAGTTCCTTCCGAATCCCTTTATCACTTCGATCACGGGAGTGCCCACCATCGACCTGCTGGTCAGTTCGGCTGGCGCCGTGCTGCTTCGCCGCACGGCAGGCTCCTCGTGGATATCCGCCACGCTTCCTGGAGGGCTTCCTCTTGTCTGGTCCGATGATTCCCCAGGGCCTGTAACCCTGGCCTTCGGGGGCAATATCCGCGGCGTCGGATTCTACCTCGAGGCGGAGAGTGTCGCCGACACGACGTTCTCGATAACCGCCCTGAACGACAGCTTGTCGGTGATCGCGACCGCCACCGAGTTCCGTTCCAACGGCGACGGCTTCTTCTGGGGCCTGCTGAGCGACCAGACGGACATTCGTACCATCGAGATCACATCGTCGTTCGACCCGGACATCGTATTCGGCGGGATGATCGTCCAGGTGCCGGAACCGGGTTCGGTCATGCTGATGGCCGTGGGAATGTGGGTGCTTGTGATGAGGGGGATGAGGGGGGCAGAATTCAGAATGCTGACTCCTGACTCCTGTCTTCCGCACCTCACATCCTCACTTCTGGTGAAGCCCGCACGGATGAATCTTCGATCTCGAAAAATTCCTGCGGTTTGAATCCCCCCAGGGCCGCTATGATATTGGAGGGAATCACTTCCACCCGCGTGTTGTAGTCGCGCACGTTGCCATTGAAGAATCGCCGCGCCGCGGCAATGCGGTCCTCCGTGTTTGCGAGTTCCTTCTGCAGGTGCAAGAAGTTCTCGTTTGCCTTTAAGTCGGGATATCGTTCCGCCACGGCGAAGAAGTGCCGCATCGCACCGATCAGGGCATTCTCATCCACCGCTTGCGCCGCGGGCGTGCCTGTCGAGGCGACGGCGCGCGCGCGGGCCTCAGTCACGCTCGCCAGGACGCCTTGCTCATGCTTCGCGTAGCCGCGGACCGTTTCGACGAGGTTCGGAATCAGCTCGTAGCGTCGTTTCAACTCTGTGTCGATGCCCGCCCAGGCGTCCTTGCAGTGATTCCGCAGACGGACGAGGCCGTTGTACATTCCGATAATCCAGAAGAGGACAAGCACACCGACGATGATGAGAGGGGTGATCATGATGCGGGCACCGGGCGTTGTTGGGTCGCTTCGCGACGGACGTATTCAGGGATCAGGTCCAGGAGACCGGAGGCCACGTTCAAGGCCTCCTCGAATTGGGCGGGGGCGAAGCGGCCGCTTCTGTAGGCGATGATGGATTTTGTGTCCATGGCGAGCGTGTACACCGGCGACGCCAACAGGAATTCGATCGCGCGCTGGTGGAGGATGTCATACGCCCACTTCTTCTCCGTGGCCTTCACGTGATACTTCTGGCTGAACTCGGCCGACTCGAAGTCGATATCGTCCGCTCCGAAGAACTCGCCGATCTTATCGAAAAAGCCCTCCGAGCGGATTTGCATGTGCTTCAGGGGAATACCGCTCTTGATGATCACGGCCGAAAAGCGGTGGTGGTGTGTGTGGCGGCGACCCTTGGAGTCCCTGGACTCGGTCTTGTAGTGGTAATCAAACGCCGCGACCTGTCGCTTGTTCCATTCACCCCTCGATACATTGAAGGCGTACCGGTCGTCGCCGCGCCGCAGGCAGTCAAACGTCGGATACTCCAGCTCGAAGCCCGGCTCATTTCCCGGGGTGAGGAGCAGGCCGCGTGATGCGGCCCACGCCTGCAACTCCTTCATCCGCTGTTTGTCGGCCCGGATGCCGAGGATGATTGCGACAAGGGCGAAGACCGCGAAACCTATGAAGAGCAGCGGTTCCACGACCGGCTACTCAAAGGAGCAGATGTACTCCGCAATGCCATCCGTGACAGCGATGGTGAACGACGACTTGCCGGCGACATGGAAGCTCTGGCCGGCGGCATACGTTGACCAATCGGCGGCGTTCTTCTGCCGGACGCGGCATGAGCCGGCGATGATTTCCATCAGCTCGGGAGCGTCTGTATTGAAGGTGTACTCGCCCGGATAAATCAGGCCGACTGTCTTGCGGCTGCCATCGGAAAACCGGATGGTGTGGCTGATGACTTTGCCGTCGAAATACACGTTCGCCTTGGCCAATACGGTCACATTCTCAAACTGTCTCATTCCGTCCTACCTCCTGATCGCCGAGATATACTGTCAGTCCTCGAGGCTGTCCATGATCTCCTGTCGCTGGCGCTCCAGGTCCTGGATTTCCTGCTGCCAGAAGGCTTGAGAGCCCCAGTCCGGTGACATGCGCGAGAACCCGCCGTCCTTCTTCTGGTGCGCGCACCATGCCGTGAAGTGGAGGAAGCGCATCGCGCGCAACGGCTCGATCAACCGGAGCGAGCTGCGTTCCAGATCGCGCAGCGATTCATAACCTTCAAGCAGCAATCCGATCTCGCGTTGCGAGGTCCGCAAGTGACCGGGCAGGAGCATCCACAGGTCCTGGACGGGCGGACCGATGGCCATATCGTCGAAGTCGATGAGGAACATGGGTTCGTCGGGCCGTGAGATGATGTTGGCGGAATGACAATCCCCATGGATGCGCAGCTTCTCCACGTCTTCGAAGAGCGGGTCGATGAGATCGACGATGCTGTTGGCGGTGTCTTCGAACTGCCGCTTGAGCGATTCGCGCGGAAAATCGCAGGCGAGGATTTCCGCGAGGTGATCCTGGGTTGATGTGCGCGGATCGATCTCAATCCGGTCGCGTGTATCGTGTTCGGCGCCCACGAGATGAACCCGCGCGAGAAGGCGTCCCAGTTCCTTCCATTGCGATTCGGTGGGCTCATCGAGAGGACGGCCGCCGCGCTTCGGGAATACAGCGAAGGACATGCCGCGATGCTCGTGCAAGGTGTTGCCGGACTTTCCGGGAATGGGCGCGATGACCGGCACTTCCGCGGCGCTCAATTCGCTGAGGAAGTCCTGCTCGTCCTGCAGCGCGTCACGACTCCACCGGCCGGGGCGGTAGAACTTGGCAATGACCCAGCTTCCGTCGTCCATCTGGATGTCGTACACGCGGTTGATATAGCTCGTGAGCTGCCGGCAGAGATTCGAGCATCGTTTGCCGAGAGCCTCCTCGATGAGCTGCAGCACGAGGTCGGGAGTGAGTTGGGAGAAGTCGGGCAGGGCGCCGGAACTTCCAGACGTTGGAACTTCGTCCGGCCCATTCTTCCAAGGATTGGAAGTCACGCCGCAGTCCCGGCAATGAGATGGTCGAGCTTCTTCATCGCGTTGCCGCTATCGATCGATTTGGAGGCCACGGCGACGCCTTCCATGAGGTCGGACGCCTTCTGGCCGGCCACGATGGCGGCCGCGGCATTGATCAGGACGATGTCGCGGCGGGGTCCCTTTTCACCGCCGAGGATGCTCCGGATGATGCCGGCGTTGTGCACGGCATCGCCGCCCGCAAGGTCCTCTTTGCGGCTGGTCGCCAGACCGACATCCGAAGGGGATAGGTCAAATAGGCGAACCTTGTCGCGTCGCACCTCGGCGATATGTGTCGGTGCCGTCGTCGTGATTTCGTCAAGGCCATCGCTTCCATGCACGACGAAGAGATGCTCAATGCCCAGCGAAGATGCCGCTTGAGCAATGGTCGGCACCAGGCCCGCGTGATAGACGCCGAGCACGCCGTAACGCGCGCCGGCCGGATTCGACAGGGGGCCGAGGATGTTGAAGATGGTGCGGATACCGATCTCACGGCGCGGTCCGATGGCGTGTTTCATGGCCGGGTGAAGGCTGGGGGCAAAGAGGAAGGCGATGCCGATTTCGCGCAGACACTTCTCCATACGCTCGGGCGTGACGCCCAGGTTCACGCCCAGGGCTTCGAGGACGTCGGCGCTCCCGCACTTGCTCGAAACGCTGCGATTGCCGTGCTTCGCCACGGTGACGCCGGCTCCCGCTGCGACAAAGGCTGTGGCGGTGGAGATGTTGAAGGTATGCGACGCGTCGCCGCCCGTGCCGCACGTATCCACGACAACACCTTCCGGCGCCGTGACGGCGGTGAAATGCTCGCGCATGGCGCGGGCGCTTCCTGCAATCACGGCAGCGGACTCGCCGCGAATGCGGAGTGCCGTGATGAACGAGGCGATCTGCGCGGGGGTGGCTTCGCCCGACATAATTTCGCGAAGGGTGCCGTGGGCTTCGTCGTGCGTGAGTTCTTTGTTCTCAACCAGCTTTGTGATGGCTTCACGGATCATGATGTGACTGCTCCCTGTTTATCGAGACCGAACCGGCGATACTCCTCCAGCGCGTAGCGGTCGGTCATGCCCGCGACATAGTCGCACGCGGCCCGCCATACGCCATCCTGCGGAATCCGGGCCTGCGCCTTGCGTCCCATGCGGCCCGGGTTCTCAACATAGAAAAGGAAGAGACCGCGCATCATGTCAACGGCTTCGTGGTTGGCGTCGGCCACGGACGGGTGCCAGTACACGTGTTTAAAGAGGAATGTGCGCAGGGTTTTCAGGTGGCCGCGAAGCGCGGGGCTGAAGGCGACGAGGCGTTCTGGACAGTTCATGACATCGGCGGTCGACTTCGGGTTGTAGCGGCTGATCAGAATTTCGCTGTTCTTAAGGACGTCCTCGACCTGCAAGTCGAGGAGGCAGCGTATGGTGATACTCACGCGGTTTTCGTCGGGAAGCGACGGGAACTCACTGCGCGCACGCGCGGATGCCAGCTGCCACACCTCGAGATCGTTGAGCTGGTCTTCGTGTAGCAGGCCCGCATCGATCCCGTCGTCGATGTCGTGCGCGTGATACGTCATGTCATCCGCCACATCGGCGATCTGCGCCTCCATGAACTGGTGCGGTCCGACGGGCATTCCGTCGAGGGAGAAGCCGGGGATGCTGGCCTGGTGCTTGTAGAGTCCGGCGCGAACTTCCCACGTGAGGTTCAGGCCGGGGAAGGCGGGGTAGCGTTGTTCGAGGTACTCGATCGCGCGCACGCTCTGGATGTTGTGGTCGAACCCTCCATGATCCTTCATGAGGTCGTTCAGCGCCTCCTCGCCCGAGTGGCCGAAGGGGCTGTGGCCGATATCGTGGGCGAGCGCTATCGCTTCGGTGAGGTCCTCGTTGACCTTTAGCGCGCGCGCGATGGTTCGTCCCACGGCGGTCATTTCAAACGTATGCGTCAGGCGGGTGCGGTAGTGATCGGCTGTTCCGTTGATGAAGACCTGGGTTTTGTACTCAAGACGCCGGAAAGCGCGGCTGTGGATGATGCGATCGCGGTCGCGCTGGAACTCCGAGCGGTGCTCGTGGTGCAGCTCCGGATACTTCCGGCCGCGGCTGTCGCCGCTGCACGCGGCATAAGGGGCCAGCGATGCACGTTCCAGCTCCTCTCTTTCTTTTCTCGAATGCAGCATGGGAATCACCTAGAGTCAGAACCTGTTAGCATGTACGAGAAAACACTCAAAGTCGAAACACGTTACGAGGGCCTTGTCGTTGACGTGGAAGTGCAGGAAGTCGAACTGGAGACGGGGCAACTGGCCCAGCGTGAAATCGTCCGCCACCAGCCGGCCGTGGCCGTGGTGGTTCGACATGACGACGGCCGGTTTCTGTTCATCCGCCAATTTCGCAAGCCGGCCGAGCAGGTCATGATTGAGGCCGTGGCGGGTGTGTGCGAAGAGGGGGAGGATCCAACGGTCTGCGCCGCTCGAGAGCTTCGTGAGGAGACCGGCTTCGCGGCCCGCAGCATTCGACACCTGGGGCTTATCTTTCCCTCGCCCGGCTATGTGGATGAACGGATCGATATTTTTTTCGCCGAGGTGAGCGGTAAACCCGGGGCCCTGACGCTTGATCACGACGAACGGGTCGAAACGCTCGGTGTGACCGCCGCGGAGTTCCAGGAGTTGATCAGACACAACAAGATTCACGACGGCAAGACGCTGGCGGCCTGGCTGATGTTTACGACGACCGCCATGGAGCCAACTCCTTGATGAGCAACTTCGCGGAACAATGGAGCAAACTGCGGAGGGAATTGTGGACCACGGAGTTATCTTCACTGTCCGGAATCCACCGCCTCTTGACCCGTCTGCTCCGCATATCACATCTCGTGATCAAGGGATTCCGCGATGACGATCTTGCGGTACATGCGGCTGCACTGACATTCAGCACCTTGATGTCACTCGTGCCATTGCTCGCCATCGCCTTTGCGGTCCTCAAAGGTCTCGGCGCCGGACCTGAAGCGACGATGCGACTTACCGAATCGGTTTCGTCCATGCCCCCGCAATTCCAGATGTTTATTCTGGAAATCATCGCGATGGTGGATCGAACCAATTTTGCGGCGGTGGGCAGCGTCGGCCTCGTCGTGCTTTTCGTTACCGTGGTCCAGGTGCTGGGAAGCATCGAGAGCTCGATCAATCGGGTGTGGGGCGTCCGCGAATCGCGATCGCTCCTGAGGAAGTTCACGAACTATGTCAGCATCACGGTGATCGTGCCCGTCCTGATCATGGCGGCTTTCGCAGTCGGGGCGACCCTGCACAGCGAGGCCTTCATGGCGAGACTGGGGGAGGCGAAGTTCATGTACCAGGCGTTGCTCCGCCTGACACCGCTGCTGACGGTTTCCGCTGCGTTCTTCTTTCTGATCGTATTCATGCCGAACACGCACGTGAATCGAGGACCTGCGGCGATCAGCGCATTCATGGCGGCC
>CAZCZZ010000055.1:0-29151 GCA_964503335.1 uncultured Verrucomicrobiota bacterium
AACCATGCAGAGCTGCTTGTACTGCTGAGGCGACTGCGGAAGCGCGAAGAACGTTCCGGGATTCACGCGGCTCGGCACGAGATAGTCGCGCGCGCCTTCGGGCGTGCTCTTCGTGAGGATCGGCGTTTCCACTTCGATAAACTGCTGTCCGTCGAGGTAGTTGCGCACGGCCTGCGTGATCTTGTGGCGAAGCACCATGTTGCGCTGCATCTTGTTGCGGCGCAGGTCGAGGTAGCGGTAGCGGAGGCGCAGGTCTTCATCGACCTTCTCGGCTTTGGCGTCTTCGAGCGGGAACGGCGGCGTCTTGCTCTTGTTCAGGACCGTGATGGAGTTGGAGCGAACTTCGATTTCACCCGTGATGAGGTTCTTGTTCACCATGTCGCCGGGACGTTTTTCGACAAGACCCTCGATGCGCATGACGAACTCGCTGCGCGTGCCCTGGGCGATGTCCCACGCGGCCTTGGAATCGTTCGGGTCGAAGATAACCTGCGTCACGCCATACCGGTCACGCAGGTCGATAAAGATAATGCCACCATGGTCGCGAACCGTGTCCGCCCACCCGCACAACGTGACGCGCTTTCCAACGTGCGCCCCACTCAACTCACCGCATGTATGTGTCCGCATCATGGCCAGTAACCAGTAATCCGTGATCTGTAATCAGCAACCCGTTCGTAAGGAGGGCGGATGGTAGTGGGCCGGACCGGGTCAGGCAACGAGATTTACGGACTGCAGGCGCTCGAGCAGCTCGGGCATGGTGAGCTCGGTTTGGGTACCGGTGGCCATGTCCTTGAAGACGAATACGCCCTTTTCCATCTCGGTGTCGCCCCGGATGATCACGGCCGTGGCGCCTGCGCGGTCGGCCGCCCGCATCTGGGCTTTCATACTGCGCCCGGCAAGGTCGAGGCCGCATCGAACGCCGCGCATCCGAAGGGTTTGCACAAGGCGGAAGTTCTCCTGGAACGCAGCTGGACCCAGCGAAACCACCCAGATCAGGGCGAGCTTGGGAGCCGCAGCGGCATCTCCGAGATCCTTCTGCAGCGCGGTGACAAGTCGCTCCATGCCCATGGCGAAACCGACGCCTTCCACGGCGCGGTCACCGATCGTGATCTTGTAGCGGCCACCGCCGGCGAGGGCGTCCTGCGATCCCAGCGCGGGGTGCGTGATTTCCCAAACGGTGTGCATGTAGTAGTCGAGACCCCGCACAAGGCGCGGATTGAGAACGACATCGATCTCGAGACGCTTGAGGTGAGACACAACTTCCTGCAAGTAGTCGCGCGATGATTCCGCCATGAACTCGGTCATGGGCGGGAGCGACTTCACGAGCGGTAGTGATTTCTCGTCTTTCGTATCGAGCACGCGGAGGATGTTCTGGTCGAGCCGACGCTGATCGTCCTCGCCAAGTTCCGCGCGCCGAGGCTCAAGCAGGGCGCGCAGGCCTTTGACGACGGCTTCGCGATCCTCGGACAAGCCTCGGGTGTTGAGCTGGACTTTAAAATCGCGCGCGCCGAGTTCGTGCAGGAGCTGTACCTGCATCGCGATCGCTTCGGCGTCCGCCGCGGCGTTGGCGGGTCCAATCAGTTCTGCGCCAAGCTGATGGAACTGACGCTTGCGGCCCGCCTGCGGTCGTTCGCACCGGAACATGGGTCCGATGTAATACACGCGCGCATCGTGGCCTTCCTGGCCGAGACCCGCGATGTAGCGCATGACGCCCGCGGTGCCTTCGGGCCGCAGCGCGACTCGGCGTCCACCGCGGTCTTCGAACACATACATCTCCTTCTGAACGACATCCGTCGTGTCGCCCATCGTGCGTTCAAAGACCGTGGACTTCTCGAGGACGGGCGTGCGGACCTCATCGCAGCCGTAGAGGTGAAAAACGCGACGGGTTGTCGACTCAATGCGCTGCCAGATGGAAATCTCGGGCGACGAAAGGTCGGACATGCCCTGTAGGGGCTGGAATTCTTCGGAGGCCATGGAACGCGGGACCGGGGTCGAGGTGGGCTTAGCCGGTGATGATGTGTTTCATCACCTTGCCCGGCTTGAACTTCACCACTTTCCTCTCGGGAATGGTGACGACCTGCTCGGGCTTGTTCGGGTTGCGTCCGATCCGCTGTTTGCGCTGACGCACTTCGAAGACTCCGAAGTTGCGGAACTCGACGTTTTCCCCCTTGGTCAGCGCTTCGACAATATAATCCAGAGTCTTCTGGATTACCGTATAGACGTCCTGCTGAATCAGGCCCGTCTCCTCGGAGATGCGCACTACCAAATCTCGCTTCGTCATGATCGCTCCCTCCGCTTATTCTCTCTCCTCACGTAACCCGCGCTAGATGTGCAGGTAACGCAAGCCTCCCGCGTTGATGAAATACTAGCCCTCCTAGGCGGGGGGTCAAGGGCAAAGGCGGGGCCCATTTTATGCAAGATTCCGTGGTCCACCCCCTTGCATCAGTTGTTCCTCTAACTTATCCTCTCCCCTGCGAACGACCTGTCGGCTGCTCACCGGCAACGAAGTGATGCTCCGTTCGCGTGAATCAATGAATGGAAGGGGTGTCGTCATGGGGAAGTCCTGTTTTTCGATCATTTCAGCTGCTTTCTGCCTTTTGCTCGCGGCAGAAAGTTCCAAGGCTTGGAACGCCAGCGAGGTCGACTTTCCAAGCGATGGAAACGGGTTTCCCGACCCCGCAACGATTGCGCTGACAGCGAAATACACCGGGCCGGATGGCTCGCCCGAGTGGTTCCGCTACACGCTGGAATCCAATACGAACGACGCGGATTTTGGATTCAAAATGACCACGGGGAACCTGTGGGCCAACGATTACGGTGGAAACACCAACTTCCTGAAGAACACCGTGGGCGTCATGTACTACCAGCCCGCGGGTGATGCGAACAGCATCCTCATCGGAGGCGTAACCAGCGGATACAGCTACGTCTTTACGGTGAAGAACCCCGCATTGTCTGATAGTTACATCTCCGTGATGGAAGTCAGCAACGACCCGGTCTTCATCTCCGCGGCAAGCGGACCCGTCGGGGCCTTGGAGTCCAACGAAGTTCTCACGTACACCGTCCTCCTCTATACCAATCCCCCGCCCGAAGAGCGCGTGTTCATCCGCATCACGACCAATGACTTCGCGTCGTGGAGCGTTGTCGAACTCCCCCTCACCAACAACTACGCCACGATCACGATGACGAACCAGATGAGTTCGCTCACCACGACGACGCGCTGGTACGCGCTCGTGACCACGGCGACTTCGAATTATCTCGCGTCGCTGAACGGCTACGGCGTCGACGCCATGACGCTCTCGTGGGCGAACAACCAGGGCTCGAACTACCTCTTCCGCACAAACCCGCGCGACCCCGCCTTCGTCTTTCACAACAACAACCGCGTGATCCTCAACGGCACCAACGTGCAGTTCTGGACGAAAGTCGGCTACGCCAACGCCGACGGCTCGGGCCGCTGGGCCACGAACGGCTGCGTCTACTATACGGTGGACGGTACAGAGCCCGCGGGATCCTTCGGCACGCCCGGCAATGCGTCGACCTTCGTCGCGCCGATGCAGTTCAGCCACATCGAAACCGATCCGTACGAACTCGGCGATGCGATGTGGTGGTTCGGCACGGCCTATGGCCTGCCCGGATTCACGACGATCAAATACAAGATCGGCATGTGGCACAGCGCCACGGAGCGCTTCGCGGACTTCAATGCAGGCGTCGACAACACGACGTTCTCGTTCCAGCTCGGCACCCTCGGCGAACCCGTGCTCACCATCAACGGCCTCGGCGCGAATTACACGACGACCAAGATGTTCCTCGATGAAATCAGCGGCGATGTGCAGGACCTTGTGATCATCTACAAGCCCGGCGTGGTGAATCCGACCAAAGCCGAGGTCTTCAGCAACGTCGGCCGGCGCGACTACGTGGACGTCGACTACAACAACGACGGCGTGCCCGACGGCATCCGCCCGCCCGACGGCAACACGATCACGACGAACGACACCGGCGCGTACTTCCGCGCGTTCCCGATGCTGCAATACGCGCCGGGCGAATACATCTGGACGGCGCGCGTCAGTCGCTGCGGCTCGTACAGATTAACCGCACGCCATCAGACCGTCAGCAATACGAACTGGACCTATTACAGCTCAAGCGGGCGGCGCGACCACGCGATCGTCGCCTCCCCCACGAAGACACATGACCAGACGATGTACGAACTCAACACCCTCACCGTTGAAGCGCAGGGCGCGGATGAGGGCGGGCGCAGCACGTTCACCGACCTGCTCAACGCGGGACAGGGCGACACGGATGGCTACGACCCGTTCAACCTGGAGTACCTGAACTTCCTCCAGGTGAACTGCCTGTGGTTCCAGCCCATCCACCCGAACGGCATCGATCGTTCGGAAAACGATCCTTTCACCGGCCAGCGGTATGCACCCGGCAGTCCTTACGCGACGAAGAACTACTTCTGGGTCGGCGCGCCCTTCGGGACATTCAACAACGAAGCGAACGCGATGGATGAGTTCACGAATTTTGTCGCACAGTGCGATGCCCACACGGGCAGCGTCGGCACGATCAACGTGATGCTCGACGGCGTGTTCAATCACACGTCGTGGGACGCCGTGTTCGGCCAGGGCGGCATCGACCTCGGCATCCACCGCAATATCGCCGACACAAACTCGCCCGTCGTGAGCGGCGGCGACCGAATCGGAACCTACCGCCACTACTGGTACGCCGACAGCGGCGTGAGCTATTGCGACGAGGCCGACTACTACAACTCCGCGTTCGACAACGACCTGGCGGTGGCGCCGGACCGCGGCGATTTCGGCAAGTGGTCCGACGTGACCGAACTCTACTTCGGTCGCTACGCCGCGCTCGTCTGCGTCAATCCGCAGGACAATGGCAACTACGTCAACGAAGGCGACTGGTTCGACTATGGCTCCATGACACCGGGCGTCATCGAGCTCTGGAAGCTCTTCGGCTACTATCCCGAGTTCTGGCTCAAGAAGACCGGACACTCCGGCACGAACAGTTTTATCCTCGCCCAGGACGACAAGGGCATCGACGGCCTGCGCTGTGACTTCGGCCAAGGCCTGCCCCCGCAGATGTGGGAGTACATCATCAACCGCACCCGCTCGAAGAAGTGGAACTTCCTCTTCATGGCAGAGACGCTCGATGGCGGAAGCCCCGGCTATCGTTCGAACCGCCACTTCGACATCCTGAACGAGAACCTCGTGTTCAACTTCACGCAGGCCAAGGTGAACAACACGTGGGAAATCCGCGGCGCCCTCGAAGCCCGGCGCAACGCCTACAACGGTGGAGCGATCCTGCTCAACCTCACCTCGCATGACGAAATCCTGCCGGACAGCGACCCGTGGGTCGTCGTGTCGCGCTACGGCGCCGTCAGCAGCGTGGATGGCATACCCATGATCTTCTACGGACAGGAAAAGGGCATCAAGAACTACGAAGCGAATCCCGCGATCGGATACAACGACGGCTTCGTGTACCACGAGTTGAACTTCGGCAAATACGTCCCGCACTTCAAACGCTGGAACCAGCTCACAGTCTGGTTCAGTCCCCCGCCCGACGCCACGTTCCTGGATGTGATCTATGCGCGAATCAACTTCGCCCGCCACGCCAGCCCTGCCCTGCGCAGCGTGAACCGCTTCTTCCTGAACCGCATGGCCGGCGGCGACAATGCGCAGATCTTCGCCGTGGCGAAGTATGAGCAACCCTTCTCCTCGCCGCGCAACAAGGATGTCGTGCTCGCCTTCGCGAACCTGCTGCGTCATGGCCAGCCCCATACGCTGGCGGCTGACACCTACGACCTGCGCCCCGCGTGGGGCCAGCTGGGACTCGACACGAATCGCCAGTACAAGGTCCGCAACCTCGCCGCGAGCGACATCAACGCGACGCTGCCCGGCTGGCCGAAGACGGGCGTCGATATGTGGAACAACGGCGTGTTTGTGTCGCTCGACGGGGGACAGTTCGGCCCCGTCGCGGCCGATGGCGCGCTGGTGCAATACCTGAAGATCGAGGAGGAACTCGACTACGACAACGACGGGCTCCACGTGGACTTCGAATTGCAGTACGGCTTGAACCCGACGGATGGCACCGGCGACAACGGCGCCTTCGGCGATCCGGATCTCGACGGTCATAACAACATGACCGAGCAGATTGCCGGGACGAATCCGAACGACGGTAATTCGTTCTTCGAAGTCCAGAACCTCGTCCAGCCCGTCGGTCCGTCGCAGCGCAACGTGCAGGTACCCACCGCGCCGGGACGCCGCTACACGATGTATTACGCGGACGGGGCTCTCTCGAACGGCATGCTCTGGACTCCGTTCGCCAACTCAAACAACGGCTTCGGCACATGGTTCGAAACCAGCACCGTGAACTCGACGCGCACCTTCATTGACGACGAATCGACCAACAGCACGATGGGTCCGCCCAATAACGCGCAGCGCGCCTATCGCGCCGTCGTGGAACTCCCGTAAAGCCCCCCGTTGACCGCCATCACCGCGGGTGTACTCTACAAGGGCCACGTGGGCGGCAACGGGCGAGAGATGGGGTGCAAGGGATGTGGTGGACAAAGAGATGGTCGAAGGCAAAGACCTCGTCGGTACTGGTCTTCTTCTGCGCCGTGTGCCCATCCATGGCCCAGTACAACGGCTTGGTGATCAACGAGTTTCTCGCGAACCCCAAGAGCGGTATATCCGTTCACGTCGATTCCAATTCCGACGGACAGAACGACATATTCAATGACGAGTTCGTGGAGTTGTTGAACACGTCGACGAACACGATCGACGTGACGGGATTGATCATCTTCAACGCGACGCAGTCGATCAGGCATCACGTCTTTACGCCGCGCCTGCTGCCGCCCGGTGGTTCCATCGTCGTCTTTGGCGGCGGGAGCCTGCTCGAGTTCACCAACTTGCCCGCTCAGCGTGCATCGAGCGGAAGCCTCGGCTTGAACAACGATACGGATTCCATCCTTCTCTACTCACCGCAAACGACGCTGGTGGACCAGGTAAGTTACGTCGCCACCGTGCCCGCCGCGTCCAGCGTCAGGAACCCGGAGGGAACGGGCGCTTTCGCCAGTCATCTGGCATTGACCACCAATTCCTCTCGGGCAAGTCCGGGACAGCGCACATACGGCAGTCCCTATCTGACAAACCAGCCACCCGTCATCCTGGAGATGCCGGACCAGACAGCCTTCGTCGGACTTGCACTGGAGTTCCCTGTTCGCGCCCGCGATCCGGCCGACGGCCACGCCATCACCTTGACGGTGTCCGGCGCACCGACCAACTCCTCCCTCGTCTCGACCAATGGAAACGGCAGCTTTGCGTTCACGCCAGCGCCCGCGCAGACCGGCGAGGTTTTCCAGGTGTCGTTTATCGCCACCGATGCTGACGGAGCGGAGACGGGTATCGTGACAATCGCGGTCGTGAGTCCGATCACCAGCGAGGACGTCTGGATCAATGAGTTTCACTACGACAACGCCGGAACCGACTCCGACGAAGGCGTGGAAGTCGCCGGCACCGCGGGCACGGTGCTCACGAATTACTCGATCGTCTTGTACAACGGCTCCAGCGGCCTTCGTTACGATACGCAACTCCTGTCCGGTACGCTCGACAATGAGCAGTGCGGTTTCGGCGCCGCATGGATTGCCTACGGCGTGAACGGCCTGCAAAACGAAACGGAAGGCATCGCGCTCGTGAAGGGTACGAACGTCATACAATTCCTCAGCTACGAGGGCACTTTCACTGCCAGCGACGGACCTGCGGCCGGCCTGACGTCGACCGATGTCGTCGTGGAGGAAACAGGAACAACTCCTGTTGGATTCTCGCTGCAACTGCAAGGCACAGGCACCCAGTACGCAGCGTACACGTGGATCGCACCTCAATCTCACACGCGCGACACGCTGAACACGAACCAGGCGGCGGAATGCTTCGTGCCTGCAGACCTTGCGATTCAGAAGACCGTCTATCTCGGGCACGATGGAGGAGCCAGCTTCCCGGGCTTTGAGATGGTGCAGGGAACGAATGGCGCGCCCGTGACCTATCTGTTCCATGTGCAGAATACGGGCGGCTCCACGCTCACCAATGTCAGCGTAGAAGACACCGCCCTTGGCATCACACCCATCCCGTTGGGGACCCTCCTGGCCGGCGAGAGCAGGACTACGTATGTGGAATCGGTTGTCAGCGGAGACCTGCGAAATACGGCAACGGCGGGCGGGTACGATGCACTTGGAAACGCCGTCGCCGACAGTGACAGTGCCGATGTCGTGCTGATCATCCCTCTGATCGAAGTCCAGAAAACCGTTTACCGCGGCCACGATGGCGGAGCCTCGTGTCCCGGCGGCGAACTGGTCATGGAGACGAACGGCGCCCCCGTCACATACTGCTTCCGTATCGCAAACAACGGCACGACGAACCTGACCTCCGTGCAACTCCAAGATACAACACTCGGCCTGCCCCCCGTCTCCTTCGGCACGCTGGCCGCAGGCGACGTCGTGTTCACCTCGTTCGCGGCCTTCGTCACCGCGAACCTGACAAACACGGCTGTCGTTACGGGCAACGATCCGAACAATGACCCGGTCGCGGACGAAGACACGGCGGAGGTCCGTCTCATCCAGCCGGCGATCCAGATCCAGAAGACGGTCTACAGCGGACACGACGGCGGTGCGTCATGCCCCGGTGCGGAGATCGTCCTTGGCTCCAACGGAGTCGCTGTCACCTACTGTTTCGAAGTCGCAAACGTCGGGGACATCGCGCTCACCAACGTCACGGTATTCGATCCCTACCTGGGCGCAACGAACCTGCTCGCCATCCCCTCGCTTGGTGTCGGTCAGACGAACTCCTTCTATGTCGAGAGCTCCATCACGACGAGTCTTGTGAACAGCGCATCCATCACGGGCTTCGCGCCAAACGGCTATGTCGTCATGGCGCAGGACACCGCGGAAGTCGTGCTCCTACCTTCCGCGCCAGAGTGCGGCTCGCTCGAAATCATCGACCTCGGCACGCTGGGCGGCGTGTCATCCGTCGCATTCGGCATCAACGATCTCGGCCATGTGGTCGGACAGGCCGCGCTGACCTCGGGAGCGTTGCGCGCGTTCATCTGGAAGGACGGGGTGATGAGCAATCTCTTCGCGGTCGGCGGCCTCGATTCCAGCGCCGCGTACGACATTAACCGGCACGGCCATATCGTGGGCAACATGGTCAGCAACGGCCTCAACCGGGGCTTCGTGTGGTCCACCGGCACCGTCGCCACCTTTGCCACCTCACCCGTCACCTTCGTGTCCACGTTCGGCGCAATCAACAACTCGAACGTCGCGGCCGCGCACCTCGTGTTGACCAACACCCCGCCCCATCCACATCCGGCCTACGTGAAGGACGGCGCGTTCACGGACCTCGGCACATTCAGCACCCTCGTCTCCGGCGGCGCATTCGACATCAACGACCTCGGCATGATTGTGGGCTACGCGCACATCTTCTGTCCCTCGGATTGCTGGGATCCGTTCATCTGGGTCGACGCCAATACAAACGGGCTGAAGGACTCGGGTGAATTCATCAGCCTGGGCAGCCTCGGCGGAAATTCAGGAACCGCCCAGGGCATCAACAACGTCGGCCAGGTGGTCGGCTCATCGGAAACGATCGGTTACACAACGCCGCATGCGTTCCTCGTGTCGCCTGTGGACGGGATGTGGGACGACGACAACAATCCGGCCTCGCGCGTCAACACGTTGATGCAGGACCTCGGGACGCTCGGCGGAGCCATCAGTGAAGCTCACGCCATCAATGACGCGGGCGATGTCGTCGGCTACGCGTGGAACTCCAATTCGCAAAGCCGCGCGTTCCTCTACAGTGTCGGCGAGATGATCGACTTGAACAGCCTCATCTGCCCCGAATCGGGCTGGGTACTTCACGATGCGCACGACATCAACAACTCGGGACAGATCGTCGGCTGGGGCGTGATCAGCGGGGCCGCCAAGGGATTCCTGCTCGACCCGACAACGAACGTCATCGAGATGGTCCGCATCAGCCCGGAGGCACGGCTCCAGAACGGACAAGGCCTCGTGCAGTGGCGCGGCACAGGTTTCCAAATGCAATACACGCTCCAGAGCACGACGAACCTTGTCAATCCCGCCTGGCAGCCGGTAACGCCCACCGGCCAGTGGCCAACCCTCAACAGCTACTGGATCGGCGACGAAACCAACCTCATCCCCTCCACCCGCCACTTCCGCGTGATCGGGCAATAGGCCCAGCCGTCACGCGGGCCGGATCAACCCAGGTCGTGCACGAAAAGGCCGGATCGGAGCTTCGGCTCAAACCAAGTGCTCTTTGGAGGCATGATCTGGCCGGCGTCGGAGATGGCCATGAGTTGGTCCACGGTTGTGGGGAACATGGCGAAGGCGACGGCGGCTTCGCCTGTGTCGACGCGGCGCTTCAATTCATCCACCGCGCCGAATCCGCCCAGATACCCGATGCGTGAATTCGTGCGCGGGTCGTCGATGCCGAGGACGGGGCCGAGCAGGCGTGCTTGCAGGACGCTCACGTCGAGAGCGGAGACCGGGTCCGCGTTCGAATCGGCCTTCCAGCTCAGCCCAAACCACCTGCCCGCGAGATACATGCTGACGTGGCCCTGCTGTGCCGGCTGCGGACTCGTGTTCTCTGTCACCGTAAAAAGGGAACGAACCTTGGCAAGGAACGTGTCTGCCGTGAGGCCGTTGAGGTCCTTCAAGAACCGGTGGTACGCAAGGATCATCAGCTGGCTTGCGGGGAAAAGCACCGTCAGGAACCAGTTGTATTCCTCGTTGCCGGTGTGATTGGGATTCGCTGCTCTGCGCTCGATCCCGGCCCTGCCCGCGGACGCGGCGCGATGATGTCCATCGGCAATGTAAGCGACAGGGACCGCCGTGAAGGCTTTAACCCACGGATCGGCCTGCGGAATCTTCCACACCGTATGACGGATGCCGTCCTTCGCGGTGAAATCGAAAAGCGGCGCGCCGGATGCAACGGACGCAGCGGCGGCATCGAGGGCCGCTTGATCCTTGTAGAGCAGGAAGATCGGCCCCGTGTTCGCGTTGGTCGTGAGGACGTGCTGCGTACGCTGGTCCTCGACGGGCTTCTTCGTCTTCTCGTGCTTCTTGATGATGTCCGCCCAGTACTCATCGACATGGCAGCAGGCGATAAGGCCGGTCTGGACATGTTTGCCGAGCGTGAGGCGATACAGGTAGAGGGACTCTTCGCCTTCCTGTGTGAGCCAGCCCTTTTCGCGGAACGCCTTCAAATGCTGCGCAGCGCTGGCGTGATCGTCGCCCGGCTTGAACGAATCGGACAGATCCACCTCGGGCCGCTCGACGTGCAGGAAGCTCTTCGGATTCGCAGCCGCTTCGCGTCGCGCGTCCGCCAGTTCGCCCACGTCATAGGGCAGGCTGGCGACTTCTGCGGCAAGATTCGCGGGCGGACGAATGGCTTTGAAAGGTTTGATGCGCATGGGCGCGGGGTTATACGAATTCTGGACGGGAAAGAAAGCCGATTTTCTTCAGGTCTGCGTCGAAGATCTACTTCCGCGGCTTCTTCGTCGGTGCAGGAGCCGGCGCGGGAGGCGTGTACTTGCCGTACTTCGTCCGCAGGACGGAATCCGAAGCGACCGGATCGGTCTCGCTCCAGCCCCAGGTCTGCGACTTAAAGCCCTCCGCAGACTGGAACGCGTACCAGGTTCCAGCCGCGGGGTGATACACTGCAAGGTCGTCCTTGTGATCGCCGTCGAAATCCGCCGGCACGGGGAGCGTCTCGCTCCAGCCGAACTGCTTGTAGTAGGGACCGGTCTTCGAGCCGTGGATGTACCAGCCGCCCGTGGCGGGGTGATACACCGCGAGGTCGGCTTTGCCGTCGCCATCATAATCCGCCGGGCAGGCCACGGTCTCGCCCCAGCCGAACTGCTCGTAGCGGTAGCCGTCGCGCGATTGAAGAATGTGCCAGGCGCCCTGCGCGGGATAGAACACCGCGAGGTCGTCCTTGCCATCACCGTCGAAATCTGCGGGAACCGGCGTCACTTCGCTCCAGCCGAACTGGTGAGTCTGGAAGCCGGCTGTGGTCTTCATGATGTACCAGGTGCCGGAGGCGGGATGGAACACCGCGATGTCCGACACACCGTCGCCGTCGTAGTCGGCGGCCACGGAAACCGTCTCGCTCCAACCGAATTGGACGCTGAGTGTATCGCCGCCGCCCATGTTCAAGCGCCATAGGCCGGTCGGAGGATTGAACGTCGCCAGGTCCGCCGAGCCATCACCGTCGAAATCACCGGGGGCAGGTGCTGCCGAAGTGTCGCCCCAGACTTCCTGGGAACCGGCGCCACTTGCGCTGTTGATCGTGTACCACGTACGGCCTTTGCCGAAGAACACCGAGATATCGGCCTTGCCGTCGCCGCTGTAGTCATGCTTGCGGTACGAGGAGGGCGTCGGTGCCGGCGCGGGTGTGGGCGTGGGATCGGGTTCCGGCGCAGGGCCAGGAGGAGGAGTAGAAACTGATCCCTGCGCCGGATAAAAAGAAAGGTGCTGGCTTGTGCCTTCGCTGACCGTGAAGTAGCCGTCGCCCGTTGCGCTCCAGCACACGGACTCGCCCTGTTGCTCGGCGACGTAGGGAACCACCACCGGGGATGAAGCCAAGGCCTGGGCGATGGTCTGTCCCGCAGCCCGGCACCACTTGTATACCTGGCCGTAGTCCTTGATCAGGATCTGATAGCCGGAGACTGAAATGTCGCCCGCCACCGTCGAGGTCAGGCCGAGGGTCAGGACTTTCTGCGCCGTGATGACCTGCGTCGTGGATTGGGGATAAGGAAGGCGATACACATTCACGTTCGCCTCGCGTTTCGACACCACGAAGATGTCCTTCGTCAGGGGATCGACCATCAGCGTTTCGGCATCCCGCGCGCCGTCGGGATACTGGAAGGTGATCAGGTCGTAGGATGAAACGTATTGGTTCGCCGCAGCCTGGCTCGCGGAGACCGAGGGCTCGCGGAAGCGGATGATCGTCTTCGTGGGATACTGCGCCGAGTTGTCGCCGATATCGCCCACGTACAGATAGGACGCGCCGTCGTCGGGACCGGGACCCACTGCAATATCTTCCCAGTCGCGCGCCGTATAGTTCTCGACCCGGATGTAACCGAGATGAGCGCCCGAGCTGTTCATCATGAAGACCTTCGAGCTGTGACCCGAATCCTCGTGCGTGTAGAGCACGTTCGCGTTCAGGCGGCTGGCAGCAAGGCCGGAAGCTTCCGTGATGTCGGGAGCGATCACACCCTTGTCGATCCGGCCACCAAACGACGTCGTGCAGTCCTGCGCAGAGACAAGCTGCGTGACCAACGCGAGCACTACCGCCCCCGCCTTCATCTCACTTGTGATTCTGTAGCTGCGTTTCATGGTCGTGCTCTCTAAAGTGAGATAATAGCACAGGGCATGCCAACGCATTCAAGCGGTTTACAAACTTCAATGACCGGACGCCATATTCTCTCCAGTGCAACAATGCGAACACACGGGTCGGTGGTAAAGATGCGCAAGACGTTTTCCAATAACGCTTTGAAGCAATCCTAGCGGCCTTGAAAGCCTCGATTGCCGATCCATCGAGGCAAGATCATGACAATCGATTTTGCAAGAGTGATACGATTTTCATCGGGTGTGGAAGTGAGTAAAGCGATCGGGTAGCGTGACTGCGTTATGAGTCACGGCGACGAAGTCATCTATCTGGACGTCGGGGGGTTACAACGACGGTACGTCTTGCATCTTCCACCCCGCGAAGAGATGAACGCGAAGATTCCGGTCGTGGTCATGCTCGATGGACGGGGAGGCACGCCTTGGACCGCAATGAAGATCACGGGGTGGAGTGGTCTGGCTGACCGGGAAGGGTTTGCGGTGGCCTACCCTGAAGCCCTGCGACTGAACCCGCACGGGCCACAACACTTTCTCGACAATCCGCAGATGTGGAACGCAGGACGCGGTGGGTCGGACATCGAACGTCCCGATGTCGACGATCATCGATTCCTTAACGCGGTCTTTGACGATCTGGCATCGCGCTCCACCCTTGATGCGTCACGCTTCTTCATGAGTGGATTCTCCAACGGCGCGGCCATGACCTTCGCCTTCGCGGCCGCGAACCCGGATCGTGTCGTCGCCATCGGCGTCGCCGGCGGCTACTGCCGGATCGACGATGCTCCCCTGCCCCAACCTGTCCCCGCGATGTATCTCTTCGGCGCCGTCGATCCACTCAGCCCCCTCCACGGCGGAAACGTCGAACTGCCCTGGGGAAAGGTGGAGAAGCGCCCGCCTGTCATGGATTCCGCCACGCGCTGGGCTAAAGCCAACGGACTCGATACGCGCCATCCGGAAATAAGCGAAGACGACGGCGTGACGTGGACCACGTTCAAAGGGGCGCACGCCCGGGCACGGCTTCGCGTCGGCATCATTCACGACTTGGGTCACGTCTGGCCCGGCGGCCATCGCCTGCTTCCGCAAGCCCTTGTCGGCGATACGTCCAATCGCGTGAATGCCACCGAAAGCTTCTGGAGATTCTTCAAGGAGTTCAGCCCCGCGTGACGCCAGCCGGTTCGACATCACGTGACCTGCCCTGGTCGGGTTTGTTCCACCTCTGCGTGGTCTACATTGTGTGGGGCGCGACGTACCTTGCCATCCGCTTCGCGGTGCGGGAGGAAGGCGGCTTTGCGCCATTCATCATGGCCGCCTCTCGCGTGTTCGTCGGCGGCTTCATCCTGCTTCTTATTGCACGCCTGACCGGCCAGAAACTGACCCTGCCGCGCAGGGAACTTCCCATCCTCATCGTCAGTTCCATCCTGCTGTGGAACGGCGGCAACGGCCTCGTCACATGGGCTGAGCAGCGGGCCCACTCGGGCTACGCTGCGCTTGTGGTGGGCAGCACGCCGGTGTGGACTGCGATCATCGAATCCATCCTCGATCGCCGCCGGCCATCGCTCCTGCTGTGCATCTCCCTGCTGATCGGATTCACCGGCCTCGCGGTGCTTACCTGGCCCGTGATTCAGGCCGGCGGTCGCGCGGATCTTGCGGCCACGTTCGCGCTCATCATCGCTCCGATCTCATGGGGCCTCGGCTCGATCCTGCAGCAGAGAAATCCGCACCATCTTCCACCCATGGTCAGTTCCGGCTACCAGCAGTTGATCGGTGGCGTCGGGTTTCTCGTCCTGATCCTCCTCACGGGCGAAACGTGGCACACGCCTTCGCACGAAGCCTGGCTCGCATGGGGATTCCTCGTGCTCTTCGGCTCGGTGCTATCGTTCACGTCGTTCCTCATCGCGTTGCGGAGCCTGCCGATCCCCGTCGTGATGACCTACGCCTACGTGAATCCCGTGATCGCGGTGTTTCTGGGCTGGCTGCTGCTGCGTGAGGAGATAACCAGCTTCACGGTCGGCGGCGTGGTGCTGATCCTGTCCGGCGTCGCCGGCGTGTTCAGGGATCGTTTTGCGCGGACTCCGGCGAAGTAGCCTTCGCGCGACGCCGGTTCAGCACGGCGTCTTTCACGAATCCGATCTCCGGTGCCCGCATGAGCGCGGCCACGGCGAAATACACCGCGGCGCCTACACCGATCGCGCTTAGCACCGAGATGACCTGGGACAGCTTCTCGGGAACCCTTCCCGCGAGCACAAGATGAAGCGCCCCGTGCGTTCCAAAGGCCGCGGCCGACATGACAATTGCGCCGAATAGCGCCCGACCCGCACTTTGAAGAATTGTGTCCCAACCGGGCGAACCCATCCGGCCATGGAAGCGTCGGGCCAGCGTGAGGCCGTAGACGCCTTCCGACACCACGGTCGCAAAGGCGAGGCTGGCGGCCTTCCAATCGCGCGGCAGGATGAACGTGAAGAGGATGTTCAGCGAGAAGTTGAGGCCGACGCTGAAAAGGCCGACACGAAACGGCGTCTTCGTGTCATGCATCGCATAGAACGCAGGCACAAACACCTTGGCCAGGCAGAACACGAACAGGCCCGGCGCATAAAAACGCAGCACGGTGGCCGTGTGCGAAACCGACACCGCGTCGAAACGCCCGAAGCCGAACACCAACTGCGTGATCGGTTCCGCGAGTACCAGCAAACCGAGCGAAGCAGGCGCCATGACAAAAAGCAGCGTCCGCAGCGAATGATTCAACGTGACGCGAAGCTGGTCGTGATCGCCTCGCGCAATGTGGGCTGAGAAGACGGGCAGAAGGACAGTCCCAAGCGCCGTGGCAAGAATGCCTTGAGGGAAGTACAGGAGTCGCTCGGCGTAGAACAGGGATGCTGGCGCCCAAGACGTGGCCCACCGAGCGATGATGCCGTTGACCATGACGTTGATCTGCGACACGGATTGGCCCAGCGCCGTGGGGCCCATGAGTTTCAAGAAGCGCGTCACCCGTTCATCGGAGAGGTCGAGTTTGAATCCCGGCCGGTACCCGACCTTGATGAGCGTCGGAACCTGCGCCGCGAGTTGCACGATGCCTGCGAAGAACACGCCCCATGCCACGCCGTAGATGCGCTCATTCAACGTGTCGCCAAACAGCGGACAGATCAGGATCACGAACGCAATCCACGTGATGTTGAGCAGGCTCGGTGTGAAGGCGGGCAGGGAGAAGCGATGGAACGAATTTAAGATCGCCTGCGACAGTGCGGTGACACAGATGAATAGCAGGTACGGCAACATGATCCGCGTGAGCGGCAGCACCGTCGGCGCGTTTTCGACAAGCCCCGGCACATACCCAAGGGCAGACGTGATAGCGATCGCGACCGCGACAACCAGCGTCAACGTGACGCTGACCAGGGAAATCACCTTGCGCGCCACCAACCAAGCCGCCTCGTCGCCTTCCTTCCGCCGCGTATCCATGAACACGGGCACGAAGGCGGAGCTCAGCGCACCTTCGCCAAACAGCGCGCGGAACATATTGGGGATGCGAAAGGCGACGACGAAATCGGACATCGCCGCCGATGTTCCGAACGCGCTCGCCGTCAACGTGTCGCGCACAAGTCCCAGCATACGGCTCATCAGCGTGAAACCGCCTACCTTCATCGCGGAGCGTATGACTTTCTTGTTCTCCACCGAGGCTGTATCCCCTGGCTGCTCTGGCAAGAAGCGGGGGGCCGGCATCCGCCGGCCCCCCGCTTCATCGCCCGGTCACAATCTATTCTTCAATGACTGTTACGTTTCCCTCGGCATCCTCGTGAACCGTGATTCCTTCCTCGGAATCCACTACCACGGTATTTCCCTCTTCGTCCTGCGCTACGACGTTTCCATCCGCGTCCTCGACGGCCGTGACACCCGTTTCGGCGTCGTGCGCCACGGTGTTGCCCTCTTCATCCGTCGCCACGACATTGCCTTCCTCATCTTCGACCACGGTGACCCCGGTTTCGGCATCATGCGTCGTGACCGTGCCGTCTTCGTCATCGACATGGATCATGTTCCCATCCTCGTCGGCGATGGTCGTCGTCGTTTCGGTCTCCACCGCGGTGACACCCTCATCCTCGTCCATGGTCACTACCGTCGTTTGAGCCATGGCAGCCCCCGCAAAGCCCGCAATCACCATCAATGCCAGCCGTCGAATCCATAACGTCATCATGCACTACTCCCTGTCGTTATTGTTTCGGACACTGCCTAAAGTCTGATTTATCGCAGCCACCCGTTCAAATACATTTCCCGTGGAGTCGGCAGGCACCTCGCTGCTACTCTCACCCCCATGAACGAACAGGAACCCAAAGGCATCACGTTTCAGCCCGATATCTACCCGAAAGTCCTGGAACTGCTGCCACCGCCACCGGCCCGCATCCTGGACGTAGGCGCCGGCGAGGGCTATTTCACCAAGGTCCTGCGCGACAAAGGCTACGAGGTCGAGGCGTGCGACTACCTGCAGGAAATCTTCAAGGTGAAGGATGTTCCGTTCCACAAGGCGGACCTCAATCTCTCGATTCCGCTCCCCGACAACACCTACGACGCGATCGTTTCGATTGAAGTGCTGGAACACCTCGAAAACCACATCCGGTTCATGAGTGAAATCATGCGGGTGACGAAACCCGGCGGACGCCTCGTGCTTACGACACCCAACGTGCTGAGCATCCCGTCGCGCTGGCACTTCTTCCTCTACGGCTACACCGACTGCGCGCCGCGCCCGCTCGATCCCCGGCTGAAGGAGTACTTCATGCTTCACATCAACCCGATCAGCGTCCCGGAAATCATCTTCCTGCTCGAACGCTTCGGGGGTGAAATGGTCGACCTCGCAACGAACCGCATCCGTCGCAGCGCGCGCCTTCCGATGCTCCTCCTCTACCCCCTCTTCGCCTTCGCCCTGAAAGCCAAACTGTTGAGGAAACAGTACGCTGACTTACATGAAGTCTACCGCAGCCACATCAAGTGGGTTCTCCACCCTGCCAACCTGATGGGCCGGATCACCATCGCCGTCGGCCGTAAAAAGTCGCCGTAGTCGAGACGCTGACTACTGTCTCCTGTCTCCTGACTTCTGACTCCCGGCTCTCAGCTTCTTCTCCTCCAAACACAACTCCCAGAGCTTCGCATACTTCATGCAGACGCCGAAGGCGCTGACGAGGGCGATGAGGAAGCCGCGTTTGCCGTCGAGAAACCCAAGGCGAAGGATGTAGGCCTTGAAGAACCGGAAGAAGGGTCGGATGAGAAAGTCGGTCCAGCAGAAGCGGTAGCCCGTCTTGAACTTCTCCTGTGCCGTGATCGACGAGAAGCGGTTCATCGTCTCAAGGTGATCGTGGATGTCGTCGTAGGTGTAGTGCCAAAGGTGCCCCTTGAGCCGTTTCACCTCTCCGTTCACGATCACTTGGTCGTGCGGTTCCTGCCCGCCGCTGCGGCCTTTGTCCCGGAGAAAGAGTCTCAGCTTGAGATCCGGATACCACTCGCCGTGCCGGATCCACTTGCCGAGATAGTTTACCATCCGCGGGAACTCGTAGCCGGCGAACGGATTGTCGGCGCGCGAAAGCTCGGCGATGATCTCTTCGCGCAAGTCCGGCGACACCTCCTCGTCGGCGTCGAGGAAGAGGATCCAGGGATACGACGCCATCTTGCGGGTCAGGTTCTTCTGTCCGATGTAACCCGTCCATTCATGCTGCGAGACGAGCGGCGTGTAGCGGCGACAAATCTCCACCGTGCGGTCGGTGCTGAAGCTGTCCACGACAATGATCTCGTCGCACCACGACAGGCTCTTCAGGCACCGCTCGATATTGTCCTCTTCATTGAGCGTCGTAATGCAGGCAGACACTTTGGCGCGTGGTTCAGTCATGACAGCAAGAGCTCCTCAACGGCGCTTAGCACGACGTCCGGTTTTAGCTCCGCGAGACACCTCTCCGCCTCGGCGTCGGTCCGTGCAATGTCGCGCGAACCCTGCATCGAGGCGCGGATCACACGATGCCCCTCGCCCAGCGGACCCGTCTTCCCGGGATCGGTAAGTCCATAGATCGCCACCACACGCGCACCCACGGCGGCCGCAAGATGCATTCCGCCGCTGTCGTTGCAGACCACGACCTTGCAGCGCGACAGCACGGCCGCGAAGGTTTCGAGGTCCGTCTTTCCCGCGAGATTGGTTCCCGCGCCGATACCGCGTACAACGGCATCACCCAGTTCACGTTCCGCGGCCGATCCGAGAATGACCAAACCGGCCTTCGATGCGATCGCACGACCCACAGCGATGAAGGAGTCCGACGGCCATCGCTTCGACGGACCGCGCGCGGCTCCCGGAATCAGCGCGACAACCGGTTGGCGAAGGCCATCAAGCAAGACATCGGCCTGCTGCATCGCCTTCGCCGACGGGTTGAGCTGCGGACCTGGCAGTGGGCGTTGATCGAGCACGCCGAGAATGGACGCCATTTCATACTGTTGGTGTTGGAGGTCAGGCGAAGAAGGCGCGGCGACTTTGCGCGTCAGCATGAAACTGCGTCCGTGACCCGGCAATCCGACGCGCTCAGGAATGCAGGCGAGGAACGGAACCAGTGCGGAGCGGAAGGAATTCGGAAGGATATAGCTCACGGCAAAGCGTTGAGAGCGGAGGAACGAAGCGGTACCGAACGTGCCCGATGGGCTCTCCACCAGCGTGACCACATCGGAAGGTGCGCCGTGCATGTTCCAAAGCGGCACAAGGCCCGGCTTGGAGAGCAGCGTGATCGAACACGCAGGATTCGCCGCCTGGAAGGCCTGCAGGGCGGGCATTGCCATGATGGCATCGCCCAGCCAGTTGACGCCCACGACCAGCGCGCGGTCCTCGCGTCCGTCAGTTCTTGAAGCAGATTTTGCGGATGAAGGCATCAAAGCTTTCCGCGCCGGAGAGCAGCTCAATCTCCACGCGCAGGTAATAGATGGGAATGTCGCGCCGCTCGATCATCGGGAACCGCACGGCATCCTTCTCGGTCGTGACCACAATCTTCGCGCCGCGCTGCATGCCGCGGTTGATCGCCTCGAGAACCTCCATTTGCGTGTATCGGTGATGGTCCGTGTAGCGCTTGTGGAACATGACTTTCGCACCCAGTCGCACAAGCTCGTCCTCGAAGCCCTTGGGCTGGGCGATTCCCGAGATCGCGCTGACGGGCATATCCTTGAGATAGTCGAGATCCTTGCGCTCGCCGGTGTACACGTTCTGGAGATAGCGGGCACAGTGACGGCATTCGGTGATCGGTGCGTCGCGGTTGTAGGCGCGAAGTTCGTCCTTCAGCTCCTGTGCGCCGTCTCCGTTCGACTTGGTGATGAAGATAAATCCCGCCCGCTTGATGTTGCGGATGGGCTCGCGGAGGATGCCGCGCGGAAGCATCCTGCGGTTCCCGAACGGATTCGTGCGATCTACGAGCACGATATCAAGCCGGTGTTGCAGGTCGAGATACTGGAATCCGTCGTCGAGGATGAGCGTGTCGCATCCCAGCTTCTGGATGGCGTATTTGCCCGCCTTCACGCGATCGCGATCCACGACCACGGCCACGTCCTTCAGGTTCGACGCCAGCATGAACGGCTCGTCGCCGCTGATCGCGGAATCGAGGAGGAGCTGCTTGCCGTCCGACACCACCTGGGGCAACTGGCGCTTGGCCTTGCCTGTGAGCTTGTTGACCCATCGGGTCAGCGCGGACGCCTCATCGCGCTTGTAACCGCGACTGAGGATCGCGACCTTCCGTCCGCTGGCTTGAAGTGTGCGCGCAAACTTCTCCACGATCGGCGTCTTGCCCGTGCCACCCACCGTGAGGTTACCGATACTGATCACCTGGACGCCCAATGTGTACGGACGCATGAGCCGGTGGCGATAGAGCCACAACCGGAACTGCACCAGGCTCGCGAAGATGCCGGAGAGACTGCGCAGAAAGGCCCGCATGGCGTCGGCCCCACGATCATGCCGGCGATCTTCAATGACGCTCAGCATGTACGTTTCTAATTTTTCCAAACGATTTGCCATAGAATCCCGACCCAAGCGCGGAATGTTGCCACCGTGTCTCACAAAGCGTCAAGAAACGTGCTGACTGGGCTCAACAACGGGACTGGCAAGGGATTGCATTATCCGTTACTTTCTTCGCCCTATGCGTCCAGAAAAGCCAAACCAGCCTGCTGTGCCTGACCTTAGCGAGAAGGGTCGGGATGCGGCGGGGAATCCGACTTCACTCAACCGTCGCCTCTTTGTGCAGCTGCTCGCCTTTGGGCGTTGCGGCGACATCAAGCCCCTGATCAAGGCCTTGCAGGGCTCCGGGGTGAAGGGTGCGTTGTATCTTGATATCAACGATCCGCAGGGTGTCGCCTTGGCCGCGACGCATGAGGATCCGTCGTATTTCGTTACTGCGCTGCGCGATTTCCTCGTTGAGTCACCGTTCGCCGGACTCACAGCAAAGGAAGAGTTCACGATGATGGGGCGTTCCTATTCCATCGGCTACGAAGCTGACCTGGAGAACGTCCTCATCAAGCGACCGCTTCATCGCATCACCAATCCCGAATGGCCGTGGGCAGTGTGGTATCCGCTCCGTCGCAAGGGTAGTTTCGAGAAGCTTCCGCCGGATGAACAGAAGGCGATCCTCGGCGAGCATGGCCAGCTCGGCATGATGTTCAGCGCGGGCGGATTCGGACACGACATCCGCCTCGACTGCCGCGGGCTCGACAAGAACGACAACGATTTCGTCATCGGCCTCATCGGCGCCGAGCTCTTTCCGCTGTCCGCCATGGTCCAGGCCATGCGCAAGACGCGTCAGACATCGGAGTTTCTCGAACGTCTCGGCCCGTTCTTCATCGGCAAAGCTATCTGGCAGTCCCAGGGTTCATGATCACCGACTCCACATTCCTCAAGGCCTGTCGTCGCGAACCAGTCGATCACACGCCCGTCTGGTTCATGCGCCAGGCCGGTCGCTACATGCCGGAATACCGGGCCATCAAGGCGCAGCACCGGTCCATTCTCGACATGGTGAAAGATCCGGCGGTCGCGACGGAAATCACGATGCAGCCGATCCGGGCCTTTCCGCTCGATGCCGCGATCATCTTCGCCGACATCCTCACCCTGCTCGAACCGATGGGACTTCAACTCGAATTCATCAAGGGTGAAGGTCCACTCATTCACAATCCACTGCGCACCGTCGCCGACATCGACGCCTTGAAGCCCTGCTCGCCGCAGGAGCTCGGCTTCACGCTGGATGCGATCCGCATGACGAAGCGCGAGTTGGGCGAAAAGACTCCGCTTCTCGGATTCTCCGGCGCACCCTTCACCCTCGCCTGCTACGCGATCGAAGGCGGCGCCTCGCGGGACTTCAAACTCGCGAAGCAGCTCATGTACAGCGACCCCGCGGCATGGCACAACCTGATGGACAAACTCGCCATCGCCATCGGCGATTATCTCGCGGCGCAAATCGAAGCCGGAGCGGATGCGATTCAGCTCTTCGACAGCTGGGTCGGCGCTCTGAGCGCGAGCGACTACCGTGAATTCGTCCTGCCCCACAGCCGGAAGGCCATGGAGATCGCTGTACGCACCAGGAGCGTACCGCGAATCCACTTCGGCACCGGCACCTCGGCTTGGCTTCCCCTGTTGAAGGAAGCGGGCGCCGACGTCGTGGGCGTGGATTGGCGTATCGACCTCGACAAGGCGTGGGACCAGCTCGGCAGCGACGTCGCCGTGCAGGGCAATCTTGACCCGGTCATCCTGTTCAGCACGCCCGACGAGATTCGCCGTCAGGCCACGCGAATACTCCAGAGCGTCAAGGGTCGCCCGGGCCACATCTTCAACCTCGGCCACGGCATCCTTGAGCACACGCCGGTTGACCATGTGCATAGGTTGGCGGATTTTGTCCGTACATGGACATGAGTGAATCACCGACCAAGGTCATCGTCGTCGGCGCAGGCATCGCCGGACTCGCCACAGCCTACTACCTCGAAAAGAAAGCCCGCGAAAAGGGCAGCGCGATTCAGGTCACGCTGCTTGAAGCGTCGGGTCGCATCGGCGGAAAGATCATAACGGAACACGTGGATGAGTTCACCGTGGAAGGCGGGCCGGACTCCTTCGTGACCGAGAAGCCGGCGTTTCTCGAGCTCTGCCATGATCTCGGACTGGGCGGCGATCTCATCCCGTCAAACGAGATCCAGCGCAAGGTCTACGTGCTGCGCAACGGGAAACCGATCGAGTTCCCTGCGGGCTTCCGCTTGACGATTCCGACAGAGATCAAACCCTTCATCTTCTCGCCGCTCATCTCCATGCCCGGGAAGCTGAGAATGGCGATGGACATCTTTGTGCCGCCGTTGAGCGGCGACGGCGATGTAACCCTGGGCGAGTTCATTGGTCGACGCCTTGGCAAAGAAGCCGTGGACCGGATCGCGGGACCCTTGATGGCCGGCATCTTTGTCTCCGACCCGTACCGCTTGAGCATGAAGAGCACATTCCCCCGATTCCTCGCCATGGAGAAGAAGTACGGGAGCCTCATTCGTGCGGCCCGTGCGGGAAAGAAGAACCCGCCGCCCCCCAATCCCCTTGCTGCGGGAAATGCCATGTTCAACTCACTGAAGCACGGCGTCGGCAGCATCCTGCCCGCACTCCAACAGCGCATCGCAGGACCGATCCAGACCAACACACCCGTGGCTCACATAGAACGTAAAGGGGAAGTCCTCGTCGTTGTGACCAAGCAGGGCGACAGGCTTGAAGCCGATCACGTTGTGCTCTGCACTCCCGCCTATCTCGCGGCGGGGATGGTGAAGGCGGAGTCGGGTGAACTCGCGGAGCGACTGAACGCGATTCGCTACGTCAGCACAGCGACCGTGTCGATGGGCTTCCTGCTATCGGACCTTCCCGCGGGCAAGGAACTCGACGGCTTTGGCGTGATGATTCCGCCATCCGAAAAGCGCGATGTGCTCGCGGTCACATGGTCATCCGTGAAATTCCGTCATCGCGCGCCACGCGGCTGTTTCCTGCTTCGCGCCTTTATCGGAGGCTACTCAAACGAAAACGCCGCGGTGCAGCCGGATGACGTCCTGCTCGCCTCCGCCCGCAAGGAATTTGAATCGCTTTTCGGCATCACACAGGACCCGATCGTTCAGCGCATCTACCGCTGGACCAAGGGCAACCCGCAGTACGACGTTGGACACCTTGATCGCGTCGACGAACTGGAGCGTTTGGCCACCACCATCCCGGGCCTTCACCTCGCCGGCAGCGCCTATCGCGGCATCGGCATGCCCGACTGCGTCCACAGCGCCCGCACGGTCGCCGAACGCATTCTGGCGTAGAGGCCCACTGGTAGGGCGAGGCGTCCCTGCCGAGCCGTGACCGTTGCCAACGGCTCACCCGGAGGGTTCGCCCTACCTACACTTTACTTTAGGTCTACATGTTTCCTATAGTCCCAACCCGATGGCAAAGAAGGAAAAGCCCAAAACGCCCCAGTACAAGCGCATCCTGCTCAAGTTGAGCGGTGAAGCGTTGCAGGACAGGAAGGCCGGCGAGAACCTTTCACCCGTCATTCTCTCCACGATCGCACGCCAGGTGAAGCAGCTCCGGGCGATGGATGTCGAGGTGGCCATCGTCGTCGGTGGCGGCAATATCTTCCGTGGCCTGACCGGCGGCGCCTGCGGCATCGACCGCACCACGGGCGACTACATGGGCATGCTTGCCACGGTCATCAACGCCCTCGCTTTGCAGGCCACGCTCGAAGGCGCTGGCGTCTTCACCCGAGTCATGAGCGCGATCAACATGCCGACGATCGCCGAGCCCTTCATCCGTCGCCGCGCGATCCGCCACCTCGAAAAAGGCCGCGTCGTGATCTTCGCGGCAGGAACGGGTAACCCCTACTTTACGACCGACAGCGCCGCCGCACTTCGCGCGAGCGAAATCGGCGCGAATGTCCTGATGAAGGCCACGAAGGTGGACGGCATCTATTCGGCCGACCCGATGAAGGATCCGACCGCGAAGCGCTATCGCAAGATGAAATACCAGAAAGCGTTGAACAAGCGCTTGAAGGTCATGGATGCCGCTGCGTTCTCGCTCTGCATGGACAGCCAGATCCCGATTCTCGTTTTCAACTTCTTCAAGGATGACGAAATCATCCGTGCGGTGCTCGGCGAACCGGTCGGCACACTCGTTTGCGAATAACCATTCAGCAGGGGAACCACGATGGAATCTCTCGACGATATTCTTCTCGATGCCGATGACAAGATGGGCAAGGCCGTCGATCACCTGAAACACGAGCTGTCGGGCCTACGCACCGGCAAAGCATCGCCCAGCCTCGTCGAAAACATCCAGGTGGAATACTACGGCGCCCCCACCCGCCTCCGGGACATTGCCGGCATCTCGACGCCCGAGCCGCGCCTCATCGTGATTTCACCCTTCGATCCGTCCGCGCGCGAAGGCATCTCCCGCGCGATCCTCGCGGCGAACATCGGCGTCACGCCGCTCGACGACGGACGCGTGATCCGCGTGCCGATCCCTGAACTCAGCGAAGAACGTCGCCGCGATCTCTCGAAAGTCGCCAAGCGTATGTCCGAAGACGCACGCATCGCCGTGCGAAACATCCGGCGCGATTCGAACGAGCAGATCAAGGCCCTGCAAAAGGGCAGCAAGATCACGGAAGACGATCGCAAGAACGGCGAAGACGACATCCAGAAGACCACCGATCAATTCATCAAGAAGATCGACGATCTTTACGCCGCGAAAGAAAAAGACCTGATGGCGGTCTGATCCTTCCTCTTCGTAATCGTACTCATAATCTTAATCATAATCTTCGGCTCATCCGGATTCGGAAATCGCATTTCGAATGAGAAGATGATTAAGATTACGATTATGAGGAAGAGCAGGGTCAGACTTCCCCACGCCAGCTCGCACCGTTTCGCGCGAACGCTTCCCTGATGGCCTGCTCGTGGTCGTAGGACAGCGCGCCCTTGTTCACCGCATCGACGGCGTGTTGGAGATGTTCAAGGTTTCCCGTGCCCATGATGCAGGACGAGACGCCGGGCTGGTATGCGGCGAAGCGCAGCGCGAGCTCGGTCCAATCGAGCCCCCGCGCATCAAGCTGCATCGCCGTCCAGCGATCCCAATAGACTTCGGCATACTGCCCCGTCGGCCGCGACGGGAATCGCCATGGCACATTCGCGGCCGGGCGCTTTCCGATTACGCCCAGGCGTCGCTTCGCTGCATGTGGAATGACATTCGAGAGGCTCCACTGGTCACAGATGTTGATCGAGCACTGGATGCTTCTGAAGCGTGAGTCAAGCGCAGCGGCCTCAAGCGCGTCGTTCTCACCGCTGTAGGCCGCGACGAGCACACGCCCTGCCTCCACTTCGCGATTCAGCGCCTCGATCACATCGCCGCGCTTCAAGACATCGAGTGGACAGGAGTGGAGATGCACGATGTCGATGCGATCCGTTTCCAATCGTTGGAGGGCAGCACGCACTCCGGCTCCAATGATTGGACCCGTCCAATCCTCGAATCCGGGAATGCCGTAGCCTACCTTGGTTGAAAGCACGAACTCGTCGCGGCGCGATTTCAGATGACGACCGATGCGCTCCTCCGACATCCCATAGCCGCGCGCCGTATCAAAGAGGGAAATGCCGGCGTCCAGGGCGCTATGGAGGATTCGAGCAACCTGTTCCTCGGGCATCGCCGGATTGCCGATATGCCCTGCCCCGAAGCCCAGCGCGGAAACAATCAGGCCCGTCGAGCCGAAGGGTCGCTGGATCACCGCTTGTTCTCCTTGATGACGATCTTGCGCCCGCCCTTCTTGCGACGGTCGGACGTGTCATAGATCACGAACTTCACGCCCGGAAATTGTTTCGCGAGTTCCGTGCGCAGATACGCTTCAATGGCGGCCACGTTGTGCGGATCGTCGTCAGAGAAGCCCACGCTGATGGTTTCGTCACCGCGCCGCTTTTCGATGAGCGTGACGACATGGCGAACAAACTCGCGCACTGCGACCTGCTTCGCCTTTTCGGGGCTCTCGGAACCACCGAGCTTGCGCCCCATGATCTCCTGGAACTCGGGCGACGTGACCCCGCGGTAGTGGTTCAGGTCGAGGTAGTTCCGGAGCATGTCCTTGTCCGACAGGTTCCCCGGATTTCCGCCGAAGTAGCTGACGTAGTGACGCAGGTTCGCGACCATCTTCTTGCGTTCCGCCGGCGTCAGGACCTTCTGGATGAAATACTCGACGCCGCGTCGAATCGAGGCGCTTCCGTGGGAGCGGGCGGTGATGATGGCGAAAAGGCGTCCTTCAACGAGCGCCTTCTTGAACTTCTGAAAACTCGGCGCGCCCTTGGCTTGTCCATCGATGATCGGCTTCAACGCCTTCTTGGTGTCATCGAGAAATGCGCGCGGCCCACGGTGACCGACATCGTAGAAATCGACAAACGCGCTGTCCCAGTCGAGATCGCGCGGGCGGTAGTTCACCGTGTCGCGACGGATCTTCGCGAACTGGGCGGTGGATACGGGATAAGGCTTCCAACCCTTGCCCACCTTCTTCTCCAGGTGGATGCGCGTGGGCATGTGCAGGATGTTGTCATCCCAATCGAACATGTAGTACTTCAGCGACAGCGACGCTTGCTTGGAACTCATGGTTCGGACAGCTTGGCGCGTTTTACGGCATTGAGATAGTTCAAAATGCCGCGGGAGATGCCCTGCGCCATCGATTCGCGAAACGCATCATTGAGCAGCTTCTCTTCCTCGCTGCGATTGGAGACAAACAGGCACTCGACCAGGATTGCAGGACACGGGGCGTTCTTCAGCACGAGAAAGCGCGAGCGCTTCACACCGCGGTCGCCCTCGTTGATGCGCTGCGTAAGCGACTTGTGCACGTAGTAACCCAGCGCCGAGTTTGCACCTTCATACTTGTTTCCATTCAGGGCTGCCGACGAGGACCCGCCCGCTGTCGATGCATAACCTGCGGAGGCAATGGTGTAGGTCTCCGTTCCGCCGGGCAGCGCGGACGGAGCGGAATTCAGGTGGATGCTGACAAAGACATCGCCACCCCACGACCGGGTCTTCTTGCATCGATCATCGAGTTCGATAAAGCGGTCGCTCTCGCGCGTCATGTAGACCTTCACGCCCGCCTGCTGGAGCTGGGTCCGAACCCGTCGCGCCACGTCCAGCACCACGCGCTTCTCCTCCACGCCGCGACGGCCTTTCGCCCCCGTGTCCTGTCCGCCATGGCCCGGGTCGAGCACCACGATGCGGTGTCCTACCGATTTGAGATTCTCCGACGGCCTCAGAATGGGATCGATCACCTTCCGCGCATCGACCGCCCGGATCATCCAGCGCTTGTTGACCAACTGCAAAGGCTCATGCATCCAGACAAGCACGTCATTGATCATCACCTCGCGCCCGTTAGTCGTGAACGCCAGCTTGTTCCACTTGTTGAAGAGATTGATCGACCGCCCCTGCGGCCCCTGCGCCGCGCAGGTGTAGACACGCGCCAGCTCGCGCAACGAGACGTAATCCTTGCCCTCAACCCACGACACCTTGAAGGCGTCGTCCGCCCGTGCAGGCAAGGCGACAAGAAGAGCGATAACAAAGAGTGATGTGATGAACTTCAACATGATTCAGGCGCGCTAGTGTAGTGCAGCCCTCAAAGCTGGCTAGCCGGATCTTCGAAAGAAAATGCCCGGGGTGGGACTCGAACCCACACGGCCTTTCAGCCAAGGGATTTTAAGTCCCTTGTGTCTGCCATTTCACCACCCGGGCG
>CAZCZZ010000056.1:0-27725 GCA_964503335.1 uncultured Verrucomicrobiota bacterium
TTCACGGTCGGCATCGTCGACGACGTGATGCACACCAGCCTCGACGTCGACTATTCGTTCAGCACCGAAGACCCGTCGACGGTCCGGTGCATGTTCTACGGCCTGGGCGCCGACGGCACGGTCGGCGCGAACAAGAACTCGATCAAGATCATCGGCGAGGAGACCGACTTCCACGCGCAGGGCTATTTCGTTTACGACTCCAAGAAGTCCGGCTCCCAAACCATCTCGCACCTGCGCTTCGGTCCCGAGCCGATCCGCTCCACGTATCTCGTCCAGTCCGCGAACTTCATCGGCTGTCACCAGTTCAACTTCCTGGAGAAGACCGATGTCCTCAAGCACGCGGCCAAGGGCTGCGTATTCCTGCTGAACAGTCCGTTCGGCCCCGACAAGGTCTGGGACAAGCTGCCCGGCCGCGTCCAGCAGCAGATCCTCGACAAGCAGATCAAGCTGTTCGTGATCGACGGCTACAAGGTCGCGCACGACTCCGGCATGGGCACGCGCACGAACACGATCATGCAGACCTGCTTCTTTGCCATCTCCGGCGTACTTCCGCGCGACGAGGCGATCGAGAAGATCAAATACACCATCAAGAAGACCTACGGCAAAAAGGGCGAGGAAGTCGTTCGCAAGAACTTCGAAGCCGTCGACGCCACGCTCGCCGGCTTGTTCGAAGTGAAGGTTCCCGGCAAGGTGACGAACTTCGCAGCCCTTCCCCCGGTCGTCTCGAATGCCGCGCCCGATTTCGTGAAGAACGTGACCGCAATGATGATGGCGGGCTGCGGCGACGATCTCCCCGTAAGCGCGCTCCCGAACGACGGAACCTATCCCGTGGGCACGACCAAGTGGGAGAAGCGCAACATCTCGTCCAGCGTCCCCGTCTGGCTTCCCGAGGTCTGCACACAGTGCGGTATGTGCGCGTTGGTGTGTCCGCACAGCGTCATCAGCGCAAAGAACTACGACGAGTCGGCGCTGGCCACGGCGCCGAAGGGCTTCAAGTCCATCGCCCTCCGCGGCAAGGACGTTCCCGCCACCGCCCGCTACACGCTGCAGATCGCGGTCGAGGACTGCACCGGCTGCGCGCTATGCGTCGGCGTCTGCCCCGCGAAGAGCAAGGAGCAGGTCGGCCTCCGCGCGATCAATATGCAGGACAAGGACCCGATCCTCGTCCAGGAACGCGAGAACCAGGTGTTCTTCAACGCGCTGCCCGAGGTCGATATCGCGAACCTCGATCCGACGCTTCCGAAGGACATGCAGTACTACGAGTCCATGTTCGAATTCTCCGGCGCATGCAGCGGCTGCGGCGAGACCCCGTACGTCCGTATCCTCAGCCAGCTCGTCGGCGACCGCCTGCTCGTCGCGAATGCGACAGGCTGCTCCTCGATTTATGGCGGCAACCTGCCGACCACGCCGTGGACGACGAACAAGCAGGGACGCGGCCCCGCGTGGGCGAACTCGCTGTTCGAGGACAATGCGGAATTCGGATTTGGCTACCGACTCACCATCGACAAGCACATCGAGCTCGCAAGCGAGCTGCTGACTGCGCTGCGCGGTGATGTCGGAGAAGAGCTGGCAGACGCGATCCTCAAGGCCCCGCAGATCACCCGTTCCGAGGTGGATGCGCAGCGCGCCCGCGTGGCGGATCTCAAGTCGAAACTCGCGAAGATTTCAAGGCCCGAGGCCGTGACGCTTCTGCCGATCGCCGACAACCTGGTCCGCCGCAGCGTGTGGGTTGTCGGTGGTGACGGCTGGGCGTATGACATCGGATACGGCGGCCTCGACCACGTCATGGCGTCCGGCCGCAACGTAAAGATCCTCGTCCTCGACACCGAGGTGTATTCCAACACGGGCGGCCAGATGTCGAAATCGACACCCCGCGGCGCAGTGGCGAAGTTTGCGGCGAGCGGAAAGAAGAACGGCAAGAAGGATCTCGGTCTCCTCGCCTGCTCCTACGGAAACGTCTACGTCGCCCGCGTGGCGATGGGTGCGAATCCGCGCCAGACGCTCCGCGCATTCGCAGAGGCCGAGGCGTACGACGGGCCGTCGCTCATCATCGCATACAGCCACTGCATCGCGCATGGCATCGACATGACAGCCGGTCTCAAGCAGCAGAAGCTCGCCGTGGACTGCGGACACTGGCCGCTCTATCGCTTCAACCCGACGCTCAAGGACCAGGGCCTGAACCCATTCCAGCTCGATTCCAAGGCGCCCACGATCTCGCTCAAGGATTACGCCTACAACGAGGTGCGCTACCGGATGCTCAGCCACAGCGCGCCCGAGGAGGCCGCACGCCTGCTCAAACTCGCGCAGGAAGACGTGACTGCCCGTTGGAAAGCACACGAACAGATGGCGACGCCGAAAGTCTAGGAGGAGAACGACCATGATAGACCTCAGCACAACATACATGGGACTGAAGCTGAAGAACCCGATCGTCGCGTCGTCATCCCCGATGTCGGAGAACGTCGACACCATCAAGAAGATGGAAGACGCCGGCGCCGGCGCGGTCGTGATGTTCTCGATGTTCGAGGAGCAGCTCCGCCAGGAGAATGCGATGCTCGAGCAGGCGATGACGTCGGGCACCGACAGCTTCTCGGAGGCGTTGTCCTATTTCCCCGCAAGCGAGAACTACACCGTCGGACCCGATGCCTACCTTGAGCTCATCCAGAAGGCGACCGCCGCGTGTGACATCCCGATCCTCGGCAGCCTGAACGGCACGACGCATGAGGGCTGGATCGACTACGCGAAGCAGATTCAACAGGCCGGCGCCAAGGGGTTGGAACTCAACATCTACTACATCCCGACCGACCCCAAGATGACGGGCGTGGATGTGGAGCAACGTTATCTGGACGTGGTCAAGGCCGTGAAGTCGGTGGTCACGATCCCTGTCGCCCTGAAGATGAGCCCCTTCTTCAGCTCGATCGCAAACTTCGCCAAGAAGGTTGACGACGCAGGCGTCGACGCGCTCGTGCTTTTTAACCGGTTCTACCAGCCCGACTTCAACATCGAAGAGCTGACGGTGGAAACGAAGCTCAACTTGAGCAAGCCCGACGAGATCCGGCTTCCCCTCATGTGGATCGGCATTCTTTATGGACGCATCCGTGCGTCCCTCGGCGCCACCCGCGGCGTGCACAGCGCGACCGAGGTCATCAAGTACATCATGGCCGGCGCCGATGTCGCCATGACGACCTCCTCGATCCTGAAAAACGGCGTGGATCACTTCGAAGCCCTCGTGCTCGGCCTCCAGCACTGGATGAACGAGCACGAATACAAGTCAGTCACCCAGATGCGCGGCTCGATGAGCCAGAAGTCGGTCGAGGACCCGTCCGCGTTCGAACGCGCGAACTACATCAAAGTTATCGAGAGCTTCAAGACGGCGTGGGTGAGGGGATTGTAGGAAGGGAAAACAACAAGGAGACGGACGATGAAAGCGAAAGTGGATCAGAGTGCATGCACAGGCTGCGGCGTTTGCGCGGAGGGATGCCCCGAAGTGTTCGTGATGAACGACGAAGCCCTGTCGAAGGTGATCGTGGATGAGGTTCCCGCAGGCTGCGAGGACAAGGTTCGCGAAGCCGCGAGCGCCTGTCCGGTGACCTGTATCGAAGTCACGGAGTGACGTGAACCTGGTGCTGCTATTGATCATGGCGCCACTCGTGGTGGCCTTCGCCATCATGGTGGCACCGGCACGCCTTCGTTCCCTGCTTGTGTACGCCGGAGCCGCCGCGGTTGCGGCCGGTTCTGTGGCGCTGCTCGTGCAGGAGCGGAGTGCGGACATCACGTTCTACGCGCTCGACACGCATCTGGCGGACCGCGGCATTGTCGGCGCCGAGATGGTAATCGCCGCCCTGCTTCTCGGCCTCGCCGCGCGATTCCGCAAGCCGCTGCTCGTTGTGCCCGTGCTTCTCCAGGCGGGCTTCACCCTCGCCGCGGAATTCGGCCACCACATCATTCCCGCCGAGTATCCGCTTTTTTGTGATTCGTTCTCCGTGATCATGGCGCTGATCATCGGTGTGATTGGCGGCCTGATCGCGGTACACGCCGTGGGTTACATGGCCGACTACCAAGCCCACCACGAAGGCAAGGATCACCGCCGCGGTTTTTTCGCCGTCTTCTTCCTCTTCCTCTCCGCCATGTTCGGCCTGGTTTTCTCCAATAGCCTCACGTGGATGTTCGCGTTCTGGGAAATCACGACGCTCTGCTCATTCCTGCTGATCGCCTATCCGCGCACACAAGAAGCGATCAACAATGCATTCACCGCGCTGATCATGAACCTCGTGGGCGGCGTCGGATTCGCCGCAGCGATCTATTTGCTCGCCGCTTCACACATCCCGCTGGAGCTGAACCGCCTCGTCGGCTCCGGCGTCACCTTGCTGCTCCCGGCCGTGCTTATCTGCTTCGCGGGCCTCGCGAAATCGGCCCAGCTCCCGTTCTCCTCGTGGCTGCTCGGCGCGATGGTGGCCCCGACCCCGATCTCCGCGCTGCTCCATTCCAGCACGATGGTGAAGGCCGGCGTTTACGTCATCATCCGGCTCGCCCCGGTCGTACAGGGCACGTTCGCCGGACTCATGCTCGCCATGGTCGGCTGCACGACATTCGTCGTCGCTTCGCTTCTTGCCGTTTCCCAGAGCAACGCCAAACGCGTCCTCGCCTACTCGACCATCGCGAACCTCGGCCTGATCGTCACCTGCGCGGCGGCCGGCAGCGCGCAGGCCGTGTGGGCTGCGATCCTGCTCGTGATCTTCCACGCCGTGGCGAAGGCCCTGCTATTCCTCGCCGTGGGCACGACCGAGCATCAGATCGCCAGCCGCGATATAGAAGATATGCAGGGACTCATCATCCGCCTGCCTAAACTCGCCTTTGCACTGCTCGTCGGAATTGCCGGCATGTTCCTCGCGCCCTTCGGCATGCTCATCAGCAAGTGGGCCGCGATGGAAGCACTGATCGTCGTGAACCCTCTGCTTCCGGTCATGGTCTGCTTCGGGAGCTCCGCCACGCTGTTCTTCTGGGGCAAGTGGATGGGCAAATTGCTGGCGGCCAACCAGGAGATGAAACCGCTACCGTGGAACGTCTCACGCAATGAACGTATCGCGCTCGGGGGCTTGATGATTCTCACGATCGGCATGTGCGGTCTATTCCCCGTCGTTTCGAATGAGCTGATCGACCCCTACCTCTACTACGTTCACCACGCCGTCCACAGCATGGGACAAGGCAACCTGACAATCATGGCGCTAATGCTCGGCCTGCTCGCCATCCTCCCCCTCTCCCTCCTGTATCGTGGTGGAGCCCATACGCGGCGCGCCACACCCTACCTTGCCGGCGCGAACATCGCGGGGAGCGGACGCTTTACAGGGTCGATGGGCCAGACCCACAGCGCAGGTCTGCGCAATTACTATCTAGCAGAGCTTTTCGGCGAGGCTCGCATCCAGCCGATCGGCCTGTGGCTCTCCGCCCTTTTCATCGTCGCCCTTCTCGTGACGGGAGGCCTATGACCGCACTCCTCGCAGCATTGCTGTTCGTGGTCCTGGCGCCAGTCGCGGGCGGAATTCTCGCCGGCGTGGACCGGAAGCTGACCGCGCGCATCCAGCGCCGAATCGGCCCGCCGATCCTGCAGCCGTTCTACGACGTGGCGAAGCTCTTCGAGAAAGAGAACCTCGTCGTCAACGCGTTCCAGCACATGTACGTGATCGGCTTCCTGCTTTTCACGGTGGTCGCGGGCGCCATTTTCTTCGCGGGCGGCGATTTGCTGATCACCTTCTTCGCGCTGGTCCTCGGCGGCGTGTTCCTCGTGCTCGGGGCGTACTCGGCGAGCTCGCCGTACAGCCACATCGGAGCGGAACGCGAACTGATCCAGTTGATGGCCTGCGAGCCGATGCTGCTGATCGCCGTGCTGGGCTTCTATGCGGTCGGTCACAGCTTCCAGGTGTCGGACCTCGTCCAATCCGATGTCTCGATGATCACCCGCCTGCCCGGCATCTTCTTCGGCATCCTCTTCATCCTCACGATCAAGCTGCGCAAGTCGCCTTTCGACCTTGCGACGTCGCATCACGCGCACCAGGAAATCGTGAAGGGCCTGACCACGGAATTCTCCGGCCCGGCCCTCGCCCTGATCGAGATCGCGCACTGGTACGAGAACATCCTGATCCTCGCCTTCGTCTACCTCTTCATGGCCTCGACCCCGCTGCTCGCCCTGGCGATGGTGGCGCTGGCATATCTCGCTGAGATCATCGTCGACAACGCGACGGCGCGCTTGCGCTGGCAGTGGACCGTCCGTGCGTCGTGGCTGGTCGCGGCGACGGCTGGCACGGCGAACCTGATGATCGTCTACTACTGGATTGGAGGCATCTGACCATGTCGATGCTCTCCAAATCCCCGTGGATCATCCATTACGACGGCGCAAGCTGTAACGGCTGCGACATCGAAGTCCTCGCGTGCCTGACTCCGCTCTACGACGTCGAACGCTTCGGGATCATCAACACCGGCAACCCGAAGCACGCCGACATCCTCCTGATCACGGGCTACATCAACGAGCAGAGCCAGTCTGTCGTGAAGAACATCTACGACCAGATGCTCGGCCCGAAGGTCGTCGTCGCCGTCGGCATCTGCGCCACGAGCGGAGGCATCTTCAAAGACTGCTACAACGTGAAGGGCGGCGTCGACACGACGATCCCCGTCGATGTCTATGTCCCCGGTTGCGCCGCCCGTCCCGAATCGATCATCGACGGCGTCGTGAAGGGTCTCGGCGTGCTCGAGGAGAAGCGGAAGGCGATGAAAGCCAAGGTGATGGCATGAGTGATCTGATGAACATCGAAGCGATCAGCCCCGCGGACCTGCCTTCGCACGCGACCGCGATGAAGGGCTCCGGCTACCGGCTTGTCCAGATTTGCGCCACGCGACTATCCGACGGCGGCTTCGAACTCACCTACAGCTTCGGCCGCGAGCCGGAATGCCTGCACTTTCGCATCGTGCTTCCAAAGGAATCGCCGACGGCCCCCAGCATCTCCGGCGCCTACTGGGGCTCGTTCCCCTACGAGAACGAGATCCACGATCTGTTCGGCGTCACGTTTGAAGGCATGAACATCAACTACAACGGGACGTTCTACAAGACATCGATCCCGAAGCCCTTTGCGGAAGCACCGTGCGTGATCCCGACAACGAAGAAGACGTAACGCCATGGCCAATCGCACCATCATACCGTTCGGCCCGCAGCACCCGGTCCTTCCGGAACCGATCCACCTCGACCTCGTGGTCGAGGACGAGACGGTCGTCGAGGCGATCCCGCAGTTCGGCTTCATCCATCGCGGCCTGGAGAAGCTCGTCGAGAAGAAGGACTTCATCGAATACGTCTACGTCGCCGAGCGCATCTGCGGAATCTGCAGCTTCATCCACGGCATGGGCTATTGCCACACCGTCGAGAAGGTGATGAACGTCGCCGTGCCGGAGCGCGCGCAATACCTTCGCACCATCTGGGCCGAGCTCTCCCGCCTGCACAGCCATCTTCTCTGGGCCGGGCTCCTTGCCGACTCCTTCGGTTTCGAGAACCTCTTCATGGCCACATGGAAGGTGCGCGAGAAGATCCTCGATATGTTTGAGGAGAGCACCGGCGGCCGCGTGATCTTCAGCGTATGCAAGATCGGCGGATCGCGGCGCGATGTGGCGAACGACACCTTGAAGCGCTTCGTCCAGGAACTCCGCGCGCTTGAGCCCGAGCTTCGCGATGTGCTCAACGTCTTTATCAAGGACTACACGGTCCAGCAGCGCCTGGTGGGCGTCGGCGTGTTGTCGCACGACGAAGCATACGCGATGGGCGCGGTGGGCCCGACGATCCGCGGCAGCGGCTGGGCGCTCGATATGCGGAAGTCCGACTACGCCGCGTATGCACAGCTGAACGTCGAGCCGCAGGTTGAATCGGCGGGCGACAGCTATGCGCGTTGCGTGGTCCGGATCCGCGAAATGCTGCAATCCATCGATCTCATCGAGAAGTGCGTCGCGAAGATCCCCGACGGACCGGTGGACATCAAGGTCACGGGCTTCCCGAAGGGCGAATACATGTCGCGCATCGAGCAGCCGCGCGGCGAAGTCATCTACTATGCAAAAGGAAACGGAACGAAGAACCTGGACCGGTTCCGCGTACGCACGCCGACCTTCGCCAACATCGCGCCACTGCTGAAAATGTTGCAGGGCTGCCAGTTGGCTGACGTCGGCGTCATCGTCCTGACCATTGACCCCTGCATCAGTTGTGCGGAGCGATAACATGCCTCCTCTGAACATGAGCTTGAGAGCGGTCCGCGGGTTGTTCCAGAAACCCGTGACGCATCGCTATCCTTTCGAGTCCCGCACCTACTTCCCCGCAACCCGCGGAGCGCTCCGCATCCTCGAGGAGAAGTGCAACCTGTGCGTGATCTGCGAGAAGCGCTGCCCGACCGCCGCGCTGAAGGTGGATCGCGTGGCCAAGACGTGGGCGATCGAGCGCCTGAAATGCATTTCCTGTGGATATTGTGTCGAAGCCTGCCCTCGGAAGTGCCTCGTGCTGGACAACCAGTACGCGCCGTGCACGACGATGAAGGAGCAGCTCGTCGTACCCATACCCTTCACACCTCCGACACCAAAAGCCGTCGCAACGCCGAAGGTGGAAGGAACGTCTGCAAGTTGAGCCCGGAGGAATAGGTCATGTCGAACGGAACGTCAGTCGCGCCGCCCAGCAGCGATAAACGCTGGCGGTTGGTCGACGCCACGATGCGTCGCCATGGATACCATGACAACGCGCTGATCGAGACGCTTCACACCGTCCAGGAGTCGTTCGGATTCCTCGACGAGGACGCGATGCGCTACGTCGGCCAAACCCTGCGCGTGCCGCTGAGCAAGGTCTACGGCGTCGCCACCTTCTACCATCTGTTCACCCTCAAGCCGCAAGGCCGCCACACCTGCGTCGTCTGCCTCGGCACCGCGTGCTACATCAAAGGCGCGGGCGCGATCGCGGAAGGGCTCGAGAAGGACTATGGCGTGAAGATCGGCGAAACAACCGCCGACCAGAACCTCTCGCTCCTCTCGGCGCGTTGCGTCGGTTCATGCGGCCTCGCGCCCGCCGTGGTGTTCGACGGCGAAGTCGCGGGCAAACTCACGCCCGAGCTGGTCCGGCAGCGGCTCAAGGAGCTGACGCCATGACCTTTGACGAATTCCGGGCTTTGTCCGAATCGCTCAAGGCGGGACACGCCGAAGGCAAGCCCTGCGTCAAACTCTGCATGGCGGCGGGCTGCCTGTCATGCCATAGCGACAAGCTGCGCAGCGCGCTCGAAGACGCGAAGAAGCAGTCGGGCAGCGATATCGAAGTGAAGCCGGTCGGCTGCCTCGGTCTCTGCGCGCACGGCCCTCTCGTCATCGTCGAGCCGCAAGGCAACCTTTATCAGAACGTCCAGCCGGAAGACGCGACTGCCATCCTCAGGGCGGTCGGCGGGGAACCTCACGTCCGCCTCCTCAACCCCGCCGACTCGCCTTTCTTTACACGTCAGCAAAAGATCGTCCTCGAGAACGTGGACCGCATCAACCCGGAGAAGCTCGAGGACTACCTCACCTTCGACGGGTACGAGGCGTTCGCGAAATGCCTCGCGGAGCTGAAGCCGTCCGAGATCATCCACGAGGTCGTGCACAGCGGTCTTCGTGGTCGCGGCGGCGGCGGCTATCCCACAGGCCTGAAGTGGAGCACCGTCGCGAAGGCGCACGGCTCAAAGAAGTATGTCATCTGCAACGCGGACGAAGGCGACCCGGGCGCTTTCATGGATCGCAGCGTGCTCGAAAGCGATCCTCACCGCGTGATCGAAGGCATGGCGATCGCGGCGTACGCCGTCGGCGCCAGCCAGGGCTATGTCTACATCCGCGCCGAGTACCCGCTCGCGGTGAAACGACTCAAGGAAGCCATCAAGCAGGCCGAAAAGACGGGTCTTCTCGGCAACAATATCTTCGGCTCCGCGTTCAGCTTCACCGTCGATATCCGCCTCGGCGCCGGGGCATTTGTCTGCGGCGAAGAGACTGCTTTGATCGCTTCGATCGAAGGCAAGCGCGGCACGCCGAGACCCCGTCCGCCCTACCCGGCGGAATACGGCCTCTGGGGCTGTCCCACACTGATCAACAACGTCGAGACGTATGCGAATATTCCGCCGATCCTCCGCAACGGCGGCGCGTGGTACGCCGGCATCGGAACCGAGAAGAGCAAGGGCACGAAGGTCTTCGCCCTCGCCGGACGCATCGTCAACACCGGCCTGATCGAGGTGCCGATGGGCATTCCGCTGCGCGACATCATTTTCGAGATCGGTGGCGGAATCCCCGATGGTCGCAAGTTCAAGGCCGTGCAGACCGGCGGTCCGTCCGGCGGCTGCATCCCGGCGCAATTCCTCGACATGCCGGTGGACTACGAGTCGCTCGCGAAGGTCGGATCCATCATGGGCTCCGGCGGCATGATCGTGATGGACGAGACGTCCTGCATGGTGGACGTCGCGAAGTACTTCATGGAGTTCTGCAAATCGGAGTCGTGCGGCAAGTGTGTGCCGTGCCGCGCGGGCACCGTCCAACTCCACGACCTGCTCTGCAAGATATCGGACGGGAGCGCGACGATGGACGACCTCGCGCTGCTGGAAGAGTTGTGCGACATGGTGAAGAGCACGAGCCTTTGCGGTCTCGGCCAGACGGCTCCGAATCCCGTCCTCAGCACGCTGCGCTATTTCCGCGATGAATACATCGCCCACATCGTCGAGAAGCGCTGTCCCGCGGGCGTCTGCAAGATGAACCACTCCGCGGAGGTGCACGCATGAGCACGCCGGGTACCGCCGTTGTAACACTGACCATCGACGATCGCCTGATCGGCGCGCGTGGCGATCAGTCGATCCTTGAAGTGGCTCGCGAGAACCACATCATGATCCCGTCGCTCTGCAACCTGCAGGGCCTTCGCTCCATCGGCGCCTGCCGCATCTGCCTTGTGGAGATCGAAGGCTCTCCGAAGCTCCTGCCCGCCTGTGTGACCAAGGTCACGGAGGGCATGGTCGTGCGCACCAACACCGAGCGCTTGAAGAAGTACCGCCGCATGGTGCTCGAACTCCTCTTCGCGGAGCGCAACCACGTGTGCTCCGTCTGCGTGTCCAATGGCGCATGCGAGCTCCAGACCCTGGCGCATGAGAACGGGATGACTCACATCCGCGTCCCGTACAAATTCCCCAAGCTAAAAGTCGACGCTTCGCACGTCCGCTTCGCCGTGGATCACAACCGCTGCGTGCTTTGCGGTCGTTGCGTCCGTGTGTGCGACGAGATCGAGGGCGCGCATACGTGGGACATGATGGGCCGCGGTTTCCTCACGCGCGTGATCACCGACCTCAACCAGCCGTGGGGCTCTGCCGACTCGTGCACGAGCTGCGGCAAGTGCGTCCACGTCTGCCCCACCGGCGCACTGTTCGAGAAAGACAAGTCCGTCGCTGAAATGAAGAAGCGTAAACAATTCCTGCCCTATCTGTCCGCCATGCGGGAGAAGGAATCATGAGCAAGGCACGCATCGCCACTGTATGGATGGACGGCTGTTCCGGCTGTCACATGTCGTTCCTCGACATGGACGAGCGCCTGCTCGAGATCGCACCGCTGGTTGATCTCGTCTACAGCCCGCTCGTGGACTTTAAGGAGTTTCCCGAGCATGTGGACGTCACAATCGTGGAAGGCGCGATCAGCAGCGTCGAGGACCTGCACAAGATTCGCAAGGTGCGAGAGAGGACCAAGTTACTCGTTGCGCTGGGCGACTGCGCGGTCACGAGCAATGTGCCCGGCATGCGGAACCCGTTCCCGGTGGAGGAAGTCCTGAACCGTGCCTACATCGAGAATGCGCAGCTCAACATCTCCGTCCCGCACGAGGTGATTCCGACCCTGCTCGCCCAGTCGCGGCCATTGCACCACTACGTGAAAGTGGATGTGTATGTGCCCGGCTGTCCGCCGCATGCAGATGCGATCTTTTACGTCGTCAGTGAACTGCTGGCCGGACGAACGCCCGATCCGGCGAAGTTTCCCAAGTTTGGATGACCGGGGGAGTACGAAACATGGCACGCACGATCATGATAGACCCGGTGACGCGGATCGAAGGTCATTCCAAGATCACGATCCAGCTCGATAACCGGGGCGAGGTTGCGGACGCGCGGTTCCACGTCACGCAATTCCGCGGTTTCGAGAAGCTCTGCGAAGGCCGGCCCTACACCGAGATGCCCTCGCTGATGGCACGCACCTGCGGCATTTGTCCTGTCAGTCACCTCGTCGCCGCGGCGAAGGCGTGCGACGAGATCATGGCCGTGCGCATTCCCGAAACCGCCGGGAAACTGCGCCGGATCATGAACCTCGCGCAGATCATCCAGTCGCATGCACTAAGCTTCTTCCATCTCTCTTCGCCCGATCTCGTGCTGGGCTTCGACGCCGACCCCGCCAAGCGCAACATCCTCGGGCTGGCCGAGAGCCATGTGGAGATGGCGAAGGACGGCATCTGGCTGCGCAAGTTCGGCCAGCAGGTGATCGAAATGCTCGGCGGCAAACGCGTCCACCCTTCGTGGATCGTCCCCGGCGGCGTCAACAAGCCACTGGATCCGGCGATTCGCGAAGCGATTCTCGCGCGCATTCCTGAAGCCGTGACGATCATCCAGCGCACGCTGGACTGGTACAAGACGGTGTATGCGAAGTACGTCGACGAAATCGAAACGTTCGCGAATTTTCCTTCGCTCTTCATGGGTCTCGTCTCCGGCGACGACAACCTCGAGCATTATGACGGAACGCTCCGCGTCGTGGACAGCCGGCGTAAGATCATCGACGAGGGCATCAAGGCGTCGGACTACCAGGACTACATTGCCGAGGCCGTCGAACCGGACAGCTACCTGAAATCGCCGTACTACAAGATCATGGGCTATCCCGGAGGCATTTACCGCGTCGGCCCGCTCGCCCGCCTGAATGTAGCCGAACGTTGCGGCATGCCCAAAGCCGCCGTGGAGTTGTTTGCCTTCAAGAAGCTCAGCAAGGGCGCGGTCTTGAGTTCGTTCCACTACCACTACGCGCGCCTGATCGAGATCCTCTACGGCCTCGAACGCATGGAGCAGTTGCTGAACGAGCCGGACATCCTCGGCACGCAGGTTCGTGCGCATGCCGGACCCAACCAGGCGGAAGGCGTCGGCATCTCGGAGGCGCCGCGCGGGATTCTGATTCACCACTATCGCGTGGACGAAAACGGTCTTGTCCGGTGGGCGAATCTCATTATCGCCACCGGCCACAACAACCTGGCCATGAACCAGGGCATCAAGCAGGCGGCGAAGTTCTTCATCAAGAAGGACAAGATCGCGGAAGGCGCGCTGAACCGCGTCGAGGCCGTGATCCGCTGCTTCGACCCCTGCTTGAGCTGCTCCACGCATGCACTCGGCAAAATGCCGCTTCATCTTCAACTCATCGGACCCGGCGGCGAAATGCTGGATCATCAAACACGGAACTGACACATGCCCTACGAGACTTTCCAACAGAAATGCCGGCGTACGCTGGTCCTCGGCGTGGGCAACACCTTGCGACGCGATGACGGGGTCGGACATGCCATTGTCGAGGCCCTGCGGCAGCGGGATTTTCCCGACGCGCAGGTGGCGTCTGTTCACCAATTGACGCCCGAGCTGGCGGACGACTTATCCGCGTCGGATGTTGTCGTCTTCGTCGACGCCACGGTGGACGCAAAGGATCTGGTCGTCGCCACGGTTCAGCCGGAAGACACGGTCTCCTCCCCGCTCGATCACGCCACCGAGCCTGCCGGACTCGTGGCTTTTACCCGGCAGCAGTATGGCCGCGCCCCCGAAGCGTGGGTTGTAGGCATCCCGGCTCACGATCTCGGTCATGGCGAAGGACTATCCGACAAAACGCTTCCGTATTTGAAACCCGCGATTGAAGCCGTTACACGGATTATCGTTCAGCCATGCACGAGTTCTCTCTAGCCGATTCGATGCTTCAGATGATCCTGAAGCAGGTGGAGCGCAGCGAGGCGCAGAAGGTAGAGCAAGTCAACCTGCGCATCGGACGCCTTTCCGGCGTCGTGTCGGAAGCCCTGACCTTCGCCTTTGAAGCGCTGGCCGAAGGCACGCCCGCACAGGGTGCGCGGCTCGCGATTGAGGACATTGCCGTCACGTGCTACTGTCCATGGTGTGCTCACGAGTTCGCGGTCGAGGGCTATTCCTACCGCTGCCCCGCCTGCCAGACCCTGAGCCGCGAGGTGCGCAAGGGACGTGAAATGGATTTGGTTTCCATCGAGGTAAGCTGACGATGTGCGATCACTGTGGATGTTCTGCTCCTGTCGCCGGTCATGGCCACACGCATGATCACGATCATCGCGTGCTGCAGGTCCACGAGTCTCTGCTTTCGCAGAACGACCGGCTTGCGGAACGCAATCGCGGTTTCTTCGCGGCACAGCATCTCGCAGTGTTGAATCTTGTTTCCTCTCCCGGCTCCGGCAAGACCGCCTTGCTTGAGCGAACGCTTCGCGACATCGGAAGCGATGTGCCCTGCGGTGTCATTGTCGGCGACCTGGCCACGGAAAATGACGCGAACCGACTTCGCCAGCACGGTGCGCCCGCCGTGCAGATCACGACGGGAACAGTGTGCCACCTCGACGCACACATGGTGCAGCACGCATTGGAGGAACTCGACACGGCGAAGCTCTCCGTCGTGTTCATCGAGAACGTGGGGAACCTTGTGTGCCCCGCCTCGTTCGACCTCGGCGAGGACAAGCGCGTGGTGGTGATATCCGTGACCGAGGGCGAGGACAAGCCGCTGAAGTATCCATCGATCTTCCAGAACGCCGACCTTGTTCTGCTCAACAAGATCGATCTCGCCGCCGCCGTGGACTTCAACCGGTCGCTTGCCTTGGTGAACATTCGCAACGCTGCCCCCGGGGCGCAAATCCTTGAAGTTTCGGCCAAGACCGGCGCGGGCATGGACGCGTGGTATGCGTACATCCGCGATCTCTCGGCGGCGAAGCGGAAGGCACGCTGAATCCATGTGTCTCGGTGTTCCAGGTCGCATTGAAACGATCACCGGTGGCGACCAAATGTCGCTCACGGGCAAGGTCAGCTTTGGCGGAATCCTCAAAGAGGTCAGCCTCGCCTACGTTCCCGAGGCGAAGATCGGCGACTACGTTATCGTTCACGTCGGCTTCGCCATTAGTCGTCTCGACGAACAGGAAGCCCACCGCGTGCTCGGCTTCCTGAAAGAAATTGCCGACATGAACGAAGAGCTCAACCCGTCGGGGTGAAGAGAAGAGAGATGCGAGATGGGAGATTCGAGCTGCGAGTGCGAGCGCGCGCGCGTCGTTATCCACGGGCTTGTCCAAGGCCTTGGTTTTCGTCCCTTCATCTATCAGTTGGCCACAGCGCTGAATTTGTCCGGCTGGGTTCGCAACATCGCGCAGGGCGTTGAGATCGAAGTCGAGGGAGACCGCGATGCCGTGCAGGTTTTCATCCTGCGACTTCAGGACGAACCCCCAACGCTTGCCGTGATTCAAAGCCTGGAGTCCGTGATCCTCGATCCCGCTGGCTACACCGACTTCGCGATTCTCGCCAGCGACGCAACGGGACCTCGGCGCGCACTGGTCATGCCTGACATCGCTACGTGTCCCGCATGCCTGCACGAACTCTTCGACCCGAAGAACCGCCGCTACCGCTACCCCTTCATCAATTGCACGCACTGTGGTCCGCGTTTCAGCATTATCGAATCGCTGCCCTACGACCGCGTGAACACGACCATGCGGCACTTCCCGATGTGCCCTGCTTGCCGCGCGGAGTATGAGAATCCGGCGGACCGCCGCTTTCACGCCGAGCCAAACGCGTGCGCCACGTGCGGTCCATCGCTCGCGTGGTGGAGCGGCAGCGGTGAACACCTCAGCACGGGGAACAACGCCGTGCGCGATGCGATAGCCGCGCTTCGCAACGGATCGATTGTCGCAGTCAAAGGCATCGGCGGATTCCAACTCCTCGCCGATGCACGAAACGAATCCGCGCTGAAGCGCCTGCGGGAACGGAAGCATCGTGACGCCAAACCACTTGCCCTCATGTTCCCTTCTCTCGCCTCCGTGCAAGAGGAAGCGGAAGTCGCGTCGCTGGAGCAGCGCATACTGACTTCACCGGCCGCACCGATTGTGATCCTCGTACGCAAGGCGTCCTGCAACCTTCCATCCGCCGTGGCGCCCGACAACGACACCTTGGGCGTCATGCTCCCGTACTCGCCGCTACATCATCTCCTGCTGCGCGACTTCGGAGGACCCGTCGTCGCCACGAGCGGAAACCGCGCCGACGAACCGATCTGCATCGACGAGCAGGAAGCGCTCGCGCGCCTCGGTGGAATCGCTGAGTTCTTCCTCGTGCACAATCGTCCCGTCACGCGACATGTGGACGATTCGATCGTTCGTGTGCTTGGTGGCCGCGAGTCGGTCTTGCGGCGTGCGCGAGGATATGCGCCGCTGCCCGTCACGCTATCCATCGACGCGCCACCCCTGCTCGCCACCGGCGGACATCTCAAGAACACCGTCGCCGTGGCGGACGGGCGGAACGTCTTTCTCAGCCAGCATATCGGAGACCTGGAAACCCAACCGGCCTTCGAGGCGTTTGTTAAGGCGGCGCAGGATATGCAAGCGCTGTGCGATATTCACCCCGGGCTTGTGGTGTCGGACCAGCACCCCGACTACGCCTCCACGCGCTGGAGCGCGCGAAGCGGGATCACAACGCAACACGTCCAGCATCATCACGCTCACACCGCAGCCTGCATGGCGGAGCATGATCTGGAAGGGCCCGTTCTCGGCGTCGCGTGGGATGGGACCGGGTATGGAACGGACGGGACAATATGGGGCGGTGAGTTCCTGCATACGACACAAACCGACTTTGTTCGCTGCGCGACATTACGCACCTTCCGGCTTCCCGGAGGCGAGAAAGCCGTGAGGGAACCGCTGCGCTCTGCTCTCGGCGTTTTGCACGCCATCATGGGAGCCGAAGCGCTGGATGCGCTGAAGCTGCAGGACGGCCCGGCGTTGCTTCAACTGCTCGATCGCGGGTTCATGTCGCCGGTCACCACCAGCGCCGGGCGGCTCTTTGATGCCGTCGCCGGACTCCTCGACCTCTGCGACCGGATCACCTTCGAAGGCCAGGCCGCGATGGCGCTCGAGCATCTCGCGGGCAAGGAACCGCACGATCAGTCCTATCGGGCCGATCTGACCGATCAGAACGATGTTCTGACAATCGACTGGGAGCCCATGCTGCGCCAGATCCTGCGCGATCGCGACAAGCCCGCCTGGGCTGCGGCCGCATTCCACAACACGATGTCGGAAGCGATCGTCACGGTCGCGAAGCGGATGATGGAGTCGCGCGTCGTCCTCTCCGGCGGCTGCTTCCAGAACAAGCTGCTGCTCGAACGCACGATCAGACGACTCCGCGAGGAGGGCTTCGAACCCTACTGGCATCAGCGCGTTCCGCCCAATGACGGCGGTATCGCGCTCGGCCAGGCCTTCGTCGCGGCACAGAGGAGTGTAAAAAGGTTATGATCGACGCCGCCACCCTCCGGATACATCGTTACCCCATGAAGACTCTCGCCTCGCGTATCCTTGCGCTCGCCGCCCTGCTCGCTTGCACCGGCTGCTCATCCGTCCTTCTGGAAAAGCCGTTCCCCGTGACTTCGCCCGCGCTCGACCAGGAGGTCTTGAGCGGCGACTGGCAGGTGGAGGAAGGATTTCTTTCCATCCGGTTCCGGGCGGACGGAACGGGAAATTTCGCGACACCGACCTGGAAGGACGATCGCTTTGAATTGGAGCAGGGCGAATTCATCACCGCGCAGGGACCGTCGAACCGCTACTTCTGCGCCCGCGTGATCAGCGACACGCTCCCGTCACAATACGTCTTCGCCCGCTATGCTTTCACGGCCACGAACGAAGTGACGTTCTGGTGGCCAAGAATCGATGTGTTTGCCGAGGCCGTGAAAGCCGGATATCTGGACGGCACGACGGAATTCGAAGAGGGCGATGAAGAATCCGCGGAAAAGAAGGTCAAGAACGTCACACTCTCCACCACCCCCGAATTCATCTTGAACTGGATGGACACCACCGCCGAAACAAACCTCTTCCAACTCGACAACCCCTCGGTCATGCGCAAAGCCGTCGCATCGGACTAGCGGCTTTTCACCTCGCGGGAGCTCGGTGCTCCATCTGCGCGACATTTCTTATTCGCATCTCGAATCTCACATCTCGCATCTCCGCCCCCGAACAACACATCCTCTTCCGCCTTCGTCACCACGGTCTTCCTATCCGCGGCGATCGGCGACGGCGATGACCTCCCCTGCCTGAGCCGGGTCTTGCTGAACGGATCGTCCATGACTCAGGATCGTGCCGCAGCGCGATCAACCAGCGCGGCGTCGATGCTCTGCTTGCGGGCGAGAAACCCCTCGAGCAGCGCGAGCATGCAGATTTTGTTCACGCTGCGGCTGACGCCACCTGAATGCGTATGCACCGCAGCAAGGGCCTCGGCGTCAAACAGGTCGTCGTGACCTCCGGCCGACATCAGCCGGAACTTCACAAACTCGGCGCAATCCGCCTCGCTCATCGTGGGAAGTTCACACTGGAGATACATGCGATTGCGGATCGAGTCGAACGATGGATGCTGCAGCCGCTGCGTGAAGCGGGCTTCGCCGAAGAGCAGGCAGGTGACGAGCTTCCGTTCCGGGATCTCAATGTTGCTGATCGTGCGGATGATGTGCAGGTTGTCGCCGCTCAGGAAATGGCACTCGTCGATGATGATCACGAGTTTGCGTCCCTGGTGATGCAGGTCGATGACGCAGTTGCTCAGCAGCTTGATCAGCTCCTGCGTACGCGCCACGCCGGCGGGGAGCGCTACGTTCAGCTCCGACAGAATCTCGCGCAGCAAGCCCGTCTTGCTCAGTCCCGGGCTGACCAGCACGAGAACCGGGCAATATTTTTCCGCGTCGAGCTGCTGCAGCACCAACTGCGAGAGCAACGTTTTGCCCGTTCCGCTGAGGCCGGTGATCATGCCGAGCGAGATGTCGTTCTCGATCGTCAGCATCATCCGCTCCAGCACGTCGCCGTGCGCTTCGGTGCGATAGAAAAACGCGGGGTTTACGGAATCGGCAAACGGATTGTCCCGCAGACCGTAAAAGGACAGGAAGGCCTTGCCCATGGGGCCGTCATGCTCAAAGGCCGCGGCGGTTGCAGACGTCGAGGCCTCGACGAGATTCGTCAACGAATCTCCTGCCGATCCATTGTCACCGGACAAGACTTCAAGATGACCGGACACGTTTGCCATGCGCTCAGCTGAACTCGTCTTCATTTTGTTCTCCCTCCATTATCAGACCGCCACAACCCGATCTTCCGCCACCGCAGACTTCTTCGTCATCAAATCGCCCGCGAGTTTCCCGGCAAGACCCGCAAAGGCGCGCGATGCAATGGCGTTGGGATGCGACTGAACCAGCGGCCTGCGCCGCTGGTTCGCATTCCGCACAACATCATCGCGTTTCACATGGCCAAGAAGCTCCGGCGTGAATCCGAGGAATCGCTGCGCACAGCCGCCGATGCGATCGAAAACGTGTTTGGCCTCATCGACGCTGTCCGCGCAGTTCACGAGTACGCGGAACGTGCCGTCCACCCCCGCTTCACGGCCAACCTTGATCACGCCATATGCATCGAGCACCGCGGTAAGATCCGGCGTGGTGACGAGTACGATGTCCTGCGCCATGCGAAGGAAGTGGACGACCTGCGACGCAATGCCAGCCCCGGTATCGATCAGGATGACGTCGAAGAGCGGAGCGATGCGGTCCAGTTCGCGGCTGATGTGTTTCAGCGTCCGCTCATCCATGTCGGCCTGCTTCGCCATCCCCGAACCCGCACACAAGATCTTCACGTTCGTAGGTCCATCGACAAGCAGCGCTTCAATCGTTGCGCCGCCCGGTACCAGTTCCGCCACCGTCTTGCGTCCATCGACACCGGCGAGCACATGCACATTGCCAAGCCCCATGTCGGCATCGACGAGCAAGGTCTTGAGTCCGCTGTGTCCCATCGCCGTGGCGAGGTTGACCGACACCGTGGTCTTCCCCACGCCGCCTTTGCCGCTTGTGACCGTGATGACGCGGGCCGTCCGCGACGGACGCATCTTGCCGAGTTCGATCCGGACACTGGCTGCGGGTTTGCGCTCGTCGAAGAAGAGCCGGTTCAGGATGCGGATCGTCTGAAGCTGCGACTCGTCGAAGCGCAGGTTGTGTGTACCGGGATTCGTGATGCCGAGCAGGTCGGCAAATTCGAGCGCGAGGAAGCGCAAACGGCTCTGGGATATCCCCGAATTCCCCGTTAACCCCGCGTTCCCAAGAGCTCTATCTCTCGCCTCATGCATCGGACAAAGCACCCATATGTGGTGGTCGACGCCCCTTGACTTCGATTAGTAGTGTCCCCTAGGCTCCCTGTCAAGGTGAGCGGTTAGGGGTCTGTCGATCAGTCCCGCTCGCGGAGCGGGTACTACAGGTGATTGTAGTAGCGCCTCCGCGAGGCGCATCGGAGGGGATCAGGGGAAGCCATGCCGGACATCCGATTTCGCTGCAGCGAGTGCCGGTCCAAGCTCAAGATCGGCGATACTTCCGCAGGTCAAACCGTGACGTGTCCCGTCTGCCGCGCAGCCCTCAAAGCCCCCACCGTTTCCGACCCCGATCTTGTTCCAACGGCTACAACCCTTCCCCCAGGCGTTCTGTCGGTTGAGATGAAATTCCTCTGTCCCGAATGCAGTGCCAAGTTATGCGTCGATATTCGCGACTGCGGCACGCGGGCTACGTGTCCCGCCTGCGCTAAAGGGATTCAAGTGCCCGATCTCCCCGTGATGACGAAACCCCCGCCTTCGTCCTCGGGCACAAGAGCCGCCTTGTTGACTGAAGATGAAATTGCCTTCCTCTCTGTCACGGAACACTGAGCCCATGTCGACGATTGCCGAACAAACCCGCTTGAAGTGTCCTTCGTGCAAGGCTTCGATCCGCGTCGATCTCGGCAACCGTCGCAAGAAGATGCAATGCCCGCGCTGCTTGAATGCGATACCGGTCGAAAGGCCCGTCACGCCGGCTCCCGATGTGGACCCGTTGCGGATCGCCGAACTCGAGAGCGACATCGAGATCCTGAGGACAGAGAACGCGATGCTGCGCGCGCGGGTGGAAGGCCTTCAGGCCGAGAAGAACGCCCGCGAAACCGAGCTGTCCCCCGGCCGCGTGGAAGTCGAAAGCCAACTCATCGCTCTGACCGCCGAAATCACCGCCGTCCGTGTGCAGCTGAAGAACGCCGAATCCGCCCTCCGCGAATCCTCCAATCTCATCACCTACCTCGCCAGCATGGACTCCCGCATCAATATCCTCGGCACCAACTACGTCCGTGCCATCGTCCGCATAAGCGAGCTTGAGAAGAAGTGAGCATCGGATGCGGGATTCCCTGCCGCGGCCAAGTCTGCTATACGCACTCCGCAGACCATCCTCGGTCCATTCCGGGGGCTCGTAGCTCAATGGTCAGAGCAGGGGACTCATAATCCCTTGGTTGGGGGTTCAAGTCCCTCCGAGCCCATTCCAATGTCAATCGGTGTTCAGCCTTGAGGCTCGAGAAGAGTTGCCAGACCCCGACTCATAATCCCTTGGTTGGGCCTGCCCGCCCTCCCGTCGGTCGGGAGCAGGCGGGAGTTCAAGTCCCTCCGGGCCCACCACCCTACGCTACGCTGCAAGCGCGATTTCTTGCCCTACTCGCGTCTCAAATCTCGTATCTCAAATCTCCTCCCTCCTCCCCCCGTATTTCAGACATTTTATCGGGGATTCCCCGACGCCCAATGCGGGTTGCCGGTCTGCGCCCTGTGGCCTAACACATAGACCATACAGGGAGTGCGATGACGGAGTCCTACTACATCGATATGCTTTACGTGGCTGGCTTTTGCGCCGGCGGCTTGCTCCTTGCGCTCTGGCCGTTTGCGATCGTTCACCTGATTTCCGCCCGCCGCACGCGCAACTACGCCAACAAGACCGGACAGTTCGTCGAGTGCGGCGTGGAACCGATCGGCGACGCGTGGATCCGCTACAGCGCAGTCTATTACCTCTACGCCCTGGTATTCGTCGCGTTCGCGGTCGATGTCCTCTACCTGTTCCCCGTCGCGCTGGTCTACGACCGCGTGTTTGCGTGGCGCGACCTGATCGAAGTCGTGATCTTCGTCGGCATTCTTTCCCTCGTCCTCATCTACGCCAGCAGGAAAGGAGTCTTCGAATGGAAGGTGAAAAAGACCTCCAACCCACGGAGCTAACCTGGCGCGAGCGTGCTCCCGAACACGATCTTTCCCAGATCGTGCAGTTCAGCACGCTCGACGAAGTTCTTTCGCTCAGCCGCGCCAACTCGTTGTGGCCGTTGACGTTCGGTCTCGCATGCTGCGCCATCGAGATGATGGCCGCCGGTGCGTCACGCTTCGATTTCTCCCGCTTCGGCGCGGAGGTGTTCCGTCCTTCGCCGCGCCAGGCCGACGTGATGATCGTTGCCGGCACGGTCAACCGCAAGATGGCCCCGGCCGTAAAGACCCTCTACGACCAGATGCTGGAACCGAAATGGGTCATCGCGATGGGCAACTGCGCGATCTCCGGCGGTCCGTTCGTATTCCCCGGCCAGTACGCCGTCGTCGAAGGCGTGGAGAAACTCTTCCCGGTGGACGTGTTTATCCCCGGCTGTCCTCCCCGACCCGAGGCGCTGATCGAGGGCATCCTCGAACTCGAGGAAAAGATCACTGGAAAGCGGCGCTGGCCGCGGGTGACCCCGGAATGATCCCGACGTTACCAGACCTGCAAGCCCGCTTCGAAGCGCTCGGCGTCAGCGCAATGCCGGTTGATTTCAAGGCGCGCGGCTTCCATCTCGACGCGAGCGTCCAGCCTTCACAGGTTCTGGATTCCGCAAAGCTCATGGACGAGCAGGGCTTCGTGCTGGAACTGGTGACCGGCGTGGACTGGCTGGCGCAGAACGAAATGGAGGTCGTGTACGACTACCTTCACTTTCACACGCTCTGTCGCGTGGTCGTCCGAACCCGAGTGCCACGCGCCGCGCCGGAGCTTCCTTCGATTCACCTGATTCATCCAGGCGCCGATTGGCACGAACGCGAGACACACGAATTCCTCGGCATCGTCTTCAACGGCCATCCGAACCTGACACCGCTCCTGCTGCCCGAGGACGCCACGTTCCATCCGCTGCGGAAGGACTACGCGCCGTGAACCTGACCGGCATCATCCCTCCGCCCGAGGACCGGCACGAAACGTTCGTGCTGAACGTGGGACCACAGCATCCCGCGACGCACGGCGTATTGCGATTGAAGCTCACGATGGATGGCGAGGTCGTGACGCGCTGCGAACCGGTCTGCGGCTACATCCACCGGATGCACGAGAAGATGGGAGAGAACCGGACGTGGGCGCAGTTCCTGCCGAATCCGAGCCGGATCGACTACCTCGGCGCGATGATGTACTGCCACGCGCACGTCGCCGCGGTCGAACGCGCCGCGCAAATCGTCGTCCCGCCCCGCGCGGAATACATCCGCGTCATCACGTCGGAACTCAACCGCATCTCCAGCCACCTCGTATGGTTCGGCGCATTCCTGCTCGATCTCGGCGGCTTCACGCCGCTGCTGTATGCGTTCGATGATCGCGAGAAGATTCTCGACCTCCTCGAAGCCCTCACCGGCGCGCGGCTCACGTACTGCTACTACCGCTTCGGCGGTGTGCTGAACGACGTGGACGATGACTTCATTCGCGGCGCGCGGGAGATCGTCAAGTACATGCGCCCGCGCCTGAAGATGTACGACAAGCTCGTCACGGGGAACATCATCCTACAGAAGCGGCTCATCGATATCGGGCCGATCGACGAAGCGATGTGCCGCCGCTACGGCGCGACCGGACCCGTCATCCGCGGCGCGGGCGTGCCGTACGATGTCCGGAAATGTGAACCGTACTCCGTCTACGGCCATTTTGATTTCGAGATCCCGACGTTTCCCGAAGGCGACTGCATGGCGCGCTATCTCGTGCGCATGCATGAGATCGAACAAAGCCTGCGCATCGTCGAACAAGCCCTCGACAAACTTCCCGACGGGCCCGTCATGGCGACAGCCGTTCCCAAGATGTTGAAGCCCGTCGCCGGCGATTACACATTCGCCGTCGAGGCTGCGCGCGGTCGGTTCATGGTCCGCGTCGTCAGCAACGGCACCAACACGCCGTACCGCATGCGCCTTCGCTCTCCTTCGTTCTCAAACCTCAGCCTCTTCGAAGAAGCGAGCCGCGGCATGATGCTGCCCGACGCGCTGGCGCTGCTCGGCAGCCTGGACCTCGTCATCCCGGAGATCGACAGGTAACGCCATGCACAGCCCCGACTTCATACGACTGATGCTGTACATGGTGGGTGTCATGGCCTTCGTGGGCCTCAATGCCGCGTATCTGGTCTGGGTCGAACGCAAGGGCGCAGGCCGCTTCCAGCGTCGGCCCGGACCCACCGAAGTCGGCTGGGCCGGTCTGCTTCAACCCGTGGCCGATGGCCTGAAGCTCCTGTCGAAGCAGCTCATTGTACCGCCCGGCGCCGACGCCGCAATGTTCCGCACGGCGCCCGTTGTCGTGCTCGCGCCCGCGATGATGTGTCTCGCCGTCATCCCGTTCAGCGAAACGCTCGTCGCACGCAACATCGACATCGGCCTGCTGATGGTCTTCTCGTTCAGCTCGATCAACGTCATGGCGATCATGCTCGGCGGCTGGGCCTCGCGAAACAAGTACGCCATCATCTCCGCCGCGCGCATCGTGTCCCAGAACATCGCCTACGAAATCCCGCTGCTTCTCGTGGTTATCACCCTGCTGATGGTCACCGGCACGATGGACCTGAACGAAATCGTGCGACAGCAGGCCGGCTGGTTCTGGCACTGGAACATCTTCCACATCGACGAGAACCCGCTGATGCCCGTCAGCTTCATCATCTTCTTCATCTGCATGCTCGCCGAGGCGAACCGTGCGCCGTTCGACATGGCGGAGGCGGAAAGCGAACTCGTCGCGGGCGCCTTCACTGAATATGCAGGCATGGGCTTCGGCATCTTCTTCATGGCCGAATACGCCAACGTCTGCGTCGGCAGCGCCCTTGCGACCGTGCTCTTCCTCGGCGGCTGGCAGAGTCCCTTTGGCATCTGGCCCGGCGTTCACTGGTTCGTCCTCAAGATGTACCTGATCATCTTCGTCGTGATGTGGGTGCGATGGACCTTCCCGCGCACGCAGTTCTACGGGCTCTTGAACCTGTCGTGGAAGATCCTGATCCCCATCTGCCTCGCCACCCTCGTACTCACCGCCGTCATGATGAAGGTGCTATGATCAAACCCTTCCCCATAGGCGAGATCCTGCGCGGCTTCTGGAGCCTGCTGTCCGGCATGGGGGTGACGCTCGGTCAGTTCTTCAAGCCGAACGTGACGATGCATTACCCGTACGAGACCGTGAAGATGGCGCCGCGTTTTCGCGGTCATATCGAGATGCTGAAGGAAGCGGACACAGGCCATCCGGTCTGCACCGCATGCACGCTCTGCGCCAAGGCCTGCCCGAGTTTCTGCATCAAGGTTGAGGGCGTGAAGCCCGAAGGCATGAAGCGACGCGTTTCGTCGCTGTACGTGCTCGATTTCACGAAGTGCAGCCTCTGCGGCGCCTGCGTCGAGGTCTGCCCCGTCGATGCGATCCGGTTCAGCAGGGACTACAACCTCGCGGGCACGAAGCGGGAGCTGTACGTGATGGATCTCCTGAAGGACATGAAGGTGAAGGAGCCCTCGCCATGACACCCGCCGTCATCGTCTGCCTCCACATCCTCTTCGCCGTGTTCGTGCTCTGCTCCGTCGTCGGCGCCTTGGTCGCGGTCTTGAGCAGCCGCGTTCTCCGCGGTGTGTCCGGCCTCGCCGTGTGCAGCGTAGGCCTCTCCGGCATCTTCTACTTCCTCGGCAGCCCCTTCATCGCGCTGATGGAAATTCTCATCTACATCGGAGCGGTCTGCATCACGATCGTCTTCGCGATCATGCTCGCGGAGCCGGAGGAAACCACAGCCATCGAGGAACGCGAGGAGCACTCTCGCACTGCGCACGAGTGGACGGCCGCCGCCCTGCTCGCCAGCCTCGGACTTTTTGCCGCGCTCGCGTTCATTGGCACGAGGCATCCGTGGGTTGTATCCGGCGAACGGACCAGTGATGGATCCGTGCGCGACATGGGCATCGCCCTCCTGACCACGTACAGCCTTGCCTTCGAACTGATCTCCCTCCTTCTGCTGGCGGCGATTCTCGGCGCGCTGGTCATCGCGCGCGCGGGAAGGAGTTCCGGGCCATGACGGAACCGCTCGCCATCTATCAGCAAGCCCCGGCGTATCTCGTGCTTGCTGCCTTCCTGTTTGCGATGGGCATTTTCGGACTGATCCGGCGCCACACGCTCGTGGGTATGCTGATCGCCGGTGAACTCGTCTTCTCCGCCGCCATCTTGAACATCATGGCGCTGAATCGCTTCGCGTCATCCGACCTCGTCGCCGGACACATCTTCGTCCTGATGATCATGGGACTCGCCGCCGCCGAGGTCGCCATCGGCCTGAGCATCATCATCGCCGTGTACCGCAACTACAGTTCAATCCGCACCCGGGATCTCGACGATTTGAGCGGCTGACGTATGGAACCCCTTCACGACATACGACTGATGCTGGCGATCCTCGCACCGCTGACCGGTGCAGGACTCATCATTGCTGCAGGCCGCCGCCCGAACCTCCGCGAGGGAATCTCCCTGCTGTCGGCTGTAACCCTCTTCGGCCTGATCGCGTCGCTGCTCCCGGGCATCCGCGAAGGACACACCTTCGTGTTCAATCTCTTCACGCTGGTCGACGGCTTGAGTTTCACACTGCGGGCCGATGCGATGTCGATGATCTTCGCCGTCGCTGCGTCGTTCCTTTGGATCGTCACCGTCTTCTACTCCGCCGGCTACATGCGCAGCCTGAAAGAGCATGCTCAAACCCGCTTCAGCGCCTGCTTCGCCCTTGCGCTCTTCGGCGCGATCGGCTGCGCCTTCTCCGACAACCTGCTCACGCTCTATCTCTTCTACGAGATCGTCAGCGTCTCGACCTATCCGCTCGTGGCCCACCACCAGGATGAAGAGGGTTACGAAGGCGGACGCAAATATCTGGTCTATCTGACCTCCACGGCCAAGGCCTTGATCCTGCCCGCCATGGCCGCAATCTACATGCTTACTGGCAGCCTCGATTTCGCACACAATATCGAGAGCGGCATTCTTCCGACGGACACGCAGCGCTGGGTTGTCACGGCGCTCTATGTCTGCTGCCTGCTTGGCTTCGCCAAGAACGGCATCATGCCCCTTCACCACTGGCTGCCTGGTGCAATGGTCGCGCCGACGCCCGTCAGCGCGCTGCTGCATGCCGTCGCCGTCGTGAAGGTGGGCGTGTTCTCCACGACGCGGGTCATGCTGTATGTCTTCGGCGTGAATGCGATGGACGCGCTGAACCTCGGGATGCCGACAGCGTACTTTGTTTCCATCACCATCCTGCTCGCGTCGGTCATCGCGCTGAGCAAGGACAACCTCAAGGCGCGGCTCGCCTATTCCACCGTCAGCCAGCTCTCCTACATCATCCTCGGCGTCGCACTCCTCAAACCCGCGGCCATCGTCGG
>CAZCZZ010000057.1:0-27251 GCA_964503335.1 uncultured Verrucomicrobiota bacterium
GTATTTCCAGCAGGGCGACATGGAGAGCAACGGGAAGTATGTGGGCAAGGACGGCAAGAAGGTCTCGTGGTCCACGGGCCCGGTGATCTGGGGCGAGCCCGGCACAAACGGCCAGCACGCGTTCTACCAGCTCATCCACCAGGGCACGAAGCTGATCCCCTGCGACTTCATCGGCTTCTGCCAGAGCCACAACCCGCTCAGCGACCATCACGACAAACTCATGTCGAACTTCTTCGCGCAGACCGAAGCGCTGGCCTTCGGGAAGTCGGCCGACGAAGTACGCGCTGAGGGCGTGAAGGAAGAGTTGGTGGCACACAAGGTGTTCGAGGGAAACCGTCCGACGAACACGATCCTCGCGACGAAGCTCACGCCGAACGTGCTCGGCCAGCTCATCGCCCTCTACGAACACAAGATCTTCACGCAGGGCGCCATCTGGAACATCTTCTCCTTCGACCAGTGGGGCGTGGAACTCGGCAAAGCTCTCGCGAACAAAATCCTGCCCGAGCTGAAGTCCGCCGAAGACCCCAAACTCAAACACGACGCGTCGACGAATCAGCTGATTCGTCGGTACCGGAAGAACCGGTAGAAGAGCGGTCAAGCTCCCGTGTGCGACCGGAAGGATTCGGCAGTTAACCGCGAATTACGCCAATTTACGCGAATTGTGGGGATGAGGAGATGATTTCTGAATCGATGCAGTGGTTTGAATTCGCGAAAATTCGCGTACATTCGCGGTTCAAATGAATCCGTCCATGCAACACGTCTTGATCATTCACGAAGTCGCCGACTACACCGCGTGGAAGAAGGTTTTCGACGCGGCAGCGGGCATCCGGAAGGAAGCGGGCGAGCGTTCCTACCAGATCCTCCGTTTCGAGAGCCACGCGAACAAGATCGTCCACTTCTCCGAATGGACGTCCATCGCCGCCGCCCGCGCCTTCTTCGAATCACCCAAGCTAGTCCAGATCCGCAAAGAAGCCGGCGTCAAAGCCCCCGACTTCATCTATCTCGAAGAGCTCGAACGCGGAACGCTGTAATGAAGCCGTAGACCTCTGGTCGACTGTTTCACCTGCTTTTTCCAAGGATTGGAAATCTGCCCGCAAATTTTTCCAATCGTTGGAACTTGAAGGACGGTCCCAACGATCCCACCCCGCGGGCAGGCGGCAGCCTGCCCCTCCAGCGCAACGTGCCGCCATCCCGGGCGGGGAAAACTCCCGCTTGCCCGGGTCATCTATCGACAGGCTTCAATGCGGCAGCAGACTGCGACGGCATAACCGGCGCTGGGGCAGTGGGTTACTACGGCCATCCCGAACAAACTTCCCGCCTCACGGGAAAAACTGCTGGCAACGCTGGAAAACTCTTCCGTCCCAACGGAAGACCTCCCGATGCCGCCGCAACGCTTGCCCGTCTCATCGTTCGCGGTCTTTCCGCTGAAGATCAGTGGGCTATAGGGGGCGTTCCCCTTGCTTGCCTCGGCGACGCGTTGAGCGACGACGGGCGCCTCTTTGCGGCCAACATTCAGGTCAGGATTTCAGAGTGCCGAGGGTTTGCCGCGAAAAGGCACAAAAGCAGAGCCCCTATGGCCCGGCGGATCAGACCTACAACCTAATCCCCTATATCCTATTCTCCTTCCCGTCCTCTACCGACCCCGCACCCCTCCCGCCGCCGGTAACCGCCGCCGTGTGGAAATACAAGGCCGCGTACCGCATCAAGGACGAACCCATCGGCCACTGGAGCAACTCGAACTAGGCTCCCCGAATGTAGCCGTCGACCAACGGTCGACGATGACGCGAAGAGAGCCGACCGCTAGTCGGCTGCTACACTGAACAGACCCGAAAAAAGTCTGGTAGGCGTCAAAAAGCTCGCTTTTCAGTTACACGCGGATGGAAATACGTAGAGGTCGTGGTCCGACCGAGAGTGCTCACGCTTAGGTTATGCCGACATTGCGCACATGGTTTATTGCGGTGTTGCTCTTGGCTTCTCTCCAGGTATCGCACGCCAGCGACCGACCGACGTTCTCTGCAGCGGAGGTGGCGCGGCACAAGCGAGGAGAGCTTCTGTTGGAGGCGGCGCGCGTGGGAGAAAAGGGGCGCGTCCTTGAGCTGTTGAACGATGACGCACCTGTTGACCATGCCAGCTACATGGGAGATACCAGCCTGATTCTCGCTGCACGCTACGGGCACGAGGCCGTTGTTGCCATGCTGCTTGCCCGCGGTGCTTCGGTCCATCCGTCGGGAATGCTCGGACGGAACGCCCTGCAGAATGCCGTGGCGGGTGGCCACGATGGCTGTGTGAAGCTGCTCCTTGAAGCAGGCACGAATCCGAACCACGGAGACAGTCGTGGGGACCGATCGCTCCACGTGGCTATCCGTGAATTCCAGTGCGATCTCGTGCCTGTGCTTCTGGCGGCGGGTGCCGACGTGTCGCTGACGAACATCTTGTCGGAAACCGCACTGCACTGCGCGCTGGATCGAGAATGCACGAGCCTTGTGAAACCGCTTCTCGATGCTGGCGCGGATCCGAATGCCGAGGACTTGATGGGCGAGACGCCGCTCTGCGCCGCGCTCATGACCGAGAATGTCGATATGGTGCGACTGCTTGTTGAACGTGGAGCCGATCCGAATCGCTACTGCGGCGACCGTCCCATGATTCAGATGCCATGGGTAAAGGCGGTTCCTCTGCTGACGATCCTGCTTGATCATGGTGCGGATCCGAACGCGCGGAACCGAAAGACGGGCCAAAGCGCCCTGCACTGGATCGGTTCTGCCGATGCAATCACGCTCCTTGTCGCCCGGGGTGCCGATCCGAATGCGCGGGACAAGGATCAATCCACACCACTCCACTGGGCTGCGATCCGCGACAATCGTTGGAACATTCGGGCGCTTCTTTCCGTGGGTGCAGATATTCACGCGCGCGATGGCAACGGCTTGACTGCGCTCAACCTGGCCCAACAGGTCCGCGCAACGAATACGGTGGAACTGCTACGAAGCCACGGCGCGACGGAGTTACCGGATGATCCGCCCGTCGAAGCCGTTACGTTCAGCTACCACGCCGAGCCCGGCGTCTCCAACGTTGCCGTTTACGGCACACTTAACGGCCATCGGATATGGCCGCTTGAGAAGAAGAGCGAGAACGCCTGGACTGCCGAATTCCCCATCCGACGCGGAACCTACCTCTACCACCTTGTCGTCAACGGAAGGCACATCGTAGACCCCACCAACACCAACCGCGTCGATATCGAAGGCCAGTCAATTCCCTCCTCGGTGCTCCGCGTCGGCGGCTCGCAGTGAGGGCGTTTCGAGCTCTACGCGATAGCATCAAACCATGTCCCATGCCAATCGATAGGAGATCACCATGAACACAAACACTGTTCGACTTCACCGTGTGCTGCGGGCTCCGCCGGAGCGGATTTATCGGGCGTTTCTGGATGCGGATGCGATGGTGAAGTGGTTGCCGCCGCATGGGTTCACGGGGAAGGTGCATCATGTGGATGCGAGGGTGGGCGGCACCTATAAGATGTCGTTCACGAACTTCAGCACGGGGCATGGGCACTCGTTTGGCGGAACGTATCTGGAGCTGATTCCAAACGAGCGCATCAGGCACACGGACAAATTCGATGACGCGAACTTGCCTGGAGAAATGCAGACGACGATTTCCTTGAAGAAGGTGTCCTGCGGGACTGAAGTGAACATCGTGCAGGAGGGCATTCCCGAAGTGATCCCGGCCGAGGCCTGCTATCTCGGCTGGCAGGAATCACTCAGACTTCTCTCGCAGCTCGTTGAGGCGGAGATTCCAGGGTAGGGACGCGACTCCGCTCGCGTCCGCAGCTTCGGCCCGGAGCGGTGTCCGGGCCCTACCAAGACACCAGCAGGTCGCGCGTGGTCGGCCTTCCGTGAGCTTGATTCCGCCACCTTCGAACCCTACCTTGTGCGACCGGCCATGCTAGAACCTGTTTCCAACAAGATCAGTTTTCCAGAGCTCGAGAAGGATATCCTCGGGTACTGGGAGGCTGCGCAGATTTTCAAGAAGTCGATCGACCAGCGGAAGGGCAGCAAGGAGTACGTTTTCTATGACGGACCTCCTTTCGCCACGGGCCTGCCGCACTACGGACACCTGCTCGCGGGCACGATCAAGGACATCGTGCCGCGCTACCAGGCGATGCGCGGTCATTTCGTCGAACGCCGCTTCGGCTGGGATTGTCACGGCCTTCCCATTGAAGCCCTCGCGCAGGAACAGCTTGGCTTGTCGGGCACGGGCGCGATCCGCGAGAAGGGGATCGATGTCTTCAACGAGACCTGTCGCTCCCTCGTCCTGCGCTACGTTGCCGAATGGCGCAAGACCGTCAGCCGCATGGGACGCTGGGTCGATTTCGACAACGACTACAAGACCATGGACGTCACGTTCATGGAGTCCATCTGGTGGGTCTTCAAACAGCTCTGGGACAACGGTCGCGTCTACAAGTCGTACCGCATCATGCCCTACAGCTGGAAGCTGACGACACCGCTTTCGAATTTCGAAGCCGGCAGCAACTATCAAGAAGTTCAAGACCCGGCAATCACGGTCCGGCTTCGCCTGACCCATGGAGGGCGGAGCTACGCGACGCCTTCTTATGCCCTCATCTGGACCACAACCCCCTGGACACTTCCCGCCAACCTCGCAATCTGCGTCGGCCCCGATCTCGATTACGTCGCGGTCAAAGACCTGAAAGAGAATGTCGTCTATGTCCTCGCCGAGGCGCGCCTTGCGGCGGTGTACAAGAAGCCGGAGGACTACGAGGTCGTCGAGCGCTTCAAGGGATCGGACCTCAAGGGCTGGACCTACGAACCGCTGTTTCCGTATCTCGCGTCACAACCCGGCGCGTTCAAGGTGCTCACCGACGGATTTGTCAGCACCGAGGACGGCACGGGCATCGTGCATATCGCGCCTGCTTATGGCGAAGACGACTTCCGCGTCGGCAAAGCGGCGGGCATTCCGCCGGTGGATCTGCTCGACGAGAACGCGGCGTTCACGGCGAAGGTGCCGGACTATCAGGGCCAGTTCTGCAAGGACGCCGACAAGGCGATTATCCGTCGTCTCAAGGACGAGGGCAAACTCGTCCATCACACGACGCTCGTCCACAGCTATCCGTTCTGTGAGCGCACCGACACGCCGCTGATTTATCGCGCCATCGACGCATGGTACGTGAAGGTGGAAGACATCCGCGAGAAGCTCGTGGCAAACAACAACGGCGTGCATTGGATGCCGCAGGCGATCGGCGAGAAGCGGTTCGGGAACTGGCTGAAGGACGCGAAGGACTGGAACATCAGCCGCAACCGCTTCTGGGGTTCGTGCATTCCCGTGTGGGTTGCCGAGGATGGCGATGCGATCTGCGTCGGCTCGATCAAGGAACTGGAAGACCTATCCGGCCAGAAGGTCACCGACCTGCACAAGCACATCGTCGACAAGGTCACCTTTCAGAAGAACGGCAAGACCTACAAGCGCACGCCCGAAGTGCTCGACTGCTGGTTTGAGAGCGGCTCGATGCCGTACGCGCAGATGCACTATCCGTTCGAGAACAAGGCGCGCTTCGATGCGAACTTCCCTGCGGACTTCATCGCCGAGGGACTCGATCAAACGCGCGGCTGGTTCTACACGCTGATGGTGCTTTCCACGTCCCTCCGCGGCTGCAGCGCTTTCAAGAACGTCGTCGTCAACGGCCTCGTCCTCGCCGAGGACGGCCGCAAGATGAGCAAGCGGCTGAAGAATTATCCCGACCCGATGTACGTGATCGACACCTACGGCGCCGACGCGCTGCGCCTCTACATGATCAGCTCGCCCGTGGTCCGCGCCGACGACTTGCGCTTCTCCGAGGAAGGTGTGAAGCACACGCTCCGCAGCCTGCTGCTTCCGCTGTGGAACGCGTATTCGTTCTTTGTGACATATGCGAGGATCGACGGCTGGAAGCCGGAAGAGATGGTTAATGGTGGAGGGTTAAGGGTTGATGGAAGAGGGGAACCATCAACCATCAACCATCAACCATCCAATTTGCTCGATCGCTGGATCCTGAGCTCTCTCGAGCGGTTGAACGTCGAGGTCGTGGCCGCGATGGATACGTACGATTTACAGAAGTCGGTGCGGCCGTTTGTGGACTTTGTGGATTCGCTGACGAACTGGTACATCCGCCGAAGCCGTCGCCGGTTCTGGAAGAGTTCGGACGATGCGGACAAGCGGCAGGCCTACGAGACGCTGTACGAAGTGTTGCTTCGCCTCAGCAAGATCGCCGCGCCGTTTACGCCCTTCATCGCCGAGGCGATCTACCGCAACCTGCGCACACCGGACATGCCGGAGTCCGTGCATCTCTGCGACTTCCCGATGCCCGCCGCATCACGTCGCGAGTTGGAACTTGAGGCGCAGATGGCCGAGGTCGTCCAGGTGGTCGAGTTGGCCCGCCAGGTTCGCACACAGCACGATCTCAAGATCCGCCAGCCGTTGCGCAAACTCACCGTGGTGTGTCACGACAAGGCGCGGCTCGACCGCGTTCGTGCTCTGCAGGACGTCATTGCCGATGAACTCAACGTGCGCGAGGTCGGATTCAGCACGCATGAGACGGAACTGGCGACGCTTTCGGCCAAGGCCGACTTCAAGAAGTTGGGCAAGAAGCTCGGGCCGAAGATGAAGCTGGCGGCCGAGGCCATTCGTACACTCACAGCACACCAGATCGAGGAGATCCTCGGTGGCGGCGCAGTCGTCGTGCATTTGGACGGCGAACCGCTCAGCGTCACGCGCGAGGAGCTCCTGATCGAGCGCTCACCGAAGCCCGACGTGGCCGTCGCGGCTGCAGGCGAACTCATCGTGGCGCTGGACACCAAGCTGGACGACGACCTCATCCGCGAAGGCCTCGCCCGCGAGTTCGTGAACCGCGTCCAGAATCTACGCAAGACCATGGACCTCGAGATCTCGCAACGCATCAAGCTCACCGCGACGGGCAACGCCGCCGCGGTCGCCGCGCTCGGCGCACATCGCGAGACGGTCCAGGCGGAGACCCTGGCGCTGGAGTTTGACCTGAGCGAAGGCTCGGGTGGAGAAGGGGAGCTGTTGGATCTCAATGGCCATCCCTGCACGGTGAAGATCGAGGTTGTCGGTACGTGAGCAACGTCCTCCTCGTGTTCCTGGGCGGCGGGCTCGGCGCGACAGCTCGCTACGGGACGTCGCTCTGGTCAGCCCGAGTGTTGGGGACAGGCTTCCCGTGGGGAACGCTTGTGGTGAATCTGGTCGGTTGCTTCCTGATCGGCGTCCTCTTCGCTGCGGCGGAGAAGACGGACCTGTTCAGCCATTCAACGCGTCTGTTCCTTGGCGTGGGTTTCCTCGGCGGCTTCACGACCTTCTCCAGCTTTGGACTCGATACCATCGAAGCCGCGCGATCCGGCGATTACGCCATCATGGCCATCAACATCCTCGCGAACAACGTAGGGGGAATCCTTCTCTGCGGGCTGGGCATCCTGACGATGCGGCTTTACCGGTAAGTCGCTTGTCCGCGCTGCGGCGAGCCGGTACATTTCACTCCCATGCAAGGCAAAGAGGAACGACTGGGACTTTTCGGCGGGAGCTTCAATCCGGTTCATCTCGGACACCTCGTCATGGCCCAGGACGCGCTGGAACGGTTCAGCCTCGATCGGGTCCTTTTCGTACCGGCCTCCACGCCGCCTCATAAGTCCGGTGCGGCGCTGCTTGCGGCGGAACACCGGATCGAAATGCTGAGGATCGCGGTGCAGGACGATTCACGCTTTGAGGTGTCGGACGAGGAAATCCGGCGCGGCGGCGTTTCGTATTCCGTCGACACCATCCGCGCCATGAAGGATCGCTATCCCAAGGCCCGGCTTCACTTCATCGTGGGCGGCGACACCCTGCGCGAGCTGCGCACGTGGAAGAGCATCGAGGAGATCCTGACGCTCTGCGAGATCATCACGGTGGCCCGACCCGGCGAAACGCTTGCCAACGTGCCCCCGGAGTCGCTCGGCGTACCCGAGGCGCATGCGAAGCGCTTGCTCAAGAACGTGGTGATGGGGCATTTGATGGACATATCCTCCACCGATATCCGCCAGCGTGTCGTGCGCGGGCAAAGTATTCGCTATCTTGTGCCCGCGGGTGTGGAACAGTATATTGCGAGCAGACGCCTCTACGCGTCATAGGAGATCGTACGATAGATACTTTAGCTTTAGCGAAACGGGCCCGTGAAGCCCTCCTCAATAAGAAGGCCGCCGATGTGGTCCTGCTTGATGTGCGCGGCCTTTCCTCCGTAACGGATTACTACCTCATCGCCACCGGACAAAACACGCCACAGCTCAAGGCCATGGCGGTTGAGCTCGAGAAAGCCCTCGAAGTTGCGGGTGCGTCGCGCTACCGCAAGTCGGGCAAACCGGACAGCGGCTGGATCGTCGACGACTACGTCGACATCGTCGTGCACCTGTTCTCGGACGAGATGCGGAAGTATTACGACCTCGAGAAGCTCTGGAACGACGCAAAACGCGTTGACTGAAGATTGCACCGCGGAGGCGCGGAGGGCGCGGAGCAGAGGGGCAATTTGATCACGAACTCAAGAAATCAGGAAAGCGAAGAATCTGAACGGTTTTGTCAGCCTTCATGAGTTCTTGAGTTCCAGATTATCGGTCATCTCCGCGATCTCCGCGCCTCTGCGGTGAATCGCTCGTGCTACCACGCCAGCGCGTCGCCTTCGGTTAGTTCCTTCAGGCGTTTGTCGATGATGGCGTCGCGGTTCTGGTTACGCTTTTCGAGGGTTTCTTTGAATTTGCTGACCTGCGCTTCGAGGCGTGCGAGCTCCTCTTTGCGCGCGCCGGCCTTAAGGTCAAACACGGCGGCGAGCTCCTTACGCAGATCTTCCTTCAGCGTGTTGCGTTCTTCGTCGGTGGCCGCGTTGCGGAAAGCCTGAGCTTTCTCGCGTAGCTTGTTCTCGCTCTCCATCATCGCCTTGCGATCGGGTTCGCGTCCGCCCGGTCCGCCGCCTTCACGCGGCGGCATCATGCGGCCTTCGCCAGGACCCTGAGGCATCATCAGTCGGCCCATGAGCCAGTCGCGATCGGCCTGTGGCAGGGACTTGATAGCTTCGACAATAGCGGGACGCTCTTCACCGATCTTACGCATGCGTTCCTGCAGGAGCTTCTTTTGCAGTTCGCCGCGAAACGCGATCGGATCCTGCTTCCGCAGTTCCATCAACCGGTCGAACTCCTCGGGGTTTCGCTCGCGCAGGCGGCCGAGGTAGCGATCGACGATTTCGCCGGGCACGAAGCCTTGTTTCTTGTTTCCACGGCCTTCGCCGGGCTCGCCGCGTTCGACCATGGGCGGACCGCGCGGACGATCCATCTCATCGCCTCCGGGTTCACCGTGAGGCGGGGGCTCGGGTTCCATCATCCACGGCGCTTCTTCGCCGGGCGGTGGCGGCTCGACCTGTGCAGACGCCTGGACCGCGGCAAGGAGAACGCCCACGGCACTCCCGATCAAAAGTCCCCTGATAAAACTCTTCATATGCGTGACTCCTCCAATGCCATCAACTCCTCGACTAGCTCGTCAGTATCACTCGTGGCTGATGTGCCGTTCGACGTCCAATCATCTGTCGCCGACGCGAGACTAAGTTCAACCTCGCTCACCGCGGTGTCGAGCCCATCGTCCCACTCAAATGTTTCCGTACTTTCCTGAACCACCGGTTGCGCGGGCACATTCTGCGCCACCTGCGGTGCGCTTTCCGGACTTCGCAAGAGAAACGCACCGGCAGCCAACAACACCACGAGAGCGGCGAACGCGTAGGCGGGGCGCGGGATAAACGGTGCGGCGAGTTCTCTGGGCTGATTCTTTTCCAGATAGGACTCCGCCTCGGCTTGAATCGCATCGAGCGTTGACGCCCGGATTGGTGCGTCGGACAGGTTGTCGTGCACCGACGACGTGATCGCGGCGAGATCATTCTGAAAAGCCTGGAGGCTCGCGTCGCGACGGACCGCGCGGCGCAACATCCATGCGCGGATGACGTCGAGTTCGCCGGCATCCTGAAGAAGTATCCACTGTTCCATTTTCTGTCTGTTCATGCTGCACCTCGTCCGAGGGACTCGTAGTCCGTCCGCAATTCTGCTCTCAACTTCTGCACCGCATAGTGCATGCGCGCCAGGGCCGTATTGATCGACGTCTTCTGGATGCGCGCGATTTCCTTGAAGGACACATCCGACTCCGTCCGCAGGAGAAAGACTTCCCGCTGCTCCTCGGGGAGCTGCTGGACCGCGGCTTGAATCCGCTGGCCGATTTCGCGGCCCGACACCTCAAGCTCCGGCCCGATCTTCCGGTCGGCCAATTGCGACTCGATCACGTCCTCGCCATCCTCGGAAGACGCCTGGATATCGACCATGGGTTTGGCCCGCCGCGCCCGGTCGATGATCAGGTTGTGGGCGATACGGAAAAGCCAGCTCAGGAACTTGTCATCCCGATAGGTCGGGAGACTCTTGATCGCCCTGAACCATACTTCCTGGAAGACCTCGTCCACGTCACCCCGTCCTTCCATCATCTTGAGTATGAAGGAGTAAAGCGGACGGCGGAAGTGTTCCACCATCCGGCCGAGCGCCTCTGCGTCGCCGCTTCGATACTCGGCCAGCCATGCCTTCTCGGGCTGCTCCATAGGCTACTGCTCATCCTCCAACGCTCTCCGTTCCAGGCGTATAACGGGAGAGCGCACGGATTATTGCCTCATTTCTGCAGGTTTTGAAAGGCGGGGATGGCGTGTCGGGCAAAGAGCTCGCGAACGAAGTCCCAGCACAGGGTGTAGGCCAGCAAACCTTCGCGGACGAGGCTGTGACCCCAATCGGAAACCGTAGGCGGAGTGACCCCGGCGACCCAGAGTCCGATCCCGGCCAGATTCAGGATGTAGATGAGGGCGTAGGAGAAGATGCGACCATGCTCCATGATGTCAGGCTGCTGCTGCATCAGCGTGGTGGCCGTGAAGGTCAGGTGGAAGCCCCACGTGAATCCGACAAGCGCCAGCCAGAACGGTTCATAGACCGACATGTCGAAGAAGAATCCGATGACGTAATGCGCCACGAGCACGAGCACGGTGTAGAACGGGAAGAAGTACGGGGCGAGCGCGATCAGGAAGTTGCTCTTCGACAGCGTGACGCTTCCGCCGCTCTTGCTCACGCGCAGGCGCGAAACCCTTGCGCCCATGACCATACCCCACAGTGCGTGCGTCAATTCATGAGCGAGGACGTAGGTGCGGATGGGGCGGGGCATGGAGAAGAAGATGGCGATCCAGAACACGAAGCCGCCGAAGAGCCACCAGACATGGATGGGCACCTGCTCGATGGCGGGGATGCCGAGGCCGGTAAGCAGTTGCAGCAAGGCCTGCGTGACGGCGGCACAGGCGGGAAGGAGTGCGAGTCCGATCAGGAGTTTCAGGAACTTCATGCCGAGATTTGAGATTTGAAATTCGAGATTTGAGAGCGCCCGTCCGGAGGCGTGTGGCGTCGCACTTCCTTCACCAGACGCTCCACGGTCCACGCGCGCATCTTCTCAATCACCTTGGGCTTGAGCAGCCAGGGATAGCGTTGGGCGAAATGTCTCAGGACCGTCATGCGGTCTTCCTCCGTGACCCAGTGGCGCACGGAGCCGTTCATCTGTACGAGGTTGCGGACGATGCGATGGCGTGTCGGCCGTGCGCCGGGCATGACGCATTCAAGGTCGATCCAGTAGAAGCGACGTTCCGACGGAGACGCGTGATGCTGGACGAGCAGGTTCGGCAGCTTTGTGTCCGCGTGATAGATGCCGTGGTCATAGAGCTGAAGGAGCATGCGGGGCAGGAGCGACTTCACCTCGTCCTTCTGCTCCGCCGTCATACGTCGCGCCTGCTGCTTGAGCCAGCGATAGACAGGAATGGAACCGCTCACGTATTCGGTCAGCGCATAGCTAATGACGGGTGTCTTGCCCTCACGGACCTCCACGTAGCCGAGAGCCGGCGGGGTGGGGATATCGAGGGCCGTCAGCGTCTGTGCGGCGGCCCATGATCGCCGCGCTTTGGAGGGTCGGGTCCGATAGCGCAACCGGTCGTACCAGCCTTTCAGCTCATAGCGTTTGATCAGGACATCGTGTCCGAGGAGCGTCGCCCGCATGACGACGATGGTGGAACCGGCCTTGATCCGTCTTGTGGCCGGATCGGTTTCGGCGGCCTGCGCCGCCTTGAGAAGGAGTCGGGGGTGCAGGTCCTTGTTCAGATTCCACACGCCATGCACATCGCCATGTCCGTGATCTGCAGCGCGAAGGAACTGCGTATAGAGGCTCAGCGCCCTGTCGCGTGCGAGCCGGTTGGAGCGCCGATCCACATGACGCGCGATGGCGTGGATGTCGCCCCGGTCGAGCGGCGCCTGGCCAAGGAAGCGACGGAGGAAAAGTACGCATTCGCGCGGAGCCAGGACGGCGCGCGTGTCGGCAAGCCAGGATGCGAGGCATTCGACGATTCCGGCGGTCTGCAGTTTCTGCTCCCGCGCAGGCGTGATTCGTGGCGGAAAGAGGGCACGCTCCGATTCACCTGTCCCGGCGAACGCCATGTACACGAGGGGAAGCTGCTGCAGATCAACCCCTTGGGCCCAAAGGGCGCGGAGGCAGTCGGCGGCGGCGACGACGAGGCGGATCCTTTGTTTGCGGGGCAACGATGGCCACGACTTTCGCACGGACGACCAGAGCAGGATTCCGTCATCTTGCGCTACGGGCGCGTCTGGATGTTGTTCGGGGTAGGTCACGCGCGGGGGTAAATGCCTGTTGACTTCATGAAGTTCACCGATAGTATTGCGAATCTTTTTCCGGGTCTATCACAGGAAATGCAAGGAATCAGGTAAATGGCTCATACAAAAAGCGCCGTGAAGCGGCATCGTCAGTCACTCGAGAATCGCGCAGCGAACATCGCGGCACGCAAGGCAATCAAGCGGGCTCGCAAAGAGTTCCTCGACGCATGCGAAGCGAAGAACGCCGAAGCGACCAAGAAGGCTTACAGCGCATTCTGCTCGGTCCTCGATAAGTCGGCCAAGCGCGGCATCATCACGAAGAACAACGCGATGCGTCGCAAAGCCCGTGCGGTTGCCCACATGAACCGTCCGGCAGCAGCAGCGTAACGTTATCCAACCATCAAAGATCAAGGCCGGAGTTCCGCAAGGAACCCCGGCCTTTTTCGTTAATTGATTCAGGTGGGGCCCGGACTCCGTCCGGGCCGTCTGAGCGGACGCGACGGAGTCGCGTCCCTACCGGCATTACCAGGCTTCGACGACGCGTTCGACGATCTGGTGGGCGAGGTCTTCGGCGGCTACGGGGAGGACGCGGAGCTTTGACGAGCTCAGGTCGCCAATCAGTTCAAAGGCGGCTTCGCCGCGGACGCGCGGATATTGGGAAATGATGGAGCCGTCGGATTTCCGCTTCAGCACCATGCCCGCGTAGATCGTCATGCGATACTCCTGCGCGGCGGTGCGGCGGGTCTTCTCGTAGGCCAGCGGGGCCTGTGTAAACTCGATAAGTACCACTTCAAGGACGGCATCGGCCTGGTCTTCGCTGACCACTTTCAGCGAGCCATCGCGCTGGAATTCCTCGATCGCTGCCTGGGTGCAATCGACTTCGAGCAGGGGTTCCTTGGTCTTGTTAATGAAGGTCGGCACCGCGACGGTCTTGATGTCGTCGGGCAACATCGATCCGAGTTGATAGCCCGCGCAACCGGTCAGGGACACCGCGACAAGCAGCGTGAGGGCGAGGCGGGTGAGCTTTGTCAGGATCGTCATCTTCATCTTAAAGTTTCTCCACAACGACTTGAGACAGGGCATCAATACGGGCTTGGGCGATTGCAGTCCACTCCGAATTCGGGAACATGCGAACGAAAGAGCGGTAGCTTTGGAGCGCGGCATCGGGTCGCTTTGCGAGCTTATCGTAATAGAGCGCCTTGTTGTAGGACGCCTCGGCCCGCCGCCGCAGCAGCGTATCGCGGTAGGCCATGGCCAGATCGATCTGGTCTGCCTTCGGGAAGGCCTGGACAAAGGTCACCACGGCGGCCCACGCCTGCTCCAGAGCCTCCTCGTCGTTGGGCGACTCCTCAGCCATGCGATACCAGCAGACAGCACGACCGAAAGCGGCCTTTTCGGCAAACTGGCCCTTGGGGTAGCGCTGTTGGGCAACCATGTAGGCGACGACGGCCAATTCGTACTGCTGGGATAACTCGTATGCGCGACCGATCAGGTATTGGGCCTCGGCGGCTTTCTCGCCCCGCGGTGCGTTCTTGACGACGTTTTCCAGCATCGGCACGGCTCGCTCGGGGGCCATGAATCCGGGGAAGATCAAGAACTTGCCCTTGGGTTTGTTCATGAAGTAGGTCGCAATCCAGAACTGTCGAGAGAGCGTCTCGTCGTATGGGAACAGCCCGGGGTACTTGTCCATCAGCTCCTGGTACTCATCGAAAGCCTCGTCATAGTCGCCCGCCCGGTCGAGCAACTGCGCATAGGCAAATTGGGCAATGGGAGCTTCGACGGATCCCGGCCAGGTTGTGACCAGGGCGAGGTATGCCTTCCTGGCCTTCTTTGGTCGGTCCGCTTCGCGGAGTCCGTTCGCGTGGATCAGCTGGTCGGACGGGTTCTTCTTTGCGGGCTTGTTGAAACTGAACCAGCCGTGCTTCTTCTCCGTCTCCTCATAGGGCTCCTCCGCGCGGGCTGATGGCGCAGTGGCCAGGAGCGTGAGAAGGAGCGCAACGAAAAGGACGGGTCGGAGCAAGAGATTCATGGTGCGAGAGAGTAGGGACGCGCTACAGGGGGGGTCAAGCCTTCAAGGCGCGGCTGTGTCGAGGCCCACTTCCCATTGCTTGCAGGCCGCGTGCGTGACCTTGCCGCCCGGGGCGACGTATTTTACGTGGACCATGCCCTGGTCGAGGGTCCGGACCACTTCGAGCGCTGTGCCTGCCTCGAACGTGCCGAGAGGTCGGAAGGGCGGCGATACGGTGTATGCGGTGGCCCGCTTCGGGACCTTGATCGTTTGCGCTGGAGTGGCACTCTTTCCGGCAGGCTTCATGGAAGACCAATCGATGGGATCCGTGCTTCCGCCCGTCTCATACCCGCCACCTCCATCCGTCACCGGCGCTGGAACCTTGGCCCAAAGTCCTGCGCGTTTCGCCTTCGCCTGCCTCGCCAGCGCGTCCAGCCGGCTGGATATGGCGTCTCGGGACATCCCGCGGGGATGATCCACCATGTTGCCGTAAACCCGTGTATGACCCTGTGCCGTCAGCACCTGAGCGTAATCTTTGCCTTCCACGGTGACGAAAGCGTAGTAGCGCGGCAGGCTGCTGTTGCCTTTTGCATCCTCCCACCGTGTCTCAATCGTCAGCTTCCTTCCGGCGAGCGTGCTTCGCGTGAACTGGGCGGCTTCCTCACCGGCGGCGAGGACCCGGGACGGCTCGATGTTCCAGTAATCGGCCTGCTCTTGAACGCGCTCAGGGAACGAATTCTCCGCCTCGGGACTGTCCACAAAGTAGAGACGGAAGATGTATTCACGCCCGCCGTGCATCACATGGAAGCTGTCGCCGTCATTGGCCGGATCCGCTTTCAACCTGGCATCCTCGAGCGTAGTCCAGTCCGCCAAAGCCATCGAACCTGCAGCGAGCCAGACGAGAAGACTTAAGCGAGCGATCCCCATGCCCGGAGACGGTACCGGACGGACGGCCCTACTTCAATGCGATCAGGCATGGAACCGCAGCCCCGTTTCGGGTACTGTTAGACATACATTTGGCTTCAACAGCGGTGGGAGGCGGCATGCGTAGAGCGTTCCTGACAGGGTTCCTGTCTATTGTTGCGATTTCTGGCAGTGTGGGCGGCCCGCTCATCAACCCGGGCGACACATGGCGCTATTTCAAGGGGACAAGTACGCCAGCCAACCAAGGGGCGGCCACGTGGACGGCCACCAACTACAACGATTCGGGCTGGTTATCTGGGGCGAGCGGTTTTGGTTTTGGTGACGGTGACGACGCGACTGTTCTTTCCGATATGCAGTCGAACTACCTCTCCGTCTTCATCCGGAAGAGCTTCTCGATCGCCAGCACCTCGGCTGTATCGCACCTGACCCTGGCCATGGACTACGACGACGGGTTTGTGGCGTATCTCAACGGACAGGAAGTCGCCCGCCGACAGGTGGCGGATGATCCCGCCATTCATTCATCCGCCGCCACGGCCAACCACGAGGCTTCGCAGACCGGGCTGAACGAATTCAGGGCGAATGCCGATCCGCAGGAGAAGGAGTTCATCGCGATTGACCCGGGACTCCTTGTGAACGGCAACAACGTGCTGGCTATATCGGGACACAACATATCCATCGGCAGCAGCGATTTCTCCCTGATCCCGGAGCTGTACACGAACGTCACGCTGGTTCGCGGTCCGTTTCTCCAAATGCCACTGCCGCGTCGCATGTCGGTTGTGTGGAAAACCGATGCCCTGACGGACGGCGCCGTGGACTATGGCTATGACATGTCATATGGCGGCGGCACGGTAAGCGACGCCACTCCCGTGCGCCAGCATGTGATCCACCTGCCCGAACTGGCATCCGGTTCAACCGTCTACTACCGGGTGCGCAGCGGTGGCGTCACGCTGGGTTCAAACAGCTTCCGTGCCCCCGTGGCGGCAAACCAGCCGCTGCGGTTCGCCGTTGTGGGTGACTTTGGATCGTCCACGACCAACACGCTGGCCGTCGCCAACCAGATCGCCGCGGCGAATCCCGACTTGATCATCACGGTGGGCGACAACATCTACCAGGACGGGCAGCCCGGCTCCTTCGACCCGCACTGGTTCCAACCCTACAGCACCACGATGGCCCGGTCGCCCATGTTCCCCGTGCTCGGCAATCACGATGTGCATGCCGGGACGGGCAAGTGGGGACAGATCATCTTCGAGCTTCCGACAAATGGTCCGCTGGCCGAACTGGAGCGCAACTACTCCGTCGACATCGGGAATGCGCACTTCGCGTTCATCGACAGCAATCCCTTCGACAACGACGAGATCTACTATCCGAACAAGACCGCGTCGCGGAATGCGATCAAGGCCTGGTTGACGAATGACCTCGCCCAGACGACCCAGACCTGGAAGTTTGTGGTGTATCACCACCCGCCGTATACCAGCTCCGGCAGCCATGGCGACGAGGCGTTGATGAAGTCGGAGCTCAGCCCGATCTTCGAGCAGTACGGTGTGAACTGGGCATTCCAGGGCCACACGCACTTCTTCGAGCGCATCAACCCGGTGAACGCCGTCAACTACATCACTTCGGGCGGCGGCGGCTTCTCGCTGCACAGCCTCACCTTGCAGCGCGAGTTTTCTGCGACAGTTTTTAATTCGCGGTACTCGTTTACGCTCGTGGATATCGATGACAAGTCTCTCACGCTCCGGTGTCTCGACCAGGATGGCGTTCAACGCGACATCTATCGCTACGACCTCGATCATCCGTTCGACATGGACGGCCTGGTGGACGACAACGCGTGGGGGAGGGCGACCAACGGCTTGATCCTGCGCGCTGCGATCAGGGGCAACTACCTCTACCTCGCCACGCAGGATGCGGGCGAAAGCAGCGACCATTTCATCTATCTCGCGACGCAGCTTAGCACCACGCAGAAACCATCAAACTGGGGAAAGTCCGGAACCGTGATGGCATGGAACGCCTTCCTTGCCGACGAGAACAACAATGCGTTCAACGGGTGGTTCGGCGATAGTGAGCAGTCGCTGTCGAGCTATCCCGCCTACCGGTCCATGACGTCGGGGCTGAACAACAACGGAGGGAATGGAAACGGTGTCCTTGAGGGTTCTATTGACCTCGTGACCCATCTCGGTTCATTCCCCAGTCAGATCTATCTGGCCGCCGCCCCCTATGCCACGACCAACCTGGGTCATCTTATCGACGAGGCCCAGGTTCCAGCCGGAAACGGCTCGGACAACATCAGCAGCGGCGAGTTCCTGCCCCTCCTCACACGTGATATCGCTCTCGACCTCCCATTCGCCGACGCTGGCGGAAGCCCGGCGGTTGAAGCCGGGATGGCCGCGACGCTGGATGGAACCGGTTCCTCGGCACCCAGTGGCCTGCCGCTATCCTATTCGTGGTCACAGGATGCAGGTCCCGCCGCTCAGTTCGGTTCGCCTTCCGGTTCCACAACCGCCTATACCGTGACGAACAACATCGGTGCGCCAACCACCGCCGTGGTCCGCCTCACGGTGAACGACACGCGCTTTGATGCAGAGGACACGGCGACGGTATTCATCGCGCCGATGGTGGACTCGGATGGCGATGGATTGTCCGACAACGAGGAGACGAGCGGCCTGAACAATGTCCTCACGATGCCCAATCCGGGGGGGCATACCTCGAACCCATCACTGCCGGACACCGACAGTGACGGGATATCGGACGGGAATGAAGCCATCGCGGGTACCGACCCGGATGATGCATCATCCGTGCTTGTCGTGGCCAACACCTCGCTCGCTGCTTCGGGCATCCAGCTTGACTGGCCCAGCGTCACGGGTCGGGTCTACAACGTGCATCGGGCTACCAATTTGCTTGATACCTTCCAGCTTGCCGCTACGAATGTAGCAGCGACGCCGTTGACCAATTCGCTGGTGTTGCCGTTTATGGTGGGTGGGCAGACGTACTTCTATATTGAAGTCCTGCCTTAACAGCCTGTGGAGCTCGAAGGTTGAAAAAGCCTGCCTGAATCAGGGCAGCCAAGGAAACGAAAGCTATGCGCATTCTCTCCGACGAAGAGGTCCTTCAGACTTTCCGCGACACGAAGGCACTTCTCTCCGGCCACTTCGAGTTGCGATCCAAACTTCACAGCGACCAGTATTTCCAGTGTGCGCTGGTGCTGCAGTATCCGAAAGTTGCGGAGCGGCTTTGTCGGTCGTTGCACGACACGATGCGACAGAAAGCCAATTCGACCACATTTATGCCCAGTGCCGTAATTTCTCCCGCGCTTGGAGGGCTTGTCATCGGCCAGGAGCTTGCACGTGTCATGGGCCTGCGCCACATCTTTGCGGAGAAGGAAGACAACAAACTGGTGCTTCGCCGGGGCTTCAAGATCAACAAGGGGGATCACTTCGTCGTCGCAGAGGATGTCATGACCCGCGGTGGTCGAATCCAGGAGGCGATCAAGATCGTCGAGGACGCGGGCGGAGTGATCGATGCCATCGCGGTCATCGCGGACCGGAGCGGAGGAAAGGCCACGTTCCCGTACCCGATCTACAGCATGATCAAGATGGAGCCGGTCACGTGGGAGCCCGGCAATTGCCCGCTCTGCAAGCAGGGCGTTCCGCTGGATCACCCGGGATCGTAGCGAACCCCGTAAACACGTGATCCGTAATCCGTGACCCGTGTTCCGAAAGATCGGATGACGGATTACTGATTACGGATCACTTCCGTGTCGGACTTCGGAGTTACGGCAGCTCAGCGATCTCGTCGGCAAGATCCTGCGCAGCTTCCAATGCAAACTGTTTCCGCTCGTCGGCGTCGTTGTGGAAGAACTTGTCCTGGCCTTCTGCCCACGCGTAGTGGATATCGGTTACGCCGATGAAGCCGAAGTTGTTCTGCATCATGGGCGTGATGCCGTCGCGGGGATCGCTTTCCTTGTAGACGTCGCCCGATGACACGAGGACAACTACGCGGCGAAGCTGGTGCAACGGCTTGATGCCTTCTGCGCCCATCTCGTACATCATGCCGGGTTCAAGAACCTGATCGATCCACGCCTTGAGGATGGCGGGCGGTCCGCCGCACCACATCGGCATCGTCATCACAAGGACGTCGGCCGCGCGAAGCATCTCGGCCTGCGCGCTGGCGTACGTGATCGACTTCTCTTCGTCCTTGGACGGCTTGTACGTCGGGTCGGTCACGGGATTGTAGAGCCGGCGGTACGCGGCGTAGGACAAGAAGGGCGGGGGTTCCTCGTAGAGGTCCACATTGTTGACCATGACGTCGGGGTTCTTCTCGACCAACCGCGCGAAGAAAGCAGCCGCGAGCTGTTTCGAAGCGGACTCTTCAATCGGTCTTGGATTCGCGCAAATGTGCAATACGTTCATTCAACCATCCTTATCTTTGTCAGTTCGGTCCACCCACGTCGGCCACGGTTTCCTCATTGTGGCCCGGAAACGACGAAACCTCACCGGTCTCGATGAGCCCCGTTTTCGGGTTCACGAGTTTCGAGAGGTAGTTTTCCAGTTCGCGGCCATATTCCGTATCTTTGCCCATTAACGCAAGCTGCTTGTGCACAATGATCAGACCATTTTTGCCCGATTCAGCCTCCTGGGCCGAGGAAAACCGCTTGCCGGGGTCGGGGGCGAGGAAACGACGCATAACGTCCACAAACATGGCGTTTTGCTTCACATGATCGGGCAGGTATTCGGGCAACCGCTCCGCCAGCTTCATCTTGAAGGCTAGCAACTCGTTTTCCGGTGGGGTCTTGCCCTTGATGAGGGATTCGCCCCGCAACATCTCGAGCAGGACCAGGCCCACCGCGTAGATGTCTGATTGCAGCGTGGCGCGTTCGCGGCGGTGCATCTCCGGGGCCATGAAGAGCGGGGTGCCGAGAAGGAATGTGACCGCTTCGTTCTGGGTCACCGCACGGCCGTAGTCGATGAGTTTCACGTAGCCCAGGCTGTCCACGAGGATGTTGCCGGGCTTCACGTCGGAATGGACAAAGTTGAGGTCGTGCAGCGACTCCAGCGCGCGCAGGACGCGACGGGCGATGTAGATGGCGATGCCGGGCTGGATCCCGGTCTTGCCACCGGGTCCCGGGCGGAAAATCACGTCCGTGTACTCGTGCCACTGCTGCGGTGTGCTGGCCCGCTTCACCCGGTCGAGATGATGCCCGTCGAGCAGGTAGCGCAGACCGACACCGTCTATGGCTTCCATCTGCACATAGCCGATGCCGTTGTATTCCTCATAGATATCGGGTGCGACCAGGTTCGGGCTCTTGATGTTCTGAAGCTTAGACGTCTGGGCCGCGATACGACCCATGTCGGTCCAGTACTTCTTCGCATTGGGATAGATCGACGGGTCGAAGAGCTTGATGGCATGGCGCGTGATGCAGCCGCGCGCGCCCTGGCGGAGGCCGGCGAAGACGATGCCCTGACGCCCACGGCCCAGTTCGCGCGCAAAGCGATACGCGACGGGGTAGTAGATGGCGCGGGCGCTGACGATGGACTTGTAGTTCGCGACCAGTTGGGCGGCACCCTTGCCGCTGCTGCCCGGAATCTGGTCCATGACGGACATCTGGTCCTCGGTCGTTTCGGGGACGTCCATCCGGGTCGTCATTTCCTGAATATCGTCTTCGTCGTCCTGATCGGGCATGGCGGCAAAGTGTACGTATTGACGGCCCCGCTGCGAAGAGGAATCTGCTTGATGACGCGCCTGCGATGCGGAACGGTGCGGGCATGTCGAAATCGTTTGATATTGCCATTGTCGGCGGCGGAATCGTCGGCCTCGCCACGGCGCTGAACCTTATCCGCTCCACATCCGCCCGGATCGTGGTCCTCGAGGCCGAATCCCATGTCGCGGCACACCAGACCGGACACAACAGCGGCGTGATTCATTCCGGCCTCTACTACAAACCGGGTTCCCTCAAGGCGAAGAACTGCACGAGCGGGCGTGAGGCCATGTATGCGTTCTGTGCCGAACACGGCATCGCGCACGAACGTTGCGGCAAGATTGTCGTTGCGACGTCCGAGACCGAGCTTCCCGCTCTGAACGAGTTGGAGCGACGCGGCCGCGAGAACGGACTCGACGGCATCCGTCGCATCGGTCGCTCCGAACTCCGGGAGTTCGAACCCCATGTGGCCGGCGTCGAAGGCCTGTTTGTGCCCCAGACCGGCATCGTGGATTTCCCCGGCGTCACGCAGAAGTTCGCCGACCTTGTGAGGGAGAAGGGCGGCGAAGTCCTCCTGTCGCATCCCGTGACCTCGATCCGCAGCCGCCCCGACGGTATCACCCTCGAAACGCCCAAAGGCGAAATCGCAGCGCGGCATTTGATCAACTGTGCCGGACTCCAGTCGGATCGCATCGCCCGCATGGCCGGACACGACCCCGGACTCCAGATCATTCCCTTCCGCGGCGAGTACTACGAACTCGTGCCCGCAAGGCATCACCTCGTCCGCAACCTGATCTATCCCGTGCCCGATCCGCGCTTCCCGTTTCTGGGTGTCCACTTTACGCGCATGGTCAAAGGCGGCGTCGAGGCGGGGCCGAATGCCGTGCTCGCGTTCCGCCGCGAGGGCTACACGCGCAGCAGCTTCTCCCTGCGCGATACGATGACGATGGCCACCTTTCCGGGCTTCTGGAAGATGGCGGGAAAATACTGGCGCATGGGCGCCGGCGAATTTCACCGGTCCTTCAGCAAACCGGCGTTCGTCAAGGCGCTGCAGAAGCTGATGCCGGAAATACGGGATGAAGACCTCGTTCCGGCGGGCGCGGGCGTTCGCGCGCAAGCCGTGGACGCAAACGGCGGCCTCGTGGACGACTTCCGCTTTGTGGAAGCGGAACACATGATCCATGTACTTAACGCGCCATCACCGGCGGCGACGGCGTCCCTCAGCATCGGAAAGACCATCGCCGAGCTGGCCACGCGCAATTTCTCACTCTCATGATGTCGCGGCTTCAATTTCGGCGTCGCTTTCATCCTGACGTTCCTGTCCGCGACTGGAACGACTGGCGCTGGCAGCTCAAGCACCGCATCCGCGACCTCGAGGGACTTGAGCAGGTCTTCGCGCTCTCCGCCGATGAACGGGAAGCTGTGAAGCGACTCGGTTCACGGCTGCCGCTGGGCATCACGCCGTATTACGCGAGCCTGATGGATCTGCATGATCCGTCCGATCCCCTTCGCCGCACAAAGATCCCGTGCACGGCCGAGTTCGAGGTGTCGCCGGGCGAGTACGACGACCCGCTGGGCGAGGAGACGCATCATGTCGTGCCCGGCCTCGTCCACACGTATCCCGACAAGGTGCTGTTCCTGGTGACCGATTTCTGTGCGACGTACTGCCGCTATTGCATGCGGTCGCGGCTGGTGGGCAAGGGGACATTGCTTCCCGACCATGCCATGTGGGAGAAGGCCCTCGCTTACATTCGTGAACATGCAGAGGTTCGCGATGTCCTGATTTCGGGCGGCGACCCGCTCATCATGGCCGATGACCGGCTTGAATGGGTGTTGAAGCGACTACGCGCCATTCCCCACGTGGAGATGATCCGAATCGGGACAAAAGTCCCGGCCGTCCTGCCGCAACGCGTCACACCGCAGCTTTGCCGGATGCTGAAGAAGTATCATCCGCTGTTCATGAGCTTGCACTTTATTCATCCTGCCGAACTCACACCCGAATCGGTGAAAGCGTGCGAACGCCTTGCCGATGCGGGGATTCCGCTGGGCGGACAGATGGTGCTCTTGAAGGGCGTGAACGATGGGGTGTCCGTCGTGAAGAAGCTGTGCACCGGACTCCTCAAAGCCCGCGTGAAGCCGTACTACCTGCACCAGTGCGACGCGATTATCGGCTCCATGCATTTCCGCACACCCGTGCAAACGGGCCTCGACATCATGCGCGGCCTTCACGGCCACACCACAGGCTACGCCGTGCCGCACTACATGATCGACGCGCCGGGTGGCGGCGGGAAAGTCCCCATGTCGCCGGGGTACGTGGTGCGTAGCGAAGGAGAAGATCTCGTCCTGCGGAACTACTCCGGAATGCTGTATCGCTACCGGGACGCCGGGCTGAAGAAGGATTCGGTGCGAATCCTCAAGTAGGTCTCCTCGTAATCGTAATCATAATCTTACTCATAATCCTTCCTTCATCGGATTTCGATGAGCCGAAGATTAAGATTACGATTATGATTAAGAGAGCGACGAATCACGCGTCGATGATCTTGTTGCGGATGGCGTAGCGGACGAGTTCGCTTACGGAGTGCAGGTTGAGTTTGCGCATCAGGTTTGAGCGATGCGTCTCCGAGGTCTTTGTGCTGATGTTGAGCACGCTTGCGATTTCCTTGCTGCTCTTGCCCTCGGCGATGAGTTGTAGGACTTCCCGTTCACGGGGCGTCAATCCACCGACGATGTCAGTCTCCGATGCGACCGTTTCGCCATCCAGGTAGTCCTGGAGGATGATTTCCGAAACGCGGGAGGAAAAGAAGGGCTTGTGCCGCGCAAGGCTCTCCACGGCGGCGGTGAGTACAGTCCCCGCGTCGCCTTTGAGGATGTAGCTGCGCGCGCCCGCACGCATGACTTCCCGGACGAGCTGCTCCGAATCGTGCATCGTCAGGACGAGGACCTCGGTCTTGGGACACTCCTTGCGGATACGGCGCGTGGCTTCGAGGCCGTTCAGGTCCGGCATGCTGATGTCCATGACGACAATGTCCGGCTTGAGCGAGATGCAGCGCTGCACGGCCTCGCGCCCCGTGGCGGCTTCGCCACATACTTCCCAGCCTTCGTGCGCCTCCAGCAGCGACTTGAGTCCGCCGCGAATCATCTCGTGGTCATCTGCGATGAGTATGCGAAGCATGGCTATGTTTCACTCGCGCGAACAGGCATGGAGCCTTTCACGAGGGTTCCTTTCGGTCCAGATTGAATATCGAGCCGTCCGCCCAGTTGCCGCAAGCGTTCTCTCATGCCGAGAATGCCGACGCCAAGGCCGTAGGCGGACAGTTCGCTCTCGCCGCCGCGCATCTGGGGCATGCCTTTCCCCGCGTCCTGCACTTCGAGCGTAACGCCATCGACGTCGCGATAGAGCCGGATCGACGCCGTGGCGCTTCCGGAATGACGGTGGATGTTGTTCAGGGCCTCCTGCAGGACGCGGAAAAGCGTGCCTTCCATCTCCCTGGTCAGGTCGCCGAGGTCCGAGATCTCCAGGTCCACCCGGATTCCGCTGCGACGCGAGAAGCCGTCGGCGTAATCGCGCACGGCTCCTGCCAACCCGAGCTCTTCCAGCAAGGGCGTGTGCAAGAGATAGGAGAGGGTACGCAGTTCGTTGGAGCAGTCCTCGGTGGCAGCGAGGCAGTCCTTTACGATGTGGCGGCCCTTTTCGTCATCGACCTTCAATGTCCCTTGAAGGAGTCCGAGGTTCATCGAGACCGCGGCCATCTTCTGCGCAGTCACGTCGTGCAGCTCGCGCGCGATGCGGCGACGCTCTTCGTCCTGCAGTTTCAGCAGCCGGCCCGAGAGATGGCGCAGCGATTGTTCGACCTTGGCACGTTCGATGGCATAGCGGATGGCGCGATGGATCAGGTTCTTGTCAACCTGCTCCTTGACGAGATAGTCCTGCGCGCCGTGTCGCATCGCCCGCACGGCAAGATCTTCGTCATCGACGGCGGTCAGGATGATGATCGGAATGTGCGGTGACTCGGCCCGGACACGGGCGAATGTTTCGTAGCCGACACTGTCCGCGAGGCCGAGGTCAAGGAGCACCACGTCGATGCGTCGCTGTCGCAGAAGAGACAGGCCGGTCGCGAGGTCCGAAGCCGATTCCAGTGCGAAGCGGCCCACGATCTGCCGGAGCAGCATGTCCTTGATGATGTAGGTGTATCCGGGGCTGTCCTCGATCAGGAGGACGCGGGTCAACTCACCTGGCATGGTCGTGGTGTCACCAGAATTCATGAGCGTGGCAGCAACGAGGATAGCCCCCGGCGAAGGGATGCTCAAGAGCGTATACAGAAGTGGAGTCAAGGCTTCATCCTGCTTTTGTCCGCGAGGTGTTCCTGATAGAAGTCTGACCCATGCGACGCGACGCCATAGCGGATACGCCTATTGAATTCAGACTCGGTGTTGTTCTCATCATGCTCGTTGCCGCATTCTTCAGTCTATCGTGGCGGGGCCACCTGTTGACCTGGGATGAGGCCATGAACCTGAATGCGGCGCGCGCCTTTGCGTCCGGCGGCAGCGATGCCTACTCGTCGTGGTTCTGGCGTTATCCGCCACTACTGCAGCTCCTCCTTCAGTTGCTGAGTCCCTTGAAGGCAGGCTTGATGGCTCGCGCTGAACTTCTCGCGATCGGCATCCACCTGGCCATGCTGGCGGCGTTCATCGGGTTGATGAAGCTCAGCCTTGGCCGCGTCGCGGCCCTTGCGTCTGGGTTGCTGCTGGCGGTCATGCCCGGGTCCGTGTTCTTCAGCCTGTGGATCAAGCAGGACGTCCTCATGTCGCTTTTCGGGCTGCTGGCCTTGATCGCTTACGCGAAGAGGCTTCATCTCGTTAGCGGCATCACGCTCGGCCTCGCCTTCCTGTCCAAGGAGACGGCGATCTTCTACGCCCTGGCCATCGCTTCGCTGTGGTTCGTGCAGCCCAAGGCTGAGCGGAAGTGGAAGGATATTTTCGTCGTCGCCGGGACATCGATTCTCGTAGCGGGCTGGTGGTTCATTCTCTTTTCCTCGTCGCTCGCCTACCACCTGTCCTCGGTCAAGGGCGCCGCGGCTGACGGGAACACGACGTGGGACCGACCCTGGAGCTATTATTTCGAAGCGTTGCCTTACCAATGCGGGATGCCGGCGATCATCCTGGCCGTGTGCGGCGCCGTGATCCTTCTCATGAAGTGGCACAAAGGCCACGACGCCCTGCAGCAAATCCGGCTTTGGCCCGTCGCCTTGTTTGTTCCCGCTCTTGTGATCCTTACCGTGTCCGGCAGCAAGACGCCTTGGTACACCCTGTGCTTCTTCGCCAGCATCGCTGCGCTTGCGGGTGTGGGCGTTTCCGGCATCTACCGTCTCGTTGTCGCGCGAGAGCAGGGGAAGACGGGCAAGGCCAAGCTGGCGGCAGGCGCGGCGATGCTGATGGCCTTCCTGCTCACCACACAGTCGCTCCAAGCGCTGTCCTACGAAGATCGCATGTTCCGCATGGAGCCGGGCATGAGTTGGGCCGCAACCTGTTCGCGTGAGGCGGCGATGAAGCTGAATGCCCTTGTGAAGCCAGGGGAGCGAGTGATTGTTACGCCCATGCACTACTACCCGGCAGCCGTGCAGGTGCCTTGCCCGATCTTCGTCCACTACCTCAAGGAGATGGAGGTGGTGGTCAAACCGAACACCATCTCGCAGTCGGAGCTCGTGGATGCCGTGATGGAGTACGAAACCGACTGGGCGATGGTGTCTCCGCCGCCGCTGGGTGCATCCGAACGCCTTCTCACGCCCCTCGCGCGCCATCACGGCCTGCCTCATTGGATCCTCAAGGGCGCCGTGATATTCAAGACGACAAACCTCTACATCACGCCCGAGATGCGCAAGGCGAGGGA
>CAZCZZ010000058.1:0-26924 GCA_964503335.1 uncultured Verrucomicrobiota bacterium
GAAAGGATGCTACTTCAGTCCTGTTGACAAACCACATGCCTGAACTCCGTGGGCACTATTCGGTTCGGAATTCCGTGTATTCCGTGTGTTCCGTGGGCAAGAATCTTGTCGGAATCTCTCTACTCGTTCGCCATTTTCTCCAGCTCACCCCATCGCGCGAAGGCTTCGTCGAGTTCGTGGGGGATGGCGGCGTAGCGGGCGGTGGCGAGGGCGACGGCGTCGCCGGATTGCTTGTAGAAGGCGGGATCGTTGATGCTGCGTTCGAGTTCGGCGAGCTCGGCTTCCAGCGCTTCGATCCGCGCGGGTAGCGCTTCCAATTCCTGCCGCTGTTTGTTGCTGAGCTTCTTCGACTTCGTTTGCGCGGCAGTCCGGGCCTCGCCCTGGTTTGCGCCGGGTGCGGGGGCTGCTTGTCGCTGCTGGACCCAATCGTCGTAGCCGCCGACAAACTCAGCGATCTTTCCGTCGCCCTCGAAGACGAGCGTGCTGGATACGACGTTGTTCAGGAATTCGCGATCGTGGCTGACCACGAGAAGCGTTCCGGAGTACTCCACGAGCAGGTCTTCCAGCAGTTCGAGCGTTTCCGCGTCGAGGTCGTTGGTCGGTTCGTCGAGGACGAGGACGTTGGAGGGACGCGTGAAGAGCCGGGCGAGAAGGAGTCGGTTGCGTTCGCCGCCGGAGAGAATCCGGATGGGGGAACGAGAACGATCCGGCGGGAAAAGAAAGTCTTCGAGGTAGCTGACGATGTGCCGGCGTCGTCCATCCACCGTTACGTGGTCGTTATCGCCTGCCACGTTCTGTGCGACTGTCCGGTTGTCATCGAGCGTTTCGCGATGCTGGTCAAAGTACGCGATCTGCATGTTCGTGCCGTGCTCGACGGAGCCGCTCTGCGGCGCGAGCTGGCCGAGGAGCATGCGAAGCAGGGTGGTCTTGCCGCAGCCGTTTGGACCGATGATGCCGACTTTGTCCCCGCGCATGATCGTGACCGTCAGGTCCTTGACGATCGGCTCGTTGCCCCAGGTGTAGGATGCGTTCTTCAGGGCAACAACCTTGCGACCGCTCAATTCGCCCTGCTGGATCTGCATGTTGGCACTGCCCGTGATCTCGCGTCGCTTGCTGCGCTCGACACGCAACGCCTTCAAGGCGCGCACGCGTCCTTCGTTGCGGGTGCGCCGCGCCTTCACGCCTTGTCGGATCCACGTCTCTTCCTGCGCCAGCTTCTTGTCGAAGAGGGCATTCTGCTTTTCCTCGGCTTCGAGCAGTTCGCGGCGGAGATCAAGATAGCGGTCGTAGCCGTAGGCCCAGCTCGTCAGGTTTCCCCGGTCCAGCTCGACGATGCGCGTCGCGAGGCGACGCAGGAAGGCGCGATCGTGTGTGACGAAGAGAAGCGAGCCGGGATACCGCATCAGGAAACTTTCGAGCCACTGGATCGATTCGATGTCGAGATGGTTGGTCGGCTCGTCGAGCACCAGCACGTCGGGTTCGTGAACGAGCGCCTGGGCCAGAAGCGTGCGGCGTTTTTGTCCGCCGGAAAGCGACGAGAAGGTCGCGCCGCCATCCAGTCCCATCTGTGCGATGGTCTTGCGGACGAGCTGGGCCGATTCCCATTCTTCGAGATGTCCGTCGGTGCCTTGTGAAACGATGTCGTGCACGGAGCCGGGCAACTCCCTCGGAACCGACTGCGGCATGAAGCCGACGCGCACGCCGCTCTGGACGATCACGGTGCCCGAATCGGGCTTTTCCTCGCCGGAAATCAGGCGCAGGAGGGTGGACTTGCCTTCGCCATTGCGGCCCACCAGGCAGATGCGCTCGCTGCTTTCGATCTGGAGGGATACTCCGTTCAGCAGCATCGGGCCGCCATATTTCATGCTCACATTCTGGAGACTGATCAAAGCCATAAGGGGCGGGAAGGTACCCGTTGGACTGCGAGTTGGCTTGTCAAAAAGGGGCGACCGACCTAAAGAGTCCCGCTGCACATGGATACAGACATCAAACCCGCGGCTTGGCGACGAACATGGGTGACAATCTCCGCATGCAGCGTTCTCCTCGCCTTCTACTGGCTGACCTATGCCTTTGCCCACGATTTCAACCAGAAGTACCTCCGCAGCGAGGACAAGTTGATCGAGTGGATCACTGCGCTTTCGTTCCTGTCAGCCTCCGTGATCCTGGCGCGTCTTTCCTTCATAACGCGAAAGTGGAGTGCGGCGTATCTTGCCTGCATCGCGGTGTTCTTCTTCGTGTGTGCAGGCGAAGAGATGAGTTGGGGGCAACGGATCATCGGCTTCGAAACGCCCGAGTCGATTCGCAACGTGAATGAGCAGAACGAGTTTAATCTCCACAACCTGAAGTCCGAAATCATTCACCCGAAGGACATCGTCGCCACCCTCATCAAACTCTTCGGCATCGTGGCCCCGCTGGTGGCGTGGAACCGGTGGCCAAAGTTTATCCCTCTGGTCGCGGTTGTGCCGGTGTTTGTATTCGGCGAGTTGCTAAGCCCGGTCCGCAAGCTGATCCAACCGTGGGCGAATGAAACTTTCAGCGCCGCAACGGCGTTGGAGCTAAAGCTGGATACGGCGGAGTTCAGCGAAATGATGTGGGGCGTCGCTGTGTTTGTGGCCGCACTGGCCATCCGCGCGGCGTGGAAACAGAACGCTGAATCTACAGCAGACAGACCCGGAGCGAACAACTTTTAGACACCCGCTTCGCTCAAAGTCGCGAAGGTCATGAAGTCTTCTTCGCTATCTTCGCGCCCTTCCTGTGAAGACTCGGCAGGCTAAAGTAGAGGCTTGAGCGACTTCCAGACGATGTCGGCGATGATCTTTTGGCCTTCTGCGGTCGGATGAATGGTGTCGTCCTGGTTCAACTTCGGTTTCCCCGCGACACCCTCCAGCAGGAACGGAATAAAGCGCACGTCCGCTTGTTTGGCCACGCGCGGATAGACTCCGGCGAAAGCGGACGCGTAGGGGAGTCCCATGTTCGGCGGCATCTTCATGCCCGCGAGGATGATCGTAGCGTCAGGATATCTTGCCCGGACCTTTTCGATGATCGCGATGAGGTTCTTTTCCAACTCCTCCACGGGCAGTCCACGCAGGCCGTCGTTGCCTCCGATGGCTAGAACGAGAATGTCGAATCGCTGCTGCATGATCCAGTCGAGCCGCCGGAGGACGCCGGACGAGGTGTCGCCGCTGATGCCGGCGGGTACGACCCGGTACGGCAGGGCTTCATCTCGAATCCGTTGTTGGATAAGGGCTGGATATGCTTCTTCCGGCGACACGCCGTAGCCCGCCGTCAAGCTGTCGCCGAGAAACACAATGGTCTTCTCCGCATCCGCTGCAAATGCGATGACGCAGGATAGATAAAAACCAGCCGCGAGGTACAGTAGGCGCATGTTGAACGAGAACATACTTCACGTGGAAAACCTCGGCAAAGAATTTGCCTCCACCTCGCACCGGCTGACGGTCTTGTCCGGTGTCTCCTTCGAGCTGGCGCAGGGTGAGTCGTGCGCGCTGGTCGGCCCCTCGGGTAGCGGCAAGACGACCCTGCTCGGATTGTGCGCGGGACTGGATGAACCATCGCATGGAAGCGTTCACCTGCTCGGTCGCAACCTGGCGCAGCTCCGTGACGATGACCGCGCCCGCCTTCGGCGTGACGAGGTGGGCTTCGTGTTCCAGTCCTTCCAGCTCATGCCGACCCTCACGGCGTTGGAGAATGTCCTCGTACCCTTGGAGCTGAAAGGCGAGGGCAGGGCCTCCGTGGCGCGGGCGAGCGATATCCTGTCGCGTGTGGGCCTCGCCGACCGTCTTGATCATTACCCGTCCCAGCTCTCCGGCGGCGAGCAGCAGCGCGTGGCCCTTGCGCGGGCTTTCGTCCATCGACCGCGGATCCTGTTCGCCGACGAACCCACGGGCAATCTCGACGAGGAGACGGCGGCGAATGTCATCGATCTGCTCTTTGAATTGAACCGCGACGCGCAGACCACGTTGTTCCTGGTCACGCACGACGCGGAACTCGCCACGAAATGCGGGCGGGTGATCCGTCTTCGCGGAGGCCGCGTCGTGGCGTGATGACGGGTGGACTATCCTTCCTCGCCCGCATGGCGTGGCGCGATTTGCGCGCACAGCCGTCGCGTTGGATCATCTGTGCTCTGTCGATCAGCCTTGGCGTCGGCTCGCTCGTCGCACTTTCGTCACTCCGCCTCGGTTTCGCCTCGATGGTGGAGGATCAGTCGCTGCGCCTGCTGGGTGCCGACGTCGTCATCAGCAGTCGTCGGCCGTTTCCGGCCGGGGCCGACGCGTATATCGAGGGTCTTGATGCGACGTCTGTGCGCGAAATCAGTTTCCGCTCCATGGTCTATTTCCCTTCGGCGGCGCGTTCGCGGCTCGTGGAAGTGCGGGCCATTGACGGGTCGCTTCCGCTCTATGGCGAAGCAGAAACGGAACCGCGCGTGAGCGGCGGATTGTTGCCGTCGCCGGGTTCCATCATCGCGGATCGCAATCTCCTCTATCAGTTCGGCGTGGCCGAAGGCGACGCGATCCAACTGGGCGAGAGCACGTTTCGTGTCGAGGCCGCCCTGAGGAAGGCGCCGGGTGAATCGCCGGCGGAGTCCTTCATCGCGCCGCGTATCTATGTCCCGAAGGACGCGCTGGCCGCGACCGGACTGCTGCAGCCTGGCAGCGTGGCGACGTACCGCGTGCATCTTCGTCGCGGGCCGACGGCACCGGATGGCGAGAACATCCGCAACGCGCTACGCTCGTGGAACCTTGATGTGCAGACGGCCGAGCGACGGCGGAAGCAGCTCGTCAATGAATCGGAAGGGCTGTCCCGCTTCCTTGGACTCGTGGGCTTTGCCGCGTTGGTGCTTGGCTGTCTCGGTGTCGTTTCAGCCGTTCATGCCTACACGCGCGAGAGCCGGGCCTCGGCGGCGATTCTTGAATGCCTTGGCGCAACCGCGGCGCAGGCTCGCGGTGTCTTCGTCGTGGCGACCGCGATGGTGACGGCGTTCGGTACCGCGCTCGGGATCGGATTCGGTTTCGCCGTCCAGGCCGTTCTGCCGGTCCTCCTGCGCGACTTCCTGCCCGTCGAGCTGTCGCGGGTGCCGGCAATGTCTGCTGTGATGGAGGGCACGGTGGTCGGTTTCGGCCTCGCGCTGCTTTCAGCCTGGTGGCCGCTGCGCGGGCTGCGCGACGTGTCGCCGCTGGGCTTGTTGCGAGCCGACATCGACCCGGTTCACGACAACCGGACGGATTGGTTTGCGGCGATCGTGCTGACGGCGGGCGCAGCCGTCGCGGGCGCGTGGCTGGCCGATGTCTGGTGGCACGGTATCGTCTTTGCGTTGGGTGTGGTCATCCTCCTGTGTGTCCTCATGCTCGCCGGGCTGGGACTCCGCGCCGCGGCGCGGAGTCTTGCACCGTCATCGCTGGCCTACGAACTTCGACAAGGCATTGCCAACCTCTACCGGCCACGGAACCAAACGCTCTTCATGACATCGATCCTGGGTCTTTGCATCTGCACCGTGGTCACGCTGGGGCTGCTGCAGGATTCGTTGCTCGCGCGCCTCGCGCTGCCGGAGGAAGGCGACCAGCCGAATACCGTGCTTATCGACGTGCAGACGGACCAAAGGGATGTTGTGTCTGCCGCAGTGAAGGCGCTGGGGATGCCTGTGCAGCATTTGACCCCAATCGTGCCGATGCGCATCACGAAGCTGGCGGGTCGGACCGTGCGACAGATTGAAGACGACCCCGGTCTTGGCATTCCCGATTGGACGTTCCGTCGCGAGTACCGGAGCACGTATCGTGCATCGCTGAGCCCGACGGAGCGCCTTATGTCCGGCGCATGGCAGCGACGGTTCGCGGCGACGAATGGTCCCGTGCCTATCTCGATGGAGGAGGGGATTGTCGAATCGCTGAAGCTCAAGCTGGGCGATCCGGTCACGTTCGACGTGCAGGGCCTGATGCTGGATACCTACGTCGCGAGCATCCGCGAGGTGGATTGGCAAAGCATGCAGCCGAACTTCTTCGTGGTGTTCCCGACCGGCGTGCTTGAAGACGCGCCGCAGTCGTTTGCGCTGTTCTCGCGGGTGGATAGCGATGAGCAGATGGCCACTCTGCAGCGAACGTTGGCCGACGACTTTCCGACGCTCACGGTCATCGACATCTCGATGGTACTGGAGTCCGTCCGCACCCTTGTGACGAAGATGACCTCCGCCATCAAGTTCCTTGCCGTCGTGGCGGCCATCGCCGGGTTACTTGTGCTTGTGAACGCGCTGAACGCTGGCGGATCCGCGCGCAGGCAGGAGATGCGCCTGTTGCATGTTCTCGGTGGCACGCGCAACCAACTTCGAACCGTCGCGCTCGCCGAACTCACGTCGCTAGCCCTGCTGGGCATTGTCGCCGGAACAACACTGGCCCTGCTGGCCTCGTGGCTCATGGCGGTCTATCTCTTCGAAATGCCGCTGGCGCTTTCCTTCGCGACGCTGCTGGTGCCCGGCACCGTGGCGATGGTGATTACGTTGGTGGCAGGGTTGCGGAGGTAGGGACAGGCGCCAGCCTGCCCCCTGATGACAGGCGGGGCTGGCAGGTCCCTGCCGAGCCGTCAGAGACACGCAGATCGGCGAACCGGCTCACCGGGACGGTTCGCCCTACCCGTGGGAAAATCAGGAGACTGCTAGAGGTCGGGTTCGTCGGCGGGCTCGACTGCACGATCGGTGGAGTTGGTTCGCTCTTTCTGGCGATCCTTCTTCTCGGCATCCTTTGCGCGCTGCTCCTGGAAGGTCTTGGCTTCGCTGCGGAGTGGTTCGAGATCGACGTTAAGGTTCGTGAGTCGTTTGCCTAGTTCTTCCTGTTCGGGATCGAGCACGAAAGAGCGCTTCCAGTAGTTCAAGGCTTTGTCGGGCTTGCCAAGCTTCTCCATGACGTCGCCCATGTGCTGGACGATGGTGGGATCCTCGGGCATGAGATTGGCGGCGCGGCGGACTTCGACCAGCGCTTTTTCGTAATCGCCCTTCATGAAATAGATCCAGCCCAGGGTGTCGATAAACGCGGCGTTCTCGGGCTCCAATTCGAGGGACTTCTGCGACAGCTCGAGGCATTCATCGAGTTTTAAGCCCTGCTCGGCCCACATGTAGGCGATGTAGTTGTAGGCCTCGGCATGTGCCGGATCCAATTCGATACACTTCCGGAATTTCGCATCCGCTTCGTCGAACAGTTTCTGCCGTTCCAGTGCTGCGCCGTACCAGAAATAGAATAGCGGCGTAAGGAAGTTCTCGCTACCCTCCCGTCCCTCGGCCATTTCCTCGGCCTTGCCGAACGAGGCCGATGCCTTCGCGTGGTCCTTGCCGTAGCTGTTCAGGAGACCCATGTAGATATAGAGCTGCGGGTCTTCGGGCGTTTTGGCGGCGAGGTGGTCGAGCACGGCCAGGTTACGCTGGAGTTCGATGTCGCCCTGGTCCGCCATGACCTGCTGCATGAACGCTTCGAGATAGGCCGGGTTGCTCTTCATCGTTTGGAGCAGCTTGTCGGCGGCTTCTGCAGTCTTGCCCGCGCGCTTGAAGCTGATGGCGTGGTTCAGGCTGAAGGACGGCGTCATGGGCTCGGTCTTGCTGTCGTCGAGCAGCGACTGGGCCTTGCCAAACGCATCCAGCGCCTTCTCGTAATTCTTCTGGCCCATGTGAATGTACGCGAGCATTTCGGCGAGCCGCGATTCGTGGGGCAGGGCGGTGAGTCCTTCCTCCAGGACCTTGATCGCCTCATCGGGCGACTTGTCGGCGTACATCAGCGCGAGCTTCAGATACGCGGCCGGTTCGTTCGGTCCCGCCTTGGATGCGAGGGTGAAGTTGAGCACGGACTTGTCGCGATCGCCCAGCTGCTCGTACAGCTCGCCGAGGTAGAAGAATACGCGGGAGTTGGAAGGTTGTTCGCGGGCGATCCGTTCCAGCGTCTCGATGGCCTTCTCCTTGTTGCCCATCGCCACGAAGCTCATCGCGAGCTTCTGCTTTACGCGCAGATCGTCGGGGTTCAGCGCCTCGATCTTCTCGAAGCATGCGATGGCTTTCTCGACGCGCTGGTCGAGGATGTAGAGATCTCCAAGCAGATAGAGCAGGGCCTCCTTGGAAGAATTCTTCTCAGAAGCCTCCTCCATCAACGGGATCAAGCGCTCGATATGCGTCCGATCCCCATCATCTATATCGCCGGCGGCAGCCCGACGAATGAAAAGTTCACCGAGTACCCTAAGGATGTCGACATTGTCATCGATCCGTGTTGAAGCCTCTTCGAGCAGGATGATGCCTTCCTCTGCGCGGTTCAGCTTGATGAGCAGTCCAGCGGCCTCGACATAGCCGGCGGGCGATGCGGGCGACAGCTTGCGCAGACGCGCATAGACATCAAGCGCGGCGGATTCCTGATCCGATGCCCGATAGACGAGGGCGAGCCATAGCCAGGCCTTTTCAGACTTGGGATGACTTTCCGTGTACGTTTCGAGCAACTCACGGGCTTCGTCGAAACGACGCTCCTGAAGGAGCGCCATGGCTAGACGAAAATGCAGCTCCTCATGGTCGGGATCGAGTGCGACTGCTGCCTGGAAGTTCGAAATGGCAGCAGTCGGTTCGTTCTCCGACTCGTGGAGCACACCCTGGCTGAAATAGGCAAGGGCGCGGGCAAAGCGATCACGTTCCTCTGCGGATGAACCGCCGGAACCCGCATCGCGCGGTTGCTGCAGACTCTGGCAACCGGGTAAACCCGATGCCAGAATCAGAAGCAGACAAGCCGCGAGACCTCGCTTTGCCTGCATGATACGCCTCGCTTAAAAGTTGTGACTAAACGTCGCCGCTACTTCTTCTTATGGCGACTCGCACGCAAACGTTTACGGCGCTTATGCTTCGCCATCTTCTTGCGGCGCTTCTTCTTGATAGAGCCCATAGCTCTCCTCTTCGTTCCATCTTTCCGCAGGCCTGAAGACCTACGGAACCACTTTGTTTAGTGGGATTTCGATAATACCTTCCGCGCCAGCTGTTTTCAACTGGGGAATCAGGTCGCGAACGACAGGTTCGTCGACCACGGATTCAACTGCATACCAACCGTCGGTCGCTAGGCCGTTGACTGTAGGCGCATGCATCGCCGGCAACAGCTTCGTGACCGTATCGAGATTGCCCTTCTGCACGTTCAGCTTCAGCAGGACCTTGGTCTCTGCTGCGAGGGCGCCGCGCAGGAGCATCGCGATCTGCTCGATCTTCTTGCGCTTCCAGGGGTCGGTCCAAGCCTTCTTGTTCGCAATCAGCCGCGTGGTCGATTCGAGGCAGGTGTCGACGATGCGCAGGTTGTTCGCGCGGAGGGACGATCCCGTCTCCGTGATCTCCACGATGGCGTCCACGAGCTCCGGCGCTTTTACTTCGGTCGCGCCCCACGAGAATTCGACCTCGGCTTTGACGCCGTGCTTGGCCAGATACTGCTTCGTAATGCCCACGGCTTCCGTGGCGATGCGCTTGCCTTCCAGATCCTTGACGGACTTCACCGTCGAATCGTTCGGGACCGCAAGGACCCAGCGGACAGGGCGTAGGCCCGACTTGGCGTAGACGAGATTGGCGACTTCGTGAATGTCGGATTGATTCTCAACGATCCAGTCGTGACCGGTCAATCCGACGTCGAGCATGCCCTGTTCGACGTAGCGGCTGATCTCCTGGGCGCGGATGAGGCGCGCTGTGATTTCGGGGTCATCGACGCTGGGGACGTATGAGCGGGAGCCGGCCGAGATGTTGAAGCCGGCCTTCTTCATCATCGAGAATGTCGAGTCCTGAAGACTGCCCTTCGGCAGGCCAAGAACCAATTTGTTTGCAGTGCCCATTCCTGTCGTCTCCACTTTCGAGAAAGCGCGGCAGAATAGCAGTATTCAGTGATCAGTAAACAGGAATCCGTGAAAAACGGGGTGGTATCGTTTCGAGTTTTCACCCGCGCCATTCTGTCGCATAATCGCATCGGAAGAGAAGGTTCATGAAGCATCTGTTGAGACTGGGCAATCTGGAGGTGGGAAAGGTCCCACTGGTCGTCGGGGTGATCAGCTCCGACCGCACACTTGACCACTTGCTCGACGCTCCGAAGCAACCGTTCGACGTGGCCGAGTTCCGCATGGACCTGATCGGCGTCGATACCCCGGGCTGGCTGGACAAGGTCCACAAGCTGCACCACGCAGGGTACCCGACGATCCTGACGATCCGTCATCCGTCCGAGGGTGGTCACTGGTATCGCGAGGAAACGGAGCGTCTGGCGGTCTATCACCATTCGCTTCCTTATGTAGGTGCGGTGGACGCCGAGATTAGCAACACGATCTTCCCGACGCTGGCGCGCGAGGCGAAGGCGGCTTCGCGCCTAGCCATCGGTTCCTTCCACGACTTCCATGCCACGCCGGACGATGCGACGCTGGAATGCGTGATTGAGGAGGGCATTTCGCACGGGGCCGATATCGTGAAGATCGCCACGTTCATCCAGTCCGAAGAGGACGCCGTCCGCTTGAGCACGCTCCTCACCAAGCACAGGGATGTCCCGCTCTGCCTCCTCGGCATGGGCCCGCTCGGCGCCGAAACCCGCGTCTCGCTGCCCCTCGCCGGGTCATGTCTGACCTACGGCTTTGTCGATCAGGTCAGCGCCCCCGGCCAACTCTCCAGCGCGAAGCTGAAGGAACGCCTCATGGCCGATTCGAAGGCGTATCTCGAGTACGAAATGACGCGGAGAACGAATGGATGATTGATGATGGCTGATTGCGGAGTCAGAAACTCATCAATCCTCATTCATCAATCATCGATTCCGCCACACATGCCTTGACCGTCGGCACGCCTTCGAGAGCCAGATTGTAATAGGATGCTGTGACGCAGGTGCCGGGGGTGGCTTTGACGGGGGATGTCAGGGAGCCGAGCGATAAGAGGTCGCCGGGTTTCAGGGTACGGCCCGATGCCTTGATGTCGTCGCGCAGCCACCGCAATGCGGTCATGGGATTGCCGAGAAGATTTCCGCCCGATCCATCGCCAATCCATTCATCGGCGTCGGTTTTGATCACGACGCGGAAGAAGGCGAGGCGTTGCGGCCAGTCATGGATTCCTTCCATAAGAATCGGCTCGCCGAGCACCCCGAGACGCGCCCCCGCGTTGAGCGCTTTCAGGGTCACTGCATTCCGCGGCACGTCCGAACTGGTTCCGAGATCCGGGAATTCAAGGAATGGGATCAGCGCGTCCACGGTTCGTAGCAACTCCGCATCGGTCTCCGCCGTGATGAAGTCAGTGCTGCCCACGCGCACAAGCAAGTCCGCCTCCATCATCAGGACCGCCCCGGCGTCGGCTTTAATTGTGGCACCGTTTGTCAGCAGCATCTTTTCCAGCAGGACACCCGACAGTGGACCGCTCGCCCCGAAGATCTCCTGGGCACGCGGATTCGTCAGCGCGGCTTTGTAGCCGACGGGGGCTCCGAGCGATGCCTCAAGCGCTGCGACGAACTTCTCCTGATAGGCCTGGGCGTCGGCGATGCCCTCGACCGGTGGGGGATTGGTCAACGCCGTGGCTGATAGGAACAGCGACGCCGCTTCTTCCGGACTCTGACCCCTCGCGATCATCGCGAGGAGAAGCAGGGCGCTAACCCTTGCCGATTTCTTTGTTATCACTCTCGTCCTTCGTGGTGTAGCCGCTGTCCTGGCGCTGGAGGTTTACTACGTTCTTGTCGCGGTAGTAGCGATACACGTCATCGGCCGTCATGCCGAGCATTTCGGCGAGGGAGATGAGGAAGTGGAACAGGTCGACCACTTCCACGCGCGCGTTGTGCTTGTCGAACTTCTGGTACTTGGCCCACCACTTCCACGGCACGCTGTCCGTCAGCTCCGCCAGTTCCTGCGTCATCGCGCGGCAGTAGTTGAGGATCCACTTCGTGAGTTCCTCCTCTGTCATCTTTGCCGGATCGCCAACGCCGATGCGCTTGTTGAGCGCCGCCTGCATCTGGAACATGTCTTTCAGCATATCGACATCAGCCATGGGAGGTCTCCTTCGTGATGGCGGGACGATAATGGGCTGGATTCCCGGCGTCAATTTGGGTGTCATGGCTGGCCTTCGGAGACGACTACCTTAATCATGAACAACGTCATCATTCTTGGAACAGGCGCCGCGGGGCTTACCGCCGCCATATATACAGCCCGTGCCAACCTGAATCCGCTGGTGCTGGAAGGGCTTCAGCCCGGTGGACAGCTCACCACGACGACCGAAGTCGAGAACTTCCCGGGCTTCCCGGAAGGCATCGACGGCACGCTCCTCATGCAGCAGATGCGCGCCCAGGCCGAGCGCTTCGGAGCCCGCTTCGAGTACGCCACGATTGCGAAGGCCGAGTTGAAGCCGGGCGCGATCAAGGTCTATGGCGACGACGGAAAGCTGTTCGAGGGCAAGACGCTGATCATCGCCACGGGCGCGAGCGCCAAGTACATTGGCCTGCCCAACGAGCAGAAACTCGTCGGCCGCGGCGTCACGTCTTGCGCAACCTGCGATGGCGCCTTCTATAAGAATGTGCCCGTCGCCGTCGTTGGTGGTGGCGACACGGCGATGGAGGAAGCGACCTTCCTCACGCGCTTCGCGTCGAAGGTGTATCTCATCCATCGCCGCGACGAATTCCGTGCCTCGAAAATCATGGTCGAGCGCACGCTGGCGAATCCCAAGATCGAGGTCTTGTGGAACACGGTGGTCGATGACGTGCTCGACGTGAGCAAGAACGAGGTCACGGGACTTCGCATCCGCGACGTGAAGTCGAACGCGGTCCGCGATCTCGACGTGAAGGCGTTGTTCGTGGCGATCGGGCATCAGCCGAATACGGCCCCGTTCACCGGACAGCTCGAGATGGACAAGGTCGGCTACCTGATCACGACGAATACCAAGACCACGGTGCCGGGTGTCTTTGCGGCAGGCGACGTGCAGGACTCGTCGTACCGCCAGGCGATTACGGCGGCCGGCTCGGGCTGCATGGCCGCGCTTGAGGCCGAACGCTTCCTGGAGGCGCAAGGTCACTGATAGCTTCCGTTATGACCCAGAACCGGAACGAGTGGCAGACCTACCGGCGGCTTCTTCACTTCACGAAGCCGTACCTGGGGCGTCTTGTGCTGGGACTCCTCTTCGGCGCGATCTTCGGAAGCTCGCTCTCCGCACTTCTGCTCGGACTGAAGAAGACGCTCGCGACGGTCTTTGATCCGTCGGAGCTCACCATCGCTCAAGTCGCGTCGGTCGCGTTCCTTCTCCCGGCTGTGGCGCTGATTCGCGGCGTGGGCGACTACCTCAGCACGTACTTCATCGAATGGGTGGGGCACCGAGTGGTGATGGATCTGCGCAACCACGCCTTCGCGAAGATCCAGTCGCTCTCACTCGGCTACTTCACGAACGCCCGCACGGGCGAGATCATCTCCCGCGTGATCAACGATTCGACGCAGGTGGAGCGGTCGGTGTCGACCGTTCTGGGCGATGTCGCGAAGCAGCCGTTTGCCCTGATCGGCGCGCTGGGCTTCCTGCTCTGGCTTGATCCGAAGCTCTCGTTCATCGGGCTCGTGCTCTTCCCGATCGCCATCTTCCCCGTGCTCGTGTTCGGCAAGCGCGTGCGCCGCTTCGCAAAGCAGGGGCAGGAGCGGCTCGCCGACCTCGTGTCCACGCTGCAGGAATCCGTCGCCGGCGTGAAGATCGTAAAGGCGTTCTCGATGGAGGACTACGAGCTCAAGAAGTTTGCCGAGCAGTCGAAGGCCGTGTTCAGTCGCGCCGTCCGCGTCACCCGCGCCAAGGCCGCCGTGGAGCCGATCATCGTCACGATCACAATGCTCGGCCTGTCGCTGGTGCTGATCTACGTGAAGAAAGCCGGGATGACCATCGATCAGTTCTTCACCTTCGCCGCGGCGATGATTGCGCTGTACGACCCCGTGAAGAAGTTGAGCCGCATCCATATCACCATCCAACAGAGCTCAGCCGCTGCGGATCGAATCTTCGAACTCATCGACGCCCCCGTGACTGTGCAGGAAAAACCACGCGCCGTGGAATTCTCGGCACGGATCGGGGAAATCGCGTTCGACGCTGTCAGCTTTGCCTACGCCGACGAACTGGTCTTGCGCGAGGTAAGCCTGAGCGTAAAAGCAGGGCAGCGCGTGGCGTTTGTCGGCAGCTCGGGCAGCGGCAAGACCACGCTGGTGAGCCTGATACCGCGCTTCTACGATCCCACGAAGGGCCGCGTGACGTTCAACGGTCAGGACGTCCGCGACTTCACCATCCCCTCGCTTCGCAAGCAGGTCGGCATCGTCACGCAGGACACATTCCTCTTTAACGACACCGTGGCGCGCAACATTGCGTACGGACAGGAGAACGCGTCGAAGGAGCTAATCGAAGCCGCCGCAAAGAAGGCGCAGGCACACGAATTCATCAAGGGCCTGGCCAACGGCTACGAAACCGTCATCGGTGAGCGCGGCGTCATGCTGTCGGGCGGCCAGTGCCAGCGCCTGTCGATTGCCCGAGCCATTCTTCGCAATCCCCCCGTCCTCATCCTCGACGAAGCCACGAGCGCGTTGGACACCGAGGCGGAGCGACAGGTCCAAGCCGCGCTCGACGAACTGATGACCGGCCGCACCGTCTTCGCCATCGCACACCGTCTCTCGACCATCACCAGCGCCGACTGCATCTGCGTCCTCGATAAAGGCCAGATCATCGAACGCGGTACCCACGACGAATTGCTTGCCAGGGGCGGGGCCTATAAGCGGCTGTATGATTTGCAGTTTCATGATGCGGAGTGATTCCGGATCTAAGAATTAAGATTTTGGATTTGCGATTGCCGAGTGGCTCACCCTTACGCCTTCAACAACCGGTGCCAACGGCGGGTTCTTGCAGCGAAGACCTTGTTTGGACTACTCTGCCGCCGCTGGATAGCATGCGCACAGGTAAAGGAACGAGATGGAGCGGGCGGAAAAAGGACAAAAGGCTGCTGCGGGCCGGTATTGGAGTTGGGTCGTCCTTGCCGTGGCATTGGGTTTCTACCTTATCTTCACGGCGCGATTCCCTTATCCGAACGAGTGGGCGGCCACGCTGGTCAGCTTGCTAGGCTTGGATCCGTTCCGTCCGCTGTCGCACCCGGTCTGGCAGATTCTCATGCAGGTCGTCGCCCGGATGAGCGGGGCTGAGCTCCCGGTTGTTGCCAACTACTTCAGCGCCCTTTGCACGGCGGCTTGCATCTGGCTGCTCTATTCCATCGTTTCGCAACTCGGTTTCGAGCGGGTGACCAATGTGCAGCGTCGCGAGGCCCTGGAGGCGGAAAGCGCGCCGTCACGACGCGTGGCGGGTTTTGTGGCTGCGGCATACGCGATGGCATCGATTCCCGTGTTCGTTATCGGGACGCGGGCGAATCCCATGGCGCTGGATGTCCTGATGTTTCTCGGCGCGATCCTGCTGACCCTTCGCTTCAACGCCACCGGCGCGATCAAGCATTGGTTTGCATTCGCCTTCCTCTACGGGTTCGGTTTCTCGGAGTTCCCCACATTCATCCTCGTCGCTCCCGTGTTTGCCTTCTGGTGGCTCGTGTTGTTCTGGCGACACAAGATGCTGCGCTGGCAGCCCATCGCGGGCGGGTTCCTGCTTTTCCTGATCGGCGCGGCCGTGCTGTTCGCCTTCTGCTGGCGCTACTACCAGAGTCCCGTTGCCGAATGGCGTGAGTTCGGGAGCTACTGGATCGTGTTGAAGCAGTGCCTGACCGAGCAATACCATCTGCTCTCGCGCAGCGTGCCCAGGCTGGGCTGGCTGGTCATCCTGCTGCTGATGATCGCGCCCGCGTTTGTGCTCTTCTCGCAGGGATTCGAGGAAGCCGAGGACCTGTACACGAAGATCGGGCTCTACTTCTTCCGCGCCATCCTCGTGCTCCTCGCGCTCGTTCCGCTGTTCGACCTCCCGGGCTCACCGTGGCGGCTCACCGGCGAGAGCCCGCTGATCGTGACGCCCTACTTCATCTCGGCGATGTGGTTCGGCCACATCGTCGGCTACTGGCATCTCTCGCTGGTGAGGATGAACACGCGCGCGGGAAATGCGCTTCGCCCGGTCATGCTCTCCGTCGTCGCGCTCGTGATGCTCGCCGCGGGGGGGCTGCACATCTGGAAGGCGGACGTCAAACAGGCGAGGCCCGTGGTGGAGTATGCGCGCGACATCGTGAAGAGCATGGATGGGCGGACGTGGCTGCTGACCGATGGCGTAATGGACCCGGTTCTTCACCTCGTGGCCCGCAAGGAGGGCGCGGAACTGCATCTGCTGAATCGCGCCGCAGGACGGTCCAAAGCCTACCTTCGCTATGTCGTGACGCTGTTCGATGACCCCGCGCTGCAGAGCGTGGGCCGCGCCGGGCTGCAGCCCTTGATCGATATCTGGCTCGATAAGGACCCCGACCTGGCCGGGAAGCTTGCCGTGCTGGAATTCCCCGACCTCTGGAAATCGCGCGGCTTCCAATACCTGCCCAACAAGACGTTGTACTTCGGCTCGGATCGCAAGGCCGTCGTGGATCGTGACGCCATGTTCGCCGTGAACATGGAATACCTCAAGGGGGCAGGGGAAGTCTTCGGAGCCGGCAAGAAGGAGCCCGCGATTGCCGAGCGATACCATGGCTGGGTGCGTGGCCAGCTCGGGAAGCTGGCGAACAACCTCGGCGTATCCATGGAAGGCGCAGGACGAACGAACGAAGCGTGGCAGGCCTACATGCAGGCGCGCGCGATGGAAACGAACAACGTCAGCGCCCTGCTAAATCTCGCGGCGCTTGCCGAGCGCGATGCGCGTCCGGAACAACAGGAACTGCAGGACGCGATAAACCGGTATGTCGAGCGGCAGCGTGCTCCGCCCAGCGTGTGGGCCCTGGCCGCGGAATTCGGCTACATCCATGATCCGCGCTTCTATGCGACGGAGGGCTGGGTCTGGGCGCTCACAGGGAAGACGGATGCCGGGGTTCGCCTGATGCAGGAGTCGGCGGACCGCACGGGTGATACCGCCGTGGAGCTGTCGCTGGCCCGCCTTCTCGTTGCCGACAAGCAGGAAGAGAAGGGGATCGAGGTCTACGAGCGGATACTCGAGAGGGATCCGAAGAATGTCGCCGCGCTGGTGAATCTTGCGCGGGTCCGGATCATGCAGGGCGACCTCGATGGCGCGGAACATCTGCATGAACGCGCGCTGCAAAGCGGTGCTACGCCGGCGGCGATCGCGCTGGATCGCGGCATGTTGCTCATGAGCCGGGGGAACGTTGATGAAGCGCGCGCCGTGCTGCTCGCTGCAGCGGACCACGGCGACGCCCAGCCGCCGCTGTGGCTGGGGCTCGCTTTCGCCGCCGTGCAAGCGAAGGACAAGGAACTTCTGGCCCGCGCGGAAGACAATCTGCGCAAACTCAACCGCTACGTTCCCGGTCTGCTTCTCCTTTCCGAACTCGAGCTCAATCGCGGTCAGGTGGACGAAGCCCGCGCGTACATCGAACAGGCATCGCGCGTGGACCCGGTGAACATCGCGGTGCTTGAACGGCTCGTGAACCTCGACTTCTCGCAGCGGGAAATGGCGTGGGCTTTCGAGCACGCCAGCGACCTGCTCAACGTCGACGCATCCAACCACCTCGCGAACTACGTCCTCGGCGTGTACTACTATCAGGAAGGACGAATGGATCTCGCCGAAGCGTCGCTGCGTCGCTCCATCCAGTCGAAGCCGTCAGGGCCCGCGCTGAACGACCTCGCGTGGATCCTGAAGGACAAGGGACGGAACGAAGAGGCCCTCGAACTCTCGATTCAGTCCCTCAAGATCAGCCCGAAGCAACCGCTCTTCTGGGGTACGCTGGGCCATATCAGGGAGAAGCTCGGACAGAAGGACGAAGCCGCCGCAGCGTTTGACCGGGCGATCTATTATGGACTGCGGCATCCGTCGGGTTTGCTCGCCGCTGCGCGTGTGTTCCTTGATGTGTCCGACAAGGAAAAGGCCGGTCGCATCGTGACCTATCTCTATACCGTGGAAGATAAGTTGACCAAACAACAGAAGGTCGACCTGATCGCCCTCCGTTCCCTCCTTCCCGCGGAGCCTGCCGTGCCGAAATCCTGACGACGATCCTCAGGATTGAAACGAAAGCCCCGGACGTGTCATGTTTTGAGCCGGACCGTCCATCGGACGGACGTGCCGTTACATTCTCTTGGGGAGAGCGAAATGGATTCATTGAATCAAGCCGCGCGACCGGTTGAACAGGAGCCGGCCGCCTGGGGGCTGGAGCAAAGGACCGGACTCGGCCTATTTCTCGGCGTGCTATTGTTTTTCGGGCTGAAGGCGCCCGACTTCTCGGTCCCGGGGCGCTGGGCTGGGATGCTCTCCTCGTTCTGGGGCCTCGAAGCCGCGCAACCGTTGCTCCGTCCCGTCTGGTCCGCTTTCATGTTCTTGGCCTCGCTGCTTCCAGCCTCGCGGGCGCCGTTGCTGGTGAATCTCTTCAGCGCACTCGTCGGGGCCGGGGTGTGCTGGCTGTTGTTTGAGATAGTACGGCGGATCGCATTTGATCGAGGCGGCAAAGCGGACGACAGGATGCCGCTCCTCATGGCGGGCGTTTTCGCTGCGCTCATCGGCGCCGTATCGCGTCCCATCATGACTGTCGCCACGCAGGGCGACTTCTATATCATGGACGCGTTCCTCCTGTTGCTGGGCTTCTATCCATCCATGCTGTTCCTGCAGAAGCCACGCGCGGGATTGATCTATGCCTCGTTCTTCGCCTTCGGTCTCGCGCTCGCCGAGAATCCGACGGCGGCGATGGTCCTGCCGGGTTTCCTTTTCTGGTGGCTGTATCTCATCTGGCGGTCCTCCAGCCTGAAAATCTCCACGATCCTGCTCGCGGGCGCTGCGGCGACCGCGGCTGTGTTGCTCGCCCTCGGCACCTACCTTGCGTTCCGAGCATCCCACCCAGGCATTGTTCACGTCGCCGATGCAGGCATCCTGGACCACCTGACGACGTACATGCGTCTGTATGCGGCCGAATTGGCGAGGAGCGTTCCCAAAGTGGGTTGGCTCTTGATCATCGGGACGAACATCGTTCCGCTGTTCTTCGTCGTGTTTCGTGCGCTGGATGAACCCGAGGACTTCTTCACGCGGCTGGGCGTCTACCCGTTCCGCCTGCTGCTCTTCCTTCTCGGTATCGCGATGCTTTTCGAGCTGCCGGGCTCGCCGTCGCAGCTTCTCCGGTCCAAAGTGCTGCTCGTAGCACCGTATGTCACCGCAGCGATCTGGTTCGGCCATTTCCTCGGCTACTACTACCGGCTGGCCGCGCAATCCGGGAAGACCTTCCCCCGTCGCGCCTTCGTCGGGGTCAGCATCGTGACGATCCTCGCCGCGGGATACCTGAACTACCGGGCCACGCCTGTCACGGTGCTCAGACCCGTCTCGCTGTTTGCCGATGAGGTCATCGCAGGACTGCAGGGCAGGACGTATCTCGTGACGGACGGAACGCTCGACGCATCGCTCCGCTTGTCCGCCCGCAAGGCGGGACTCGACGTGCGACTCATTAACGCGGCGAATGACACGCGCACCCTGGGCGACTGGTATGCGTCACTCTTCGACAACCCTGAACTGAAGAACGCCGCGTACCTCGGCGCACGGGCGCTGCTCAACGAGTGGATGAATCATCCGGAGAGCCTGACCGGCCAGGTCGCGGTGCTGAACGTGCCGCACATCGTGCCCGCCTCCGGCTTCGTGGTGTATCCGGCCGGTGCGTCGTACCGGATCGACAAGGATGGTTCTGCGCCGACGCCCGACGCGATGTTTGCACTCAATGAAGATGCTTGGACGCAGCGCGCGCCGATTGATCTCTCATTGCTCAAGGCCGGCGACAACGGCTGGTTCCAGCTTCAGTTTATCCAGCGCTGGACGAGTCGCATGGCGAATGATCTCGGCGTGTTGCTGGATGAGCAGAAGCGGACTGATCTGGCGGCGCAGGCGTACGAACAATCCCTTGCGGCCTGGCCCGACAACATCAGCGCCATCATGAACCAGCTTGCGCAGGCGCAGGACGCGGGCGACAAGGATCAGACCGGCATCTTGACGGAGCGCATCAAGGCCTATGCCGCGCAGAATCGCGAAGGCCTGTCGCCTCAATTCATCCGCCAGGTCTGCGGCACCGTGCGCAATCCGATGATGAACTTCGAAGCCGGGGCCATGCTTGCGCGTACCGGCCAGCTGCGTGATGCGATGGAGGAAGCCGGGCAGGCGGCAGAGCTTTTGAAAATGGATGACGCGGCGGCTCAGCTTGAATTGGCCCGCCTCTTCCTGCGCGGCAATCGCGCGGACGAAAGCGAACGACTCCTTCGCGAAGTCCTCGTAAAGGACCCGGAAAACCTCGGCGCGCATCTCGGTCTTCTTCAAGTCGCCTTGCAGCGGGAGAACTTCGATGAGGCCGGCCGACTTATCCAACGCCTGCAGGAGCTCGGCCTCGATGCCGGCAGAGTGGCCCATGAGAAGGCCAGCCTGCTTTTTGCGTCAGGCCGGACCGATGAGGCCAAGGCGCAATTCCTGGAGATAGTGAAGCAACCGTCGCCACCCGGCGACGCGTGGTTCGCCCTGGCGCGTATCGCGGAAAAGCAGAACGACGAAGAACTTCTGACGAAGGCGCTCGATGCCTTGAAGAAGGAGTCGTCGTATCCCGCCGGGCAATACCTGCTGGGCGAGACGGCCATGAAGGGGGGGCGTGTCGAAGAAGCGCGTCGCTACTTTGAGCGCGTGCTGGCGATTGATCCCGCACACGTCCCGGCCATGGTTCGCCTGGGCTTGATTGATTTCGATCGTCGCGATGCGCTGAGCCTGCGCAACCGCGCTGCCGCGCTGCTGTCGATGGACCCCGACAACATGTACGGCCACTTCTTTGCCGGCACGATTCATATCGCGGCGGGGCGCCTTGATCTCGCGGAGGCTTCGATGCGTCGCAGCATCGCCGGAGGCGAGTACGACCTGGCCCACAACGATCTTGCATGGCTTCTCAATGAACGCGGGGCAAGCGATGAGGCCATGACCCACGCCCTTCGCGCTATCGAACTGAGTGAGCGGAACCCGAACTTCTGGGACACCCTCGCCGCGATTCACGCCGCAAAGGGTGACCACGCCAAAGCCGTGGAGGCTGTGGAGAAGGCGCTCGAGCTCAGCGAGAGGGACAACGCCTTCATTCTGGTTCATGCCGGAAATCTGTATCTGGCCGCTGGTGAAACCGAGAAAGCGCGCCAGTGCATGGAGCCCCTGGTAAAACATTTCGACAAAGTTCCCAACGAGTTAAGGGCTGACATCGCGAAAATCCAGAAAGAAATCAAGATCGTCAAATAGTTGCTAACGCCTGATTATGAGCGTTTTGCGAATAGATGGTAAAGGTCGCGACAGGGCTGTAAATTTTTCGAGAAAAGACCTTGTCACATTTCGGTAAATTGGGCATCTTATCTGGGCAGATTTACCCGTGATGGATGGCATCTCGGGTGGGGTGTTAACAATAACAGAAGGAAAATGAGAATGAAGAAACTAGCTGCTGCGATTGTCATTGCGCTGATTGCTGCGCAAGGCGCGATGGCCAACACGAGTTGGAGTACCGGTGGATCTTATGCCTATTTGAACAATGGCGTGGGCGACACGTACTACGATTTGGACGTCAATTCTGCCAACGCGGATTTCACGGGTAACCTCGGATCATTCAATCCGGGCTACACGCTTTTCCTCAACGCGGAAGTCAATGCCAATGCCGATGGTGGCGATGCCTACACCGCGATGCGCCTGCACTGGCGCATTGACGGCGGCGCGTTCAGCGTCCAGACGGCTGGCTCCATCAACAGCACGGGCGGCAGCGGATTCCGCGGCAACGCCACGGGCGCAGACCTCTCCGGCCTGAGCGCTGGTACGCACACGATCGAGCTCTTCCTCTCCCGTAGTCATACGTGGGGCGGTGGTGGCCCGTACACGACGTACTTGGGTTCGACGGGTGACACAGGTGGCGGCGTTGAGCCGGGCAACACACCCCCGACGGGTAACTTCTTCACGGCGCAGTTCACGGTCGTTCCCGAGCCCTCAACGCTCGCGATGGCCGGTCTCGGCTTGCTCGGTCTTGTGGTTCGTCGCCGCATGGTCAAGTAATTCGAAGCTGACTTGAATTCGAGAAGGGCTCCTGGCAACAGGAGCCCTTTTCTTTTCTCTGATTGAGGTAGTTCAATACGAAGAGACTCGTCGGGGCAGGATGAAGAGCGGCTCACCGGGACAGTTTGCCCTAGCCGTTTTTGGGGTGGTCCACTTCATCAGGCAGGGTGAGGCGTCCCTGCCGATCGTCAGTCGAACAGCGCGTCATACGGTTCAGACGGCTCACCCGAAAGGTTTGTCCTACCTCTGAATCCAATCTGTCGAAAGTCCCAAGCGCTGCCGGGCGGCAAGGAGACCTTCGCGGGCCTCGATCGAATCGGGATCCAGCTTCACGAGGACCTGATACTGCTGAAGGGCTTCGTCAAAGCGACCGAGGCTCATCATGGACCGCGCAAGGTTCAATCGGGCGGTCAAGTGCCGGGGGTCGACTTGCACCGCCGACTCGAAGAGTCGGATCGCTTCCTCTTCGCGACCCTGTTTGGCTGTCGCGAATCCGAGGTTGTTCAACGATTCGACGTGGTTCGGTTCGATCTCCAGCGCCTCACGAAACAGGCTAATCGCTTCTTCGTCTCTGCCATCGATCATCCGCAGGCGACCCAGGTTGCCGAGCATGACGTGGTTGCGTTCTGTTACCGCCAGGGAGCGCTGGAAAAGCGACTCGCTGTCCACCCAATGCGATAAGAGGGATCGGGTAACGCCGGCATAGGACAGCGTCGCGGCGACCGCGATCATACCGGTGATCCATTGCGATGCGGGACGGCGGAAGACGGGAATGCCCCACATCAGGGCGACGAGGAGTCCAATCATCGGCACATACATGTAGCGGTCGGCGATGCTGTGCTGGCCGACACCGATCAAGCCAATGACCGGAAGCATCGTTCCTAGAAACCAGAACCAGCCGAAAGCCCACGCCGGCGCTTTTCGAATAGCGATAAGAACGCTCGACGTGATGATGAGCAGCAGCAGGGCGGAGAGACCGATAGCACCGGGATCAGGCGGCATGGCCAGTTTGGGATAGAACACGCACAGTCCCTCGGGCCAAACGAACTTCGAGAGATACATGATGTAGTGTTCCATGGCGAAGAGGGGTCGCGCCCAAATCGGCGTTTCCGTCGGACTGTGCACGTAGCCCTTGGGAAACTGTGTGAGCAGCGTTACCCCGATGAACGCAGCAGCCAGCATGAAGAGCATCATCTTCTCAAGGCAAAGCCGTTTCCACACGGGCCCATCGACGATCGTGAATCCGCTTACCCTGCGAAGGGGCCAGAGGTCGAGCATCAGGAGCGTTATGGGGAAGGTCACCAGCATCGGCTTCGACATCAGGCCGAGCGCGAAGAGAAACACCGTGCCGAGCATCGACCCCACGGATGGCCGACGGGTGTAGCGAACATAGAGCCATGTGGCAGACAGCCAGAAGAATGTGCTGAGGACATTCTTCCGTTCGGCGATCCACACCGCGGAATCGAGATTGAACGGATGAACAGCAAACAGGGCAGCGGCCAATGCGGGTCGGAACAGACCACCGAACAAGCTGCGAAGAAGTCCGAAGAGCAGGACTGCGTTGAAGGTGTGAAGCAGAATGCTTGTGACGTGGTGGCCCGTGGGATTCATGCCGAAGAGCGACACGTCCAGCAGGTGCGACATCATCGTTACCGGATGCCAGTTTCCCGCCACGCGCTCCGTCCATGCCAATTTCAGGGTGTCGAGATGCATGCCCCGCATAACCCACGCATTGGCCGTCACGTAAAGAGGATCGTCGTAGTCGACAAAACCCGCCTGAAAGGCCGGCGCGAAGACCGCCAGCGTGAAGCATGCGATCAGGAGCGCCGTGAGCATCGGCTTCTTCAAGTCGTGCGACTCGGTATGGTCAGGGTTGGGCATGCGGGTTGGCGAGGGAAGTTTTCAGGAGGGTCTCCAGTTCCTCTCTCCGGGGGAAGCGGGACGCGTTGTCCAGGACTGCCTTAATGAACTGTTGAGCTGTGTCCAGCATTCCCTTGTTGGAGAGGGTCTCGATGACGAGCAGGCAGGCGTCGGCGAGGTAATAGCCGTAGGGTGGCCCCGTGCGGAGGAGAACTCCGGCGGCCTGCTCCGGCTCGCCACTCATCGCGCGGGAGAGCGCGGCGAGGCTGTGCACGTCGGTGTAGCCACCCAGCATGTCCGTTGCTGTCGTCAAGGTGGACGCGGCCATCTCCCACTTCTCTTCCACGCAGAGGATGTGTCCCCACTGAAGAGGATAGAAGAGATCCTCCGGATCACGCATCTGGCTGGCCTTGAAGGCTTCACCCACGCTCTCCAGGTCGGCCAGCTTGATCGTCTCGTTCAGATCGGACAGCCGCAACTTGAGCTGCTCCATGTGCTCGACATTGCCCTGTTGCATGGAGAAGGGTTGATGCTCCCTGCGACCGAGCATAAAGGCGGTCTCCTTTCGCTCGCTCCACGGTGTGCGCATCAGCCGGGCGAGAAACATCTCCTGGTCGAGCTCGGCGGGCGTGTTGTACCAGGCCTTCATGACGGCCCGGAGCTCACTGCAGATAAGGTAGAGACCGGACATCGAGAAGTGGACATGATCGACGAACAGATCCTTGTCCTCCCGTGTGCCGAAAGCCTGCTCGATATCGGCGAATACAACATTCGGTTTCCGTGCGACGACGCGGCGGATGATCCCATTAAGAACGGAGTCGGTGCGAAACCGTTGAACGTCCAGATCGCGTGCGTGGGAAAACAACCGGGATGCCTCATCGCGGTTGCCGAGCGCTCTCTGCACGAGCCCAAGCCGGTAGTTCAACTCGGCGTGCTGGTCATCCATCTCCATCGCCGCCTTATACGCAGCCAAGGCCTCCGCGTTTCGACCGTCCTGCTGGGCCAGCCGCCCGTTCTTGAAGGCCGTGTTCCACTCGCGCAGTTCAGCCTTGGTGATGGTCGTGCGATTCGTGGAACCGAAGGGGGCGCAGTCCGACAGGTTTACGGCCATGCTGCAGACGATGACGCGGATACCCTTTCGCTCTGCCTTGTCGATGATCGCCGAGAGGTTCCGTTCGTACCTGCGATACATCGGACCCAACCGTGGATCGTCGGCGGAGATGCGGTTCTGCTGGAACATCTCCATGCCGGCCCAGCCCTTTGACTCCTCCTTTGCCGGGGTCGCGACCGATTGGACGACCTGGCGGAGAAGGCCGGATAGGCGAAGTCGGGTGAGCGCGACACGCCATGGCGTGAGCCGGACGCCCCAATCGCCGTCGGTCAACACCGTCCCGGGTCCGTACGGCCCGACGACCTCGTTGTTGCCCATGTAGACAATCAGCGCGTCGACATCGCATTTCATCATGTCTTCCGCGATATCGACGACCACCGGGGAGCTGATGGCGGTCATCGCGGCGTTGATGACCTCGAATCGCTGCGTTCTAGCTGGCTCATTCAGCATCTTCTCGAGTCCGCGGGCGATGCTGAATTCGATCGCCGGATCCCCCATGGCGGCGGATTCGCCGAGGACGGCAATGCGCACGAGCCCCGGCGGTTTCGCGGTCCAGATGCGCAGCGGTGCGGGATTCCTGGCCATCCGGGGTTCGAAGAAGCGATATCCGTAGAAGGAGTTGTTAACCCGGCACGGGCGTCCTTCCTTCACGAAAGGACGGAGGAAGCCAGTTGGATATCCCGCATCCACGGCACGGAGCGCGGCCTCGGTGAGACCCAACGCCAGCACTGGGGCGAGGACAGCGAGAAACAATCTTGCGGCGAGCTTTCGCACACCATGGACCATACGCGGTCAAGAAAGTGCAGGGCAAGGGAGGAAAGGTCGGGAGGCAGGGCGACGCCTCCGGCGGAGCCAAATCCCGACGGCTCACCCGGAGGGTTCGCCCTACCTGCGCGCGTGATCGCCCCGCCTACGGATACATCCTTCCCGCGAAGCGCGGGAAGGGAATCGTTTCGCGGATGTGGCGGAGGCCGCAGATCCAGGCGATGGTGCGCTCGATGCCGAGGCCGAAGCCGCCATGCGGGACAGTGCCGTAGCGACGCAGGTCGAGGTACCACTGATACGGGTCGGGCTTCATCCCTTCCTCGCGCAGGCGGGCTTCGAGGGCGTCAAGACGATCTTCGCGCACGCTTCCTCCGATCACCTCACCATAGCCTTCAGGGGCGAGCATATCGACATTCAGCACGGTGTCGGGCTTCGCGGGATCCGGCTTCATGTAGAACGCCTTGATGCCACGCGGATAGTTCGTGATGAACAGCGGCTTGTCGAACTGCTGCGCGATCACGGTCTCCTCATCGCCGCCAAGATCATTGCCCCATTCGAATGCGCGCGCGCCTTCACGGCGGTCCCGGCGGTGCGTGAGATCCAGTTCCAGTTCGCGCAGGGATTCGCGAAGCTCCTTGATCTGGTGATCGAGTTTCTCCTGCTGCCAGCCCTTCTTCGCGGCGGCGAGCTGCTGGTCGAGCGACACCATCTCGGCGCGCATGCCCTCCAGCGAGGCCTGGTCCTTCGCGAGCTTCTCATCGATCCATGCCTGCGTCTTTTCGCTGTGCAACAAGTCAACGGCGTCCGTGTAAGTCATCCGGTGAAACGGCGGCTTGATGCGGAGTAGCGCGTCCTTGTTCCGCTCCAGCACGGCGAGGTCGGCGTCGTGGGCCTTCAGCACGTCATCGATGATCCGGCAGGTCAGGCCTTCGGCGTGGTGAAGGAGCGTGTCGAGATCGGCGAAGGCGATCTCGGGCTCGATCATCCAGAACTCGGCCAGATGGCGGCGCGTCTTCGACTTCTCGGCGCGGAAGGTCGGGCCGAAGCAATAGACCTTGCCGAGTGCCATCG
>CAZCZZ010000059.1:0-26035 GCA_964503335.1 uncultured Verrucomicrobiota bacterium
GCTTCGCGGTGCGTAACAGCGGCGTAAAGACGGTCGTGGAAGGCGTGGGCGATCATGGCTGCGAGTACATGACCGGCGGGTTGGTCGTGGTGCTCGGCAGGACCGGACGCAATTTCGCGGCCGGCATGTCCGGCGGCGTGGCCTACGTGCTCGACGAACAAGGCGACTTCGCCAAGAACCGCTGCAACATGGAAATGGTGGGACTGGAAACGCTGGTCGACGCCAAGGAAATCGCCGTCGTGCGCGGCCTTGTCGAGAACCACCTCAAGCTCACCGGGAGCACCGTGGCCAAGCGCGTGCTGGACCAGTGGACGCAGCTATTGCCGAAGTTCGTGAAGATCATGCCCACGGACTACAAGAAGGCGCTCGAAAAGATCGCCAAGGAAAACAAGACAATCGAAGCAGGCATGGACGCCGGCGAATTGGAAACGGCGAAGACGAATGGTTAAGGGTTAATGGTTGATGGTTATCCGGGCATAAACCATTAACCATAAACCATTTCTTTTTCTGGAGTCATATGGGCAAGCCAACAGGGTTTAAGGAATTCACACGGGAACTGCCGCACAAGCGCGCGGTCGGCGATCGCATCAAGGACTATCGCGAGTTCTATGAGCTCTTTCCCGAGGAGAAGGTCAAGAAGCAGGCCTCGCGCTGCATGGATTGTGGCGTGCCCTTCTGCCACACCGGCTGTCCGCTCGGAAACATCATCCCGGACTGGAATGACCTAGTGTACCGCGGCAACTGGCGGGAAGCCATGGACCGCCTTCATGCCACGAACAACTTCCCCGAATTCACCGGTCGTCTCTGTCCCGCGCCCTGCGAAGAAGCGTGCGTACTCGGCATCAATGAGCCGCCCGTCACGATCGAACAGATTGAAAAAGAAATCGTGGAACGCGCGTTCGCAAGCGGCTGGATTAAGCCCGAGCTTCCGCAGAAACGCACCGGCAAGAAGGTGGCCGTTGTCGGATCCGGCCCTGCCGGTCTCGCCTGCGCCCAGCAGCTGAATCGTGCGGGCCATCTCGTCACCGTGTTCGAACGCGACAGCCGGATCGGCGGCTTGCTCCGCTACGGCATCCCCGACTTCAAGATGGAGAAGACGGTCATCGATCGCCGACTCAAGGTCATGGAGGCGGAAGGCATTGTATTCCGCACCGGCGTGGCCGTCGGCAAGACGATCACGGCGGAACAGCTGAAGAAGGATTTCGACGCCGTGGTGCTTGCCATCGGTGCGACGAAGTCCCGGGACCTGAAGGTTCCCGGTCGGGAGCTCTCAGGCGTCCACTTTGCCATGGAGTTCCTCCCGCAGCAGAACAAGGTCGTGGCAGGCGACAAGGTGCCCGGACAGATCATGGCCACCGGCAAGAACGTCATTGTCATCGGCGGTGGCGACACGGGTAGCGACTGCATCGGCACGTCCCGCCGACATGGCGCCGCATCGATCACCAATTTCGAACTTCTGGCCATGCCCCCGAAGGATCGTCCCGCAGGCCAGCCCTGGCCCTTCTGGCCCATGAAGCTGCGCCAGAGCACATCGCACGACGAAGGTTGCGAACGCTTCTTCAGCATTTCGACGAAGGAATTTCTCGGTGAGAACGGCAAGCTCACGGGCTTGAAGACCGTCTCACTGCAGTTTGAGCCCTCGAACAACGGCGGCATGCCGAAGATGAGCGAAGTGCCCGGATCGGAAAAGATCTGGAAGGCGGAGTTGGTGCTTCTCGCCCTTGGTTTCGTCGGTCCTGAAACCGACGGTATCGTCAGCCAGTTCGGCTGCGAGCTGGACCCGCGCGGCAATGTGAAGACGGACAACAACGGCTACAAGACCAGCGTGCCGGGCGTCTTTGCCGCCGGAGACTCTCGCCGCGGACAGTCCCTGATCGTCTGGGCCATCTCCGAAGGACGCGAATGCGCCCGCGTCGTAGACGAAGCCCTGATGGGCACCACGGCCCTGCCGACCAAGGTCGGCTACGACCTGCCCCGCGTCTGACGCTCAACACACACGCAAGACGCGACAACGCGTTGCCAGGATTCATATTGACTATTTATTATAGTCATCTAGTCTTCGGTCATGATCTTTCGAGATGTCAGCGTTACAGATTTCAAGGCGCAGTGCACATCCATGCTGCGGGATGTGTCAGAGGGAAAGTACTCTGTTCGTGTGCAGAAACGCGGTCGTACTGTCGCCGTTGTCGAACGCCCCCGCTCGGAAAGGCGACGCGGCAGCTGGGTTGGATCCATGCAGGGAACGGTTCTCCGTTACGACAACCCGTTCGATCCAGCCGTACCCCCTGAGTCATGGGAAACGCACTGAATGAACGGGCTGCTTCTCGACACCCACGCGTGGGTGTGGCTGCTCGAATCACCCAAACGGATACCTCGTCGGACGTTGGGTGCCATTGGGCGGGTTCAAGAGGATCTCGTCTTTGTGTCAGGCATCACGTTGTGGGAGATCGCCAAACTCTGCTCGTCAGGAAAGCTCAGGCTGTCGAATTCACCCCGTGACTGGATATGCAACGCAATCGAGCGCTCATCGGCCACAGTTCTCCCGATTACCCCGGAAATAGCAGCCGAATCCTGCCAATTGCCCGGCAGATTCCACGCTGACCCCGCCGACCAGATGATAGTAGCCACCGCGCGGGTCCACGGGCTCGATATCGTGACCGCCGATGCGCGGATTCAGGACTACCCACACGTCCGCTCGCTCTGGGCGTAAGCAACCCCAGCTACAGGGGAAGTAAAGAGACGGCTTTGACGATGCGGGTCAGGCCTTCTTCGAGGATGCTTCGGGGGCAGCCGAAGTTGATGCGGAGGAAGCCGGGGGTTCCAAAGTCGACGCCGTTGGAAAGTCCAACGCCGTGTTCCTCGAAGAACTTGTGCGGGTGCTTTTCGTTCAACCCTCGCACATCCATCCACGCCAGATAGGTGGACTCCATCGGCCACAGCTTGATGCGCGGCGCAAGCGGTGAGAGGACTTCGTATACCCGGTCACGGTTGCCGCGCAGATAGGTGATCAGGTCCTTGCGCCAGGGCTCGCCGTGACGGTAGGCGGCGATGCAGCCGGCGTAGCCGAAGCAGTTGATCTCGGTGATGATGCCGCGGCTCACGTGCTGGAATGCGGAGCGAAGTTCCGGATTCGGGATGATGGCGTATGCGCAGGCCAAACCGGGCTGATTGTAGGTCTTGCTCGGCGAGTACAACGCGATCGTGCGCTTTGAGGCTTTTTCGCCCAAGGCGAGGGTCGGTACGTGCTTCGCGTCGTCCAGGATGAGGTCGCAGTGAATCTCGTCGGAGCACAGGATAAGATTGTGCCTTTCGCAAAAGTCCACGAGGCGCGTCAGGTCCTCTGTCGACCACACCCGTCCGACGGGATTGTGCGGGTTGCAGAGGATGAACAGCTTCGTATCGCGGGTCACCGCCTGCTCCAACGCGGGCCAGTCGAACGTCCAGCGCGTTCCGTCGAGGCGAAGCGGCACGGTGACCCGCTTCCGATCCGAAAAACCAGGCGCGCTGAGGAAGGGTGGATAAACTGGAACGCACGTGAGGACGCTGTCACCCGGGGAGCCGACGGCGCGGCAAGCAAGGTTGAGTCCCTGCACGAGGCCCGGCAGCCAGAGGATCCACTCCTTCTCCACGGCGATGCCGTGACGATCCTTGAGATAGTCCACGACAGCCGTATTCGCTTCATCGTACGGAATGGTGTAGCCGAAGACGCCGTGGTCGGCGCGGGCCTTGATCGCGTCAATCACAGCAGGCGGCGACTTGAAGTCCATGTCCGCGACCCAAAGCGGCACAATGTCGCGGCCCTTGTAGCGGTCCCACTTCAGGCTGCCTGTTCCGCTGCGATCGATGGATGTATCGAAGTCCGTCATTTGTGGCTTTGTAGGTCATTCGGCGGAACCGGGCAACCCTGCAGTCATTCGCGCTATTGCCCGCAAGGCGGAGGAGGATTAGTCTTATCGCCGGAGACCACACCATGAAGAGACGTCTACTTCCGCTTCTTGTCCTGTCCCTCGTCGGCTGCTCAACCGTGTATTACAACACCATGGAGAAAATGGGCGTACACAAGCGCGACATCATGGTGGATCGCGTGAAGGCGGCGAAGGAAGCGCAGCAGGACGCCAAGGTTCAGTTCGTTTCCGCGATGGAGCAGTTCAAGAGCGTCGTGAAATTCAAGGGCGGCGATCTGGAGAAGGAGTACGAGAAGCTCAACGCGGTGCTGATGCGGAGCGAGGCGGAAGCCAACAAGGTACACAGCCGCGTGGAATCGGTCGAAGCCGTGTCCGATGCCCTCTTCGATGAGTGGCGCGCTGAGATCAAGAAGTACTCCAGCGACACATTGAAGAAGTCCAGCCAGGTCAAGTACGACGCGACGAAGAGGACCTACGAGGACTTGATTGCCGCCATGAAGAAAGCCGAGTCAAAGCTTGAGCCCGCACTGGTCCCCCTCCGTGACCAGGTCATGTACCTGAAGCACAACCTCAACGCGAAGGCCATCACCGGTCTGTCCGATGAACTCCTCACGGTCCAAACGAACGTGGACAAGCTGGTCAAGGAGATCGAGCTCTCGATCGCGCAGGCCGACAAGTTCATCGACGCATTGCAGGAGCAGTAGCCGTCTGTAGCCGGGGTCGTCGACCCCGGACTTCCGGCCTCACCGAGGCCGGCTACAATGAACGTGGCCTACGATTTCGCCTGCAACGCCTTCGCCAGGATCGCCATCACTTCTGCGCCGCCCTTGGACTTCACAAAGCCAAGGATCACCGGTACGAACTTGCCGATCATGTTCGGGTCGAGCTTGAGTTGGGAGAATCCGCTCGCGAGCGATGCAAGGTCGGCGAGGCCTTTGCCGCTTCCACCACCGATTGCTCCGGCAAGACCCCCGAGCATCTTCGCCATCCCGCCCGCTTGGGGCGCGCCCTTGATGAGGTCATCGACGCCGGGGACAGCCTGCGCGACCTTGGAGAAATCGCCTCCCAGCTTGTCCTTCGCCAGCTTCATCAGGAGGCCGGCTCCGCCCTGCGCCTGACCCTGCTGAACCCCGAGTTGCTTCACCAGTTCTGCAATGAGCTCATTCATCGTATTCTCCCTTTTCGTTATGCCCTCTGGGGCATTCCATCAGATCCCTTAACCCACGGTATCCAGGCCAGACCAACGGCACCGATGCTGATGTCCGACTTGCGCGGCCGGACCGTCGCCTTTTCAATCGCTGCCGACGAAGGATCAAACTGCGCCTGAAGTCCCGCGGTTTCCTGTTCGAACTCCTGCTCAAGTGCGGTCAAGCGTTGTTGAAGGACAGAAAGGCCCTCGCCGGCCCGCTCCACATCTTCCTTCTCTTTGCCGACTCTCGACGCGGACTTCATCGCACTGGCAGCCTTGCTGATGTTGCCGGCGGTCATGGCGCGTCGGCCGAGGAAGGCACCGAGAAGGGTCGCACCCGCAGACAACACGCTGGACATCTTCTGCTGTCCGTACTGCGCCTTCTCGCGCTCGATCTTCTCGTTCGCACGGCGAACCTGGTCCTGCAGCGTCGTCATCTTCGGCGCGTACTTCTTGCGCAGCTTCTCGACTTCGACATCGCGTCGCTCGCGGAGCGCCAGGTCCACCCGCGCCTTAAAATCACCTTCCGTCTCGGTGGGTTGCGCGGTGAGCTTGAGCGAAGGACAGCTTTGCAGCGTAAGCACGACGTTCTGGTGGATGTGTTCCTCCAGTGTCTTCTCCCACGCTTTGTAGTTCTGGCCCCGTGCGACACCGGCAGGCGTCGCGCGATACGTCGCCTTGTCCGCGGGCTGCTTGTCGAGATTGGCCTTGATGTCGCCCAACTGCTCCGACTCGGACCACAGCGCTTCAGACCCGTCATCCGAAACCGGCGCCAGATGCGTGTACGTCAGCCACGCGTCGAGTCCCGCCTTCGCATCGACAAAGTGAAGCTTACTGACGCCGATGATCGACGCTCGATACTCAAGGTCACCCGAAACCGAGGGGCGCAGGAAATACTCGGGAACATCCGCCGGCAGGCTTGGTTTTGCCGCAACGGGAGCGGCTGCGGCTTGGGTGGGTAACGCCGCAGGTGTGGCTACTCGTGAGGGACCCATCAACGTCTGGATCTGCGGCAGCGTCATCGGTCCGCGCAGGTAAGACAACGCCCAACGCGTCTGGAACATCACGGGCTCATCATCGTGCACATTGCGCATCAAGAAGACGCGGTTGCCGAGTGAAGCAAGCATCGCCTCCATTTTGCCGCGGTCGAATGATGCGCCTGCAGCGGCGCCTTCGAGGCCTTCGATGACGCGCGCTTTGTCGCGTTCGGTCTGGAGGCGTCCGATCATCCACGTTCCGCAGTTCGACAGCCCCTTGTAGTCGAGGTCCACCGGGTTCTGCGTCGAAAGCACGACGCCGAGGCCGAAGGCACGCGCCTGTTTGAGCAGCGTGAGCATCGGGGTTTTAGAAGGCGGATTCGCCGTCGGCGGGAAGTAGCCGAAGATTTCATCCATGTACAGCAGTGCGCGCAGGCTGCTGGTGCCCGACTGGGATCGCACCCACGCGAGGACTTCGTTCAGCAGCAAAGTGACGAAAAACATGCGCTCGGCGTCGGAGAGATGGGCGATGTAGATGACGGAAACCCGTGGCTTGCCCTCCGGCGTGTAGAGCAGTCGCTGCACATCCAGCGGCTCGCCTTCCATCCACGCGGCAAAGCCGGGCGACGCAATCAAGTTGTTCAAACCCATCGCGAGGCCGAAGCGGTCTTTCGCGGGATAGAAGGATTCGAGATCGAAGACGCCGATCTTGTCGAACGGGGGCTTCTGTACATCCTGGATGATCGCCGGAATATCGAGGCTCCGTCCCTCCCGCCAAGCGCGATCGAGGATGTTGGAGAGCAGGATGTGTTCGCGGCTCTGGATCGGGTCGGCATCGATGCCGAGCAATCCGAGTAGGCCGGACACCGCAGACATCGTACGGTCCCGCAGCGCAGAGGCATCGGACAGGATGGCCGGCGGGGGCGCTGAGAACGAACGTAGAATCTGAAGCGGTCGGCCCGCGGAATTCCCGGGCGTGTACACCGCGAGATCGACAGCGTCCTTGTAGCGCTGGATGCGGGACGCATCCTGTCCCCACTCGGCGAGGCCGTTCTTCCATGATTCCGCCGTCTTCACTGCGTAGTCGTCCGGTGTCATCCCCTTGCGGGCTGCTTCGCCTTCGTCGATCCAAGGACGAAAGTCCGTTGGTTGAAGGTTGGGGAATGCGAGCAGGAGGTTGCCGAGGTCGCCTTTGGGGTCGATGCAGATCGCGGGAATGCCGTCGATCGCGGCTTCTTCCAGGAGCGACAGCGCAAGGCCGGTCTTGCCGCTGCCTGTCATGCCGAGGATCACGCCGTGCGTGGTGAGGTCCTTCGCATCGTAGAGCAGCATGTTGTCGGTGGGCTTCCCCGCCGCGGGGTCGAAGAGCTTGCCGAGATAGAACGAGCCGAGTTTCTCAAAGTCCTGCATCGCATCGCCTCCTGGAAAAGAATTCGGGCGCCCCGATTTCCCGGGACGCCCGAAAGACTACACGAGATATCGCGCGATTTACAGCGTGTAAACGAGCGAGCCCGTGACCGTTACGTCGTTTTCTTCGCGGCCTGGCGCCGGGGTGCTGTCGTACTTGTCGCCGACGACTAGACGAAGCGCCGCTTTCTCCGTGAGCGCGCCTTCGAGGCCGATCTCGGCATTCAAGAGGTAGTCGTCGAAGTCATCTGAACGGGGCAAATACTCGACGGACTGCCAGCACTTGGATGTGCCCGCGAGCTTGCGGTCGTAACGTTCGGCGAAGCGCAGGGCGAGATAGTCATCCTGTTCATTGCCGACTTCTTCCCAGACGTAGGCAGGGCCGCCTTCGACAGCGAGCTTCACCTTCTCTTTGTTCATCAGGTTGTAGCCGAGGCCCGGCGCGACGATGAGGCGATAGTCCACATCGGCGATGGCGTCGTAGGACAGGGTGTTGTCGAGCAACCCGTAGAGTTCCCCTTGAATGGGCTGACGATAGCCCGCAAAGGCCTTCCCGTTCTCGTTGGTGGTGTCGCCACCGATCTCGCCATAGGCAAAATCAGCACCGGCGCGCAGTGCACCCTTGCACAGCGGACCCTCTGTCAGGACATTCACGGTCCCCTGTTTGACGTCACTATTGCCGTCCGTGGCGCTCACGCCGGCGGCGATCGACGTCGTGTACCCCTCCTTTTTCGCCTCTTCGGCGGCTGCGAACGAAACGACAAGCCCCATAACCATCAAGCATCCAAGCAGTTTCTTCATGCAATTCCCTTTCATGGGTGATGAGCATAGGGGCGGGAGCATCTTCATCAAGCGGAAACAAATCTGTAACAAATCAAAAACACGACCCGGCCGGACCGATTTTCGCTTGGCGTGGATTCCACGATGGTTATGCTCCGGCGTCTCTATTTTTTCTTCGAACCCAGCACACGGACGCTCATGGCAAAGTATATTTTTGTAACCGGTGGCGTTGTTTCCTCGCTCGGCAAGGGCATCACGGCCGCGTCGCTCGGCCGGCTCCTGAATTCGCGCGGTCTCAACATCCGCATGTTGAAGATGGATCCCTACCTCAACGTCGATCCGGGCACGATGAGCCCCTATCAGCACGGCGAGGTGTATGTCACCGATGACGGGGCGGAAACCGACCTCGACCTCGGCCACTACGAACGCTTCACGGGCATCCCCACCACCCGCAAATCGAATTTCACCGCCGGTCGCATCTACTGGGAAGTCCTCCGCAAGGAGCGGCGCGGCGATTACCTCGGCCACACGATCCAGATGATCCCGCACATTACCGACGAGATCAAAGCGCACATCCGGTCGCTGGATGAAAAGGGCGTGGATATCATCGTCGCGGAAATCGGCGGCACGGTGGGCGATATCGAGAGTTTTACGTTCCTGGAAGCGATCCGGCAGATCGGACTCGAAGAAGGCCGCGACAATGTGATGTACATCCACATGACGTATGTCCCGTACATCAAGGCCGCTGGTGAAGTGAAGACGAAGCCGAGCCAGCAGAGCGTGGCCAAGTTGCGCGAGATTGGTATCGCGCCCGACGCTTTGATCTGTCGCTCCGAAGTCGAGCTATCGGTCGATGTCCGCAAGAAGATCTCCCTCTTCTGCAACGTCCCGATGCATGCGGTCATCGAGGAACGCGACGTGAGCCACACGATCTATGAAGTCCCGCTGGTGTTGTCGGAGCAGGGCCTCGACGAGATCATCATGGTGCATTTCCGCATGGCGCGTCCGCCGGCGAAGCTGCAGGCGTGGAAGAAGATGGTCGATTCCGTGGTCCACCCGAAGGCGCATGTGAAGATCGGCGTCGTGGGCAAGTACTCGGAGCTGCAGGACGCCTACAAGTCGCTCTACGAAGCGATCCAGCACGGCGGCATCGCGCATCATGCGCATGTGGATATCATCAAGATCGCCGCCGAGGAGATCGAGAACGGCAAGGATCTCGAAGTCCTTCGCCAGGTGAACGGGATCCTCGTTCCGGGTGGCTTCGGCAAACGCGGAATCGAAGGTAAGATCGCGGCGATTCGTTACGCCCGCGAAAACAACATTCCGTTCTTTGGCATCTGCCTCGGACTCCAGTGCGCCGTGATCGAGTTCGCCCGCCATGCCTGCGGCCTGGAAGGCGCGCATTCCACCGAGATTGATCCCGAGACGCCCCACCCTGTGGTCTGCCTGATGGAAGAGCAGGAGAAGGTCGTGGACCTTGGTGCGTCGATGCGACTCGGTGCGTGGCCCTGCGCCCTGAAGGCGGGAAGCCGCGCCGTGGAATCCTACGGAAGCGCGACGATCAGCGAACGGCATCGCCACCGTTACGAAGTGAACAACAAGTACCGTCCGCTGCTCGAGGAGAAGGGCCTGACACTCTCCGGTCTTTCGCCGGACGGAAACCTGGTGGAAATGGTCGAAGTGTCTGGCCACCCGTGGTTCGTCGGCACCCAGTTCCACCCCGAATTAAAGTCGCAGCCCGTCAACCCCCACCCCCTCTTCAAATCCTTCATCGGCGCCGCCCTGAAGCGCAAACAAGAAACCGCCCCCAGCCGCCAGACCCATGCGGGAGTCTGAGTTTTTCAACCACGAATGGACGCGAATGAATACGAACACTGTGCGATTCAGTCTGGATTTCTTTCTGTCTTGAATTCGTGTCTATTCGTGTCCATTCGTGGTTAAGTATTTCTTCTGTTTCCTATGAAAGCATACATAGCACTTGAAGACGGGACGGTATTCGCGGGTGAGTCGTTCACCGGCGAGGGCGAGGTGTTTGGCGAGTTGGTGTTCAACACCTCCATGACCGGGTACCAGGAGATCCTGACGGATCCTTCCTACAACGGCCAGATTGTCACGCTCACCTATCCGCTCGTCGGCAACTACGGCGTTAACGAGGAGGACAACGAGTCGTACAAGCCGCATGCTGCCGGACTCGTCATCGGCGAGTGCAGCCGGATCGCCAGCAACTGGCGCAGCACGATGTCGCTGCCCGACTATCTCAAGTCCAAGGGCATCCTCGGCGTTCACCGCGTCGACGGACGGGCTATCACGCTCCATATCCGCTCCAAGGGCGCAATGAAGTGCGTCATGTCCACCAAGGAATCCGACCCGAAGAAGCTCGTGCAGAAGGCGAAGGATTCGCCGGGCCTGGTTGGTCGCGACTTGGTCACGGAAGTCAGCACGAAGAAGACGTACGTGTTCCCCGGTTCCGAGAACGGCAAGCGGAAGATCGCGGTCATGGATTGCGGCATCAAAACGAACCAGCTCCGGATCATGAAGGATCTCGACTGCCAGCTGCACGTATTCCCGAACACGGCAAAGGCCTCGGACATCCTTGGCATAAAGCCCGACGGCTTCTTCATCTCGAACGGCCCCGGCGATCCCGAGGGCGTGCCGCATACTGTCGCCGAACTGAAGAAGATCGTGACTACGGGCCTGCCGACGTTCGGCATCTGCTTTGGCCATCAGTTGCTCGGCCTGACCTTCGGCGGCAAGACCTTCAAGCTGAAGTTCGGACATCGCGGCGGCAATCAACCCGTCATCGAAACGAGCACGGGCCGCGTCGATATCACGTCACAAAACCACGGCTTCGCAGTGGACATCAACAGCCTCCCGTCCGACGTGGAGACAACGCACATCAACCTGAACGACAAGACGTCGGAAGGCCAACGCCACAAAACCCTCCCCGTCTTCTCGGTCCAATACCACCCCGAAGCCGCCCCCGGCCCCAACGACGCCTTCCACCTCTTCGACCGCTTCGTAAAGATGGTCGACGAGAAGAAGTCCTGATTCCTCCGCCCACGACATCCACAAACGGGCACGAATCCCTGTCCGGTTGGGGAAACTCCTGATTCACCTCGCCGTATCTCGGCGCTCCTCGGGCAAGGCCCGGTCGTGGTGTAGAGCGCGAAGCTACGCGACGCATTCCGAGGTCCTAGGCTCTATGGAACGCCTTTCGGGGGTGACAATCTGGGCATCATGGCACCATGGTGTGCGGCGGTCTTCTGTAATCCCTGCCCTCGCAAAGAGGAGGGGCTGCCCTGAATGATCGGGGCAGCCCCTTCTTTCCAATGTGATGTCAACCGATCCGGACTAGATCGTGTGTCCGGCCACTGTGCAACTGGCGTCGGATCCGATCGGGCCGCCGAGCGAGTATGAACCGGCGGCTTTGCAGACCGGCGTCTTGGCGATGTAGTTCGGGATGAGATCCGCGATCGTCGTGGCTGCCGTTCCCATGTGCTCCAGCGCGTACTGGTCGTCAGCACCCGTGATCAAACGAAGGTTGTTGATGCACGAGTTCTTCTGCGATGTGACGCGGGCGTTGACGAACGACGGGATGGCAATGGCCGCCAACAACCCGATGATCGCAACGACAATCATGATCTCCACCAACGTGAACCCCAACTTGCTCTGCTTTTTCATGTTTTTTGTTTTCTATGTTGTGTGGTCGCACCAAAGCGGCGCTTCCGGGGAGGTTGTTTAGCAGGATGGGTGCCAGCGCTTTCCCAAGCCTCGTGTACAAGATTGAACAAGGATTGTGGTTTGTCAGTCCGCACGCGGACCCCTACCCTGCCGGAGTGAATGCCAGCGCACTCCATTTGACTGTTTGTCGGCCCGAGTTTGAAGGAAGCCTCGTTGCAGAGCTGAAGGACAGGGGTATTCCGGCCCGACGCATTTCAGCCGGACTCGTCGGTTCCGAGGTCGATTTGCCCGCTTCTCCTCTCATCTTTGAGAGACAACGGCTGCCTCAGGCTCGCATGGTCCCCATGGAGCAGCTTAAACCGATAGCGGACGCCACGGTGGCGGACATTGTCGCACCCCTGCTCGCAAAGCCGGTCCGATGGACGACGCAATCCTTCGCCATCGACGATCTGCTGCAGGGACGTGCCCAAGGCATCGAGCAGACGTTGCTGCGGCTGATCGCGAAGAAATATCCGCAGCTCGACGACCTGTATCGCGCGCCGCATCGCATGGACAAGATTCCGGACATCCACGTGCTGCAGTGCTGCCTCACGCCGGAAGGACTCTGGCACTCACTGACCCCCGTCACCGCACTCTCAAGCCGGGAACCCGGCGGCGTGGTGCGTATGAAGTTCGACGATGCGGCCCCTTCCCGCTCCTACCTCAAGATCGAAGAGGCGTTCCAGCGCATGGGTGAATGGCCGGCTGAGGGACAGAAGGTGATCGATTTAGGCGCTGCGCCCGGCGGTTGGACGTGGGCGTGCTGCAAGCGCGGGTGTTCGGTGCTGGCGGTGGACAATGGACCGATGAAGATTCCGGAAGGCGCGGGACCGGTGCGGCATATGCGCGTCAACGGGATCACGTTCGAGCCTCCGCGCGACTGGGTTCCGGTGGACTGGCTCGTCGCGGACATGCTGATCGCGCCGGGCGTCGCGCTCGGCTTGCTGCGTCGCTGGGTCGATGCAAAGTGGATGCACCGCTTCGTGGTGAATATCAAGCTGCCGCAGGACGAGGCGTTCACGGCGTTGAAGCCGATTGCGACGTATCTCGACCAACAGGCTTCGGCGGGCGTGACCGCGGAGATCCGCCAGCTCTATCACGATCGCCGTGAGGTCACGGTGATGGGTCGGCGTCGCGCTTCGTGACGCGCAATGTCTTGCCATCGCCAAGGGCCCGTTCGATTTTCACGCGGATCACGTGGCCGCGTTCCAGCGCGCGCACCTGCTCCTTCTCGTCGGCCGTGAAGTTTCTGGCCAGCAGATCGTAGCGATGAAGCTGTCCATCCGCGGCACAGCCCGTCATTTCCCAGTGTCCCTTCAGCCAGCGCACCGGTTCCACGAGTCGCGCTTGCGACGCTTCGGGTTCCTGCGCGACGGCTTGTCGGGTCAGCACCAGGAAGCTGAACTTGATGTCCTGCAGCGTGCGATTCAGTCGCTTGTTCAACGTCTGCACCGCCCAGGGCATCGGCCAGCTTCGCACGTCGTGGCACCACTCGCCCTTCGCGGCCAGCGGGCAGGCCTTGTCGTGCAGGCACGGCGCAATCACATGGCTGCCGAAATCGCCGAGCGCCCATTCGCGCAGCTTGGCCATGCGGGGGCCGAAGGTTTTCACGACGGGTTCGCAGATTACGAGGATGCCATGTTCGTCGAGACGCGAGATTGCTGCGTCAAGCCACGCCTTCATGGCATCGTCAGCATTCTCCCCGAAGGCTTCGTTCAACGCGTAGCTCACGACGATGAGATCGAAGCGACCTTCCGGCAACTGACGCAGGTCGGAGACGCTGACGGATACGGACAGCGACTTGACCGACGACACCAGTTGTTTGCCGAGCGCGAGGGCTTCCGATGAGAGGTCGACCCACGTCGCATCGATTTCGACACCGAGCGACTCCGAGACCGCGAGCGTCGCGGCACCGGTGCCGGCGCCGAGGTCGAGCACGCGAAGCGGACGCTTGGCGGACAGGAGGGACGGGTGACGTTCCTTCACTTCGTCGATGATGTAGCGGACACGTGCGTACGTTTGCGGAAAGAAGAACAGGCCGTACGCGGCCCAGGCGCGGCGTGATTTCGTATAGCTGTCGAAGCCGCCTTCGCGTTCCGTGGTGAACCCGTCGCTGAGGAGGCGGAAGTCCTCCTCGAGCGCATTGAGGCAGGCGAGTCGGTCCTTGAGCTGGGTTTCCTTGCGCGCCTGATCCAGCCACCAAAGCTCGATTGCATCAGGCGTCATGACGCGGCCCCGTCCGACCAGTGATACCGGTGGAGGCTCATGCGGCGGACGAGCGCTTTGGGCAGGTGCTCGGCGAAATGCCCGGCGACGGTGCCGGAGATTTTCGCGACGGTGTAGCAGGCGTAGTACGGAAGCCAGAGCGGGTGCTTGGTGACCATGAATACAAATTCCTTCCAGAGGTAGCTGAATCCCATCGACGCGCTGGTCCCCATGTCGTGTCGCGGGAAAATGACGGTGAGCGAGTAGATACTATCGAAGTAGCGGCGAAAGACGACGCCCAACGTGTAGTTGTGGGAGTGCGTGACGATGGACGCCGGGGCATACGCGACGGAGAAGCCGGCCTTGATCAGGTCGCGTGAGACCTGCTGGTCCTCGCTCATGATGAGGGTTTCGTCGAACGGGTACTTCAGGAGCAGGTCGCGCCGGATCGCGGCGCTGACATTGGAGAAGAAGACGCTGACGAGCGAGTCGTGGCCGGAATCGGGTCCGCGCACCGCCGCGACCTCAGGAAAGTGCGTGGCGAGGAAGTACTGTTCCATCGGGCTGGCGTCGGGATACGGGACCTGGCGGGAATACGTGGCCGCGACCTTTTCGTCGGCCAGCGGTGCAATCAGGTTCGCGAGCCAGGCGTCATCGCGCGGGATGGCGTCCTGCGTCATCAGGATCACGATCTCGCCCCTCGCCTCGCGGGCGCCGAGATTGCGGGTCCCGCCGTGGGAGAACTTCTCGACGGGGATGATACGCACGTTCGGGAACTCAGCAGCGATGGCGCGGGTCCGATCCTTCGACATGGAGTCGAGCAGCACCACCTCATCCGGCGGCCGGGGCTTCTGGGTAAAGATCGCGTCAAGGAGTCCGGGCAGATACCGCTCGGCATTGAGCACGGGAATCACCACGGAGACGCTTGCAGTTGTCGGGTCCAAAGCCATGAAGGAGCGAACAGTATCAGTTCGCTTCAGGGATTTCCAGACGTTGGAACTTCGAGGGGCAGCGAGTTCCAATCCTTGGAACTTTCGACTTCGTAGAGCACGAACGCGCCGCTGCGGTCCTTCAACTCCCTTGGGACACCGCGCTTTGCGTGTTCGAGCATCGCGGAGTAGAGCGGCAGGTCGGCCCGCGGCGTGAGGCGGATTCCCGCGCCGGACGGGAAGGCGTTCATCGACAGGTACCAGACCTTCTCGCCGCGTCCTGTCCAGCGCTCGAAGACGCGCGCGAGCTTCTCGTACGCTCCGGGCCCCTTGTCGTGCAGCTCGAAGGAGCGGTGTCCGTAGAGGAAGCGGAGCGGAGCGGCGAAGCCGGGTTGGTCGCTGACCAGGGTCGCGCCAGGCGGAAGCGCGGCGTTCACTTTGTCGTACCACGCCACCAAGCCATGCCAGTCGCGACGCTGCGAGAGCGTTGCGATGCTTCTCGCGTTGAGTCCGATGCACGCGGTGGCAAGAGCCAGCGCCAGCATGAGACCCGCCTTGTTGCGGGACGCGAGGTTTGAAAAGACCATGCCGCAGCCGATCGCGAGCAGCGGAAGGATGACCGGCACGAAGCGGCGTGCGGACCACATCAGGAAGTGATCGTTGTAAAGGCGTGTCACAAGCACGACGAGCACGGCGATGGAGCCGTACAGCCAGGCGCGCTTCCACACCGACTCGGTCCGCTGGATCAACAGCGCGGTGCCGACGAATCCGATGACAAGCGGGAGGTACCCCACCACATCGGCCAGCAGCAGCATGTTCGCGGCGTCTTCGGACTTCTCGTGGAAGGGCCGGATCAGGGCGGCATAGGCGGCCCAGAAAAGCAACAGGCCGGCCAGCGGCGTTCGCGCCTTGAGGGACAGCGAAACCGTCAGCGAGCGCCACACTTCCACGCGCATCAACGCGCCGTGAAGGAGCACGAGCACGCCGCCGACTCCGATGATCCCGAGGACCTCCGTGCTCATCGGGTGGTAGAACGGCGCGATCGCCCGCTGGTGGAGCCAGGCCTGGACGCCAAGCAACGCAACGACGGCGAGCGTGATCGCGGCTTCCCGCTTGCGGGGAATCTGGGGCCACAGGGCGATGCCGATGAACACCATGGGGACGACAAGCATGAGGGCGTCGTAGCGACAAAGCAGCGCGAGGCCGAATCCCGCGCCCGCCAAAAACGCTTCGAAGCCCGCGCGAGATTCCGACTCCTGGCTCTTCGCAAGGAACACGGCGCCGTTCAGGAGAAGGAGCTGTGCGAGCATCTCGGCTGTGGAGAATTGAGCCTGCCAGAGCTGGGCGGGACAGAACGCGAAGAATACGGTGGCCGCGATCGACCAGCGGGACACGAGGACGCGACGAGCGAAGACGTAGAAGGTCAGCACACTGGCAGCGTGCAGGAGCGGATTGACCAAAAGCGCGGTCCACGTGCCGCCAAACCACCACGCGACGGCCAGCAAGGCCGGATAGAGATGGAAGAACTGCGGCGAAACATTTCCGTCCGCCATCAGCCACATGCCACTGAACGGTCCCCAGACGCCGCCGTAGTTACGGTACAGGATATCGCGCTCGTCCGGGGCCAGCAGCGCGAGGTCCGGGATCTCCAGAGGGAGTCCCCCTCCCCGGACGATGGCCGCGCCGGTGTGCAGGTAGACGCCGGGATCCCATGCGCCGAGGATCGATTCGCCCGGCGGCCAGGTCAGGGCGCAGGAGAACGCGGCGAGGAAGACGACGATCCAGAAACGGATCGGGTCGGATTGGCGCGACTCACGGCCCAGGCGGGTCAGGAAGAACAACGTCGCGCCGCCGACAAACGTCGCAAGGAGAACGGCAGGCGCTGAGAAATGCCCCAACTCCGCCGTGGTCAGGCTGAGCCAGCAGCAGAGTGCAAAGGCAAAGAATGCAATGCGGTGCATATCGCGAATAAGCCTACCATGATCAGACGTCCCCTGACGAATGATCCTGCAGGAGGTTCTCAAGGATCACGTAGACGACTGAGCGATGCTCTACGAGCGGACAGAATATCTTGCGCTTTCCCCCCTCCGAAACATCGTAACGGAAGATCACGCGATACGAACGAATCCGCAACCGATGATAACCGGCCATATCACCTTCCAGTGCCTCGATGTCGCCCTTCTCGTACTTAAGGTCGGCAATAGCGAGACGTATTCTGTGACGGGATTCAGGTGAGAGTGTCTTCAGGAATGCGAGGACTCTGGCAGCGACGGCGACTTTGATCCCGGCTCTAGAGATCATCCAACGCCTCGATCGGCAGGTACTTCGTCTTACCAGCGCGGTCTTCAGCGATAGCCTTCATGGCTTCGGGATTTCCCATGATCTCGAGCGTTTCCACAATAGCCAGAAATCTGCGCGCCGAAATGATGAATGCGGCCGCCTCGCCGTGCTTGGTGACCGTGTAGATGGAACCGTCCGCGGTTTCCCTGACAATCTGGGGGAGCTTGGCTTGGGCTTCAGTGATCGTGTACGTAGTTTTCACAGGAGAACTATATAGCGCCAAGAGACCGTTGTGGTCAAACCATACCGGGTGGTTGATCGAATGCGCCGGGTCGGTGACCCGGCCTACAATACCCCACATAGTGTAGGCCGCGTGACCCCACGCGGCGTCGTAACTCAATCCAGCTTGTAGTCGTTGCGCCAGTCGGCCTTGTCTTTCCACTCGGGCTGGTCCTTCTTGCTGAGCAGGAAGTTGCCGAGGACAAGGTAGTCCATTTCGGTGCGCATGAAGCAGCGGTAGGCGTCTTCCGGCGTGCACACGATGGGTTCGCCGCGGACATTGAATGATGTGTTGATGATGACGCCGTAGCCCGTGAGGTCCTTGAAAGACTTGATCAAGTCGTAGTAGCGGCGATTGACTGACCGCTCGACCGTTTGGACACGCGCCGAGTAGTCCACGTGCGTGATGGCCGGGATGTCCGACCGCACCTGGTTGATGCGCTCGCGGATGGAGAGCTTGTGGGCATCTTCGCGTCCGATGCATCGATCCTTCTGCACCTGCGCGACGAGGAGCATGTAGGGCGACTCGCAATCCATCTCGAAGTAGGTATTCACGTCGTCGAGCAGGCATGAAGGTGCGAAGGGCCGGAACGATTCGCGGTACTTGATCTTCAGGTTCATGATCGACTGCATCTTCGGCGAGCGCGCATCACCGACAATTGATCGTCCACCGAGGGAGCGCGGACCGAATTCCATGCGACCCTGCACCAGGCCCACGACATTTTCTTCCGCCATGACCTTGGCGATGGCAGGCGCCCACTCGTCTTCCGACAGCTTCCTGCCCGGATAGCCCTTGGCCTTGAGGTAATCCTCCACTTCATCGTCGAAGTTCGGGCCAAGGTATGCGCCCTTCATCGAGTCGTGTTTGCCATCCGCTTCACGGGGCCCGTTCTTGCACTTGTGGTACACGAGAAGTGCCGCGCCCAGCGAACCTCCGGCGTCGCCTGCCGCCGGCTGGATCCAGATGTTCTTGAACGGGCCTTCGCGGAGGAGGCGTCCGTTGGACACGCAATTGAGCGCCACGCCGCCGGCGAGGCAGAGGTTTTCTTCGCCCGTGGTCTTGTGGAGGTGATTTGCCATCTTGAGGACGATTTCCTCGGTCACGACCTGGATCGAACGGGCGATATCCATTTCACGCTGCGTGATATCGGTCTCGCTTGTCCGCTCGGGACCGCCGAAAAGCTCGGCGAAAGCCTGGTTGGTCATGCGAAGGCCATCGATGTACCCGAAGTACTTCATGTTGAGGCGGAACGAGCCGTCCTCGCGCAGGTCGAGCAGGTTGTCGTAGATCTGCTTCACGTATTTCGGTTCGCCGTAGGGCGCGAGGCCCATGAGCTTGTATTCGCCGGAGTTCACGCGGAAGCCGGTGAAGTACGTGAAGGCCGAGTAGAGCAGGCCGAGGGAGTGCGGGAAGTGGAGGTCATGCGTGATCTCCATCGTGTTGCCTTCGCCGCGGCCCATGGCCGTCGTCGCCCACTCGCCCACCCCATCGATCGTGAGGATCGCGGCGCTCTTGTAGGGTGACGGATAGAACGCGCTCGCCGCGTGCGACTCGTGATGCTCGGGGAAGTACAACTCGTTCGCCGGCATCTTCACGCCGCACTTCTCGAGCGACTCCTCGATGTCGAGGGGGATCCAGAGCTTCTCGCGCATCCACAGCGGCATGGCCATCATGTAGGAATCGAGACCCTTCGGCGCGACGCTGAAGTAGGTCTTCAGGATGCGCTCGAACTTCGTGATCGGCTTGTCGTAGAACGCCACGGCGTGGAGCTCGTCCGGCTTGATGCCCCCCTCATGCAGGCAATAGCGAACCGCGTGGAACGGGAAGCGCTCGTCGTGCTTCTTGCGGGAGAAGCGCTCCTCCTGCGCGGCGGCAATGATCTCGCCATCACGAACGAGGGCTGCGGCGGAGTCGTGGTAAAAGGCGCTGATACCGAGGATGTTCATCAGTGCTGCTTCCTATACTGATCGATGCTGCGCACGGGCTTTCGGGGAATCCAGTAGGACGGCTCCTTCGTGGGGAACTTCCGGGTCATCGGGTCGTTGCCGGTGATGATCTGGATGATGCGGCCGGGCAGAAAGCAGATGTAGAAGAACGGCACGAGGAGCAGGTAGGTCAGGCCCGTGCCCACCCACTTGCCGAGCAGCATCCCGAACTTCTCGAATCCGTGGAAGATCGCCGGAACGAAGAGGCCGCCGACGAGGACAAGCGCCGCCAGGAACCAGACGATGGATGCGGCGATACGGTGATCAAAATAGGCGAAAAGCACGGAACCGATGATGCTCATGATGACGGCTTGGATCGTCGCCTTCACCTGACGACTCATCGGCTTCTTCGGCGTGGGGGCCTGTCCGACGGCCTTCCACGTCCACTTCGCGTTTGATACTGAATCCATGATTGGCGCTGCCTTCGCTTAAAGATGCCCCCACCCTCGAAAAGGTGGAAAGACTATGGAATTTGAGGCGTGAGTCAATGCACAACGCCCGGCCCAAGGGCTGTAAGGGTTGCGGGGATTCTACGAAGAAGAGGCATGAAACACAGACTATTGTTCGCAGTATTCGTCGCCAGCGCAATTTGCGGGACATCATTCGCCAGGGCCAGCGAGAACGTGTTCCCGCCTGAAGTAACCTACAAGGATTTGAAGCTGTCCCTCCATGGCCACGCCTTGCTTCGCTACAAGGTCGTATTCAAGGTTTACAACATCGCCCTGTACCTCGCGGACGGGGTTCCGGCCGACAGGGTGTTTGACGATGTGCCGAAGCGGCTTGAGGTGAAATATCTGCTCGGATTGACGAAGGCGAACATCCTGGAGGCGGGCGATGTCGCCCTGCGTGCTAGCGTCGACCCCGCCACGCTGGAGTCCCTCCAGGACCGCATCGATCAGATCAACAGCCTCTATCAGGATGTGGGCAAAGGCGATACCTACGCGATCACATACATCCCGGGAGAAGGAACCGAGCTGGCCTTCAACGGGGAACGTAAGGGCCTCATCGAAGGCGCCGATTTCGCAGCGGCCTACTTCAAGATATGGCTGGGCGACAATGCGCCACGCCCGGATGTGCGGGACAAGCTGCTCAAGAAGGCGCAGTGAAAGGAAGGTCGTCCCGCCTGTGTCCGCGCCGAGCCGACCACGCCAAGCCAAGCAGGACTGAAACGAGGATCGCGGAGCCGCACGTGAGGACGGTACCCGCAAGAAGTCCCGGCGGGGTGAATTTGAAGTCGACGGTGTGATCACCGGCAGGAATATGCACGGCCCAGTGAATCACGTTGGCTCGCACGAGGTCAGCTTGATTCCCGTCCACCCGCACTTGCCAACCCGGCAAAGCGGTCTCGTTCAGGGCAAGCATCGCACCTCCTTCACCCGCGCGGACCCGGGCGCGGACCCGATCCGCACTCTCGTCGGATTCCAATATCTCCGCCGACCCGAAAGCTGCGGGCCCGATTACCCTTTCGTCGGCGACCACGTTCATGTCCGCTTCGCGTAGCGCCTCGACGTCCCGGTTCACATCGCCGGAAGCAGGAACGGCACGTCGTATGGAATAGAGTCGCAGCCGGTATGAGGGGTTTTCCCAGACCTGTATGCCGTTGGCATCGGAGGCCATCACGTAGCGAACGCCCATCAGGCCAAGCAGGGCCTGATTTCCCGGGTCGTGCAGGTCGATCGCGCCGGCATGCCAATAGATGTCGTTGTAGTTCCACTGGCCTCCATAGAATGCGTGGCCGAGAAACTCACGATACCGGCGCGCGATGGGCACATCGTAGCCGCGGATGTCGAGCAAACCTCCGATGGAGCAGAGGTTTGGCAGCCACGTGCCGTCGAGGGCCGTCGACCTGAACCAGTCTCCGCCCTCCCCGCCCGCAAAGGTCGGCGCCTTGGCTTTCACCGGCGCTTCGGCCACGTGGAGCGGCAGCGTCGTGTTGTATCCGCTGTATTGGTGCCACATTTCCGCAAAAAGGACGCAGGACAGCAGGGCCGTAGCCACCGACCGAGCTGCGGGTAACCACAGGGCAATGGCGACACTCAACGTGCCGCCCAGAAGGCCAAACAAAACCCAGGGCATACCCGGAACGCCTTCGACGAAGGCCACAAGGGATCCGGCGAAGCAGATCAAGAGTATCGCTGAACACCAGTTACCCTGAGCGCGCGTGAAGGTCTCGCCGCTGCGCATCAGGGAACTCCAGCCGCATGCCGCGAGCATCGACACGGCAATTTGCAGGAGCAGCAGCATTCGTTCGGGCGCATTGTCACGCAGCAGCGGCAAACCTCGAACCGTGCTCGAGAACGGTTCGCAACCCAGCACGGTGGCAAGGATCAGAAGGCCAAGGATCAGGAAGAACGGCCCCTCGCGCCTGCGAAGCGACCAGGGAAGTGTCGCGAGCGCGACGAGCAGCGCGCTGACTCCTGCGAACGCGTTGTGGTGATTGTAGCCACCCTGCACCGGATGCGAGAGATCGAGAGGCGAACCTTGCAGCGAAGGAATCAGCGACGACGCGAGGTCCACCCACGCGAGCGGCGCAACCCGGATCGCCATCTCCATTCTGTTTCCGTACATGAACTCACCCGAAAGGCGGGCCATGGCAAAAGGCAACGTCATGATCGCGGTCAAGAGCGCGCCAAGGACGGCGCCCGCTGCGAGCACCAGAAGACTCCGTAACCACATCGACGCGTTTGAGCGTGCCAACGCGTAGAGCGCGAACAGGCCGGAACCAAAACAGCTGACGATGATGGAGTTCGGGTGACTGCCGGCAATGAGCAATCCGGCGCAGATTGCCACCCGCGCAATGTCAGCAACCGGCGATCCCGGAGTCCAGACCGCCCGTCCAATCGCCCACATCAACCAGGGCAGGATGGCGACAACGGAAGCGTGCGGGTGACCAAGCCACTCGATCATATAGGAGCCGTAGCTGAAGGAAATGGCCCCCAACACCGCCCCTCCCGCACAGAGTCCGCACAGCCGTCCGAGCATGAGCATGCCCCAGCCCGCCACGATGACCTTGATGAGCAGGGCCAGCGTCTGGCCGATCGTCTGCGGCAACGCCGTTATCCAAGAGAAGATATGGAACGGGCTGAACAACTCACAGGAGATATCCAGCGCGAGCGATTTGCCGCAGAGCAGGTTCGGATGCCACCAGGACCATTCACCCTTCCTGATCTGCTCGCGAATGAAAGTTCGCGACGGAAAGAACTGCTGCAACTGGTCCGCCAGGAGGTAGTTGCGGGGTTGCTTGAAACCCGCGGGTGCTAGCCCGGAATGAGGGGGCTCCGTAAACGCGATATCGTTGGGGGAAATGACCTCGCCGCGAAGAAAGACGGGGTGGAAGAACAGGACGGTCAACGCAGGAACGACGAGAAAAGCCGCGATCCATGCACGCGTAGTGCTCATTCCCAAAAGGTTCCGTCGCAGCGAACAAAAAGGGCCGCAAAGCTTTCGCCTGCGGCCCTTAAAGTGTTGATCATCAAGGATTAGCCAGACTTCGTCTTGGGGAGTCCGAAGGCGCGGTCGCCTTCCTTCCACTTGCCCTTCGCGCGCATGATATCAATGCGCTCGTAGCGCTTCAGGACGTTGCGCTTTGTGGCGATCTTGCTGCCCGACTTCAAACTGGAATGCATCGACATAATCTACCCTTTCCTATCCGCGAAAAATGAAGCGCGACGTTGTAGCAGATCGACCCCTAAAGTCAACCCCGCATCCCACGGGCAGCTAGTCGCCCAAATCGAGGACGCGAGGGCACGTAAGCCAGTCGCGGCGGGCCTGCTCGGCGGCAAGGCAGCTTTCGATGCTGTGGATGAGTTCGCCGGGTGCGATGCGGATACCGGATTCGCGGATCCCGCCCACCCCGAGCCAGCCCCGACCACGGCGATCATTCCACAATTCGGCTGCTACTTGGACGAACCGTCCCAGCATCGCCATCACATGAAGCTCCGTGGAGTTTGTCGGTGAGAAGCCCGCATGTCGGAGATCAAGGACCCAAGTCGCTTCCTCTCCAATCGTGTCCAGGCGCGCAGGTCGCAGAAGACCCGACGCGACACACATCATGAACACCGGGGAGCACTTCTCGCGCGCCACGATGTCCACGCATGCGCGGGCAATGCATCCGTCATCAAACTCCTTTTCCAGGAGACGGAGAGCGGCTCGCGGATCGCCGACATGCAGCAGGACGCGGGAGGTCAGGAGGGACACATAGCGGAAGGACAGCGAATTGCCGCGATGATGCGTTTCACAAAATGAAACAACGGCTTCCGCAATATCATCGCTATGCCACGTCACGGTGCGTGACGTCGACACTGCGTGCAACTGCGAGCGCAAGTAATGCGACAGGTCACTCGATGTGTCCTCGACATGCTGATCGAGAATGATCATTCCCTGCTGATGAGTCCTTCCACCTCGCTGAGGAACTGGTTCACATCACGGAAGCGCCGGTACACGGATGCAAAGCGGACATACGCGACCTCGTCCAGTTCTTCCAGCTTGTCCATCACCTTCTGGCCGATGGCGGTCGCCGGGACTTCGCGCTCATACTCGCTCTCGAGTTCGCTCATGATGCTGTCGACCACGGATTCAATCTGCTGCGCGCTGATCGGACGCTTCTCGCAGGCGCGTTGAATGCCCGCGAGAAGTTTCTTGCGATCGAGATCCTCGTGACGCGAGTCGCGCTTGATGACGCGGAGGCTGGCCTTCACGACTTCTTCGTACGTGGTGAAGCGATAGCCGCACTTGAGGCAGAGGCGACGGCGTCGAATGACATCACCATTCCGGACCGAACGGCTGTCGATTACCTTGTCATCCTGATGCCCGCATTTCGGACAGCGCATAGTTTCCCTTGAGAGGACCGCCCCAACGGCTTGTGACCTAGGGGGATGCTTAGCCCATATGGTGTGGATAGTCAAGCTGCCCGGCGGGCCATGGGTGGAGCACCGAGCTATGCGAGGTGTGGATGAAACGAACGCGTCGCGGGATCTCCGCGCTCCATGACCACACGAGAATCGGGTTGTGGAGCGCGGAGCTCCCGCGACGCGATACGGAAAACACGACCCCCTAAAAACCGAAATGACGACCCGCGTTTTTTGCGACAGGTCGCCATCTCGTATTCCATCGTCAACGCGACCGAAGTCGCGTTGCGAGGACTTCTTAAAGAAGTAGAGACTACTTCTTCTTCTTGGCCGCGGACTTCTTCGCCGCAGGCTTCTTCGCTTTCTTCTTAGCTGCCATGTTGCGTTCCCTCCTTTCGATCGTTCAGTCGTTCAACCGTCAGATGGAAAGAAAAGTTTGCCGCTGCTTCGGCGACACTCGAAGAAATTGTGTTTGGTCTTTGCAAAGTAACCGCTTCTTTCGTGTGAGAATAAAAACGAGAGGGCCTCACGTCAATCTTCTTGCAAAGATTTCTTTAGGAGATGCGGTGGTGTTCCGCGATCACGATGGAGCGCAAAGCGTCATACGATGCATCGAGTCGATCATTGACGATGAAGTACTGGTAGTCGCGCCAGTGCGCCATCTCGTTTTCCACCTGCTGCAGTCGCTGCTCGATCACGGAGCTCGAATCTTTTCCGCGACCGACCAAACGCTTCTGCAACACTTCGACAGACGGCGGCGCAATGAAGATGTCGATGAAGCCGCGACGCAACGGATCACCCGGCGGCGACTTGCGCACCTGTTCGCGCAACTGCGCGGCTCCCTGCACATCGATGTCCATGAGCACATCGCGACCCGATTCAAATCCATCGGTGATGAACCTGCGCAACGTGCCGTACCAATGACCATGCACATTCGCATGCTCCACGAACTGACCGGACTTCACACGCTGCTCGAAGGCTTCCTCGGAGATGAAGAAGTAGTCCGATCCATCCACCTCCCCTTCGCGCGGCTGCCGCGTCGTACAGGAGACGGAATAGGTCATGGAACTGTGGAATTCGCCCAAAAGACGGTCACAAAGGGTGGTTTTGCCCGTTCCGGACGGGGCGGAAACCGCAATCAGGAGTGGCCTTTGGGGATGCTCGATCACTCTACGTTCTGAACCTGCTCGCGCAGGCGCTCCAGCTCGGTCTTGAATGTCACGACGTGTCCGGCGATGCCCGCGTCGTTCGCCTTTGAACCAATCGTGTTGATCTCGCGGTACATCTCCTGGGCCAGGAAATCAAGCGGCTTGCCCGCAGGGTCCTTCGACTTGAGCAGATCGGCCGCCTGGCGAAGGTGACTATCCAAACGCGTCGTCTCTTCGGAAATGTCTGATCGCTCTGCAAAGAGAACCAGCTCCCGCATCAGACGTTCGTCATCGAGCGCGATGTCGAGTCCCGCCTTCTGAAGTCGCGAATGAAGAGCGGCGCGATAACGATCCGAAACTTGAGGCGCTCGCTTGAGGACCGC
>CAZCZZ010000060.1:0-20606 GCA_964503335.1 uncultured Verrucomicrobiota bacterium
CGAGATGGATTCTTCGATCAACGAGGAGATCGAGCGGCTGCGGCTCGCCGCCACCGATTCGCTGATGAATCGCCAGGACGTGGTCATCGTCGCCTCGGTGTCTTGCATTTACGGCCTCGGCTCGCCGGAGAACTACAAGGCCATGGTCGTGGAAATCGCGAAGGGGGATGAGGTCGATCGCGACACGATTCTCCGCCGTCTCGTCGATATTCAATACAACCGCAACGACATCGAATCGAAACCGGGCGTATTCCGGGTGCGGGGAGACACGCTGGACATCTTTCCGTCCTACGCCAAGCACGGCCTTCGCATATCCTTCTTCGGGGACGAGATTGAGCGGATTGAACGATTCGATCCACTCACCGGAGACATCGAGGCCGAGTTGGATCGCATTATCATTTCACCGGCGAAGCATTTCGTGACGCCGTATTCCACGATCGAACGTGCAATGCAGACCATCAAGACCGAGCTCGAAGAGCGTGTGCGCGATTTTGAATCGCGCCAGAAACTCCTTGAGGCGCAGCGTATCCGCATGCGGACGAGCTACGACCTCGATATGATCCGCGAGCTGGGCTATTGCACCGGCATTGAGAACTACTCGCGGCACCTCACGGGACGCCTTGCGGGGGAGCGACCTTTCACACTCATCGACTACTTCCCGAAGGATTTTCTCACCATCATCGATGAGTCGCATGCGACGCTTCCCCAGATACGTGGCATGTACAACGGTGACCGGGCGCGCAAGACGGTCCTGGTGGAGCACGGCTTCCGGCTTCCAAGCGCGCTCGACAATCGTCCTATGAACTTTGACGAGTTTCTCGGCGCGACGGGCCAGACCCTCTTTGTCTCGGCCACACCGAGTGATTACGAGCGCCAGGTCGGAGGAGAGCCAGTCACACAAGTGATACGCCCGACGGGCATTATTGACCCTGTCATCGAGATCCGGCCTCTGTCAGGACAGATCGATGACGTCATCCACGAAGTGCGCCTCCGCGTCGAACGCAAGGAGCGCACACTGGTCACGACACTCACGAAGAAGACGGCGGAGGACCTGAGCGAATACCTCCAATCCCTTGGGTTGCGCGTGAAGTACCTGCATTCGGAGATCGATGCGATCCAGCGCGTCGAAATCCTGAGGGGATTGCGTAAAGCGGACTTCGACTGCCTTGTCGGGATCAACCTGCTCCGCGAGGGATTGGACCTCCCTGAAGTGTCGCTTGTGGCGATTCTCGACGCGGACAAGGAAGGTTTCTTGCGCTCCGAAACGTCGTTGATCCAAACCGCTGGACGTGCCGCGCGACATATCGAGGGTCGCGTCATCATGTATGCGGACAAGATCACGGATTCCATGCAGCGCATGCTCGACGTGACGCGTGCGCGTCGCGAACGCCAAGAGTCTTACAACAAAGAACATGGCATAACCCCTCGCAGCATTGTGAAGAGCATCCAGGAAAGCCTCGCGGTCGTGAAGGAGGCGGAAGATACGGAGTACAGCGTTCTTCGTGAGACGGGTGAGGACTTCGATGTCCATCAGGCCATTGCCCAAATGCAGCAGGAGATGCTGGAGGCGGCGGAGCATCTGGAGTTCGAACGCGCTGCGATGCTTCGTGACCAGATACGCGAGCTGAAGATTGCGCACAACGTGGATGGTCATGCGGAACACGCGAATAGGGGCGAAGCGACATACACCATTTCCCAGAGGAAACGGCCCCGGAGCAAGAAGCGATGACGGTCCAAGCGTTTGGCGCCAAGTTGGTCCGATTGGAGGAGACCACTTCGACCAACGATGTGGCGAAGCAATATGCTGCCGACGGCGCGGAAGAGGGTCTCGTTGTCGTGGCGAAGGTGCAGACGAAGGGGCGGGGGAGGCAGGGGCGCGTCTGGATTGCAGCGCCGGGGCAGTCGCTGTTGCTGTCCGTTGTCCTCCGGCCTCCATGGGACGATAGCACCACGGCTTGGCTCGGCGTGCTAGCGGGTGTGGCGGTGGCAGAAACGGCTCGCGAGCTTGGGCTTCAAGGGGTCGCGCTGAAATGGCCCAACGATGTGCTTGTCCATGGACGAAAACTGGCGGGGGTTCTTGTAGAGCCGAGAATTTCGGGCGGCCGTATCGAATTCTCTGTGATTGGCGTCGGGATGAACGTCTTGCAGGAGGAAACCGACTGGCCACCGGAGTTGCGGGGCCAGGCTACATCGTTTGCCAGGGAGGGAGTGAACGTGTCAGTGGATGCTGTTCAGCAAGCGCTTTTGAAGCGACTGCACCTCGCCTATGTCACGGTGCTGTCTGCTGGACTTGACCCCGTCATGTCGTCGTGGCGCTCGTGGACGGGATCGGAAAGGTTGCCGACCCTGACGTAGGAACGCTTGATTCCGCGTTGCGGAATCAGAACACTCCACAGCTCATGTATGGAAAAGATTCTTGTCATCGACATCGGCAACACGAGCACGGCGTACGGCCTTTATCGCGCCGGAAAGATCAGTCGGCTCGGCCGGCTTCCCACGCGCGAAGCTACCCATGCGAAGATTCGTTCAGCACTTAAGGATCATCGCACCCACTCGGCCGTCATTGCCTCGGTCGTTCCGTCGCTGAACGCAGTTTGGGCGAAGGCCCTTGGGCGGCCCATCCTTTGGGCAGGGCATGAGCTGAAGCTGGGCGTGACCATCGACTACGCGAAGCCGGCCAGCATCGGCGCTGACCGTCTGGCAAATGCCTGCGGTGGACTTGTGAAGTATGGCTGCCCATTAATCGTGGCCGATTTCGGCACGGCGGTGACGTTCGACTGCGTGACGCGCAAAGGCGCTTACGTTGGTGGTGTCATTGCGCCCGGGCTACCCCTGATGTTCAGCTACCTCGCGGAGAAGACGGCGAAGCTGCCGCTGATCAAGGTCGGCCCGACGCGGAGCAAAGTGGGCCGAAGCACCACCGAGGCCATGAAGCTCGGGGCGCGTTGGGGCTATCGAGGGATGGTTCGCGAGATCGTATCGGAACTGCTCAAGCACCCCGACCTCAGGGGCGCGAAACTTGTGGCGACAGGCGGCTACGCGAGCTGGGTCGTGCGTGGCTTGAATCCGCGCATGATTGTCGATCCAACGCTCACCCTGTATGGTCTCGGGCAAATGCACGAAATGAATGTGAAATCATGACACGTATCGAACAACGCTTTGCGGAGTTAAAGCGCACGGGCAAGAAGGGTTTCATCGCCTACATTACGGCCGGGGATCCATCGCTCGCCGACACCGTGAATATGGTGCTCGAGCTGGAAGCCGTCGGTGTGGACATCGTGGAACTGGGCATTCCCTTTTCCGATCCTCTCGCCGATGGACGCGTGAACCAGCAGTCCGCGATGCGTGCGCTAGCAGCCGGCGCCACGCCGTATGGCGTGCTGGATGCCGTGGCAGCGATCCGCAAGCGCTCCCAAATCCCGATCATGTGCTACACGTACACGAATCCGATTCACGCCCTGGGTGCAGCGAAATTCCTTCGCGACGCGGCGAAGGCTGGTGTCGACGGACTGCTCATGCTGGATCTTCCCATCGAGGAGGCGGGAGACTTCAACGGGCTCATGGCGAAGAACGGCCTCAACAGCATTTGCCTTGTCACGCCGACTACGCCGGAAGAGCGCATCAAACGAATCGTGAAGGCCGCGAATGGCTTCGTGTACTGCGTATCCCGTGAGGGTGTGACGGGGATGCAGCACAAGCTCAGCGGCGGGGCCGGTGACTTGTTGAAGCGCACGAAGAAGCACACGAAGCTCCCCGTCGCGCTGGGCTTCGGAATCTCAACGCCGGAGCAGGCACGGGCCGCCGCGGCGGACGGTGACGCGATCGTGGTTGGCAGCGCCATCGTGGATTGTTTCGACAAGGAATCGCATGATGCTGCAGGGCAGCGCCGTGCCGCAGCTTGGGTCAAGACGTTGGTGGATGCCGTGAAGGGAACGTAATGTCGTACTACGCAGTCATTCTTGCAGGTGGAAAGGGGGAGCGCTTCTGGCCTCTCAGCACGTCGCGCAAACCGAAGCAGCTCCTTTCGCTGGTGGGGGAGCGGCCGCTGCTGGCGCAGGCCGTGGAACGGTTGGCTGGCCTTGTGCCGCCGGAGAACGTGTTTGTCATTACGAACCGTGACCTTGTCGAAGGCTGCTGTGAAGCTGCGCCTGAACTCCCGCGCGAGAATGTCATTGGTGAGCCGATTGGACGCGACACGGCCGCAGCGGTCGCACTTGGCGCAGCCCTGGTCAAGGCCAGGGATCCCGACGGTTCATTCTGTGTCCTCACGGCGGATCACGTCATCGGCGATGTGACCGTCTTTCAAGCAACATTGAAGGCGGCTCTGGACCTGGCATCGCGCGAGGACGTCCTCATCACGATCGGAATCCCGCCAACGGAACCGAGCACTGGTTACGGCTACATCGAAGCGGAATTGGAAGTTGCGAAGGACAAGGGTGTTCGTTTTCTCAAGGCCAAGCGATTCGTCGAGAAGCCAGACCTCGAACGTGCCAGGACGTATGTCGCGAGCGATCGCTTCTTCTGGAACTCCGGCATGTTCATTTGGTCGGTGAAATCACTGGAGAAGCAGCTCGCGGTGCACACGCCACATCTTGTGCACTTGATCGATCGAATGGCAAAGGTGGCGGGAACACCCGCTTTCGGGGCGGAACTGGAAAAGGCCTATTCGACGCTCGCCAAGATCTCGATCGACTACGCTCTCATGGAGAAAGCTCCAAACATCGTTATGGCTCGTGGCGCCTTCAGCTGGGACGACGTGGGCTCCTGGACTGCCCTTGAAAACCATTTCAAGAAGGACACGGAGGCCAATGTCATTGAAGGTCAGGTTCGCATACACGAATCGAAGGCGAACATCGTGTATTCAAGGAACCACATGACGGCACTTGTGGGCGTCGACAACGTCATCGTTGTGCAGGCCGAGGGTGTGACGCTGGTCTGTGCGAAGGACAAGGCGCAGGACATCAAGAAGCTCGTGGAGCAACTGCGACGCGAAGGGGGCTTTGAGGGAATCCTGTGAGCGCAGGCCGTATCATGGGCATCGACATCGGCGACAAACGTGTCGGCGTTGCCATCAGTGATCCCACAGGATTTCTTGCCTCCGCGCATTCTGTCTTGATCGTTCAGAGTCCCGCCCACGCTGCGAATGAAGTGGCGCGACTCTGCAGGGAGACCGGTGTCATCCGGGTTGTCGTTGGCATGCCCCTGAACATGGACGGTTCGAAGGGACCCGCTGCGCAGAAAACCGCGGCCTTCATCGAGGACTTGAAGCCAAAGATAAACCTTCCGATTGTGACATGGGACGAGCGGCTCTCGACGAAGGCAGCGCATGATATCCTGATGCAGTCCGGCAAGAAGGCGCCGGCTCGACGGGGAATCGTGGACAAGGTCGCTGCGGAAATCATCCTGCAAGGCTATCTCGACAGCCAGCCGATGCCATGACCGCGAAACCTGCCCATGCGACTCGCTTCAAGGCTGTCATTTCCTATGACGGCACGGAATACGCCGGCTACCAGATCCAGGTTGGGTCCCGCACAGTCCAGGAAGAACTCGAGAAGGCGATCGAGCGGGTTTCGCGTCAGAAGGTCCGGGTCTATTGCAGCGGACGGACCGACCAGGGTGTCCACGCGCGCGGCCAGGTGATTCATTTTGATCTGGAAGGCAAGATTGATACGCGCAAGTTCTGCTACGGGCTCAATTCGGTTCTACCAGAGGACGTGCGGGTGGTTTCGGTGAAACGGACCGCTGCTGACTTCGATGCGCGCATGAGCGCGACGGGCAAGGAGTATCGATATTTCATCTGGAATCATCCCGCCCTTTCTCCGGACGTTAGGAAGTACCGCGCTCACGTTTGGAAAGTCCTGGATGTAAAGGCCATGCAGGAAGCGGCGAAACGACTTGAGGGAAGACACGACTTTGCGCCCTTCTCGGCGAATCCGGGACGCGAGATCGGAGGAACGGTCCGGACCCTGACCCGGCTTCGCGTCATCAAGAGAGGTCCCGAAGTCGTGATCGTCGCTGCCGGCGACGGGTTTCTCTACAAGATGGTTCGCAGTCTTGCAGGCTTCTTGCTTCGCGTAGGTCTGGGCGAGCTGGAGCCACACAGTGCGAACGACATTCTCAGGGCAAAGAAGCGTACCGGTGTCGTTCCGACAGCTGTGCCGCAGGGGCTGTTCCTGTGGAAAGTCGATTACGGACCATAGGGCGGCGGTCTCCGTACCTTGACCGCAGTAGACCTGTCATATAGCCTGCACCGCTTCATGTTAAAGACTCAGATACTCCCTTCGCTTCTCGCTGCCGACATGGGTCGTCTGGAGGAGGAATGTGTCCGTGCCGCGAAATGTGGCGCGGAAGGACTACACCTCGACATCATGGACGGGCATTTCGTGCCCAACCTGAGCATGGGCCCCGATTTCGTCCGTATGGCGCGTCGCGTGACAAAGTTCCATCTCAGTGTCCACCTGATGGTTACGGACCCTGAGTTCTTTGCCGGCCCATTCCTGGATGCGGGAGCTGACTTGCTCCTCTTCCATGTCGAGGCCAAGTCTGATCCGAACGCGGTCTTCAAGATCATCCGCAGTCAGCAGCGTAGGGGAGGGCTGGTGCTGAACCCCGAAACGCCCCTTGAAGCCTTGGATGCGTGGTTGGAGCAGGCGGATGAGGTATTGTTCATGACAGTTCATCCGGGTTTCGGTGGTCAGGCCTTCATTCCTCAGGTCCTGCCCAAGATCGAAGCCCTGCGCAAGAAGTGTCCGAATCTGGACATCTCCGTGGATGGTGGAATCACGCTGGAGACGGCGAAGCGTTGCGCGGAAGCAGGAGCCAACGTGCTGATCGCCGGGACATCGCTTTATCGATCGAAAGACATGAAGGGCGACATGGATCGGATGCGGAGTGACGCCATACAAGCCCTGGGAAAGTTCTGAGCTGACATGAAAGACCTCTCGCACATCCGCAATTTCTGCATCGTGGCTCATATCGACCACGGCAAATCAACGCTTGCCGACCGCATGCTCGAACTCACGGGTACCATCGAAAAGCGACAGCTGAGGGATCAGACGCTTGACGCCATGGATCTTGAACGCGAGCGCGGCATCACGATCAAGGCGCATCCGGTCACGATGAACTACACATCGCTCGAAGGACGCGAATACACGTTCAACCTGATCGACACCCCCGGACACGTCGATTTCTCCTATGAAGTCACCCGAAGCCTTGCCGCATGCGAAGGCGCGCTGCTCGTCGTGGATGTGACCCAGGGTGTGGAAGCACAGACCGTGGCCAACGCATTTCTAGCCGCGGGGCAGGGACTCACCATTGTTCCGGTCTTCAACAAGATCGACATGCAGAACGCCGACATCGAAGCGGTGATGAAACAGCTCGAAGAGATTCTCGCGATCCCCGCTCACGATGCGTTCCTTGTCAGCGCAAAGACCGGTGAAGGCGTTGCCGCCGTTCTGGAGGGCGTGGTCCACCGCATTCCACCGCCGAAGACCACAGAGCTGACCACGCGTGGCACAGTTTTCGATTCCATCTATGACCCGTTCCGCGGCGTCGTCACATACATCCGGCTGTTCGACGGCGAGATCAAGGCCGGCGACAAGATCCGGATGCTGGGTACGGGTCGTGATTACGAAGTGAAGGAAGTCGGCATCTTTGCTCCGAAGCCGACATCCATGAAGACGTTGAGGGCAGGCGAGGTAGGGTACCTTATCGGAAACATCAAGGATCCGAAGGAGATCCGGATCGGCGATACGGTGACGCACGCGAACAAGCCGTCGCCCAATCCACTCCCTGGATTCAAGGTCATTCACCCGATGGTGTTCAGCGGCATCTATCCGATCAACACCGCCGACTTCGACAAGTTGCGCTACGCCCTTGAGAAATACAGCATCAACGACAGCTCCTTCAGCTACATCGCCGAGTCATCGGTGGCGCTCGGCCTGGGCTTCCGGTGCGGCTTTCTCGGCCTGCTCCATATGGAGGTCGTGCAGGAACGGCTTCGCCGCGAATACGACGTGGACATTATCGCGACGTATCCGAACGTCGTTTACCGCGTGTTCACGACCGATGGCAAAATGCAGGAGCTGGAGAATCCGACCAAACTTCCGGACCTCAACTCGCTGGCCAAGATTGAAGAGCCGATGATCAAGGCCTTTATCATCTGCCACAACGAGCATATCGGCGACTTGATGAAGCTGATGATGGACCGGCGAGGGGCCATCGACAAGACGGAGACGCTGGACGGACGTCGCGTCATGTTGACCTGCACCCTGCCTTTGAACGAAATCTTGATCGACTTCCAGGACAAGCTGAAGAGCATCAGCCGGGGCTATGCGTCGATGGACTACGAGCATTCCGGCTATCAGGAATCCGACTTGGTTCGCATGGATGTCATCGTCCACGACGAGGTCGTTGAAGCCTTCTCGTGCATCATCCATCGATCGAAAGCCGAGCATCGTGGCCGCCAGCTGTGCCTTGCCCTGAAGGAACTCATTCCCCCGCAGATGTTCCCGATCGCGCTACAGGCGTCGGTGAACAACAAGATCATGGCCCGCGAGACCATCCGCGCCCTTCGCAAGGACGTCACGGCGAAGTGCTATGGTGGCGACATCTCCCGTAAGCGTAAGCTGCTCGAGAAACAGAAGGAAGGTAAGCGGAAGATGAAGCAGATCGGCAGCGTGAGCATTCCGCAGGAAGCGTTCGTCAAAGTGCTCAAGTCGGACATTTCGTGACCCACGGAACCCGTATGAACTTCTTTACGCGTCGCCGGTACCGGAAGATTGTCAAACACGCGCTCCACGAGGCGCATCACGCGCGTCACATGCGCGGCGATATTGCGACGCCCGAAGAACTGCAAGCCGTTATCGATGCGGAGCAGAAAGTTCAGGAGTCCTGGCGGGCCGGGAATGCAGATCTACTTGAGCAGGCGTTGGACGGTCTCGGCGAAAGGGTGGGGCGGGTCTATCCACCGAAGAATCACCCGAGGCTTCGCGAGCATGTGGAGATCCTGGCCGTGGCGTTGTCCGTCGCGATGGCCTTCCGCGCGTATTTTATTCAGCCGTTCAAGATTCCTACCGGCTCTATGCAGCCGACGCTTTACGGCATCACGGTCGACCAGTCGGCGGAGAAGTCGATCTTTGACACGTTCCCCTTGAGCATTGGCCGTTTCCTCGTTTTCGGTGAACGGTACCAGGAATTCCGCTCCAAAGTGTCGGGCACCATTTCGAGACAGTATGAATTGCGTGACGACAAGGATGTCTATTTCATAGGTGGCGTGCCCCATGCGTTGCCGCACGGAATGAAACTCCGCATCACGTCGCCGCGGGTGGAGAAGGGCCAGGTCATCGCGGCAGGTCGCGTGAAGCTCGGAGACCATATCTTCGTCAATAAGGTGAAGTACAACTACTCACGACCTGAGCGTGGGAACATCTTCGTCTTCAGCACGGACTTCATCACGCATCCCCAGATCAAGCCTGACACGTTCTACATCAAGCGCCTTGCGGGACTGCCGGGGGAAACTGTGTCGATCGACCCACCATATCTTGTGGCTGACGGGAAGAGGATTGAGGAGCCATTCCCATTCTATCGCATGGTCAACGACAGGGCCGGCGGGTATGTCGGCTATTACCTTCCGCAGTTCAATCCGGGCACTCCGGTCAAGCTGGCGACCCGTGAATCGACTCTAAAGCTAGCAGAGGACGAGTATCTGCCGCTTGGCGACAACACGCGATCGAGCCTCGATGGTCGCTACTTCGGCGGCGTACGCGAGAGGTCCATCGTAGGGCCGGCGTTCATGGTCTATTGGCCCTTCGGCCAACGTTGGGGACTCGTAGAATAGCCAATGGAAATCCCGATAAATGCCCGATCATGAGCATAAGCAAGCAACGTCGCATAATATATCTTATGTGGTTTCACAGGCTGCTGGGGGCGCTATTCGTGGGGTTGTATGGCCTGGAACAGCTGGAAGCTGCACTATGATAACCTTGCGGACAGCCTGATCACCGCAGAGCCAAGGTGTCAGTGTGCGCGTGCTGGGTTCAAATCGGGAGCCTATTCCGTTGCGTCCTTGTACACCTCGCCGTACAGCCGTGCGGACTTGAGCCACGAGTTGTCCTCTGACATGCCGCGAAGCTGCAGTCGGTTCCACTCAGCTGGCTTCCCGAACAGCGTCAGAGCTCGTCGGAGAGACGACAGCAGATCCTTCGTCGTGTAATCCCGGAACGTGAAACCGTTACCCAGCGGACCGTGTACATCGACATCATGAATGGTGTCCGCCAGTCCCCCAACCTCGTGAACCAAAGGCACTGTCCCATAGCGGAGGGCATACAACTGGTTGAGACCGCAGGGTTCGGCCTTCGAGGGCATAAGCAGGATGTCCGCCCCTGCTATGATCTGGTGTCCCGCAGCTATGTCGAAGCCAACTTGAAGTCCGAAGGTTTCCGGCCAACGGACGCGCCAAGTCCCGGCCAGTCGCTCATACTTTTCATCGCCGCGTCCCAGAAGCACAAACACCAGATCGAGCCCGAGAATCTCCGATATGGACTGTTCGAGTAGATCGAGACCCTTTTGGTCTACGAGACGACTCACCATCGCCACGACCGGTGTCTTCGGAGATGCATCGAGGCCGAAACGGTCAAGAACGTCCCGCCTGCAGTCCTTCTTTCCAGCGAGTGATGCCGCGCTGAACGAATGCTTCAGATGTGGGTCGGCCGAAGGATTCCAGACTTTGGTGTCGATGCCGTTAACGATGCCACGCAACTTCGGACTGGCTGCCGTGATGACGCCCTGGAGACCGTACCCCTGCTCTTCCGTCTGGATCTCACGGGTGTAGGTCTCGCTTACGGTTGTTACCCGGTCCGCGCAAGTAATGCCATTCTTGAGGCAGTTGATATTCCCGTAAAACTCCATGGTCTCCACACCGAAGCAGGAGAACGGAAGGTTCGTAACCGAGAACTCGCTTCCGGAGAACAAGCCCTGGTAAGCAAGATTGTGTATGGTGAAAACAAACTTCTCCAGGCGCTTTCGCCCAAGCCCGTTGATACCGTACGACAAGAAGAGCGGGAGCAGCCCCGCCTGCCAGTCGTTGCCGTGCACAATGTCAGGCTTCGACCCGGCGGCATCGATGAAAGCCACGACGGACTTCTGAAAGAAGACGAAACGCTCGAAGTTGTCGTCATAATCCCGGTCGGGAAGATTATAGAGATTCGACCGGTCGAAGAACTCGTCGCGGCGCACGAAGAAGGTCTCGAGTCCGTTCACCGTCGTCGACCAAATCTCCGCTTTGAACGAGCGGAAACCGACGGGAATGTTGAATCGCAGCCCCGTATCGCGCAGATCAAAACCTCCTTCGAGCACCTGTCGATACATGGGCATGATGGAACGCACCAGATGACCGCTGTGAAGAAGTGCCAGAGGGAGTGAGCCCGCGACGTCTGCGAGACCACCCGTTGAGGCATAGGGGGAAATTTCGCTCGCCACGTAAAGAATGTTGCTCATTCCTCCTTGAGAATACCCGAGTGTGCCGGGCAATCAACTGGCTATATTCCGGCTATCCGTGTAAACAGCATCACATGCCTCGATTTGACGGATATGAAAAGAGCCTCCAGGAGCGACTGCTGGCCCTCCTCGCTTCGCCTGGATACCAGCCGCTCAAACAACACGAATTGGTGGGCGCGCTTCACGTCAAGGGATCGGACAGATCCGAATTCAGAAACCTCCTGAGGAAACTCGAGCGCGAGGGCCGTATATCCTGCCTCCGGAAGAACCGCTGGGGTCTTCCCGACAACAAGCGCGAGGTGTTGGGCCGAATAAGCGTTCATCCTTCCGGGTTCGGTTTCGTTACCCCCGACGAAGGCGGTGGTCCCGATATCTACATCGGCCATGACGACATGGGCACTGCGCTGCATGGCGACAAGGTCATGATCTCCGTATCGCGCTCCAGGAATCAGGAGCGCTTCCCGGCACGAGGTCGCGCACCGGGTAAGTCCGAAGAGCGACTTTCGGGCAAGGTGACTCGCGTGGTGAGCCGAAGGACGACACGCGTGGCCGGCATTCTGAGGAAGCTGCGCTCGCTCTGGTACGTGATACCCGACGATCCTCGCATTGGACGCGACATACGCGTCAATGAATTCGGGCCGCTGGTCAAGACGCCGCAGGACTTGAGGAAGGTCGTGGTCCAACTCGACGAATGGGAAGATGCCTCCACGTATCTATCAGGCACGGTTGTGGAAGACCTCGGCGATCCGCAGGCAGCTGGAGTCGACGTCTTGAGCATTCTCCGAGGCCATGGCCTGTATGAAGCCTTCGACGACAAGGTCGTCGACGAGGCCACGGCTACTCCGACCCATGTATCCGAGAAAGATCTGAAGAATCGCGTAGACCTTCGACAGGCCGTGATCTTCACCATCGATCCCGAGGACGCAAAAGATTTCGATGACGCCGTCTCCATGGTCAAACGCGACGACGGCAATTGGGACGTCGGCGTGCACATCGCGGATGTCTCGCACTTTGTTCCCATCAAGTCCAAGGTGGATGACGAGGCCTACATTCGCGGAAACAGCGTGTACATGGTCGATCGCTTCATACCCATGCTGCCCAAGTACCTGACTGCTGAGGTTTGCAGCCTGCGGTCGAACGTCGATCGCCTGGCCCACAGCGTGGATCTCGTCGTCAGCCCGCGCGGCAATGTCGAGTCCTTCAAGACCTACCCATCTGTCATACACTCCGTCGCGCGCCTCACGTATGACCAGGTTCAGTTGCATTTCGACGGCCAGACCAATCACGGCATCCCCCCCGCCCTTCTCCCGACTCTGAACGACATGCGCCACCTGGCCGAGACTCTGCGCAAGAACCGCATGAAGCGCGGCGCGATCGATCTCTCGATGCCGGAAGTGAAATGCGAGCTGGACTCCGACGGCCGCGCGCTCGGCTTTCACAAGCGCGGGGCCAAAGAGGCCTACCACCTGATCGAGGAGTTCATGCTGCTGGCCAATGTGGCCGTCGCGGAGATCATGTCCGACAAGCAGGTTCCAGCCATGTACCGCATCCACGAGGCGCCTTCCGACGAACAGTGGGAGCAAATGGCGGTCGACCTCCAGAACCTCGGACTGCGCGTCACACCCGGGGATCGCGCTGGAATCAACCGCGTAGCCAAGGAAATCGCCGGCACCGCGTTCGAGTACTCCGGCAATTTGGCCATCCTGAAGAATCTCAAGCGAGCGCTCTACTCGCCGGAACTGGTGGAACACTTCGGCCTGGCCTTTGACAGGTACACCCATTTCACATCGCCGATCCGCCGCTACCCCGACCTTGTCGTCCACCGGATACTCAAAGCTATCGAGCAACGGGCGCACCCGCCCTACTCGTTCGAGGCTGTGGAGCGAATCGCGCGACACTGCTGCGACACGGAGAAGAATGCGTCCGAGGCGGAGGACGAAAGCCTTGCCGTCAAGCGGATCGAGTTCTACGCGGCGAGACTTGCGGCGAAGGATGTGGGTCCTTTTGACGGGCTGATCGTGTCGATCAATCCGAAGGGACTGATCGTCGAACTCTCCGACAGCCTCCAGCGCGGCATGGTGGCTTTTGCGAACTTGATGGATGACCACTACATTGCCGATGTGCAGCGCGGTCGTGCCCGCGGCCGCCGTAGCCAGCGCGAGTTCCGTATCGGCCAGGCGCTCAAGGTTGAGCTGACGAAGGTGGATACGTACAGGAAGCTGATCGATTTCAGGCCGGCGAAGGAAGAGCTGAGCAAGCCCGTGAGCAGTCCCAAGAGCAAGCGTCAGCGCACGAGGTAGATCAGCTTCTCGGGTTTACCCTGTCGCTCGATATCGATGACAATGGCGTTTGCCCTGTTTTTCACGAACTCGCCGATGAAATACTCAGCCCTCTTCTGGCTGGTCATGTTCATCGAGTTGACCTTGCGGACGACATCGCCCGGCTGCATGCCGACCGCTTTGAAGAAGTCCTCTTCGCCTTCCGGGTCGAGGTAGTAGCCCTTGATCTTGTTGTCCTGGTAGTCGGGCTTCATCGACACGAACAAAGCCGCGATGCGTTCGGGATCCTCCAGGATTTCCTCGTAATACTTCATCACCGACTCGCGGCTCATCACCCAGCGGTTCTCGGCGATGCGTTTACCGAAGCGACTTGTTTCGAGCGCGGGCTCATCTTCCATCGATGAACCGGAGGTCGCGCTGCCAGCGTCGCTTCTGCCCGATGAAGCCACGCCGCCCGAAAAGCTCAGCCAGAGGTCAACTTCCTCTGTGCCCGACCTGAGGATGACATGGTCCTGGTGAATCCGAACGACGTCGACCTCATCTACTTTGTCCCCCTCCCCCACGAGAACCTGCTGGCTTTTCCCTACATCATCGAGGATGGCGCGTCGGTTCCCCTCACCATCTCCGCCTTCCGCTGAGACGAAGAACGTGCCGGCAAGGCGGAACCGCTTCAGCAAGGGGTGACCATCCCGGGATTCGGCCGTTCCCGGCCTGCCCGCAAAGACCCGCCATAGATCTGCGGCGACGGGTTGAGGCTTGGCGGGATCGACTACGGCTCCAGAAGCCGGTGTGACCGACCCAGCCTGAAAAGAATCACGAACCCGCCATGCGCGAAATCCCAATGCGATCAGGATCCCGATGGACAGGACGATTCCCGCTTTCACAACGATCAAAGGTGGCGAACGAAGCATCAACTGATATCCACGGACCGGACGGGGCGTAAGCCGGATTCTGTCATCGCTTTCGCGTTGCAGTCATTTATCTGGTCCCTTGCGGGACTATGCGATCAACCCGGAGCTTATTCGCTTGCGCGATATGGGACGGGCAGCCCCTCGCTCCCTATTTGATCTTGCTCCAAGTGGGGTTTGCCTTGCATCCCCGCTTGCGCGAGGACCGGTGGTCTCTTACACCGCCTTTTCACCCTTATCCCGGTTCCGCCTTGCGGCGTCATCGGGACGGTTTGTTTCTGTGGCACTATCCGTCACGCCGGTTTGCCCGACGCGCCTCCAGCACTCGCCTTTCGGCTTGGCTGAAGCACTTTGCCCTGTGGAGTCCGGACTTTCCTCTCCTCCGCGAACGAAAGAGCGACCGCAACCCCATCCAGTCCAACGTCAAAGGTACCCTGCGAACTCAGGGATTCCAGTACAAAACACGGCCGCAGAAGCTGCAACACACCATGTTGGCATTCCGCTTCACATCCTGGACGACCTGGGGCGGCAGCTTCATATGGCATCCGCCACAGGAACCACCCTTTTCGACAGGAACCAGGGCAAAATCGCCTGTGTGCTTGAAGGTGCGTTCGTAGCGGGACAGCCAATCGGGCGGGATCTCCGTCACAAGGGAGCTGCGCTCGGCCTTCAGCTGATTTAACTCGGCCTGGATTGACGCCAATCGCTCATCAAGGGCGGCGAAATCGGTGTGAACAGAGCCTTCTTCGCGCTTGAGGATTGTGTCGACTTCCTGAAGCCGGACTTTGACGGCTTCCGCTTCTTCCATCAGGGCGATCTCGCTGTCTTCCAGCGCGGAAATCTGGCGCTGAATCGCTCCGATTTCACGTTCGATGGCCTTGTATTCCTCGTTCGTCTTGATCAGGTTCTGCTGCTCGCGCAGCTTGAGGATTTTCGTCTTAAGTCCTTCAATATCAACGTCAACCTGCTTCGCGGAGGACTGCTTCTTCTTAAATTCGTCCTGGCACTGCTGGACATTCTCGCGGTGACTGTTCAACCGGGTGTCGATCAGCTTCTTTCGGGCCGGAATATCCTCCACCTCGCGCGAAAGCTGCTTGATCTTGCGATCGCGGTCCTGCAGCACCAACAGCCTCTCGATTGAACTCTGCACACCGGCCTCCTTCGCATCTACATTCATATTGCGCCAGACTAAAGCGGGTGGGCATGGAAGTCAACCAACGGACCTGTTCGCTGTAAGTCCGTCGCATGAAACGCGAAGACCCAGCATGAAGAATCTGCTTATCGCCCTCTTTGCCCTCATTCTGGCGTGCATGCTGTTCGTCACCATCGGCGCCAGCTTGAACCAATCCATCGTCGATGCCGGACGCCATCTATGGCCAGATGCGTGGTTCCGGGCCACGCTGGCCGACGCGTACTTTGGATTCGTGACGTTCTTCCTCTGGGTGGCCTACAAACAGACGTCCGTCTCGTCAAAGCTCCTCTGGTTTGTTCTGATCATGCTCTTGGGAAACATCGCCATGTCGATCTACATGCTCCGCGAACTGCTTCGCCTCAAGACCGGCGACACCTTCGCCACGCTTCTCACCCGGCGGAACGGATGAACGAGCCCGGCTTTTTCCATCGCAAGATCGTCACCCCGATCAAGGCCCTGCTCCTTATGGGAGTAACCCCGACGAAGATCTCGCTCAGCCTCGCCATCGGAATCGTGCTCGGCGCGTTCCCGGTTCTGGGGACGACCACCATCCTTTGCACCGTCGTCGCGCTCGTCTCCCGGCTGAACCTTCCCGCCATGCAAATCGCCAACTGGCTGAGCTATCCCCTGCAGGTCCTCATGCTCATCCCCTTTTACCGCATGGGCGAATGGCTATTCCAGGTTCCGCCCATCAACCTCGCCATCGCTGACCTGATAGAAATGTTCCAGCGCGATTTCAAGGGATCGATCGCAGCCCTTTGGGATACCACCCTGCACGGCATCGTCGCGTGGTCCCTCGTTGCTCCCCTCGCGGGTCTTGTTTTCTACTACTCATTCCTACCGCTGATCCGTCGCTTTCCCGCGATGAGCAAGGATGCCGCACAATGATCCCGATCTACTTCCTGGGCGCATGGGGCGCCGTGGCCCTCTTCATGACACTCCTTTGGTTCTTGCAGCGTCGCACAGGCAACGCGGGGATCGTCGACGTCGGATGGGCCGCCAGCATCGGCGCGATGGCGATCGTGTTCGCGGCCGTCGGCGACGGCGACACGTCGCGTCGCATCGCTACGGCCGTCATGGGTGGCGTCTGGGGACTCAGGCTCGCATGGCATATTCACAGCCGGTCTCATGGACGACCGGAAGACGGACGCTACCAAGCCCTCCGCCGTGAATGGGCCCCGCACGTCCAGTTCAAGATGTTCCGCTTCTACCAGACGCAAGCGCTCGCAGCCGCGCTCTTTGCATTCCCCTTCCTGCTCCCTGCCGTGAACGCCGCCACGGCACCCCACCCTCTCGAAATCGCAGGAATCATCCTGTGGCTCGTCGGCATGCTTGGGGAGAGCCTCGCTGACTATCAACTCGAGGTCTTCAAGAGGTCCCCTGATAGCAGAGGCAAGACCTGCCGGCTCGGCCTCTGGCGCTATTCGCGGCACCCGAACTACTTCTTTGAATTCGTCATCTGGTGCGCCTTCGCCCTCTTCGCCTCGGCATCCCCGCACGGCTGGCTGACCATCCTGTGTCCCATCGCCATTCTCTACCTTCTGCTTCGTGTCACGGGCATACCCGCGACCGAGGAACAGGCGCTCCGCAGCCGCGGCGACGACTATAAAGACTATCAACGCACCACGAGCATGTTTGTCCCGTGGTTTCCGAAGAGGTGATGGCATGTGGTACGACTCGATCATTGAAAAGGACATCGTTCCGGACGCGCTGATGCGCGCCGGGATCCGATCCCTGTTGCGCAAACGCATCGCAGAGGAAACGGCGCCGACGAACGAGCTGCAACAATCACGGCTCATGGAGTTTGTCCATCAGCTCAAGGCCAGCCCCATCGCCGTGCTCACCGCCGCGGCCAATGAGCAGCACTACGAAGTGCCGACCGACTTCTATCTCCACGTGCTGGGTCCCCGCCTCAAGTACAGCTCCTGCATTTGGCCTGACGGGATCACCGACCTCGCTGCAGCCGAGAACGCGATGCTGGATGAAACGGCCCGTCGCGCCGGGATCGAAGACGGCCATGCGATTCTCGACCTCGGCTGTGGCTGGGGCTCCTTCACCCTGTACGCCGCCGCGCGATTCCGCCGCAGCGCCGTTCACGCCGTGTCGAACTCGCGCACGCAGAAGCAGTTCATCGACGGCCGCGCGAGGGAATTGGGACTCACCAACGTCACGGTCACGACCTGTGACGCCAACACGTTCGAGACCAGCGAGCGCTTTGATCGAATCGTCTCGGTCGAGATGCTGGAGCACATGCGCAACTACGAGTCGCTCTTCGCAAAGGTCGCGGGTTGGCTGAAACCGAATGGACGCTTCTTCGCCCACATCTTCTGCCATCGCACCTTCGCCTATCCCTTCGAAAGCACCGGCGACCACGACTGGATGGCGCGGTACTTCTTCTCCGGCGGCATCATGCCGTCGGCCGACCTCTTTCACTACTTCCAGAAGGACCTGCGCCTGCTTGAACAATGGACAGTCAACGGGCAGCACTATGAGAAGACCCTCAACGCCTGGCTCGCGCGCATGGACCAATCACGTCGCGACGTCATGCCGATCCTGGCCAAAGCTTACGGGGAGAACCAGTCGCTGAAGTGGTGGTCCTACTGGCGCATCTTCTTCATGTCTTGCGCCGAACTGTTCGGCTACGACAAGGGCCGCGAATGGTTCGTCGCGCACTACCTCTTCGAGAAGAAGACTTCGTGACCGCGTTCAAGCGCTGCGGCAAAGCGAAAACTTCCAATCCTTGGAAGAATACCCCCGCTCAACTTCCAACCCTTGGAAGAGCGACCCCACGCGGATCTTTCACCGCAGAGGCGCAGAGTGCGCAGAGGCAGGCTTAAACTTCTCGTCTCTGCGTCCTCCGCGCCTCCGCGGTGGATGCAATGTCCGGGCCTACTCCCGAACGTCCTGATACCCGCCCGCGTTCGTCACGTCCGTGAAACCGGCCTTCTGCAGGGTTTCCTTCGCCTTCGCCGACATCATGCCGCGATAGCAATGCACGACAATCGGCCGATCGCGGTCGCCCAGCTGGTCGATCCGCGCCTCGACCTCACGCAGCGGAATATTCGTCGCGCCGTCGATGTGGCCGGCCGCGAAATCCTTCGCCGCCCGCACATCCACCACCAACGCCCCGTCCTTGATCTTCTGCCGCGCCGAAGCCTTCTCCGCCGCATCCGGCATCATGCAACCCGCCAGGCCCACAAACGCCAAGACCATACTCACCCGAATAATCGTCCTCATTGTGCCCCCCTTTCGTACGGTGCAGATGTCCTTCTATCGCGACCTCCGGCCCAATTGATGCTAACGAGACTCGGCCAATGTCGGCGCTTGCCAAAGTGTGAGCAGGAGAGCGATCCAGAGGACCAGCGCTTGGCGCGCTTCGGCGGGGTCCGTCAGGGGCTTTTCCTGGTGAGCGACACGTGTATTCCGGAACTCATTGACGGTCCCCACCCGCTCCAACAATTCTCGACCACCGGAAAAGCGGAATTGACTCTTCAGAGCTGCGAACACGCCGGACAGTTTGGAATTGTCATTCAATGCGTAGTCCAGGCAGTTACGGAGCATGCCTAGTGGCGAAACCCCGTTCTTGTAGACCAGCGTCTTCTTCAAGTTCCGCGATAACTGTTCATAATGAGGAACCATGCGTCGATCCGCGCCAGCCATGTAGGGTTCAAACCAGTCCTTCTGTGCTTGGGCACCCGAGGGTAGCGAGGGCGTCAACTTCTGCAGGACGAGTCCTCGTGCCGTTTCATCCAGAACACCGAGTAGCGCTGTGAACACTGGTGCATAGCTCACACCGGCTTTCTTCTCGAAGAATCGGAAAAGGGAGATCGACTCGTCTGCGGCTCTCCTCAGGCGCTCGGGCAACGAGTTCAAGACCTTGTCATCGACCAGCCCCTGCGACTCCGGTGCTTTGGCTTCCAGCATGCCGAGATCCGCAAAAAGCGGCATCTCGTTGCGAAACTGGTCTTCATGGAGCAGGTCATGGAGTGCGGGCGCGCAAACCCGGACCAGTTCGGCAAAGGAAGCGCCTTGATAGCGCTGGAAAACGCCCTCGGGAACAAAGACGTATTTCCATGTGACTTGTTTGTTCGACGCCGCCTTGCACCACTCTGTCGCGGCGCGGGCTTTCAGGGGGACATCCTTATCGATCTGCCCCTTCGTCTCCACGACATAGCAGTGCCCATCCCCGAGCCGCACGAAGAAGTCGGGAGCGTAGTAGGCCAGCCGCACGCCGTCCGAGAGATAGTCAATCCGCAGGCATTGAGGTCCCGCATTCTTGGCAAACGCCACGACGTCAGAAGCCTTGCTGCATAGCTCGACGAAGGCCGTTTCCAGGGCGCGATTGCAGGGTACAAGGTTAAAAAGCGTTCTCGCCGAGAGCTGCACGGGGCGGCGCTCGCTGACGGTCACTTGGAACGGCCGCCACGAAGAAACCGACACGGGCGCCGATTCCAACGTTCTGAGATGTTTTTGTACGATCTTCCGCCGGATCAGCGGCACAAAAACGGCCCGCACGTGCTCTCGCACATCACTGTCGGACAATCGGGCCACAAGCGACGAGTCAAAGACAGAATGCCCCGGTCCGAAAAGCATATCCTCGAAGAACTTCTGCAGGAGCGGACCAAGCACCTGATGCGTGCCGCGAACCTTGCAGATGTACTCCAGTTCCTGCACGTAATACGAAATCGCCCCGACGCCGGATTCAAGAAGCGCGAGGCTGACCTTCATGTG
>CAZCZZ010000060.1:20706-23378 GCA_964503335.1 uncultured Verrucomicrobiota bacterium
TGCCCTTCAAGTTCGTGTGCAGGTTGATGGTTCGCCCGTTGAGTTCCTTGAAAATTGCGTCGCTGTTCAATCGGGCCGTGATCTCGTCAGCGGCCTTCGTGTTCTCGCACATGACGAAAAGCAGCGGCTTCCTGCCACTCTTCAGCCATTCGTCACGGCTCTTCAGCCAGCGCTCATAACCGAGCTTGAGGTGCATCTCGAATTTGTGCGCCGCGTTGTCGGTGGCCTGCTCCACCAGGTTCCCGGCCCGACCAATGATCGGTGTCTTGACGATTCCCGCATCCACCGCCTCGCCCAGCGGCGTGTCGCAGACGATATGCTTGAAGAGGTTGGCCTTGTTGTCTTTCGGCGTGGCGGAGAAATCGAGCTGCGCAACGAGTCCCCCGCCCGTCCTCTTTCGAATGCTCTCGTGGAGGAACTTGACGGCCTCATTCCAGGCTGAGTCCGGGTCCCACACGTGATGGGCTTCGTCGTTCATCAGCATGACGCGCGGATGGCTGGTGATCCGGTCCCGAAGAGCCGCCCCGGTGTCCAGTGCCTTCGCCTTGCTCACGGACGGACCCATCCAATCAAACGTCGCACCGGACTCTCGCTTCCGCGTGTTGTCGAACAAGCGATGAATGTTGGTGAGATACAGCGTGCCGCCTGTGCTGGCCCCGCTCGCTTCGTCCTGCAAAACGGTTGTCAGGTTCCAGTCCCCGCGCCACTCGACAGGAATCAGGGGGTCGGTATCAAAGATGTCCGGTCCCCCGCCCTCCGGCCTGAAATCCATCTTCAGCCGCTCGAAGACAGTCAGGTTCGGCGCAACGATCACAAAGTGACGTGCCATCGGGGAATCACTCTCGCGCAGCGCATGAAAGTAGCTCCACACAATGGCGAGACTCATCACCTTCGTCTTGCCGGAACCCGTTGCCATCTTGAACGCGTACCGGCTCCAGGCGTCTTCCTCTTCCGTCACACCCAGCGCCGCCGTCTCGGCATAGGCCCCGCCATACTCGGCAACAAGCTGCGACAGGGACTCCAGCTTGCGCACCTCTTTGAGGTAAATCAGCGTCTCGATAGCTTCGCGCTGGCAGAAGTAATAGCGGAACTCGTTTCCGCCGACGGTATGCGTCCGGCCAAACCAGTGATTGAGCAGATGACGTGACGTATCACTGGCGCCGAAATAGAAGCTGTCCCGCCACTCCTTGACCATCGCCCGAAGGCCCTGCGCGATGGTAATCGCTGTGGGCCTTCGTCCCTTCCGCTCCGCCGCCCCTGTGCCGCTCGTATCTCTCACCCGATGCTTGTCGGGCTCCTCCCACGCCGCGAAGAGTGGTTCAAGGGACTCGGTCTTGATGGTCAGGGATTCCGTCATGCTTCAGCTCTCCGATATGACAATGAGTCCCGGTATGTGCTCGAAGTGCTTTTTGTTGTGCGTGACGATCGGCATTCCATGGCGTAACGCCGTGGCCGCGATCCAGGAATCGGCAGCTGACATTGGGCGACCGCGGCACGTCTTTCCCACCAGCTCCGCCCATTTCCACGCCAAGGCATCGTCGTACGGAAGCACGGCGAAATTCCGCAGAAACTGAACCAGCCCCTGTTTCTTCGGTTCGCCCCAGTTCTTCTCGTACGGCCAGCGATACAATTCCGCAACGGTCATGAAAGAAACGAATAGCGTCTGACCGGCCAGCGTCGGTTGATAGAGTTGAGCTCTTGTGTCGCCCTTAAAGATATAGGAAACGATGTTCGTATCGATCAGCACAATGCCTCACTTCGACGACTGTTCCGCCCGCCACTGTTCCAAGCGCTCTTCGAAGCCATCCCAATCTTCTGCCTTCCCCTTACCGAAGAGGGCTGAAAAATCGACGAGGGGTTGTACGCCCTGTCTCCTGGCGTATTCCGCTGCGGGGAGATTCTCGGTGAAGTCATAGGACCACTCCGCGCCAGCCTCCTTCGCCACATCCATCGTCGGAGCCTCGATCGGCTCAATATCTGAAATGTTCAGCGTCTTCGGCGCGCCATGCGGGAAATAGTCCATTTCGCCCCTGACGCGGACGAACTGACGGATGCACTCTTCCACTTCGGCGCTCAAGGCGGCAGGGAACTTGCAGTTCACGGGTGCGCCTAGCGGAGGGTGGATACGCAACTGCATCCCGGTTTCCTTGAAATCGGCCATGAGCAGGCGACCCTCGATGGTTTGTAGTTGCGCCGCCGGCTCTTCAATCAACTGCCGGATGCGGTCATACTTTGGAGGATCAAAGGATACGGTCACGGGGTTCCTCCGGTCATGCAGCGAGTACTCCATCCGGTTTACGCCTTTGTTGAAAAGACGCCCGATGTCCCGAAGCTTCATCAGAACGCCAAGGTCAAAACCGGGCGGCATGACATGGCTTTCGCCCCCGGCGACGGCGATCCCGTCGAGCAACGTTCTGTAGGTCTGCGCGCCGAAGTCGATGCCTTCCATCAAGACTTGATCGTCGGTGCGCTCGAAGCAGGCCACTGCCGCCGGGCTACCGTGCGTGAAGTTTACGATGTCGAGGGAGAGCGCCGTGACGAGATCTTCAGGCCGACGCCCTTTCGCCGTGCTCGGCGACTGCTGGAGCACCAGCGCAACACGCTTGGCGCAGGCCGAGAATTCACGCGCGGCCTGGATGAAATCATCCAGTCGCATCCGGCCCGGTCTTACG
>CAZCZZ010000060.1:23478-25610 GCA_964503335.1 uncultured Verrucomicrobiota bacterium
TTGAAAGGCTTGCCGGGATGCCAGTCGAAATCGACCGCCCAGAAGTCGATAAAATCCATGCCGCTCTTCACCGCCCGCTCCTTCAGCGCTTCCAACTCCTTACTGGGCACCTCGGCCAGCGACGGCAGGAATTTCGTCAGTTTGATATCCACCGCCCGCTTCCCACCCGCTTTGCGCAGGACCGTCTCCGCCTCGAGTACGGCCATTTCAAGAAATGGCGGCGGACTCTTGCGGTTCTTCTCCATGATCTCACGCGGGATGGGCACCAGCTTCATCTGCACCCCAAGTTCCGCTTCCAACGCATGACAATGCTGGCGCAACTCCATCTCAAATTCCCACGCCAGGCAAATCACCTCGCGCCCGCCCGCATGTTTTGTCGCCTCGGCCACGGATCTCGCCTCGCCGCGCGTAAAAAGCCCATCGATGCCATCCACATGGCAAAACGCGCCCGCCTTGCGGCCATGTAAAAGCGGGCTAGGCGGATTGGCCAAAACCTCGGCCTTAAAGAATTCCAACACGATTCGGCGATGCTCTTCCTCCGCCCCCTTCAACCGATCCTTCTGCCACCACTGCCGTTCGTAGCGGCCAAGGTTGTAGACGTCGAAAGCGCGGTAGGGCTGCTCTTCATCGTGTAGCTTCCGCTGAAGGTCAATCAGCCGCTTGCGGCTCGTGTGGATGGCGAAGCGACCAAGGTCCGACATGATCCAGCGGCGGCCAAGACGCTCGGCAACTGCGCCTGTCGTACCGCTGCCGCAGAAGAAGTCGGCGACGAGGTCGCCTTCGTTACTACTGGCGCGAATAATGCGTTCGAGCAGCGCCTCTGGCTTCTGAGTGGAATATGTAACGGACTCATTGCCTCCCTTGAGCATTGCGATATCGATCCATAGATTCGGGAGAGGAGTCCCTTTCGATTCATCGAGAAACATCTTTAACTTTGGCGTTCCATTTGTGTTCCAGAAGATCCGCCCCTCAGCTTCGAGCGCCAACATCTTATCCAGAGTGTAAGCCCAGTGACGTCCGGTCCTAGGCCGTACGCCCTTCCAGTCGTAGTCGGCCTTCGTGCCCTTTCGGTCGCCAGGGGCCATCAGATCAGCGAGAGCATACCGCCGCCCCGATTCATCAACATTTGAGTACGCTTTCTCGATGCGGTCCTCTGTGTACGGAAGGTATTGCGGATTCCACGTAGGCTCGAATGACTTTCCGTAAAAAAGAATCGTGTCGGTAACAACTGCGTATGTTGTCCCCGCCTTATTTGAGTCTTTCCTCTTCCAGAGTATTTCACTCTGAAAATTCTGATCTCCAAGTACATCATCGAGCACTAAGCGGAGCGAACTGTTCATCCGCCAATCGCAGTGAACGTAAATACTCCCCTTGTCTGAGAGCAGTTCCTTCATCAGTGTCAGCCGCTCTGACATCATATGGAGATAGGAGTCGGTGCCCTTGCCCCACATATCTCGGTAGGCAACCATTTCAAGTGTAGACTGGTCCTTCCCGACCGTCTCTTTGTCGTCCCCGATTGGCACATCCATCGTGAAATCCGCGCCGACGTCGAAGGGCGGGTCAATGTAGATGAGATCGATGCGGCCTTTGAATTCCTTGAGCAGGCTGGCCATGACGAGTTTGTTGTCGCCCCAGATGAGCCGGTTCCGGAACGGTTCGCCGCCGTAGCGGGCGCTGTCTTCTTTCACCTGGGAGTGGACCTTGCGGTCAAACAGCTCGATCTGGCCCTCCGCCGCGGCCCGCTGCCGGGGTTCATCCACGGTCTCGATCCGCTGCATCGGCATCGCACACGAGGCCACATCCACCTCGCGGCGGTTCCCGTACTCGTCGTACTTCCCTTCCCACACCAGTTCCGTGCTCATCTTTGAGAGCGGATGCGGGTTCGTCGGACCCCACGTAACGTCTTGAGCCATAATTACGATATTTCCCACATTGTCCTTCACAAGGCGACCGCGAATTGAGAAATCCCGCTGTTTGTCCGAACACTGGCTCAGCACATTTTACGATTCCAGATCCGGCATCACCGAGGCCGGCTACAGGTGATGGGGCCGACGCTCTCGTTCGTGGAAGTCGCATCCTTCCTTGAAGAAGTTTCAAACTTCCTTCTCGGAGTTGCGAACTTCTTCGACGAA
>CAZCZZ010000061.1:0-22101 GCA_964503335.1 uncultured Verrucomicrobiota bacterium
AATGAAGAGCGGCGCGATAACGATCCGAAACTTGAGGCGCTCGCTTGAGGACCGCCACCAGTTCCTTGCGCATCCCGCCGAGTCTCCGGCCAAGGTCCTTCGCCAGCGCTTCGCCTTCGCGTGATCGCATCTTCAGCAATTCCGACAACGCCTCCCGCAGGGCCTTGAGCAGCAACGGCCAGATCCGGTGCGTGTCCTCATCCACCGATTCATGATGGACGACGCCGGGGAGCGACATGAGGTGGCTCAAGGTCACATCGTCTTTGACACCGAGATGACCCGCGGCGGTGCGCGCAACTTTCAGGTACTGCGACGCAAGCTCCTCGTTGAAGCGGACCGCCTTGCCTCGGAATGTTCCCGAGTCGTGCACCGCGACTTCTACCACAACACGGCCACGTGAGAGCGCCTTCGCCACTTCATCCTGGATACGGGACTCGAGCAGGCGCAGCGCCTGGGGCAGGTTCACGAGGACATCGAGCTGCTTGCGATTGACCGAACTGATTTCCACTTCAACGTGAAGACCGCCCGCCGAAAAGGCTCCGCGGCCATAACCGGTCATGCTTCGCAAACTCATGCCACGCTCTCTTTCGACTTGATGCCGTGCTCGCGATCCCAAGCTTCCAGTTGCTGGACATCCTTGTCGCCACGACCGGACATGTTCACAATGACTAAATCACGCTTCTTGAACCGCTTACGGTGCTTCATGAGGTACGCCACGGCATGGGCGCTCTCGAGCGCTGGCAGGATACCCTCCAGCGAACTGATCGCGTTCACCGCATCCACGGCCTCCTGGTCCGTCGCGTAGGCGTATTCCACCCGGCCAAGATCCCGCAGCAGGCTGTGTTCCGGACCGATCGCCGCGTAGTCGAGACCTGCGCTGACCGAATGCGTCAGCATGATCTGTCCGTCCGTATCCTGCAGTACATACGTCTTCGTGCCCTGCAACACGCCGAGCTTGCCGCCGGCAAAGCGCGCAGCGTGACGGCCCGGCTTGATGCCTTCACCGCCCGCCTCAACGCCGATCATCTTCACCTTCTTGTCCGCGATGAAGGGATAGAAGAGGCCGATGGAATTGCTGCCACCGCCGACACAAGCCACCAGGTAATCGGGAAGGCGACCTTCCTTCTGCAGAATCTGCTTCCGCGCCTCTTTCCCGATCACGCTCTGGAAATCGCGCACCATCATCGGATACGGGTGCGAACCCAGGGCTGAGCCGAGGATGTAATGCGTCGTGCGCACGTTTGTGACCCAGTCGCGCATCGCCTCGCTGATTGCTTCCTTGAGCGTCTGCTGTCCAGCGGTCACACCGACCACCGTCGCGCCGAGCCGACGCATGCGCGTGACGTTGAGGGACTGTCGCTCCATGTCGACCGCGCCCATGTACACCACGCATTCCATCCCGAACATCGCGGCAACCGTCGCCGTGGCAACGCCGTGCTGGCCAGCGCCCGTCTCTGCGATGACCCGCTTCTTGCCCATGCGCTTCGCGAGCAGCACCTGGCCCATCGAGTTGTTGATCTTGTGCGCACCGGTGTGACAGAGGTCTTCCCGCTTGAGGTAAATCTTCGGTCCGAGCTCTTTCGTGAGCCGGCTGGCGAAGTAGAGCGGCGTGGGACGACCCACGAAGTCGCGCAGGTAGTATTCCAGTTCCTTGCGGAACTTCGGGTCTTTGCGGGCTTTCGCGTATTCGCGCGTGAGCTCCTGAAGCGGAGCCATCAGGGTTTCCGGTACGAACATGCCGCCGTACGGGCCGAAATGGCCCAGCGCATCTGGATCTGTCAGTCCCTTCGGCATGCTGTAATAAACGCTTCCACTTTCTTCAGGTCCTTCCGGCCGGGCGAGGCCTCGACGCCGCTGCACACATCAACGCCCCACGGACGCACGGCACGGATCGCTTCTCGCACATTCTCCGGACTCAAGCCCCCCGCGAGCAGGACATGCTTGGTGCAGGACTTCACAAAATCAGCGGCGGCCTTCCAATCACCCACTTCTCCAGTACCACCCGGTGAAGTCGGACTATAGGTATCGAGCAATACAGCGTCAATCGGCGACGCGGAAAGCGACGACGCGTCCGCCCTCCCCGCGTAAGCAGTTTTCCACACACGAAGCCCGAGCTTCGCGTACGCCATCGGCATCTCTGAGCCATGCAACTGCGCGACGTCAAGTCCAGCCTCTTGCATGATCGATGCCACAAGGCGCGGTTCCGTATCGACGAATACGCCCACCTTCAGGAGGTCTTTCGGGAGCTGAGCCGTCCACCGCCCGACGTCACTCGCCGTGACGTGTCGCTTCGACTTCGCGGAGAAGATGAATCCAACGGCATCGGGCCGCAGCTCCGCCACACGAAGCGCGTCGTCTTCATTCGCGATGCAACAGATCTTTACGAAGATGCCCATGCTTTTCCCATCAAGGCCCGGACCGCGGCCACGACATCGCCCTGCCGCAACAGGCTCTCACCAACGAGCACAGCCTGCGCGCCCGCCTGCTTCAAACGTACCACATCCTCCGCCGTGTAGATGCCACTCTCGCCCACGAGCAAGGTGCCCGGCGGGACAAGTGCGCTCAACCTGTGCGTGGTCTCCAGCGACACCTTGAACGTCTTAAGGTTCCGGTTGTTCACGCCGATGATTTCCGCGCCCGCATCCACGGCGCGGTGTGTTTCCTCTTCGTCGTGGACTTCCACGAGCGCTGCGAGCCCTGCTTCCCGACACACGGCCATGAGCGACAGCAGCTCGCCCTGATCCAGACAGGCAACAATCAGCAATGCCGCCGATGCCCCGATGCTGCGCGCATGCCAGAGCTGCCATGGATCCACGACGAATTCCTTGTAGAGAAGCGGAATCTTCACGGCGGCGCGGACCGTCCTGAAATCGGACTCCCCACCGCCGAAATACTTCTCATCCATCAGCGTGGAAATTGCCTGCGCGCCGCCCTGCTCGTAAGCCTTGGCGATGGCGGACGGATCAAAGGGCTCGCGGATGGGACCCGCGGAGGGCGACCGCCTCTTCACCTCGGCGATAAGTCCGATGGGAACGCTGCGCAACGAAGCGACAAAGTCTGGAGGTGGAGGTGTCCGGAGCGCCTGCCCGCAAAGGGTGGCCAACGGCTTCGCCGCCTTGCGATCCACCAGTTCGACCCGCTTGTTCGCGTTTATTTCATCCAGCAGGTTCACGGCCGAATCCCTTCTTCAAGTAGCCCTCGATAAAGATATCGAGGTCACCGTCGAGCACGGCATCGACCTGCCCGGTCTCCACATCGGTGCGATGATCCTTCACCATCGTATAGGGCTGCAGCACATAGGAGCGGATCTGGCGGCCCCAGGCAATGTCACCCTTGTCACCGTAGAACTTCTCCATCTCCTGGCGCTTCTTGTCCACTTCGAGTTCGTAGAGCTTCGCCTTCAGCATCTTCATGCACTTCGCGCGATTGCTGTGCTGGGATCGCTCGGCCTGGCATGAGACGACGATGCCCGTGGGGTTGTGTACGATGCGCACCGCGGAATCGGTCTTGTTGACGTGCTGGCCGCCCGCGCCGCTGGAGCGAAATGTGTCCACGCGGAGGTCCTTCTCATCGATCTCGATCTCGACGTCATCCTCGATCTCGGCCACGACATCCAGCGCGGCGAAGGACGTGTGGCGGCGCTTGTTGGAATCGAACGGGCTGATGCGGACCAGCCGATGTACACCACGCTCGCCCTTCATGTAGCCGTAGGCGTAGGGACCCTCGACGAGGAAGGTTACGCTCTTGATGCCCGCCTCATCGCCCGGCTGATAATCCATGGTGGAGATGGTAAAACCGCGCCGCTCGCAGAACCGGGTGAACATGCGATGCAGCATCGCAGCCCAGTCACAGGATTCCGTGCCGCCGGCGCCGGCATGCAGGCTCAGGTACGCATTGTGAATATCCATCCGGCCGTTGAGCAGCGACTGGATCTCGAAAGCGTGGTAGTCGGCCTCGAGCTTCTTCATCTTCTCGATGGCTTCGTGTTCGGCAAGCTTGCGGCCCGGACCCTCAGGCTCACCTTCCGCCAGCTCGAGGAGAATGCCGACTTCCTCGCATTCGCGCGTGAGGGAATCGAATGGACCAAGCGTCGCCTTGATGGCGTTCGTCTTATCAATCGAGGCTTTCGCCTTCAGGTTGTCGTTCCAGAAGCTCGGCGATGCCGCCAGAGCTTCCAGTTCTTCGACTTCGCGACGTTTAGCCGCCAAGTCAAAGATAACCTCGCATTTCCTGAAGGTTCTTCTCGACCGCAGCGAGCCGCGGCTTCAAGTCATCGATCATGACGACACTCCAATCTCAATTCAAAGGAATGGCGAGCATACCGACTCGGCCGCCCATGACAAGCCGTCGTCTTCAAGCCGAAGGCAGGGAAGGCATTCCGGGGCGCTTCTTCCGGAGCAGTTGAGTCGCAAGTGCCGCGCCGACGAGGGCGATGATTACCGGAGTATCGCCATGGCGCGTGTAGAACGTGAGCTGCATGTCGGGTGGAGCCAGCGCTACGTCAGCGGTCCGGAAGCCGGCGAAGCGGGTCCCCCCGGCATGGTCTTCAAGGATCGAGCGTATGCGGCCCATGCTGTCAATATGACACGTCACGCCCGTATTCGCCGAGCGCACGACGGGGACTTGGTTCTCCACGGCGCGCAGGACGCTGTGAGCCATGTGTTGCCATGAAGCCCACAAGGGATCGAACCACGCATCGTTGGTCTGGTTCACCAGCAAGCGTGCACCCTTCTTCACGGCCTCGCGGGCTAGCTTCGCTACCGTGTCTTCAAAACAGATCAACACACTGAACCTGGCTCCGGAATCCGGAACGCTGAAGACCGTAACATTCGTGCCGGCGTCGAAACTCGCTTCAATCGGCGTCATGGCCTTCATGAAAGGGAGCGCATGCCGGAACGGGACAAACTCACCAAAGGCCACGAGGTGAATCTTGTCGTACTGTCCGATCAACACCCCCCGCTCATCGAACAGGAAGGAGCTGTTGAAGTAGCGCGGACCGTCGTCTTCCCATGCTGTGTCCATGGAACCGACAAGGATTGGCGCGCCGTTCGTGGCGAGATTGCGCACCAGCTCATAGCTCGGCGGGCTTGACCGAACATCGTCGGGCAGCGCCGTCTCGGGCCAGATCACCAGGTCGGGGTCCGTTGTAAGGGCCTGCAGCGTGGTCTCCGTGAGCCGGCGATAGATCAGGTCCACCTTCTCCTGGTCCCACTTCTCGTCCTGCGGAATTCCGGTCTGCACAAGCGCTGCGCGCAGTTGAACACCAGCCTCGCCCCGCACACCCGCTCTCTTCATGCCGAACGTGAAGACGAGCGCCAGGAGCAGGAATCCTGCGATAAGCTCCGGATGCGCCCGGCGCCCCCAGCGACCGCGGAGGGTGATGTAGCGCAGCATCGTCGTGCCCATCGCAAGGTTCAACCAGACCATGAGGGCGGACACGGCATAGACGCCGCCCCACGCGGCGATCTGGATGATGGCGAGATTCTCATACTGGCTGACCCCCAACGGATTCCATGCGAAGCCGGTGCCGAAGGTGGACCGAAGCCACTCCAGCCCGGCCCAGAGAAGCGATCCGTAGAGCATCAAACCCATGTTCGCGACAAGTCGCTCGTTGCCGAATCGACGCAGCCAGAGCGCAACACCCCATGCGAAGAGTCCGTGATAGATCGCGCAGTACATTGCGAGCAGGCTCCACCCGAAGTACGTCACGCGCGTGAGCCAGAAGAGTGTGATCAGCCAGAAGGTGCAGCCGCTGAGCCAGCCGATGCGAAACGCGTCACGCGGCTCCACAAAGCGCAAGGCTATGAGCAGCGGGAGCAGACAGAACCAGGCAGCATCTGCAAGTCCGAAGGGAGCAAAGGCGAGGGCTTGCAGAATACCGCTGGCCACAGCCCCGAGGACCACTGCCACGCCCTGCCAGCGGACCCGTTTCGCCGGTTCCATGACGGTGCCTTACGCCGCGTCGACGCCGTGGCACTTCTTGTACTTCTTGCCACTCCCGCAAGGACACGGATCGTTGCGACCGACCTTCGGCACGGCCCGTTGCTGCGCCACTTGCTTCGTCTGCTGTGCCTGCTGCAGAGCCGCATGGAGCCCCGCTTCAGCGCCAGCGCGCGTCGCGGAAACTTGCGGCCTGGGCGGAGCAGACGGAGGCGGCGTCGGCGAACCGGACGCATCCTGCGGACGTGCTCCACCGCCATAGGCGCTCACTTCGTCGTGGATCAGCATCTTGGGCAGGCGCGCGACGAAGTTCCGGAATGCATTGACGGACGTGGCCGAGCGGAACATGCGCGTGGCGATGTCCAGCTTGATCTTGTCCATCAGGTCCGAGAACATCGTGAAGGCCTCGCGCTTATACTCGACAAGCGGGTCGCGTTGACCGTAGGCACGAAGTCCCACGCCTTGTCGCAGCGCGTCCATGTTGCGCAGGTATTCCTGCCAGTGCGTGTCGACGGCCTGGAGGATGATGAAGCGCTCCATGTTCTTGAGCGCGTCCTTGTCCTCAAGCTCGGCCTTCAATTCGTACGCCTTCTTCACGCGGTCCCGTGTCAAGGCCGCGATGGATTCAGCCGTTACGCCATCGGAGGGGAAGTCCTCGCGCTTCAGGCCGATCGGGAACGTGCCGTTGGCCCAATCCATGAAGACCTTGAGGGATTCATCGACATCCTTGTTGAGATAGTCCGCGGCACGTGCATGGATCACATCTTCGACGACGTCGAAGAGCTGCCCGGAGATCTCGGGACTGCTGACCACCTCGCTGCGAAAGCCGTAGATGATCTCGCGCTGCTTGTTCATCACATCGTCGTACTCAAGCGTCCTCTTGCGGATGGAGAAGTTGTGCTGTTCCACGCGGCGCTGGGCTCTCTCCATCGACTTGTTCAGCCACGGATGCTCCAGCACCTCGCCTTCCTCGATACCGAGCTTCTCCATGATGCTGCCGATGCGTTCACCGCCGAAAAGCCGCATCAGGTCGTCTTCGAGCGAGATGTAGAAACGCGACATGCCCGGATCGCCCTGGCGCGCGCAACGGCCGCGCAGCTGTCGGTCGATACGACGCGACTCGTGCCGTTCCGTCGCGATGACATAGAGGCCGCAGGGCTTCTCTTCGAGAATCTTCCGCAACGTGGAGCCGTTGACCTTGTCGTCGAGCGAGATGTAGGACTTCACGATCTCGCGATCGATATGGACCACACCCTCGCCCAGCTTGATGTCCGTTCCGCGGCCCGCCATGTTGGTCGCAATCGTGATCGCGCCCTTCTGGCCGGCCAGTGATACGATCTCGGCTTCGCGCTGGTGGTTCTTGGCGTTCAAGACATTGTGCGGCAGGTTCTGGCGTCGCAGCATACGGCTGATCAGCTCGGAGGTTTCCACCGAGATGGTGCCCACGAGGACGGGCTGGCCGCGCTGGTAGCAATCCGTGATCTCCTGGATCACCGCATTGAATTTCTCGCGTTGCGTCTTGTAAATCTGGTCGTTCCGGTCCACGCGGCGAACGGGACGGTTCGTCGGGATCACCATCACATCCAGCTTGTAGATCTGGTGGAACTCGTCGGCCTCCGTCTCCGCGGTACCGGTCATGCCCGCGAGCTTCTCGTACATGCGGAAGTAGTTCTGGATCGTGATCGTGGCGAGCGTCTGCGTCTCGCGCTCGATCTTCACATTTTCTTTTGCCTCGACCGCCTGGTGGAGTCCGTCGCTCCAGCGGCGACCTGGCATGAGGCGTCCGGTGTATTCGTCGACGATGACCACCTGGTTTTCCTGCACGACATACTGCACGTCGCGCTCGTAGACGGCGAAGGCCTTGATGAGCTGGTCCACGGCGTGGATGCGTTCACTCTTCTCGGCGAACTTGTTCTGCATCTCCTGGCGCTTCGCGAACTTGTCCTGCTCGGACATGGCATGATCGCCGTCCAGCTCAGCCATCTGCGTGACGAGGTCGGGCAGCATATAGGCATCGGGATCGTTGGGATTGAGGGCCTCGCAGCCCTTTTCGGTAAGGCTGGCGTCGTTGCCCTTCTCGTCAATCATGAAGAACAGCTCTTCGCGCAGTTCGCGGGCCTGCTCCTTCCGCATATCGGTCAGCATCTGGCCATCGATCTTCTCGGACAGGCGTCGGACCTTCGGGTCTTCGAGCAGGTGCAGGAACTGGGGATGCTTCGGCATGCCCTGGCGCAGCTGGTACAGGCGCAGTTCGGCCTCGTCCATGTCGCCCTTCTCGATGAACTCTTTCGCCTCCTGCACGAGCTTGTTGCAGAGGTCACGCTGGCGTTTCACGAGGCGTTCGACGGTCGGACGCAATTCGCTGTACTGCTGCGTGCTGTAGGGCGCGGGGCCGGAGATGATGAGCGGCGTGCGGGCTTCATCGATCAGGATGCTGTCCACTTCGTCGATGATCGCGAAGTAGTGGCCGCGCTGCACCTGGTCCTCGGCGCGGTACGACATGCCCATGTCGCGCAGGTAGTCGAAGCCGAACTCGTTGTTCGTGCCGTAGGTGATGTCGCACGCGTACTGGGCGCGTCGCTCGGCGGGATCCTGGTCGTGCTCGATGCAGCCGACGGTAAGGCCCATGAACCCGTACACGGCGCCCATCCACTGCGAGTCGCGGCGGGCGAGGTAGTCGTTGACAGTGACGACGTGAACGCCACGGCCTGTCAGGGCGTTGAGGTAGACGGGCAGCGTCGCGACGAGCGTTTTGCCTTCGCCGGTCGCCATTTCGGCGATCTTGCCCTTGTGCAGCGCCAGGCCGCCCATGAGCTGGGTATCGTAAGGCACCATTTCCCACGGGATCGGGTGGCCGACGACGTCAATGGTCTTTCCGCACAGGCGGCGGCATGCGTTCTTGATGGCGGCAAAAGCTTCGAGCTCGATCTGCTCCAGCGTCTGCCCCTGGGCAAGGCGAGCCTTGAACTCGGCGGTCTTCGCCTTGAGCTGGTCGTCCGTCAGCTGCTGATACTCGACCTCGATGGCATTGATGCGGTCGACCAGGGGCCGCATCTTCTTCACATCGCGATCATTCTTCGTTCCCAGAAATTTCTTAAGAATCCACTGCATACCAATAGGGCTCCTTCCGCCCGCGCGAGAAATCACGAAAGGCGAGGAAAGTACGGTTTAGCAGGGGTGTTGGCAAGCAGTCTGCCTGTGTCATGCCTGTCCGGTCCCGGTGACTACGGTACAATCGCAAACCCCGATACAGCCTTCACCGGATTTTTCCATCACCGCGCTCGTGTGATGGTGTTTACATGGCTGAGAGAACTTCATCGGGAAACGAACCCGGGTTTCCCCAAAACGTACGTATCAGGACACTTGTAGTGGACGACTCGGACCTGATGAGGGAGACCACGACAAGCTACCTGTCCCAACACGAGATCTTCGACACCGTCGGCACGGCCGCCAACGGCCTGGAGGCCATCAAACAGGTCGAAGCCCTCCAACCGGACCTCATCCTGATGGACATGACCATGCCGCACATGAACGGCATCGAGGCCACAAGGAAGATCAAGTCCGCTCCCAACGCCCCACGCATCATCATGTTGACGATGCACGACAGCTCCTCGTACCGCGACGCCGCCCTCGCTGCCAAAGCTGACGGCTACGTCCAGAAACCGAACCTGTCCCGCGACCTCGTCCCCCTCGTCCGCGCACTTTTCATGCTCGACGTCTGATTCGGGTGCTTGCAAGGGGGTGCAGGCAAACCAGAGGCCCTCCCCGCCGCAAGGCGGAGAGGGCTTTCCATGCAATAGCATCGACGCCTCTACTGGATCGGCGGACCCAGCAACTCAAGCCCATGCTGCTTGAAGAAGGCCGGCACGTCGGCGATGCCTGCGAAGTCGGCGACGATTCGATCAAAGAAGGCTTCGGATGTTCCCGATGGCAGGAGCTCGAAGTGCATGACGCTCTCGCTCGCGTCGATGTTCTTGAAGGTGTGCGGCGCGCCGGCCGGAACAACGAGGCAGTCACCGGGCCCCGCAACAGTCTCCTTGCCGTTCACCACGAACGTGTAGCGCCCCTTGAGGATATGAAACACCTCGATCTGCGCCACATGGCTATGCAGAGGCGGCCCCTCCCCGGGCGCCGTAGTCTCTTCAAACACCGAGACCTGTCCCCCCGTAATCGACCCACTCACGATGTTCCTTATTTTGAACTGCATACATCTCTCCCGTGATGGGTCCATATCACTCCACAATGGGCCAGACAACCGACATTCCATGATTTATGCAAATTCGTGTCCAATTCGACAGGCTTGCGGAAGGCATTCGTGGTGGAGAGCCCCGTCTTCCAAGGATTGGAACTCGGGGGACTCGAAAGTTCCAATCGTTGGAACTTTCGCGCGACCGCTGCAGACGAAGAAGCCCTCCCCGCTTGTGGCGGGGAGGGCTTTTCGAATGACGGCTTCCTACTTCTCGTGCTGCGTGTGGAGTTCTTCGCCGGTCTCGGCGTGGTGGATGGTGAACTCTTCCACGTGCATGTTCGGGTTCGACATGAAGGTGAGGTGGCCGTGGAGCTTCTCTTCCATCTCCACCAGGATGGCCTCGTCCTCGTTGCGGAGGCGGTCGAGCACGGTCGGATTGATCGTGATCTTCACGGGCACGGGATGAGCGGTCGACGCCTTCTTGCGGCGCATGACCTCGGCGATGCGGCGCTGGATCTCAACGCTCATCGTCAGGGCCGACTTCACCTTGCCCCTGCCCTCGCAGTACGGACAGTTCATGTACGTCGAGGATCGGATACTCTCCTCCTGGCGCTGGCGGGTCATCTCGAGCAACCCGAGCTGTGAGATCGGCAGCACGTTGGTGCGGGCCTTGTCCCGGCGAAGCGCATCCTTCAGCGTCTTGTAGACCGCGTTCTGGTGCTTCTTCTGCTTCATGTCGATGAAGTCGCAGACGACCAGGCCGCCGACGTTGCGAAGCCGGAGCTGGCGGGCGATTTCGTCCGCGGCTTCGATGTTCACCTGGACGATGGACTCCTCCTGCGACTGGCCGCCCTTGTGGCGTCCCGTGTTGACGTCGATCGCGACGAGTGCCTCGGTTTCGTCAAAAATCAGGTAGCCGCCGCCCTTGAGCCAGACCTTGCGGCCGAAGGCGTTGTCCAGCTGACGCTCGACGTCGAAGTGTTCGAAGATCGGCGCGTCGCCGTCGTAGGACTGGATCCGGCTGCGCGTGCGGCGCGCGTACTTGGAAACGATCGCCTTGATGCGGTCGCACTCCTGCTTGGAATCCACGACGATGCGGTCGATGTCCTCCGTCAGGGCGTCACGCACCACGCGCTCAACGAGGTCGGGCTCCTGGTACAGGCGGCAGGGAGCCGGCGTCTCGCGCATGCCGTACTCGATGTCCTTCCAGATCTCCGACAACGCGCGGATGTCCCGCACGAAACTGACCTTGCGCGCGCCCGAGCCTGCGGTGCGGACGATGAGTCCGTTGCCGCCCGGCGAAGGAATGCGCGCGAGGATCTTCTTCAAGCGCTCGCGTTCCTTCGCGTCCTCGATCTTGCGGGACACGCCCTTGAGGCGCGTGCCGGGCATCATGACGAGGTAGCGTCCCGGTATGCTCAAGCTCGCCGTGACGCGGGGACCCTTGGTGCCGATGGCGCCCTTGGTCACCTGCACGACGATCTCCGAGCCGATCGGGTACTGCTTCGCCATTTCGCCCGGGGCGAACTTCTTCTTGCGGACGGAGCGGCGGACATTCTCGATGCCCTCCTCCGCTTCCAGCCGCGCCGTATCCTCCGGGAACATGTCCCAGTAGTGAATGAACGCATTCTTCTTCAGGCCGATGTCGATGAAGGCGGCCTGCAGGCCGTCCTCCAGGTTCTGGATCCGGCCCTTGAAGATGCTTCCCACGATCCGGTCCTCGCCGGTTCGTTCGATGGAGAAGTCCTCCATCTTTCCCTCCTCGAGCACCGCAACGCGGGTCTCAAGGCTCTCGGCATTGATGATGATCTCTTTTTTGATCTTACGCCGTGTAAACATTTTCAGGATCTCCAACATAATGATTCCTCTCTTCCTCAGCGCCGGAAGCGGCGCGCATAAACACTCTGCACAATGCCGAGGCCCGACATCGTGCAAATCATGAACGACCCCCCATAGCTGATCAGGGGCAGTGGTATGCCCGTGACCGGCATCAGCCCGATCGTCATCCCCATGTTCACAAAGACATGGAAAAAAAGCAGCGTGACGAAACCGGCCGCGAGGAGGCGTCCCAACTTATCCCGCGCGCCCCATGCCGCCCGCATGCCGCCGATCAACAACACGGCGTATAGCGAGAGCAGGAGCGCAGACCCCACAAAGCCCATCTCCTCCGCAATCACGGAGAAGATGAAGTCCGTGGGTGCAACCGTGCGCGGCAGGTAGCCGAGCACGTTTTGCGTCCCTTGCAGGTATCCCTTCCCGGTCATGCCTCCGGACCCCACGGCAATCTCGGACTGGATCTTGTTCCAGCCCGTGCCGAGCGGATCCCGACCGGGATCAAAAAATACGTGAATCCTTTCCTTCTGATATGGATCTAACGTGAACCAACCTACAGGGAGAGCGAGCACACCAATCAAGGCAAGTACGCCGAGATACTTCATCGGAGTCCCGGCCGCAAAAAGGATCACCAGCGTCGCCGGCACCAACGTCATCGCCGTGCCAAGGTCCGGTTGCTCCATGATCAGGACGAACGGGATCGCCAGAAGGCCAAGCGCCGTGAGCAGCGTCTTCGGCGATGTCACATCGCGGGACGGTTGCCCCATGTAGCTTGCCATCATGATCACCGTGCCAAGCTTTGCGAACTCGGAGGGCTGGATCTGGATGCCGAAAAGGTTCAGCCAGCGATATGCGCCATAGACCTTCTTGCCGATGAGCAGCACGAGCACGAGCAGGATGATACAGCCGATGAAGATCAGCCACGACGACTCGCCCAGCTTCCGGTAATCCGTCAGCGCCGCGACCACAAAACAGGTGCCGCCGACAAGCGCCCACACGATCTGGCGTCGCGCCATCGCGCTCAATACGTGTTCGTCGTTGCGGAACGACGCGCTGTAGATGAAGAGGATGCCCGTCGTGATGAGCAGCCCGATCGCGAGCAGGAACGACCAGTCCAACCGGCCGAAAAGGAAGCGGAGACGGCTCATGATCATGAGTTGCCCTCCCCGCCATCGGCAGGCTCCGCCACGCCGAAGATCCCATCCATCAGCTTCCTCATGCGCGGCGCGACCGTCTCGCCGCCCGACACACCCTCGTCCACAATCATCGCCACCGCCACCTTCGGCGCGTCGAACGGCGCGAAGGAAAGCATCCACGCGTGGCGTTTCCGGTCCTCCTTGCGACCAAACTCCGCCGTGCCCGTCTTCCCCGCCACCACGATGTTCGGCATCTTCAACGCCTTCGCGGTGCCCGAGTCGCTGTTGACCACATCACGCATCCCGCCGCGCACCGTTTGCACATAGGACGGTTCCCAGTTCATGCGGTTGGCGACCACGGGTTCCGTGCGGACAAAGAGCTGGCTCCCGGCCTCACGCCGTCCCTTGATGAGACGCGGCCTGTACACCGTGCCGCCATTCGCAAGCGTGCTCGCCACAATCGCCATCTGCAGCGGCGTCGCGGTCAGCGCACCCTGTCCGATGGAGATATTGCAGGTGTCGCCATCACGCCACCCGTCGTTCATGACGCGACGCTTCCACGCGCCGTCCGGCACAAGCCCGGCCACTTCGAATTCAAGCTCGATGCCGGTCTTGCTGCCCAGGCCGACGGCTCTGGCCATGTGCGCCACATGGTCCGGCCCGCACTCCAGCGCTGCGCGGAAAAAGTACACATTGCACGAGCGCTCCAGCGACTGGCGCATCGTGAGGACGCCGTGGCCGCTGTGCTGCCAGCAGCGGAATGTGGCACGACCCAGTTGGAAATAGCCCGGACATTCATGCGTGTCCGAAGCCCTGCACTTGCCGCTCTCGAGCGCGGCGAAAGCCGTGATCGGCTTGAACGTGCTGCCCGGAGCATACGCGCCCGCCGCGGCACGATTGACCAACGGCGTGTCCGGATCCTTCAACAATGTGTCCCAGTCCGACTGACGAATGCGCGGCAGGAACTTGTTCGGATCGAAACCCGGCATGCTCGCCATCGCAAGGATCTCGCCGTTGTTCGGATCCATTACAACCACCGCGCCGGGACTGTCCCCCAGCGCTTCCTCCGCCATCCGCTGGATGCGCAGGTCGATCGCGAGCTGCATGTCCGTGCCGTCCTTCGGATCACGGTGCCCCACCTCGCCGCGCGGATAACCCGACACATCGACGCGCAGGATCCTGCCGCCCGCTTCGCCGCGAAGCTCCGCGTCGAGGGATTTCTCCAAGCCCGAACGACCGATCATCTCGGGAAGATAGTAGTGGTAGGCTTCCTCCTCGTCTTCCTTCGTCGGGTCGGCCCGCCCGACATAGCCCAGCGTGTGACACGCGGTCTTGCGCGACGGATAAAAGCGCACGACGTCGATATCGATGCCCACGCCGGGCATGCCCATCGCCCGCTCTGCGAATCGGGCCAGCGTCTCTTCATCAAGGTCGCGCCACGCGATCAGGGGAAGCGGCAAGCGACGGCGAATGTGAGCCCGGATGTCGTCGCGCGTCAGCGTCGAGGGCGTGCCGAGCAGCTCGCCCAACTGCGCGAGCGTGGCTTCCACCTTGTCCACCGTGCGCGACCACGCGCCGGACTGCCGGAGTTCCTCGAGATAAAGCGCTACGCAGTAGCTGGGCCGGTTGTCCGCAAGCACCGCGCCGTGCCGGTCAAACATCCGGCCACGGATGCCGGGCAGGCGAACACTGCGCACGCTCTGCTTCATCTGGTTCGATTCATACTGCGCGCCGCGCGACACCTGTATGCGCCACAGCGACGCGGCAAGGAATCCCAGGACCAGCAACATGCCGGCGAGCACCACGCGGATGCGCAGCACTTCATCATCGAGCGGGTTGTTGCCGAACTTCGTCACAGCGATTCGGCCTCCGTGTTGCCGACCATCTGGTCGAGCGACTCAAGGACGCGGAAGACCACCGGCACCACCACGGCGCCGAAAAGCGCCGCGAAGAAGAGCTTCGAGATGAAAGCCCAGACGCCGATATCGATCAGCCCGTCCTTCGCAAGCAGGATGTAACTCAACACCATCACCGTGCAGTTCGCCATCATTCCGAGCGCCACGTGCGTAGTCCACTGGTGGGCAATCACAATGTCGCGATAGCTCCACGTGGTCAGCGCAATCGCACAGAAACAAAGCGCTGAATAGCCGAGCGGCATCAATCCCACCGTGTCTTCCAGCACACCGGCCAGCAACGCAGCCCAGACGGCCTCGGCACGGCTCGCCGTCAGGGCATAGTACATGACGACGCTGACCAGGATCGGCAGCTGCGCGTAGCCCAGGCGCGGGAACGCGGGAAGCGAGGCCTGAAGCACCGACCCCACGATAAGCGCCAGCAACATGACGAACACCGTCATCGCGACGCCTCCGCGGTTTCCGGTGTCGCCTCGACGCCCACATCGTGCAGCATCGCGCGCGGCGAATCTTTGACGACGAAGACGTACTGCAGCGAGCCGAGGTCGGCGCGCGACAGGATCTCCGCGTGCTGGTAAAGCCCGGACCTGTCCTCTTCCACGCTATCGACGTAGCCGATCAGGAGGCCCTTCGGGAAGATCCCGCCAAGGCCTGATGTCACGACCTCGTCGCCCGGCTTGATCGGGGCATTCTTGTTGATGAACTCCATCCGGCAGATGACCTGCCCTTTCCATGTCGATCCACCGCCGGAAACGACGCCGAACGAACCGGTTCGCAAGACCTGGGCGGAGATGCGGCAGCTGGGGTCGGAGACCAGCAGGACATCACTCGTATTGCGCGACGTTTCCACGGTCTTGCCCACCAACCCTTCGGGCGAAACCACGGCCATGTCCGGAGCAACGCCGGCGTCGGAGCCGGCATTGAGCCGGAGCGACTGCCACCAACCGTCGGGGTCACGCGCGATAACCTCGGCTGCAATGAGGTCGCGCGGGGCGCGTTGGTGGAATCCGATCAGCTGACGCAGCGCGGAGTTTTCCTTCTCCAGCGCCTTGAACTCATTCAACTGGTTGGTGAGCCGCGCCATCTCGGCGGACATGCGCTGGTTCTCGCGCACCAGGCCGCCGAGGCCTCGGATGTTGCTGACGCTTTCGCGCACGCCTCGCCAGACCCAGGTGACGCCCGATTGCAGGGGGGCCACGGCCTCGCGAACTGCGCTCTTCACGCTTCGCGACATCGATTCAGGAAGGTTCAGGAGAGTCACAAAGAACACTCCCAACACCAGCCAGAGCATAAGTCGATTTTCCGTCACAACTCAGTCCATCCCCTTCGGGGAGCGAAATTCTATGGGGAGATGAGGTGTGTCCGCTTTCGCACCAACGGGCGAGGAGGCTTGATGGAGCACAAGGCTCGATCACAATCCGCCATCGCCTGCGGCAAGAACGCAGGTCGTTGAGGAACTCAACACGCTGTGGGGCTGACGAAGCGGACTTAGTACACGCGGTCGGATTTCGCTACCTTGCGGAGGAAATTCAACTCGTGCAGCACTACGCCCGTTCCTTCGGCCACGGCACTCATGGGATCATCGGCAATATGCACGGGAAGGCCCGTCTGCTCGGCAATCAGTTTATCGATGCCGCGCAACAGACCGCCACCACCCGCCAGCATCATGCCGCGGTCCACGAGATCGGCCGACAACTCAGGGGGGCAACGCTCAAGGGTGATGCGCACGGCTTCCACGATCGCAGACACGGGCTCCTGCAGCGCCTCGCGGACTTCCTCGGAAGTCAACGTCAAGGTCTTCGGTAGTCCGGCCACCAAGTCACGGCCTTTGACCTCCATGGTCATCTCCTCTTCAAGAGGATAAGCCGAGCCAAGCGCGATCTTGATCTCCTCCGCCGTACGCTCGCCGATCATCAAATTGTATACCCGCTTCACGTACTGGACGATGGCCTCGTCCATCTCATCTCCGCCCACGCGCACGCTGCGGCTGAACACAATGCCAGCCAACGAAATCAGCGCAACTTCCGTGGTTCCTCCCCCGATATCCACAATCATGTTTCCCGCGGGGTCCTGCACCGGCAATCCTACGCCGATTGCGGACGCCATGGGCTCCTCAATCAAGTACACCTCACGCGCGCCGGCATGAATGGCCGAATCCTTGACGGCGCGTTTCTCCACCTCCGTAATGCCGCTCGGCACCGCCACGATTACGCGTGGCCGTACCAATTTGCGGCGGTTATGCACTTTCCGGATAAAATACCTGAGCATCGCCTCGGTGATCTCGAAGTCGGCAATAACGCCAGCTTTAAGGGGACGGATGGCCACAATGCTGCCGGGCGTGCGGCCCAGCATGCGCTTGGCCTCTTCACCGACCGCGAGGACACGGTTGGTGCCGGCTTGGATGGCGACTACCGAAGGCTCACGCAGCACGATGCCGCGGTCCTTGACGTAGACCAGTGTGTTGGCGGTGCCGAGATCGATGCCGATATCGTTCGAAAAAAGCCCAAGAAGGCGGTTAAACATGGAAATGCACTATCCCTTTTGAAAAATCGCTAAAGTCTGTGTGCACAAGCACCTAGCGTCAAGTTAAAGTTGCCGGTAGGTCGTGCCTTTCGACCAAGGGCTCCACCTTCCGGAGCCACGCTTCGCCTTCGCCTGTTGGCAGCCGGGCGATCCGGCGCACAAGATTCTTCACAAAGGCCAGCCGTTTGGCCTCCCGTTCATCATTCGTGAGCTTCGCCAGGTCCAGAAACCCCGCCGCCATGCGATGATGACCACCCGCAGCGCCACCGCGGCCGATCGCCGAACGCAACAACTGGCTGCACCTTGCTCCCCGGTGGTTGCTCCGGATGGAGACCAACAGGTCGTCGCCCCGGTTCGCCGTACAGAAGGCCCAACGCAACCCCTCCATGCGCAGAAGCAGGTCGGCCACCTCGGCCACGATCTCCGGTTGCTCCGTTTCCTCCAGATGAGTCCACGCGACATTGTCCAGTTTCTGCGCCCGGTTCAGCGCCTCCTGCAGTCGCGCGAAGTAGGCGCGCGGCAATGGAGCGTGACGGATCTTCCCGATGACCTTGAGATCAGCCCTCGTCGCGAGCTCGACATAGGCTTCAACGTCGGCCTTCCCGCTGTCGCGGGATAGATCAAGCGTCTCCGATGCGATGGCATACGCCATCACGGCGGCGAGCCACTTCGGAATCGCGATCTCGGCCGCCTTCAAATACTCGTACGTAATCGTCGTCGTCGCGCCCGCACCCGCGCGGATGTCCGTGAACAGGTTCGCGTCAGCCCGTTTCGCGATCGCATGCTGGTGATGATCGATCACGCCGATCGGCTTGGCGAACGAGGGAACTGTGACATTCCTCGACCACGGCGCGGTGTCCACGAGGATGCACGGAATGCTTTTCCGCGCGGGCCTGAGTTCCGAAACCTTGTGGCACCGGTACTTCATCCTGCGCAGCAGCTCCTTGTTCTCCGCGCGCGACACTTCGCCCGAGAACGCGATCTGGCTCTTCACCCCGAAACGCTCCGCCAGCAGCAGATGGATCGCAGCCGCGGCCGCAAGGGCATCGGGATCCGGATAGTCGTGGGGAATGATCAGGACGCGATGCTTGCGCGGCAGCACGTGTCCCAGGTTCTCCACAAGTCTTAAAGCGGATTCTTCTTGCTGGGTCATGACAGGTGACTCTCGGGTGGCGACCGGTGGGCCGGTCGTCAGGCCACGGACTTGAAGCAGAGGGAGGCGTTGTGGCCCCCGAAACCGAAGGAGTTCTTCAGGCAGACATTCAACTTCGCCTCCCGGGCCTCGCCGGGAACATAGTCGAGGTCGCAACGGGGATCCGGGTCTTCGAGGTTGATCGTCGGATGCACGATGCCTTTCTGCATCATGAGACAGAGGGCCACGGATTCAAGGCCTCCGGCCGCGCCGAGGCCGTGGCCGATCATCGACTTCGTCGCGCTGACCATCACACGCTTCGCGTGCTCGCCCAGCGACCGCTTGATCGCCAGCGTCTCACCGATATCGCCCAGTTCCGTGCTGGTGGCGTGACCATTCACGTAGTCGATCTGCGCCGGCGTCACGCCCGCATCCTTCATCGCCAGCTCCATGCTGCGACCGGCGCCCTCGCCTTCCGAATGGGGCGCGGTGATGTGGTACGCGTCGCACGTGCGACCATAGCCCGCGAGCTCGGCATAGATCCGCGCGCCGCGCTTCTTCGCGTGCTCAAACTCTTCCAGGACGAGCACGCCCGCGCCTTCGGCGCAGACAAAGCCGTCGCGGCCGCGATCGAACGGACGCGAGGCCGCCGCAGGGTTGTCGTTCCGCGTACTCAGCGCGCGCATCGCGCAGAAGCCGCCGACACCGAGCTCGCAGATGGGGGCCTCGGTGCCGCCCGCCAGCATGACATCCGCTTCACCGCTCTGGATGATGCGAAGGCTTTCGCCAAGTGAATGAATCGAAGCCGCACACGCCGACGTCGTGACGAAATTGGGTCCCTTCAATCCGAACTCAATCGCGACATAGCCCGCGACGATGTTCGTGATGTTCTGGGGAATCATGAAGGGTGAGAAGCGGGACGGCCCCTTCTCGACGAACACCTTGCTCTGCTCGAACATGATCTGCAGGCCACCGATGCCGGTGCCGAGAACCACGCCGACGCGCTCCGTGTCCGTCTTGTCAAATGCGATGCCGGAATCCTTCACCGCCAGCTTCGCGGCAGCGATGCCGTAGTGGCAGAACGGATCCATCCGGCGCTGTTCCTTCTTCGAGATGAATTCGTCGGCGTTAAAGCCGGTCACCTCGCCCGCAATGCGGGTCGTGAACTTGGACGCGTCGAAGTGCGTGATCTGTCGCACGCCCGAACGACCGTGAACGAGAGCGTCCAGGTATTGCGTGAGATCGCAACCCAGCGGGGAAACAACGCCCAAGCCTGTGACAACTACCCTGCGCTTGCTCATGCCGTCTACAATACCACCAATGGATAAAAACGAGCGGCGCGTGGAACATTACGCTCCACGCACCGCTCGAAATCCACATTCGAGGGAACTAGCCCCCGAAGCCCTTTTCCTTCAGGTAGCTGACGACCGCGCCGACCGTGGTCAACTTCTCAGCATCCTCATCCGGAATCTCAGCGCCGAATTCTTCTTCGAACGCCATGACGAGCTCAACCGTGTCCAGTGAGTCAGCGCCGAGGTCATCGATGAACGAAGCCTCTGTCGTGACCTGCTCTGCGTTGACGCCGAGCTGTTCTACAATGATCTCTTTAACTTTTTCTTCCAATGCCATGACTCATCCTCCTTCAATCATTTCTTCACATCACCATCCCGCCACACACCGTCAACACCTGGCCGGTCATGTAGCTGGAATCATCTCCGGCCAGAAACGACACCGCGCTGGCCACATCTTCCGGTTTCCCGTAGCGACCCAGCGGGATCGACTCCAACATCTTCGTCTGCAGTTCACCCGGCATCTTCGCCGTCATCGTCGTCTCGATGAACCCGGGCGCGATCGAATTCACGCGCACGCCGCGGGAGGCCAACTCCTTCGCGACTGACTTCGAAAAAGCAATAATGCCCGCTTTTGACGCGGAATAGTTACCTTGGCCCGCGTTGCCGATCAAGCCAATGATGGAGGACATATTTACGATGGAACCGGACCGCTGCTTCATCATCGGGCGGGACACGGCCTTCGTGAAAAGGAACACGCTCTTGAGGTTCACGGCCATGACCTGGTCCCAGTCCTCCTCCGACATGCGAAGCACCAGGCCGTCCTTCGTAATGCCGGCGTTGTTCACCAGGATATCGATCCGGCCCATCATCTTCTCGATCTGGCCCACCGCTTCCTGAACTGCCGAACCCTTGCTCACGTCCAAGGCGACCTTCTCCACGCGATGTCCGTGCAGCCGGGCCTTAACAGCCGACTCTTCAAGGCGTTCCGCGTTCTGTCCGCAGAGCACAAGGTCCGCGCCGTCCTGGGCGAGTCGCTCAGCAATGGCCTGGCCAATGCCTCCGCTTGCACCTGTGACGACGGCAACTTTTCCCGTGAGATTCGACATGAAAGATGTTCTCGATGATCGCCTAGACGCCAGCCAAGGCGTCCAACCCTGAACGGTCCTGTATGCTATGGAGAGCCGCGTCCTTGTCAATACGCTTGACCAGTCCCGTGAGCACTTTGCCCGGTCCGCACTCGACGTAACCCGTTACGCCTTGGGACTTCAGGTGCTCGATCCCACCCACCCACTGCACCGACGAGTATACCTGCTCGACCACCAATCGCTTGATTTCGTCGGGTGTCGTATGCGGCTTGCCCGTGACGTTGGAAAGGACAGGCATCGCCGGGGCGTTAAAATGCATCGGGGCCAGTACGGCCTTCAACTTCTCGGCAGCCGGCTTCATCAAGGTGGAATGGAAGGCACCGGCGACGTTCAGACGGATAGCCTTCCGGATGCCAAGGTCCTTCGCCAGCTTCTCGGCGACATCGACCGCTTCCTTGCGCCCGCTCAACACAATCTGCTCATGCGAGTTCAGGTTGGCCATTTCGACGCCCGATTCCGCGCAAATCTTCTCAAGCACTGCGCGCTCCGCGCCGATAATCGTCAGCATGCCGCCGGGCGTCGTCTCGCACGCTTCCTGCATCAGCCGTCCGCGCGCTTCCAGAATCCTGAGCGTGTCTTCAAATCCGACGACACCCGCAATGTGCAATGCCGTCCATTCGCCGGAGCTGAGGCCCGCAGCCCAACCGAAGCTGAGATCGGGTCGGCGAGACTTCATCGCCTGATAACAAGCAACGCTCGTAACGAAGATGCCCGGCTGGGCGTGCGCCGACACCGTCAGCTTCTCAATCGGCCCCTCAAAACAGATTGCCGCAAGGTCATAGCCAAGAACGCCCGACGCTTTGTCGAAAAGCGCCCGCGCTGCGGGATCGTTTTCGGCAAGATCCTTGCCCATCCCCACCGCCTGCGCCCCCTGCCCCGGAAACAAAATCGCCTTACTCATATCTCAAATCTCTGATCTCAAATCTTGAGTTTCGAATCTCGCATCTCAAATCTCGTATCTCAGTTCACCACTCCAACAACGTCGCACCCCACGTGAA
>CAZCZZ010000061.1:22201-25133 GCA_964503335.1 uncultured Verrucomicrobiota bacterium
ATCTCAAATCTCGTATCTCAGTTCACCACTCCAACAACGTCGCACCCCACGTGAACCCGCCGCCGAACGCGACCAGCAGGACGAGGTCGCCCTTGTCGAGCCGGCCGTTCCGCGCCGCTTCGTCGAGCGCGATGATGACCGACGCTGCCGACGTGTTGCCGAAGCGGTCGAGGTTGACGTAGTACTGCTCCTTCAATCCGCCCAGGCGCTGGCCGATGGCATCGATGATGCGCTGGTTGGCCTGGTGAGGAATGATGAGCTTCACATCCTCCACGCCAAGGCCGCACTCGCTGAGCACGCGTCGGGAAATCTCCGTCATCCGGGTGACCGCGTGCTTAAAAACCTCGCGCCCGTCCATCTTCATGAAATGCAGCCCCTGCGCGATCGTCTCGTTGCTCGCCGGGAACTTGCTGCCGCCGCCCGGCAGCTTCAGGAGTTCGGAAAGCGAGCCGTCCGACGCAAGGCACGTGTGCAACACACCGCGGGCCTCGGGCTTCGCCTGCAACACCGCAGCGCCGGCGCCGTCGCCAAACAGGATGCACAGTGAACGATCCTTCCAGTCGGTGATCGCGCTGATCTTTTCCGAACCGATCACGAGCGCGGTTTTCGCGGAACCGGAGGACACAAATTGCTGCGCGATCTCGAGCGCATAGACAAAGCCCGAGCACGCGGCTTCCACATCGAAGCAGAAGGCTTTCTTCGCGCCGATCTGGTGCTGTACGAAGCAGGCCGTATTCGGGAATCCCATGTCCGGCGTGATCGTCGCGACGACAATCAAGTCCACGTCTTCGGCCTTCACACCCGACGCGGCCAATGCGCGTCGCGCGGCCTCCGCGCCCATCGTGGACGACGTCTCGTTCTCGGCCGCTATGCGGCGCTCGCGAATGCCTGTGCGGGAAAAGATCCATTCATCCGTCGTATCGACAATCTTCTCGAGATCGAAATTCGTCATCACCCGCTGCGGCGCGTACGAACCGGTGCCGACGACGGACACGGTGCGATGGCCGGGTCCGCGCGGACTCTTGAACTTCGCTTTCCATGCCTGCGTCATGGGGACTGAACAGCCTTCTTCACGCCCGCGATGATGGCATGGTTGATATCCTGCTTCACGGCCTCGGCGGAAACCCGGATTCCGTTGAAGACCGCAAACGCGTTCGACGAGCCGTGGCCTATGACGCTGACGCCGTTTACGCCGAGAAGCGGCGCGCCGCCGTAGGCCGACGGATCAAGCTTCGCCTTCAAACTCTTCAAGGCGCCGGACAAGCAGATCGCGCCAAAAATGCGAAGCGGGTTGGCCTTAAACTCCTGCTTGAGCCAGACGCCGATCGCGTGCGCGACGCTCTCGCTGGTCTTCAGCACCACGTTGCCCACGAAACCATCGCACACGACGACATCGATCTCGCCTTCAAAGAGATCGTGCCCCTCGATGTTGCCTGCGAAATTGAGTCCGGCCTTTTCGAGCAACGAAAACGTTTCCTTCGTCACCGAGTTGCCCTTGGCATCTTCCTCGCCGATGCTCATCAGCCCGACGCGGGGATTGGTGACTTTCAGGATCTCGCGCGAATAGATGCTCCCCATGACGGCAAACTGACGAAGCATGTCGGGCGTGCAGTCGGTGTTCGCGCCCGCATCCAGGAGAACGAAAGGCCGCGTGGGCGAAGGGAACACGGTGGCGATCGCGGGACGGTCGATGCCTTCCAGCGTACGGAGCTTCAGCTGGCTCGAAGCCACCTGTGCGCCGGTGCTGCCCGCGGAGAAAATGGCGTCGGCCTCGCCGTCCTTGACGAGGTCCACGGCGCGATTGATGGACGAATCACGCTTCCGGCGAACGGCCGTGGCAGGGGTTTCCCCCATGGCGATCACTTCCGTGCAATGACGGATTTCGATCGATGCCGGAGGTGCACCGTGCTTGGACAGCTCGCGCTTGATCGCCGTTTCGTCGCCGACGAGAAACAGCTTGGTGATGTGCTCAAGCTGTCGTGCAGCTTGAACCGCGCCTTCCACGATTGCGGAAGGCGCGTGGTCTCCGCCCATGGCGTCGACGGCAATCCGCATGGCGGTTATTCGTCGGACGAGATGATGAGGACCTGACGACCGTTGTACATTCCCGTCTTGGGATCGACACGGTGCGGCAGATGAACAGAACCCGTCTTGGGGTCCACGCTGACACTGTGGAGCTTCTTCTTCAACGTATGCGCCTGGCGCTGCCGCTTACGCATCTTCGATACTTTTCGCTTCGGGACACCCATGACTTCCTCCCAACATTGTCCTTCGACGGACAAACCTTTCCCGCTGACACGCTACGATAATTTGAGGCGGTTGAGCTCGGCCCAACGATCTTCCTCTTTGACTGCCACCTTGCACGCGCACTGCTCTTTGTTCAGGTTTGTGCCGCAATTCGGGCACAGACCCTTGCATTCCTGAGAGCAGAGCGGATAGGCCGGCATATCGAGCAGGATATCCTCCCGGATATCCGGTGTTACATCAACGGCTTCCGTCTTTTCGGAAATTTCGTAAGCGCGTAGGAAAGACGAATCACTAACCGTTGTCGAGAAGAAATCGGCGCAACGGCCGCACTCGATTTCCATATCGACTTCAACCGTGCCACGGACCAGCAGCTCCGTCCCGACCTTCTCAACAAACAGGTCGTAGCGGATCGGGCTAACCACCCGGACCCGCTTTTCCTCCGCCAGGCCCAGTATGCTTTCGGAATCCTCGCCCGTGTATTGGGACCCATCTTCCGATACTTTACCGAGTTCGATAATCATGATGTCCCCTTTCTCTTGCGCTTGAACCGCTTATCGATGGCTTTCTGGACTACAATCGGTACGAGATCGGTGGTGTCGCCACCCAATTCCGCTACTTCGCGTACTACCGTCGAACTGACGTAACTGTGCGTCTCCGAAGTCATTAGGAACATCGTCTCGACGTC
>CAZCZZ010000062.1:0-24909 GCA_964503335.1 uncultured Verrucomicrobiota bacterium
GCACCCGCTGAGACGGATGCGCCGGCGGAAGCTGTTGCGGCAAAGGCGGAGTACGAACCACCGTCCGCGGTGCGCACGCTGTCGTCGGACGAGATCAAGTCCCTCCTCGCCTCGCACCTTGAAACAGGTCGCCTGGGCGAGCTCGATGCGCGTCTTCGCAAGGACTCCGGCGGCGCCATGGATCAGCTTCGCGCCATGCGCGACGAGAACGAGGTGTTTACCGCGTGGTTCAGCGAGTGGAGCAGGCGGTCGCAGGCGCCGGAAACCGTGGATGCCGATGCGAAGGCCTACCTCGACACGCTCAGCAACATCGCCGCGATCCTCGGGATGCCGCCCTTCACGGATAGCGACCTTGATTGGACGAGTGACGCAGCGGGCCGCGCCAACGTGTATTGCCGGATGCTGCACAAGCAACAGCTTCGCTTTGTCGAGGCGACCACGGCTGCGATGGACCGGATGCAGGAAGAACTGAACGTGCTGGGCGACCACGCGGACGTTGCGATGAAGATCCTCGGCGTGACGGAAGGCCAGAAGAGCCTCACGGAATGCACGGCCGAGATTACGTCGTCCCTCGCGGATTTCCGTCGCTGGATCGACCGCAGCAAGGCGCGGCCGATGATGACCGACGAGCTTGAACGCGTCGCACTGCCCTATGCGACGACGCTGCAGGAGCAGATGGACCTCTTCCGCACCGAGCTTTGGGCTCGCGTCCAGGCGATCTCGCCGGAATCGCTGCGGCCGTGGCTTCCCTCGAACGAGGTGCCGACAGTGCTGGAGATCAAGCGCCGCAATCTTGCGTCCGTCGCAGCGGGTGACGCCCCGCCATGGGCCGACAAGACCTTCCGCGACCGCCTTCGCATCGTGTTGACGTATCTGGGAACAGCCTACAACTATGCGCAGCAGTCGGCGCCGCCTGCGACGGTTGCCGCGCCGGATGCGGAGACAGCGCCGTGACGACGCGTCCGAAAAAGAACGGCGACGAGGAGCCGCAGGACGATGCGCCGTCGACGCGCGAGACGACGATGGCCGACATGTCCATCCAGGGCGAGGCGTCGTCGAGCCTGATCCGCGCCCATGCCGTCGATGAGTCGGCCTCTTCCGAAACGCACGACTACATCATGATGGAGCGGATCTCCGACGGCGGCCAGGCCACGGTGTTCAAGGCGAAGACGCGCGACACCGGCGAGCTCGTGGCGCTCAAGATCTTCAAGAGCACGCAGGAGGATCGCCTGTCGGAGCAGCGCTTCCAGCGCGAAGCGCAGATCCTCGCCAGCCTCTCCCACCAGAACATCGTCGGGTACAAGGGGGTCTTCACCGCGGAGGGCGAGTGGGGCGAGTCGCGCAAGTGCCTTGTGATGGAGTTCCTCGAGGGTGTTTCGCTCAAGGACTACATCCACCAGCATCCGCAGGGACTTCCCTGGGAGCAGGCGGTATCGATCTTCGAACAGAGCCTGCGCGCGCTGATTTTTGCGCACGACGACAAGGGCATCGTCCACCGCGACATCAAGCCGTCGAACATCATCATCCAGGAAGACGGCACGGTAAAACTGATCGATTTCGGCATCGCCCGCCTCAGCAGCAGCGGTACGCACACCGGCGGGAGCGGCCTGCTCGGATCGTTCGACTACATGGCGCCGGATTTCGCGCGGATCAAGGACGCGGAATTCCGCGGCGACGAGATATCCGACATCTTCAGCCTGTTTGTGTGCTTCTACGAGATGATCGCCGCGCGGCTGCCTTACCCCAAGCTGGGCGAGCGGCAGGAGATCGACTACCTGCAGCGGTGGCATGGCGAGGTGGACCCGCCGTCGACGACGCCGGTTATCTTCCGCGTTATCACGCATCTCTCGAAGTTCGTGCAGAAGGGCCTGGAGGCGGATCGCGCGAAGCGCTACCAGCGCTATGCCGATGTGCTGGCGGACCTCTCGACGCTGAAGCCTCGCGTGATTGTCCATGAACAGCGCGAGCGATATGTCCTGCTCGACGGATTGGGCGCGGGCGGATTCAGCGAAGTGTACAAGGCGAAGCGGGAATCCGACGGGAAGGTTGTCGCGATCAAACGTCTCTTCGCCAACCGCTCGCTTGACCGCTTTATCAAGGAGGCGGAGATGCTCTCGCTGCACCCGCATCCGAACGTGGTGCAGTACTACGACTTCTTCGAGATGAAGAGTTCGGGCGGGCGCACCGATTCGTTCCTTGTGATGGAGTATCTCGACGGCATGCCGGGCTGGAGCCTGCGCGAGCGGATCCGCGAGCATCCCGACGGCCTGCCGGTCGCGGAGGTGCTGGAGACCTTCGCCTACTATCTGTCCACGCTGAGCTATCTCTTTCATCACAAGCACAGCGTGATCCACCGCGACATCAAGCCGGCCAATCTCTACGCGCCGGAGGGAGCGCCTGCGCAGGCGAAACTGCTGGATTTCGGTGGGGCTCGCGATCTTTCGGGTACGAAGACGACGGGCAACCTGCCCGGCACCTGGGACTTCATGGCGCCGGAGTTCGTGACCGAGGGTTCGCGCGGCACGCACCAGTCGGACCTGTACGCCATCGGCCTCTCGCTCTACGAGGCGCTCACCGGGCGCACGGCGTATCCCCGCCTGCCGAAGGGCGAGAAGGAAGCGCTGAACGAGTTCCTGAAGCGCGCGAAGGGACTGTCCGACCTCAAGATCGATTTCAAACGGCCCGTCTTCGAGAAGTATCCCGAACTCCAGGAGATCATTGAGAAGGCCACGGCGCGACAGCCCAAGAGTCGCTACTCCGATGTGATCAAGATGCGGCAGGATCTTGAGCGAGTTTTCGAGAAGCACTTCGGCAAGAAGTTCGAGGCCGTGAAGGAAGGGAAGCCGGAAGCCCCCGCGAAGGCAGCCCATGGCGCGGCCACGCTGAATCCGTTCCAGGAAGCGCACGCGCAGCGGCGGCGCGAATCGATGGTGAAAGCCGTGAAGGGCATCGCCGCGGTCATCGTCCTCGGCGTGATTGCGTTCGGCGCCTGGCAGAAGCGGTCGGTGGTGACCGGCGCGCTGTCGAAGATGAAGGAAGAGCGTGCCGCTAGCGCCGCGCAAGCGGCGCAAGAGGAGGCTGCCAAAGCGGCCGCGGTTGTCCCGCCGGTTGAGCCGAAGGTCGAAACCAAGGTGGCGACGAAAGGCGACGAGGCGCCCGCGGAACCAGTCGCCATGGCAGGGAATGAAGAGAAGACCTCACCGGTGGTGTCGTCTCCGCCGGTGGTCACTCCTCCGCCTCCACCGGTTGAGCCCGCTGTCTCGCGGAGGGATACGCTGGTCCGGGAGCTGGTGCTGGCCTTGGAGCCGTTGACGTACTTTGTCGCGGCGGGATCCAAGTATGACATGATCTATGCCGATATTTCGAAGACCGTCGGGACGATGAACAAGACGATGTCGTCCCCGAAGTACGCCGAAGTGGGATCGGACCCGGCGATCCTCGATCAACAGGTCGCCATCTGGCGCGGCATGTTGAACGAAGTGCTCAACATCATGCGCGAGCAGAAAAACGTGACCCTGCTACCGCTGGCCCGCGGCTGCTTCTACGCGATGCTCGATTTGCGGATGAAGGACGGCAGGGGACTGAGCCTGCAGGAACGCTACAAGGATGCGATCGCGGAGGTCGAAAAGGACCAGCCCCCGGGCAGCCCGCCGGCGCTCTATCCCTTCCCTGCATCCGACGTGCTGAAGTTCACCACGAAGGACGATGGAACCTGGCCGACGAACCCGTTCCTCGACGATGTGTTCTCGCGGCCGGAAGCGTCGGACGTGCGCGCAAGATACCTGCCTCACGGCGCGACGCTCAACTTGAAGGCCCAGAGCATCGACGGCCGCGTGCTGCGCAAGTTTACGCTGCCCCTCGTGTTGGTGCCCGACGGATCGTCCGGCCCCGTCACATCGCCGGACCCCTTCTACATCGCGACGATCGAGACCACGCTGGAGGCCATGCGCTGCTACCGGGATGATGCGGCACGGCGCGACCCGGCTATGCGGAAGTACTTCTCGGGAACCGTGCTGGGCAAGACGATCGGGATGAACGACCAGCCCTTCTTCCAGGCGCGTGTCGACGAGGCGGTGGAGTTTTGCAACTGGGCCAGCGCGCTCTCGGGACGCCCCTTTGTCTATCGCCGCAACGAAGCGGGCCGCTGGGTGGCCGATCTTCGTCAGCCCGGCTTCCGCCTCCCCACGACGACCGAATGGGAATACGCCGCGCGTTACGGGTTTGATGTATATCCCATGAAGGGCGCGAAGCCCTGGGATGAGATGAAGCGCGGCTTGTCGTCGGGCAACCTCGTGTACTACTACTTCAAGAAGGAACCGCGCATGAGCACGGCGGCCGAGGCGTATCCGCTCGGCATGTTCGATATGTGCGGCAATGTGGAGGAGATCTGCATGGACTCGGCGAACGCGTTGGTCGCCACGGAATTCGAGCCGCGCTTTCTCCTGAAGGGGGGCAGTGCCAAGAGCCGCACGGATGGCGAAGTCATGCCGGCGGCCGAGGCGCGCACCATCGATGCCACGCACGAGTTTGTGGGATTCCGCATCCTGATGTCGTCGCCATTCGCCCGCTTTTGAGTGTCAGCCAGTATTGGGAAAAGAAGAGGAGTCATTGATGAACCAGTCTGATCGTATCTGTGGAGTAATGTCCCGCGCCGCCCGTGGCGTGGTCGCCTTGGTTTGCCTCGCCGTCTTGTGCGGCTGCGGAACGATGCTTGCGAAGGTGCGCAGCATTGCCAGCGACGAGGTGCTGTATCTCGTGAAAGGCGCCCTCGGCGAAACGGAAGCGCAGCGTGAAGCCGCGGTCCGGATCGTGGAAGATCAACTCGATGACCGCCTTGAACGCACGGCGGTGCCCGAAGGCACGCGCGAGCTGGCCCTGTGGCGCGCGCGCGAGGAGGCCCTCGAAGAGCCTGTCGTGATCGATGGCGAGTCCTACAAGTCGGCCCCCGAGCTGCGGAACGTCTCGGATCGCGACCGCGTGGCGACGTATGTGAGCACGCATCCCGAAGCCTTGTCGCTCAGCGGCTCTGAATACTCGGAAGCGTGGGAGACGGCCCTATCCGAAGCGAAGGCGAAAGCGTCGTCCCTCGAGATCGAGCGCAAGCAGCTGCTCAAGCAGGCCGACGCGGCCGTGTCCGCGAAGGACCACCTCAAGGCCCTCGTGGCTTATGCCGCTGCCCTTGAAATCACACCGGGTGAAAAGGACCTCGTGAACAAGAGCGTGCAGTCGGCCAGCGACGCCTGGAAAGGCGTAAAGGATGGCATGGAGAAGAACGTCCTCGCGAAGGCCGAGACCTTGAAGGACTCGCCCGTGGAGTGGGATGAGTTCCAGAAGAATCTCCTCACGAAGCAGGACCAGGTGCTCGACTACCTGCGGTCCGTCAACTCCGTGAAGGTCGGCGGCAAGGCGCTGCTGACGGATGAGCGACGCAAGGAAGCCGCCGCGCTGCTGCAGCAGTCCAGCGAAGCCCTCGCGGGTGTCTGGCAGAAGTACGGAGACTATCTCGTGGGCCGCTCCGACTACTGGATGTTCTACAAGTTTATTGCCGCCTGCCTGGAGAGCGCGGAGACGAAGCCCGCGCTCAAGAGCGGGACCCTCGCCGAGAAGGTACGCGGCATGTATGTCGCCAACCTGGGCGACGGCATGAAGCACTTCATCGACACCGCCAGCGCGGCGTATGACCGTGACCAGTATGGAGTCTCCTACGTGTTCTGCCTGATGGCCGAGGAGATGCTCGACTTCGCCCGCGCGAAGGACATGAAGGTGCCTTCCGATGCGACCGACAAGCTCGAATTTGCGCGGTCCATCGAGAAGGATGCGACGGAGAAGATCGCGGCGCAGCACAACCGCCGGTTGCTGATCCTCGACTTCCTGCCGGCCGTGACGGAAGAGGGCGGCCAGGTGGCCTATCAGGCTCGTACACTCTGCAACAAGAAGTACGAGCCCGCGAACGACCTCGCGTGGCGCCTCACGGTTCCGCAGGGCAAGATCCTCACGCAGAACATGGTGGAGCCGCTCGACCCTGCCGACACGGTCATATCGGGTGAGATCAAGGAGATTACGATCAACGCCGCGCCCGTGCGCGAATACGACCAGGAGTTCATCGAGGTTGGAAGCCCGAACATCATCGAAGTCGTGAACCCGATGTACAAGATCCGCGAGAACCAGCCCCGCACGATCTGGCAGCAGGAGGTGGCCAAGTTCTATCGCGTGAAGCGCGAGCACAAGAAGGAGGGTGTCATCACGCTCACCCTGACCAGCGAGAAGGCCGACGCCCCGTCGGTCTCCCTCCTGTCGCTGACCGAGCGTTTCCCCGGCGAGGCCCTGCCGCTGAAGGAGCTCACACTGCAGTGCGAAGAAATCGCCTTTGCGAATCCCATATCCGGCACACCCCGGACGTCCACCGTGCGCGACGACCTGAAGGTGGATCCCTATCCGCAGAGCGTTCCCGTGAAGCTGACTTCGGACAAGGAGATCCAGAAGGCGGTCCTTGATTTTGCGCTGAACGAGATCGACAAGGCGATTGAGAAGCTTGTCGTCCAGTATCCGGTTACAACTATGGCGGCGCAGGCGCTGGAGGCGGAGCGGGCTGGTGACAACGCGGCGACGGCCGAGCAGTGGGGCCAATTCATCCTCTATACGCGGAAGCTCACGGAGTCGGCGCTCGGCGACGCGGAGAAGGAGTCCATCAGTTGGACGGCTCTTCGCGGTAAGCTTGAGGGGAATCTTGCGAAGTGGGCGGACGCCCGCTGGAAGAACGGCAACGGCGCCGTCCTGAAGGCCTTGCCCGGCGTCTGGGAATCGACCACCGAAGCCGCGCTCCTCACATTGTCGTCCACGGCTGCCGAATAATGCAGTGCATCCATGCCGCAAGCCATGCCTGTCTGGTGCCTCACGTGGAGAGGGCCGACAGCATGGCCGACCGGATGCGCGGCCTGCTCGGCCGTGACGGACTGGACCCCGGTCACGGCCTCCTCCTCATGGAATGCGGCTCCATCCACACCTTCGGCATGCGGTTTCCGATCGATGTCATCTTCATGGGGAAGGACGGCACGGTGTTGAAGGTGTTTCGCGACCTTGGTCCCTTGCGTGCAGCGCTTGGTGGCTTTCGAGCCTCGATGGCCCTTGAGGTTCAATCCGGCTGGCTGGATTCCGGAGCGATCAAGGAAGGGGATCGCCTGCTCTTTAGAGGTGATCCAACGCCTACAGCGGCTGTGTAACTTCAGGGGGAGCCAAGGCGCGTCATGATGGCGCGTGAGAGCTTGTTCTGAGCATCCCTTGTGACGTGAACAAGCAGCATCTGGTTGTCGTTAACGAGGCACGCTGTCTGGCCCGCATTCGGGCTTGCGGCCTTCTCGGGAATATCCACCTCGCGCCATCCCTGGCGCAGGAAATCGTTGACGAGTGAACGGCAGAAATCCTCCGGCCCGCTGCGGCTGGTCCGGATGGTCGTTTCCGCCTTCTGCGAGCCCATCGTCTGGGAGAACGTTGCAGGTCCGTCGCTCTTGAGCATGTCGCCTTCCAGCCCGAGCATGCGCTGCAGATCGTGCGAGAGCTCCCCGGGAGATCCGTATTCGATGTAATGGATGCCAACTTGGGATGCCCACGATTTCCTTCCGTCCTTCACGGCGATGAGGATGTGGCGCCCGGGTTTGGAGAAGGATGCCTGCGTACGCATCATATTGTCGTAGTAGCGGAGGAACGTTTCATTCTGGAAGTCGAGGATCTCATGCTGCTCCGGTTGCTGAACGATCGCGGCCTGGCGAACGGATTCCTCCGTCACATCCCGCCAGCCCGCGCTCATGAGCTGGCTGCGGTAGTACTGGAGCACGCGCTCGGCAGGCGCGATGACCTCGTAGTCGCAGCGAAAGAAGGGTTTTCCATTGAACAGCATCTCGCCGAACTCCGCGTTTCTCGCTCCGGGAAACAGCGGGAGCGGAAAGCGTGCCCGCTTCTCCGCCACGCTGTCTGCTTTCATGGACCCGGCGCCGGGGTAGAGCGACTCGTCATCCATGCGGGTCGCATCCGGAACGAAGTGCACCGTGAGGGATACCATGCGCAGGCAAACCCACATCAAGGCGAGAATCGAGACGGTGAGAACGATTCGGACCATGATTCCGGAGAAGGCACCGGGAGGCTTCGTACTCTGAGAGGTTTCCATCGAAGACACAGGGTCGCAGGGCATCGCGTCGCTCAGTCGAACATCGAGTCGACGATGCTCTCGAAAATGGATCCGATGCTGTCCCAGTTCTCGGTGACAGTGTCCCATTCCGAGTGGCTTGAGACGCTGAGCAGTGACGCGACCTTCGATTCCGGCATGAAGGGATACTGCGTGTTCATGAATACAAAGGGCCATGTGGAAGGCACGGCGCCGCCTTCCGTGCCGAAGGTGACGTCGGCCTTCTGGATGTCGGGAAACATACTGAGCAGGGCTTCAACGATTGCATTTCCGGATAACTGGCCGGAGGCATCGCTCGTCTGCTCCGTCGACTCCTCAAGTTTGACCAGCGACAGGTTGCCCAGGAAGACCTCGGATGCGAGGGAAGCTTCATTGACGTCTACGCCGTTGCCTTTCGACCATGCCGCGTGGCGGGCGGCCACCGCGCAGCGATCAGCGTTGTTGACCATGTATGCGGCGACAAACATCAGGCACCACGCAAAGGCCATCAGCGACATGCCGATGGCAGCCTCGGTCATCGACTGGCCGGCCTCAGATCCAAATTTCCTGTGTTTCATCATGCGCATGGCGCCAACGGCTTAGTGCCAGATCAGAACCGAAGTGATCGTGCTGTCGCTACCCGGTTCGCCAAGATGGACCGAGATCAGGTTCGGGCTGGCAAACTCCTCGAAATTGCTGTGGCTGCTCCGCTCCATGAGAGGTGAACCGCCGACCTGGCTGCTCGCGATCGAGAAGAAGGCGGGATTCCGAAAATTGTCAGGCCCCGCCGCCACGTTCCCGCGCTCATCGAGGACCGCGTAGTTCTCCTGATAGGTATACATCGAGATTTCAGGATCCTCCGTACCCATGTTCGGGTTCAGCCATGGTATCCGTTCAAGCGCAGGCCACACACTGCGGCGCTTCTTGCCCGCCAGCCACGTGTTGTAGCTCGGGCCGCCGCAGTAATACGTGTCATCGTCCCATCCCCATCCACCGCTCGGAGCATCTCCGGATGCATTGCTTCCGGCCGCGATACAGGCGATATCGCTTGCGGTGATGAGGCCGTCGATAATGCCCATGTCATCCCAGGGCAGATAGTCGGGATCCGGATCCTGCTTCTCGATATTCAGGTCGATCAACTGGCCGGGCTTCAGGGGAAACGCGTAGATGTCGCCGAGTCCCGGAATGCTGCTCATGCTGGTCATGGCGTCCTCGAGCCCGGAGATGTCCATGCCGATCAGCCCCGCCATCTGTCCCGCGATCTGTCCCACCCATTCCAGAACTTTGTCGGCACCATTCGCCTCCGCCAGCGCGTTTGCACTGAGGCCGGCGAGGACGGGAAAGGCCGTATTGATGACGGACTGCACACCGAGAATAAGGTCGGCGATGGTGGACTGTGCGCTGTCCAGGGCCTTTGCGATGTTCTTCGTAAGGTTGCAGCAGTTTACGTAGAAGGCGTAGTCGAAGAATACGGGAGGTGGGCGGATCGAGGCGAAGGGGCAGGCGATGCGGACGCCGAGGTCGGTGACTTCGAGACCGAAGATGGTCCAGTTGGCCCAGTAGTGAACGTCGTTCAAGTGCTGGGCGGCGTTGAGCCCGCGAGCCTGGAATGCAGCGAACGTGTCTGCAGCGGCATCGACGGCATTCTGTGCGCGGATACGGTCGTAGATCATCTGGCCCGACGTGATCGTGGCGACAGCCATGATGGCGGCGACAAAGGTCATGAAGCCGGTCAGGATTAACACCTGTGCCTTGTCGTCGCGGGGGAGGGCGCGTGACCGGCGGTATGTCGACCGGAGCACCGACCAGGCGAACGAGGAGATGGCTGCCCGGAGTTTCCGGGTGCGTGACATTCCTAGGTGCATGCATCCTCCATAGCTTGCCGGTTGTCGTCCACGGCTTCGCCGGCCTCCTCGCACTCCTCGGTTTCCTTTTCGGCCTTCTCGAACGCCTCGTCTTCCGCCTCCTGCGCGTCCTGTTCCTGGTCCCACTCGGATTCGCAGTCCTTCTTCACTTCGACCGGATTGCCGTGGACGTCTATGCGGCCCACGGTATCGCCGGAGGGGTTCGGGCAACTATTGTACGCGGCCAGCTTGGCATTGTGATCGGCCACCGCCGCATCGTACGCATTCTTGGCGTCATTCGCCTCCTGGCATTCCTTGGCCTGCTTCTGGACCAGTTCATCGTTCGCTTCGGCGGCGTCGATGCAGGGCTGCAGGCTCTCGTCGAACTCGCCCTCGCAGTAGTCCTCGATGTCGTCTGTGCGCACCTCGCCGCTCCAGGGCTCGAATCCGCAGATGCCTTTGGCGGGGAGCGTAACGTTGTGGCGCGCGCCGGCGAAGCCGCTGCCATAGACACCGTCCAGCACGCCGTCGATCGCGTCCTGAATACCGGAGAACGTCCCGCCACCCAGGATGTCATCCAGCGCGGCCAAGCCGTCGAGGATGGACTCGAACGAACTGGACATTGAGCCGGGATCGACGAAGGGGGCGCCGAGGTCGAATAGCTCATCCATGGTCACGGCTTCGGTGGATGTGTGCAGGTAGTTCCACATTTCCGAGAAGCCGGGAATCATGATCGGGGCGAGATAGTCGAAACGGACGCGGACCACGGCTGTCGGGTCGTCGGCGGCCCCCGACCGCGAGACGCTGAAGTTCTTCATCCTATAGATCATCGCCGTGACGTACCCCTCGGCGATGCCGTAGAACTGCTGGACGATTTGAGGCGAGCCTTTGACGGCTGCGCGCATCGGGTTCCACAACTCAACCGCCTCGCCGACCTGCGCATGGGAAATCGGCGCCATGACCAGAAGGGCCGCGTCTTTGGCCCGCTTCTCGGCCTTGTCCTGCGCTTGAGAGGCATCCCCGGTTTCGGCGAGGAATTTCGAGAACGATGTGGCGTATGAGCGGGCTGCAGCGAAGGCCGCATACGTCGTCAACTGCGACGCCTTTGCCGTGTACATGGTCTGCAGCATCGCAAAGAAGAGCAGTAACACCACGGGCATGACGAGGACGTACTCGGTCATGGCTTGCGCGCGCGCATCCCGGAATATTCCGACCAATCGTCGGCGATAGGTCATGGCTGCAATCCTTTCGCGCCGATTGCGATATGCATGATGCAGCCCAGAACGATCGCAAGCCCGTAGGGCAGGGTCACGGGTTTATCCTCCACCGCGCCATCGTCCAACGTCTTTCCGGCTTCGGTCTTCCAGAACATCGTTGCGGTGCGTCCGGCGACAGACCAGAACCGCTTGTGCCAGATCAGGGCGATGACCGCCATCGCCCCGCCGATGAACGCGGTGTACATGAGCACGGTGACAATCTGTGGAAAGCCGAGCAGGGCGCCGACAACCCCCATGAGCTTCACGTCTCCACCACCCATTCCGCCGAACATGTAGAATACGAAAAGAAATCCGAATCCGGCCAGGAAGCCGAGCACGCTGGAGCTGAGGGGAATCCCGATGCCGATGAAGCTCGCCACGAAGGCAAAAGCGAGGGCGGGTGTTGTGATCCAGTTCGGAATCCGGGAGCTCTGCAATTCCGTGTAGGTCGTCAGCACGAGCACGACTCCAAGCACGACGAGCGAGAGGATGTATCCGTTGCTCATGGTCCAGGCCACCCCACGATCAGCGACGTCTTGTTGAAGATGTGGCGGATGCCCTGGAAGATGGGATTGTCTGGAAAATAGAGATAGATGCCCAGGGCGACGGTGACGGATGCGAGAATCGCGTACTCAGTCATGGCTTGCCCGCGGCAATCCCGAACCAGGCGGATAAGCCTGGTTCTGCCGCGTGCGAATACCCCGGTATGTTTAGATGCCTGTGCCACAACCACATCCTCGACCGCCTGCTACCGGTACCTGACCACGATCCACATTGACCCCCTTGGCCATGCGCGGATCAACCATCATGGGGATACGAATCTGCCGCACCTCCTGGTGATCCGTCGTCAATACGATGTCGCCGATGTACCCGGACTTCTTCGCCTGATTGCGAACATACACATTTAAACGGGAGTGCTCAAGGTTGAACCCCGGAAGGTACTCCCAGGTCACGTCTTCGCCCGGGGTCTGTACTCCCGTGATCTGCGCGGGCGGCGCTATCCGCTGGTCCACGAACAGGATGCGGAGCTGTTCGCGATCCGACGCGGCCAGACGCAGTCGCGACGGATACACGTGAATGGGCGGTGGAAGGAATACCGAACCATAGATGCGACACGGCGGATCGCCGGGATCCGTGCTCTGGATCTCGATCATGGTCTCCGTCATTCCTTCCGGAATTGCCCCCTTTGTTTCCACCGTCGCGCGGTAGAATGCAGGTTCCGACTCGTCCCGTTTGACCGAGACCGTAAGCAGGGCGTTGCTCAGGGCCGACTCCTGAAGCGTTCCTTTCATGGGAAACGAGGGCTTTATCCGGACCGAGTAGCGCAGGGTGTCTCCAGGCTGCGTGGCGGTGAGCATAAACGGTGTGTCCGACACGGAATATGAGGGGATGATTCGAGCCCTGACTCGAATGCCGTGATTTACGCCGGAGGCTGTCTCGATCGTGACCAACTCGTCGAATTCACCCGGCAGGTTCTCGGGACAGACCGATACGACGAGTATGCTTGCGGCTCCCGGCACGATGTTGGAGGAGTCGAGGTACGAGGTCATGCAATCCGGACATGTGCGACCGAGGCGCGTGACCAGGACCGGCTCATGTCCACCGTTTGCGAGCACCACGTTCGTCCTCGATAGGCTGTGCTCCAGTACGTCCCCGAAGTTGATATCGTGCGGATGGACGATAAGGAGTTGTTCCGGCGTCCCGGCTCCTGCGCCTTCCCCCGCGGCGGCGGGCGCCATGGCAAGAACTCCGGCCAGGAAGAGGAGGCATCCAAGCCCGCGATAGGACACGCGACAGCATGCAGGCCAGGATGTCATCCTTTGCAGCCCGTCACTTCAACCGCGGGATCTTCGCCTTGGCGTACTCGTAGTAATCCTCGCCGGGAATACCGACGGCGAGGATCTTCTCGAGGGACTGGATGGCGGCGGGGTTTTGGCCGAGGGACTCGAACTTCTTCGCGTCTTTCAGGAAAACCGCGCACTCGGAGCGCACCATCTGGCGGATGTTGTCTGCGGCCTGCTTCGCCTCGGCATTCGTCTCATCGGCCTCGAGCGCCTTCTCGTAGAGCTTGAAGCCTTCCGCACGCTTCGCGACACGCACCTGCTCCTTGGCCTGCGCGGCGAGGTCGGCCGATATGGCCTGCAAGCGGAGCGTGACCTTCGACTTGAGGTCCGCGTTCGACATATTCATGGCCGTCAGCGGGTCCTGGCTGTTGTTCATCAGGTCCAGCGCGGCCTTGAGCTTTGTCACATCGGACGAGGCAAGTAGTGCACCGATCTCCTCCCGCCACTGGATGCCGGCGAGCATCTGCTGCGCGGCGGCACGGTAGACGCTCGTCGTCGAGACCGTGCCGAGCGATGCGCGCGCGAGCTTGAACTGCTCGTGCTGCACCTGGTTGCTTGCGGTGGCGAGGCTTTGCTGGGCGTTGAACTCGGATTCCGCGACGCCGAGGCGCTTCGGCACGAGTTGCGATGCGGGATACTCGGCGGCTATGGACTTGTAGAGACGCACGGCATCCGTCCAGTTCTGCGCTTCAAAGGCGACCTCGGCCTCGCTCATCGCCTTGATGTTGTCCTTCATGTTGATCGCGTTGCGGTAGGACGGGGCGATGCGAATGGCCGTCTCGGCAATCGTCAGCGCGTCGTCGAAGCGCGCCTCTTCCGCGGCCGCCGCCGCGCGGGCGATGACCTGGTCGGACTCACGGAGCGTCTTCAACTCTTTCATCGCGGTCTTGGCCGGCTCGAAATCCCCATCGTAGCTCAGCGCTTTCTTGAATGCCTTCTCCGCCTCTTCGTAGTTCTTCGCGCGAAAGAACTCCTTGCCCTTTTGCGTGTACACCTGGGCCTCGTCGCCCGGCATGATCATCTTGACGATGAGAAGCAGCAGGACGGCGATACCCGCGCCGATTCCTGCCTTCTTCATCTGCTTCTTGCGCTGAGCAGTGTCGGTGACCTTGAACTGGAGCGTCGTGACGCCGATGCGGATCTTCGCGCAGTTGGGCAGCTTCTCGTTCGCGATCTTGACGCCCTGGAGGAAGGTCCCGTTGTGGCTGCCGAGATCCTCAATGTAGAACCCGTCCGCCTTTTCGTAGATGCGGGCGTGATACGTGGTCACGGCGTCGTCGAGCAGCACCACGTTGTTGTCGAGGCCGCGGCCGATGGTGAGATCGCCCTGCCAGTCCTCGAATGTTCCGCCTTCGAGGGGTCCGTCGAGCACCGTGACCTTGACCTTCAGGTTTCCCTCTTCGGTTTTGCGCACGATCTTCTTGCCGGGGAGGTCGTCTTCCATCTGCTTCGACGAGATGAAGCGCGTTGCGGGCTCGCCTTCCTCGGGGCTGCCTTCCATCGCGGCTTCGTCCGCGTGGAACGTGAGCGTGAAGGGGCCCACGGTGAGGACGTCGCCGCTCTTGATCTCCACCTCGGCGCTGATCTTCCTTCCGTTGAGCAGTGTGCCGTTGCGGCTGCCGTTGTCCTTGACGAAGTAGAGGTCGCCCTCGGCGCGGATCATCGTGTGCTGACGCGAGACATCCGGGTCGTCGAGGTGCACGGTGCATTGCCGTGACCGGCCGATGACCACGCTCTCGGAGGTCAGGGTGACCGTGCTGATCTGTTTGCGATCCCGCGTGACGACAAGTACAGCTGCCATAGTGTCTTCTCAGCGTTTCTTTTTCTTCGACAGTTTCTTCACCCAGGTGTTGGCTTCCTGATAGACGGGGTCCGTCTTGTCCGGAACCATCTGCATCAATTTGCTCGCTTCCCAGAACGTGGTCTGGCGGTCGCCCTGCTTGTAGGCGAGGTTGATCTCGAAGCGCTGGCGCCGTACGGCTTCGTGGAACAACTGCAGAGCGTACTTCAACTCTTCCGCCGCCTCGCCGTACACCACTGGGCGCGATGAAAGCGCCGACGCGTATTGCAGCGAGGTCTGGAACTCCCGGATGGAGCGATAGAGGTTCTCGAGCTGCACCTCGCGTTTGCGGAGGAGGTCCTTGCCGATCTGGAAGTGCTCCTTGGCGATGCGCACCGCATTGTCGGGATTTGCCAGCGCGGTCCGGCGCACCGTCTCATCGGCCGCCGGGAAGTCAAAATACTTCTGGTCCTGGTAGAGCTTGAAGCTCTGCAGGACGGTCGAATAGAGGTCGGCATAGGCTGCGTAGTGGGCTCGCGAGCTGTTGCCCTCGACAACGATGCGGCGATCGCCGTGGATGAGGAAGATGCCTTTGCCCTGGCGGGCCTTGGCGGAATAGCCGTAGAAGATGACGCGAATATCGTTCAGCTCCATCAGCTTGCTGCCGGTGAGGTTCAGCTCCTCGTGCTTCGCCTTCGCTTCCTCGATGTACTGCTCGAATCCCATGGTCAGGCCGGTCAGCTCGTACTCCGGCTTCATTTCGGAGATCACGTCAATCTGCCCTTTGGAGCCTTCGATGTCTTCCCCGGTGAAGGTGACAAGATCGCCGCCGGACTTGCCCTTGTTGCTCCACGTCTCGGGGACGGACAACTCAAAGCCGGTCGTCTGGTCGTGATACGTCGTCATCGCGACCGCGTCCTCGGTCGCGGCCTCTTCGGGCTTCTTCATCATGTAGAACGCGCCGACGAGGATCGCGAGGACGAGGAAAATACCGCCGGCGATTTTCGGGAGATCGAGTGCGGGCTTCGGGCTGGCCTGCAGCCCCTTGAGCTCCGATGCGTCCAGCATGCGCGTGGCGTTCTCGGGCAGGACCGAGGTGCCGTCGTCGTGGCCGCCGGTCGCTGCGGCCGGGGTCTGGTCGAGCATGCGCGTGCCCGGCTCCTCGGCCAGCGGCATGAACCGCGTCGCGCCGTCGCCCGCGTCCGCCTTGGGCGCTTCGGGCGCGGAAAAGTCCTTGTCGGCCGCTGCGTGCGCCTGGAAGCGAAAGCGCGTGGCGCCGATGCGGATGATGTCGCCCGTGGCGAGGGACACTTCGCCGCGCAGCGGTTTCTCGTTCAGGAAGGTGCCGTTCTTGCTCTGGTTGTCCTTTACCCAGACCTCGCCGCCCTTGACGCGGATGACCATGTGCTGGCCCGATGCCTCGATGTCGTCGATCTTGATCGCCGAGGAGCGTGAGCGTCCGACCATCCATTCGCCGGATTCGAGGGCGTATTCCTGCGTCGCCGTCTCGCCGTCGAGCAGTACCAGTTTGGGTTTGTCGTTCATCGTTACCTCGAGACATTCGAAATCATTTGGATCAGCACAGGGCCCAGAATCATGATGAACACCGCGGGGAAGATGCAGCATAGCAGCGGGCCGAGCATTTTGACAGGAGCTTCCTGCGCGGCCTTCTCGGCCCGCTGGCCGCGGCGCTTGCGGAGCATGTCCGACTGCATGATGAGAACGGGACCGATGGCGGAGCCGAGGCGATCCGCCTGGATGAGCGCCGACGCGATGGCGGTGATGTCCGAAAGCTGTGCGCGATCCGCCATCTCCCGCAGCGCATCGCGGCGAGGGCGACCCAGTTCCATCTGCTTGAAGAATCGCTCGAGCTCCTCCTTGAGCGGCCCGTCCTTCATCTTCACCACCACGCGCTTCATCGCCGTCATGAAGTCGAGGCCCGCCTCCACGGAAATGGCGAGCAGGTCGAGCGTGTCCGGCAGCGTGAGCATGATCTCGACGTGACGCTTCTTCATCCGGTCCTGCAGGTTCATCAGCGGGAAGTAGAAACCCGCCGCGATCAAGGCAAGGAAGAGGACCACCTGCGCCGGACCCTTAAAAAGGAAGTCGAACGCGGGGATCTGCATGAGGATGAAGACCCAGAAGACCGGGAACGCGATGCCGCTGAAGATCTGGATGCCGAGAAGCTCAAGTGATTTAAGGTCGCCGGGCGCGCCCGCGGCAAGGATGAGTTTGTGCAGGCGCGAAACATAGTCGTCGAGCGTATTGCCGGCGTTGAGCTGGAAATACCGGCCCGTCCTCTCGAAGAATGCTTTCCACGCGGGGCTCATGATTAAGTGCTAATACTTGATGTTCGCGATCTTCTTGACCCAGGTGTAACCGACGATGTCGAGAACGACGACGAGGACCAGGCAGAACAGTCCCGTCCAGGTGGTCCACATGATGCTCATCATTTCCGGGTTGATCTGGAAGATGAAGAAGCCGAGCGCGTACGGCAGGATGCCCACGACAAGGGCCTGGAGGCGGCCTTGCGCGGTCAGCGCGTCCGCCTTGCCCGCGAGCAACTTGCGATCGCGCACCATGTCCACGATGCGCTCGAAAATCTCCGCGATATTGCCGCCGAGCTTGCGTGTGATGCCGATGGCCGAAACCGCGAGTTCAAGGTCGGGGTCTTTCGTCCGGTGTACACAGCGCCAGAGCGCGTCGTCGAGATCCACGCCGACGCGGTACTCGCGCATGACGAGGTTGAATTCCTGCGACACGGGGGCGGGCATTTCCTCGACGACCATTTCACAGGCCTGCTGGAGCGTGAAGCCGGCGCGCAGGCCGTTGGCCATCATCGTCAGGCAATCCACGAGCTGTTCGGAGAACTTCTTCCGTCGCCGTCGTCGCAGGTACATGAGGATCAGCTCGGGACCGAAATAGCCGACGAGTCCGAAGACACCACCCATGATGAAGGGAAAAGGAGGTTTGGATGTGTAGGTGAGCAGGAATCCGAGCAGGCCGAGAATGGCCATGAGGCCGAACTTCAGCCCGTACACATAGTTCACCGGGATGAAGATGAACATGTCTTCGAGTTCGCGGGCCACGCGATCCGCGGCCTCGCTCGAGGTTTTCATGATGCTGGCGCGGATCGGGACGTAGATGAGGTAGAAGGCGAGGATCACCGCGAAGAACGTCATCAAGAGCGCGGCGAAAATCATTTGCCCGGCTCCTGCTCGATCGGCACAAACATGGACATATCGACGTCCATGCCAGCCTGGAGAAGCTCTTCAAGGAAGATAGGGATCACGCCGGTGGCGGAGAATACGCCTTGGACGCGTCCGTCCGGGCTCATGCCGGTCCGTCGGTAGGTGAAGATGTCCTGCAACTGGATGTCCCCGTCGTAGATGCCCGTTACTTCGGAGATCGCCGTGATCTTGCGTGTGCCGTCCGTGAAACGGGAGATCTGCACGATCATGTGAACAGCGGACGAAATCAGCTCGCGAATGGCGCGAAGCGGAAGGTCCATGCCAGCCATCAGGACGAGGTTTTCCAGGCGGCGACACGCGTCCGTCGGCGTGTTCGCGTGGACTGTCGTGAGCGAGCCGTCATGGCCCGTGTTCATCGCCTGCAGCATGTCCAGAGCCTCGCCGCCGCGGCACTCGCCGACCACGATGCGGTTCGGGCGCATGCGGAGCGCGTTTCGAACAAGGTCGCGGATCGTGACCTCGCCCTTGCCTTCGATGTTCGCGGGGCGTGTTTCCATGCGGACGACGTGTGTCTGCGTGAGGCGCAATTCCGCGGAGTCTTCAATCGTGAGGACGCGGTCGCCGTCCGGAATGTACGAGGAGAGCACATTGAGCAGCGTCGTTTTGCCGGTGCCGGTGCCGCCGGAGATAATCGTGTTCTTGGCGGCCAGGACGCAGACGCGCAGGAAGTCGATCATCGGCTTGGTGAGGCTGCCGTACTTCAGGTAGTCCTCCATGCCGAAGCGCTTGGTCGGGAACTTGCGGATCGTGATGACAGGGCTGTCGAGCGCCAGCGGCGGAATGATGGCATTCACGCGCGAACCGTCGGAAAGGCGGGCGTCCACCATCGGGCTGCTTTCGTCGATGCGGCGACCGATCGGGCCGACGATGCGCTCGATGGCCGTGAGGATCTCGCGCTTGCTGAGGAAGGACTTGTCGGAGAGTTTGAGCCGGCCCTTCTGTTCCACGAAGATCTTGCTCGGGCCGTTGACCATGATTTCGGTGATGGTCTCGTCGGCCAGCATGTCTTCCAGCGGCCCGAGCCCGAGGGCGGCATCGAGCACGGCTTTCTTGATGGATTTGACGTCGAAATCGCGCGGGATTTCTTTCCGCTTCGCCTGGATGAGGCGGTCGAGTACATCGCTGGCGTTGGCGCGGAGGGCCTTGTCCGCCATCTGGTCGAGCGACAGCTTCTTGAGGTTCAGCTCCTCGATCAGTTGCTCGTGCAGCGCGCGCCGCACGTCCTCGACGGACGACAGTTCCTTCTCCTTGAAGTAGGTGTCGGTGTCCGAGAACGTGAGCTTGTACGTGGCGATCGTAAACTCGTCGCCGGAGTTCAGCCGCTGCTGGATGATCCGGTTTTCGTTGATGAGCGTGCCGTTCGTGCTGCCCAGGTCCTGGAGCCAGTACGCGCGGTCGTTGAGGATCAATTGGGCGTGGCGGGAGGAGACTTGATCGTCACGCAGAATAATATCGCAATCAAGCGAGCGGCCGATGGTTAACCGGCCGCCCGTGATCTCGATGTGCTTGCTCTTGTATTCCTTGCCGTTAACAAGAACGAAAGCCACGCTCAGTTCCCTGGTTTGGGTTGTGCGAGCCGCTGGTCGCGGCGCTGATCAAGATCTCCGATAATCTTCTCGATCGCCTCGAAAGTGACGCGCGGCAACTCGGTGCGGGGCAGGGTGGATACAGCGCCTTCCTTGCGGAGCACTGCGCCGAGTTCGCCGTGCTGTGAGGCGAACATCAAGAGCTGCGCTTCGGGCAGCGTGATCGACAGGGTGAGGCCGCCGGAGCCCGACTTCTCTTCCTTGCCCTGCGTCGCGACGCCGAGCTGGTCGCCGATGGCGAGCACGGTGACGTTCTGCAGGAGCACGACGTTGACCATATCCGACGCCTGCCGCCACGTGGCCTGGCTGGCCGCGGGCTGCGCCGTGTCCTTCGGGATGGCGAAGGACGCGATGATGTCGATGTGGTCGTTCGGCTGGATGAGGGAGCTGCTGATGCCTTGGGAGATGTTGAGCGTGTAGGCGCCATCTCCTTCGGGAATCAAAGCGGACAAACCGCCACGCCGTTCCGTTTCGAGGTCAGACCAAAGGATAATCTGGCCGGAACGGACGGGCACGCGGAGCTTGCGCCCGATGATCTGCTTGAGTTCGAGGCTTCCCTGGATCGCCTGCGGGGGGATGAACGCCGCCGGGACTTCCTTCGGGGTCACCATGTCCACTTCGAGCTCGGCCCCGGCCTTGAGGTCCATCCGCGCGGCTACCACGGGTTTACCCTTTAGCTTGGCCTGCGCCTCCTGTTCGACGCGCTGCACATACGAACGGATGGCGAGAATGGCCACAATGCCGAGCACGATGGCCGCGATCAGCGGAATCTTGTTTTTCATAATGGGATGTTTTTGGACGGTGAAGCGCGGTTAATTACCGGTCACGTCGTCGTCAAACGTTCCCATATCGTTCTGCTTCGTCGAGGCGTCGTTGATATCGCCTTCGGACGCATCGTTTCCGTCGCCGAGCTCTGAACCCGCAAGGGCGCTCGTGCTCTTGCCGAACGTCGACTTGATCTGCTTGCCGAACAGGCCGATGATCAGGATCGCGCCGATGGCAATGATTGCCAGGACGATGATGTACTCGGTCATTCCCTGGCCGGACTTCTTCTGTAGCTGCGCAGCATTCATGGCGATTTCTCCTTTGTCTGACGGTACGCTCTCTGTATAGAATCATAAGCGAAGGCAACTGCTAGACAAGGCGTTAATTGGAGGAGCTGCATTTTTTGCCTCCGCCGGCGGGTTATGTGACCCGGCCGCGGGCTCTCCCTGTGACGTCAATCCAGATCGGGGCATACCAGCATGCTGAGAGTCAGATGCCAGCAGGAAAACGGTCCATCCCGCGTATACCAGTTCGACGACCCCACCATCCGGATCGGATTCCGGTCGGAAGCCCACCTGCCCCTTGAGCCTGAGGACGAAAACGGCGCGGAGATCGCCGTCACCGTCCGCAACGAACAGGTCGTCGCCCAGGTGACGAGACAGTCCGGCCGCTTCAGCGTCAATGGCAAGGCGCTGACCGCCCCCCTGACGCTTGAACCCGGCAATCATGTGATTACGGTCGCTGACTATAAGATATGGGTGGATCAGCCCCCTGTTGAGGTGGTGTCGCCCAAGGAATCCATGTCCGACACCGAACGCGAGGAGGCGGAACGGATCGAGCAGGAAGAGGCCGCGAAGGCTGCCGAGCTGGCCAAGAAGAAGGCGTTTGAGCGCACGTCCGCTTCCTACCTGCTTCTCTTCTTCGAGCCGGTGCGGCAGTTCCTTGAGGACCCCGATGTATCCGAAGTCATGATCAACGGCCCGTCCCAGATCTATATCGAGAAGAAGGGCAAGGTCACTCTCACCGAGGCGAAGTTCCTGAACGAGCAGGCGTTGATGGCGGCGGTCCAGAATGTGGCCCGGGCTGTGAACCGCATGTTCAACAAGGAGAATCCGCGGTTGGATGCCCGACTCCCCGACGGCTCGCGCGTGCACGCGGTCATCCCCCCGATGGCTCGGAAGGGTACCGTCGTCGCCATCCGCAAGTTCAGCAAGGAGAAGCTGACGATCGAGCAGTTGATCAAGTTCGGCAGCATCAACGAGGTGGGCGCGAACCTGCTGCGCTGCATCATCCAGCTCCACAAGAACTGCATCGTGTCGGGCGCCACGTCTTCCGGCAAGACGTCCGTCCTCAATGTACTGAGCCGGTTCATCTCGCCGAACGAGCGCATCCTTGTGCTGGAAGATTCGAGCGAATTGCAGCTCCAGCAGGAGCACGTCGTGTGCTTCGAAACCCGCAAGCCGGACGAGCACGGGAAGGGAGAGGTCACGATCCGCGACTTGCTCCACTCGGCGCTGCGTCTCCGTCCCGATCGCGTGATCGTGGGCGAAATCCGTAGCGGTGAGGCCCTGGACCTCTTGCAGGCGATGAACACCGGCCATGACGGCAGCTTGTCCACGATCCACGCGAACAGCCCGCGCGACTCGCTGTCGCGCCTCGAAACCTGCTCGCTGCTGAGCGGCATCGAGATTCCGCTTTCCGCGCTGCGCGAGCAGATCGGGTCGGCCATCCACTGCGTCGTGCAGACCGCGCGCCTCTTCGACGGCTCACGCCGTATCACGCATATCAGCGAGGTGCTCGGTCTCGACAAAGGCCAGTACCAGGTGCAGGACCTGTTCATCTACAAGCAGGAAGGCATCGACAAGGAAGGCAAGGTCGTCGGCAAGCACATCATGACCGGCAACAAGCCGACCTTCTACGACGAGGGCGTGCGCCGCGGGCTGGATATGAAGGCGTTGCTGGGAATCTGAGATCTTTTAACCACGAATGGACACGAATTTACACGAATGGTGGAGGCCGATCATGAAGCCTGTTCTTGTTTTCCTCACAATGGGGTTGTTGGCTATTACGGTTTGCGCGGAGGAATTTTTCCTTATTGATGCGGCGGGGAAGAAGAATGGGCCGTTTGAGTATGTGGCGGGCGGGAAGGTCTCGGTCGCGGGGCAGACGTACACGATCGCCAAGGCTGTCGTGAACAAGAAGCAGGCGATTACGGACAAGATGAAGGCGATCGTCCTGCCGAAGGTGGAGCTGCGCGAGGCGCATATCGCGGATGTCGTGCCCTTCCTGCAGGAGCTCAGCGCCAGCACCGACAAGTCGGGCATTGCTCCCGCCGGCGTTACCATCGTGCTGAACATCGAAACCGTCTCCGGTTCCGGCGCCGCCGCGAAGATCCCGCTGGTAACCTATTCCGCCGCGCAGGTCTCCCTCTTCGACGCCCTCAACACAATCTGCAAACAGTGCAACCTCTACTGGTTCGTCAAAGACGCCTCCGTCGTCGTCGAACCGATGATCCGCTAAGCTCGCAGCGTTCCAAGGCTTGGAACAATGCTCCAACCGGTCCTCCAATCCTTGGAAATCAGGATACGAGGCGGAGATGTATTAGCCACGAATGAACACGAATAGACACGAATTGTCTCCGGAAAGCATATTCGCATCTCCGTATTCGTGTGAATTCGTGTTCATTCGTGGTTAACGCCCTTCCTTTCGGGTTTCCCATCATTCCATGAACTCGATCGTGCCGTGGTAGAAGTAGTCGCCTAGTCCCACGGTGAAGACGATCCAGCCGTAGATCGCATGCTCAATCGTCGGTGCCCAGACGCTGCGCGTCCTGTCGTACACGATCGCGAAGCGGAAGCCCGCGATGGTGGACAGGATCACGGCGACCCAGTTTCCCATGACGAGGTGATGCAGCCCGAAGATAAGGGAACTCGCGGTGAGCATGATGCGTCGGTCAGAGAAGAGTGACGCATAACGGTGCATGAAGAAGACGCGGTACAGGATTTCCTGGGGCAGTGCGGAGAGAAACGGATAGCCAATCAGCACAGCCGCCCAAAGGGCCGTCTTCTCGCGTGGAAAGTAGAAAAGCAGGTGCCGGCGAAACAGCCACGTACCGACGAGAAGAATTGCCGCCACGAGCGCAACGAGTGCAACGTTCGGCCACACCTCCCGCGTCCAGCGGACGCAGGCCGTGCGATCAAACGAGCTGTCCCGCGCCAACATGATCACGCCGTAGAGCCCCATGCCGAGCAGGACGCCAATGACCGGGACCGGCAGAAAATGCAGCGCGTAAGCTGTCGGCAACAGCACAAACAACACCAGGAACTCGGCGCACAGATAGAGCAGGCGTGGCATATTCTCGCGCTCCCTCATCCCTCCAACGCCGCGCCCACCGCGTTCACTGCGGTAAAAGCCTGACTGTGTCAGGTGTTGTCGTCCAGCGCCTTGCCCGGGAAATTCTTGCCCGGGCACTTGGTCGGCTTGGTGTTGATCTGGCGGTGGAGTTTCACGGCATCGGACGGCGGTTTGCATCGGGCCTGCAGGTAAGTCACGAGCGCGTAGAGGCTCTTCATCTGCTGGGTGGTTGGGCGGCTGTTTTCGAAATTGCCGACGAGGCAGATGCCGATGCTCTTCTCATTGAGCGCATTGCTGGCAAGGTGGCCGCCTTTGATCTGTCGCTTCCACCGGTTGCCAATCGCGATTTCGCCGTCGCGCATGCCGAGGCCGTTGCCGATGACAAAATGATAGGCCAGGCCGTTTTCCATGCGACGCTTGAAGCGGTGGTAATTCTCCATGCTCTTCGCGCTGCCGTTGCGGGTGGCGCTGTGGTGGATGACGATGTAGCGCCACTTGCCCGGCACCACCTTCTGCTTGTCCAGCGCGGTCTTGATCGCGGGGGAAAGGGGATAGCGCACGGACGTGGTGGCGCTGACCGATGTACCCGGCTTCGGGATCGTGAGCGTCATCCCCGGCTTGATCTCGTTCGGGTCGGAGATCTTGTTGATGTTGGTGAGGTCGATGATGCTGACGCCCAGGTCACTCGCGATGGCGCCGAGCGTGTCGCCCGACTGGACCGTGTATTTGCCGCCGCTCGAGGTGCCGCCGGATGCGTCGGGAATCTTCAAAGTCTGGCCGACCGACAACTTGTCGGGATCGCTCATCGCATTCGCCTTCACGATGTCCGCGACGGATACATTGTGCTTCCGCGCGATGCCGTCGAGGCTGTCCCCGCTCTTCACGGTGTACGTCGTGCCGGCCCACGACGCGATCGCCGCGAAGATCGAAACAACGAGAAATATCCGGAGCTTCATTGCCCGTGGAGTCTACCGATCCAGCGCCTTGCTGCGACACTGAAATGGGAGAGAAGACGGTTGCCCACGGAGTTCAGGCATGTGGTTTGTCAACAGGACTGAAGTAGCATCCTTT
>CAZCZZ010000063.1:0-19432 GCA_964503335.1 uncultured Verrucomicrobiota bacterium
ACTCATAAGCCCTTGGTCGGGAGTTCAACTCTCCCCCCAGCCACCACCCTTCGCAAAGGCTGCGGGTGGCGAGCCACCTTCAGGCGGCCTGCGCGGTTTTCAGTCGTGATGAGGGGCGCGCTTCTATAGCATCACGCTATGTCTCGGAGGCTCATGGGACGATTCCTCAGGCGGGTTTTACCTTTTGTTGCTGTTTGCGTACTTGTGGGCGGATTCATCGGGTCCGGTCCTCGGGGGCGGTCGGCTGATGAGACATTGAGCAGACCGCCGGAGCCGGCGATCAGTACCCTGCCATCGACACTTTCAAATTCATCTCACCCCGTTTCGACAGGTCGGATCACCGAATCAGCTGCGCGAGACTGGCGTGCGGTTTCCGTGGGTGGTGATTTTGAGATTCCGGTTTCTCCTGATGATGTGATTCGAGTTCGGGTCACCCATCGCTCGGGCGACGGCGGGCGCGAGGTGTTGACGGGGCGAGTGCTGAGCGGCGGGTCGGTGGGGATGCGGTGGGTCGGTGAGTCCTTCGACGGAGTGGTTCGGATTCCGGATCGAAATGTTGCTTATAAACTTTCGGTCGACGGGCAAGGCGAGATAACGGCGACGAAGATGCGGCTTTCCGACCTTGTGTGCGCGAAGCCGGTCGTTCGCGAGGATGGGTCGGCGGTCTTCGGTTTGCCGCGGCCAACGAATGAGACGTATCTGGCGACGTTGCGTGCGTTGCCTCGTCCACCGGGAGTCGTTCCCGTTCTCCGGAGCCGGCCTTCGGCCACGGCGGCGATCTACCTCGATTTCGATGGTGAGACGGTGAACGACGGTGCGTGGTCGGGCAGCACCATCGTTGCACCGGCGGCGCGCTTGAACGACAGCCAGATCTACGAGGTGTGGCAGCGCGTGTCGCAGGATTTCAATTCGTTCGACGTCAACGTGACGACCTCTCTGGCCGACTACAACAATGCTCCGGTCAACACGCGGACGCATTGCATCATCACCGAGAACGACGCCGCGGCGCCGGGCTCGGGCGGCGTGGCGTATATCGGGTCCTTCAACGGCTCGAGCTCCTGGATCTGCTGGGCCTTTCTCGACACGGATGCGAAGCCTTGCGCCGAGGTGATCTCGCACGAGGTGGGTCACACGCTGGGGCTGCTCCACGACGGGCGAACGTCGCCTGCGGAGGAATACTACGGCGGCCATGGGTCGGGCGAGACGGGATGGGCGCCGATCATGGGCGTCGGCTACTACCAGAACCTCGTCCAGTGGAGCCGCGGCGAGTACCTGAACGCGAACCGGACGGAAAACGACCTGAGCATCATGGATGTCTACGTGGACTTCATTGCAGACGACCATGGCAACACCACGGGCACGGCGAGCGCGATCGTCGGCGACGCCGCGACGGGCGTGATCGAGCGCAACACGGACTTCGATGTCTTTTCCGTTTCGCTCACGTCCGGAACGTACACGATTTATCTCCAGCCCAACGCGTACGGGAATCTCGACGCCTTGCTCGAAGTGATCAACGGAAGCGGCGTCGTTGTGACGTCTGCGAATCCGGTACTGCAACTCGCGGCATCGGCGGATCTCGTGCTGGCTTCTGACCAGACGGTGTATTTCCGGGTCAGCGGCGTCGGCAAGACACCCGTGCTGGGCGATGGATATTCAAACTACGGCTGCCTGGGCGGATACACCCTCTTCGGTTTCGGCAACCAGGAGCAGCCGCCTTCGGCGCCGAACGGATTGTTCATTCGCCGCATTTCGGGGTCGCGGCTCGAGGTGAACTGGCAGGCCAGCCTCGGGGCGGACGGCTATCTCCTCTATCGCGATGGCAATCTCATCATTACAACGACGGCTACGGTGTGGGTGGACGCGGGGCTTACACCCGCGACGCTGTATGCCTACCAGGTCAGCGCGAGCAACGAATTCGGGACCAGCGCGCTGTCGACGGCGGTGGAGATCACCACGCCGGGCGCCGATGAATTCATCATGGACGGCCAGCCGGACTTCAGCGGGTACCTTCTTTCGAATCCGGGCATGGTGATTTACGCTGCGGTGCGGAGCAACCGGTTCTATGTGTCCACCTGGTCGCCCGGCAATTTCGGCGTCGGCTTCGGCAGCGATCATCACATCCTCGTTTCCGACGTCTTGCTGAACACGGCCACCACGCCCGCGCCATGGGCCAAGGCTGGATTCTTGGCGATCCCGGGCAACAAGCCGTTCCTGGCGGGTGAGGAATCGTCCGACTATGCGGGGTGGTTCAACACGACGGGTGATGCGAACCTGTTCAAGTGGCCGAACAATACGCGTCAGTTGGAAGGCAGCTTCGACATGGTTGCCGAATTCGGTGCGGTGCCGGAAACGATCTATGTCGCGGCGATCGCCTATGGCACCGCGGATGGCGGCGGCGTGAACGCCCAGGCCCCGGCGGCGACGACGGCCAACAACAACCTTGAGCCGACGGAGTTTCTCGCCATACCCGTGAGCCAGATCCGCGATTCCGGCTTGTACGGCGTGTACGACATCCTGTCACCCGCGAGCGGTTTCGCCATCCGTTCCTACGACAAGACGAATCAGTTCAAGATGGGTTGGCTCACCGTCCCGGGCGCGACGATCCGGTTGTACCGTCAGACCAACCGCATCGACGACGTGTGGCAACAGCTTAGCTCGCAGACCGCGACCGCCGGCCAGTGGGGCATGTCCTATACGGATACGAATGCGCCGGTCGGCGCGGGGTTTTACCGGCTTGGCAATCCGTAGATCGGAAGCGTGCTCGGCCCCCGGGGCCTCGTGACCCGTGACCCGTAATCCGTAGTCCGCATGGAGCGCGGAGCTATGCGACGCGTCTTCACTGGACAACCGGGGACTTCCGGCGTCGCTCTCTATGCATTCGCTGCCGTCGGGTGAGCCACACCGCGACGCCGAGGGCGAGGAGGGTGAGTGTGCCGGGTTCAGGGACGGTGGTCAGGACGATGTCGTTGCCGTCGCCGCCTTGATAGCTGATGCGCAGGTTGTGGATCTGGCCGTTGTACGTGGTTGCGACGGTGGCGCCTTCGGCGAGACCGAAGAACGTTCCGGCAACAGGAGCAGATCCGTTGTTGAGCACGATCACGAAGCTGTCGCTGTGCACGGTGGCAAAACCAAGGCGCAGGGACAACTGGGGCGCATCGAGCGTGATCTGGCCGTTGGCGACGACCTGGTCGTATTCCGTTGCCGCGGTCAGGCCGTTGAGTTGCAGCCGCAGCGTGGCGGTGGAGGAGAACACGATGCTGGTCGCGCTCAGATTCAAGACGTCGCTCGTGTCCAGTCCCGGGTCAAGCAGCCCATGGATGTTCAGCGTACCCAGGGATCCGGAGCCGCCGAAGGTGGCGCCGGACGATACATTCACGGTGAGGTCCGGGTCGTTCATGTTGTAGCGGACTTCACCTTCCTCGACATTCAACGTCGTGCCTGCCGCGATGGATCCACCTGCAATCGTGAGGCTGTTGGTGCCGTGCTTCGACAGGTCGGCGTTCAACTCGAGATTGCTCACGGTCAATGCAGACTCGGTGTGCAGGTTTGCGTCTACGTCGACGATGAGATCTCCCGCAAAGACCTGATCGGAATGCTGCACAGTCCAGGTGCCCCCCGGGAGCACGTCGAACAGGATGGTGCCCGGCAGGTTCTGGCTGCTGGATGTAATGAAGTTCACGTTCTGGATGCTGACGGAGTCCAGGCTTGTATCGTCGGTGGGCGAAGCATCGAATCCCGGCTCAAATTCGACCGTGCCCGTGCCGTCGCCCCGAAGGCGAAGCGGCTGGCCGTTACCGCTGCCATCATGCGTTGAATCCAGCGTCGCGCTGCTCCCGACGACGATGCGTCCGCCGTCCTGCACGACCAGCCAGTTGTCGGCATTCGACCCGTCGCCATCCCACGGGCCGAGCAGATAGACCACCGTCCCTGGACCCTTGGCGCCCAGCACGGGGTCTGTATTCGTGTGATGCTGGGGCACGATTGCGGCGTGTACAACAGAAGTCCTTCCGTTTGCGAAGTGGAGGCCGTCATGGAATACGTTGCTGTTCAGCGTGCCCGAATCGGAATCACCGATTCTCAGCACGGAGTTCGTCGTGTCCAGGTAATCGCCCGTGATAAAAACACCCAGATCGTCGGGCAGGCTGAGCGTGGACGCGCTGCCGAGCGTGAGTTGCCCCGGATCATATCGATAGTTGTTTCCAGCGGTGATGTTCGCGGTCGCGTTGTTGCTGACGGTCAGCGACGAGGTGGCCAGCGTGCGTCCGTTCGCGGACGCGCCGGACCGGTTTGCGTTGATGGTGACGGAACCCGAGACGGTGACATGCTGTGAGAAGATCGTATCGAAATCGTTCCGGAGATTCAGCGTCGTCCCGCCCGACATCACGATCTCGCCCTGGCCGAGCGCGTTGGAGCTGTTGAGCTGAAGTGTGCCTTCCTGAATCCGTGCGGTACCGCTGAAGTTGCCCGAACCGCTCGCGCTGATCGTGCCGTTGCCGCGCTTCGCCCAGTCCACGGATCCATCCACACCATCCGTGACGGTCAGGGTCCGCGAGGAGGTGTCGATCACATAGGACGTGACTTCAAAGATGAGCGAGTTGATCGCGAGCGAAGCGCCCAGCGTCACCGTTCCAGCCGTGCCGCCGAACTGCGCATCATTCGTTGAAGCGTGCGAAATGTTGTTCGTGCCGTTCCACCAGGACGTGCGTGATGCATTCCATGTTCCGGATCCGCCCTGCGGATCGGAGGTGGAATCATTCGGGTCCCACATGACCAGGTCTGCATGACATAGATTCAATGACAAGCATGCCAATACGGCACACGAAAACTTCCACACGACACGTCCCCCTGACAAAACTTCAACGAAGCATCACGGAGACTGTCTTAGCAGACGGTATACCACGGTCGACAGATGATCTGTAACCGATTGTCATCGAACTATTTGCGACATTCTCATTTCCGGCGAAGCGGGCGAGCGTGGGCAAAATGGTGCCGATTGGCACACGAGAGTGTTCGTTGTTGTACCGAATCAATGCGCATAGCCGTCATTGCCGGCGCCAGTGAGCATTCTTCCAATCCTTGGAATTGAGCTTGCCCGGGATTTCCAATCGTTGGAGATTGCGGCGCCATGTTGGTCACACTTCGAGTCAAAAATCTTGCGCTGGTGGAAAGTGTCCGCGTCGATTTCGGGCCGGGCCTTAACATCATCACCGGCGAGACCGGCGCGGGAAAATCGATCCTGCTCGGCGCGCTGTCGCTGCTGCTGGGCGAGCGGGCGGACAAGAAGTACATCCGCACGGGCGCGGATGCGTGCGGGGCGGAGGCGCTGTTTGAGTTGAAGCGGCCCGCACCGATCAATGCCCTGCTCGAGGACGCGGGTGTTTCTCCCTGCGAGGATGGCCAGCTCGTGATCCGTCGCATCGTGAAGGCGAACGGGTCGAGCCAGAACATCATCAACGACAGTCCCGTTACGCTGCAGGTGCTCAAGCGGCTCGGCGAAGAGCTGATCGACATGCACGGGCCGCATGATCACCAGGCGCTGCTCAGCACGGAGTACCAGCTCGATGTGCTCGATGCCTACGGGCACACGGCGGAGGCGCGCGCGACGTATCGCGTGCAGTTCGACAAGCTACAGTCCCTGCTCGCGCGGAAGGCGGAGCTGGAGAGTGTGGGCAGCGATGTTTCGGGACAGATCGACCTCCTCAAATATCGCATCAGCGAAATCGAGGAAGCGGAGCCCGAGGAGGGCGAGGAAGAGAAGGTGCGACAGGAGCACCTCGTCGCCGGAAACGCGCAGCGCATTCTAGATGTCGGAGGCGGCATTGTGCAGGCGCTGACCGAAGGCGATGCCTCGGCGCTCGATGCGCTGGCGGGTGTGCAGCGACAGCTTGAAGAGCTCGAGCGGTTGATCCCGGAAGCGGCAACATGGAAGGCGGAGGCGAAGAGCGCCGCGATTGCCGTGAAGGAACTGGGCGGGACGATCAGCGACCGGCTGTCGCAGGTAGAAGCGGATCCCTCGCGACTGGCTTGGCTCGAAGAGCGCATGGCCGCGTACCAGAAGCTGCGGCGGAAATACGGCGGATCGATAACGGAGGTCCTTGCCACGCTTGCCGAGGCGAAGGACAGGCTGAAGGACCTGGAGACGCGCGGCGAGCAACTCGGATTGCTGGAGCGCGAAATCGCATCGGTCACCAAGACGATGACGAAGGCCGGCGAAGCACTTCGCGCCGCGCGGGCGGAGGTTTCGAAGAAGCTTGCGACCGCCATCACGCGCGAGTTGCGCGAACTGGGTTTTGCCCACGGCGGCTTCGCCGTCGAGCTCAAGCCCTCTGCGGAGCCCAAGGCCAGCGGACTTGACGATGTAGAGTTCGGGTTTGCGCCGAACGTGGGCGAAGCGATGAAGCCGCTGCGCGATATCGCGTCGAGCGGCGAAATCTCGCGCGTCATGCTGGCGACGAAGGTGGTGTTGTCCGGACACGACAAAGTGCCGGTCCTGATCTTTGATGAAATCGACGCGAACATCGGCGGCGAAACCGGGAATGCTGTCGGCAGGAAACTGGAAGTGCTCGGCAAGAGCCACCAGGTGATCTGCATCACGCATCTTCCGCAGGTGGCGGTCCATGGAGCACAACATCACGCCGTCAGCAAGAAGGTGAAGGATGGACGCACAACGACCGACGTCCTGCCCCTCGACCAGGACACCCGCGTGGAAGAGATCGCCCGTATGCTCGGTGGACGCGACCTCACAAAGGTCACGCTGCAGCACGCGCGCGAAATGCTGAAAGCACGGTAATGCGCAATGGGTGGGGCGGCTTCGACGAAGCCGCCGCGGCGCTTTCATAGAAAGCGCCCTACCTACCCGCCCGCTGCTTGCGGCTACAAGGGCCGGACCGAGGATCTTTCGATCAGCCTGCAGGGTAGCGATGTTTCCACGCGACGGCTGGCGCCATCAATGGAAAGCATGGATATGGCGGACTCGGCCATCTGGCGGAGAGGCTGCTCCATGGTGGTCAGGCGTGGCTGGAGATAGGGTGTCACAGCGTCGTTTTCCACGCCGATGACGGACAGATCGTTGGGTACGCGAATGTCGTACTCGTTGGTCAGGGCGTCGATGATGGAAAGTCCGGCGTGCTCCGCGAGGATCATGGCAGCCGTGCACTTTGAGCCCACGATCTGTTCCGCAATATCGCGTGGCCCCATCCGGGCGGCTTGCAGGACCAGTGGCGTGGACGAGTTGCCGAGGGAGGATCGATACGCCTCGATCCGGGCCTTGGAACACCAGCGGCAATCCTCATCCACGACGAGAACGACCCGGGTGTGGCCGAGTCCGCGGACATGCTGTATCGCCGTGCGCGTCTCGTCCGCATGATCGGCGTGCACGGCATGCCAACCGGGTCGCCCGGGCTTCATATTCACCAGGACACGCGGGACGCCGGGAAGGTTTGTGAGACGATCGAGTGATTTCTCCTCAAGCCCCACGGCGATGAGGCCGTCCACGAGGTGCTCGGTCGCGAGCTGGATGGATTCCGTGGGAATGAATTCGGCAAGGTAGCCCGCGCGTGACGCTTCCCTCACAAGGTGGAGCAGCATCCTCGACATGCAGCCACCGCCTTCGAGATGTTCCAGCTTCTCGATGACGATACCGGCAACGCTCCGCTTGGTCACAAGCCGAGGCGTGTACCCGACACGTCGAGCAGCGGCAAGGACGCGCTCCCTCATCTGTGCGCTTACATGGGGCCGGTTGTTGAATACGCGCGAGACGGTGACGACGGAAACGTTGGCCTGTTCGGCCACGTCATAGATACCCGCGCCACCGTTCAGGTTGCGTCCGCGCTCCTCTGCGACGACTGGAGGGCGCCGCGCTTTCGGGGAAGGCCGGGCTGCTTTCTTCTTCATCATCGTATTATCCCGATATTAAGTCGAACGTGGCCCTCGTCGGAACGTTCTAACGTTAACGTGTGACAAACGCAAGCATCCCCGTCCCGTATCGGTTCGGACGACGGGAAAGACGGGGCGATCTCGTGTTTGCAACGAATCGCCCGCTGGGTCATAGTACCGGGGATGAACCTGATCACGCCCGACCTGCAGTCAGCAATCCTTTGTGACGATGTGCGCCAGGAGCGCAACGGCAAATTCATCCTCATCGGCCTCTTCGACGCCATTGTCATTCAATCGCTTCCCGTGCGTTATCCGCGCCTTTTTATGGTGACACGCTGGTGCAGCGGGCAGGGGGAATTCCAGCAGCGCAGCCGCATCCTGAAGCCCGACCAGACTACGGTCCTTGTGGAGGGGCAGAGCATTCCGGTGCGTTTGCCGAATCCGGAGGCCACGGCGACGAATGTCGAGGTCTTCCTGAACGTCGAGTTCCAGCATGAGGGGGCGCACTGGGTGGAAGTGCTGATCGACGGCGATTTGAAGATCCGCTACCCGCTGCGCGTCGGCATCATCCAGAAGCAGCCCGGCAGCAATGCCCACCAGATGCCTCCCGACCAGATCGGTTAGCTGTAGCCGGGGTCGCTGACCCCGGCACCGGAAGCCGCCCCCAAAAGGACCTTACGACTCGCCTTCGACCAGGCGGATCTTGCGCGGGCGTGAGGCCTGCTTCACGAGTTCGTCGGAAGCGGCGAGATGTGCCTGCAGCGTAGTCAGCGTCTTCTTGAATTCCTCGCTGGTGGAAACGGACTTCATTGCGCCTTCGACCGTCTGCTGAACGTGCAGGACCTTCTCGATGTCCTTGCCGAGCGCGGCGATCTTCTCGAGGCTCGCGGCAAGATCCTGGCTGACCTTGCCGAGTTTCTCCGCATGGGAATTCAAGGCCGCCTTGGTCTGCTCGTTGGCGCTGGCGTTCGCTTTCTCAATCGCCTGGATCTGTGCCGCAAACGCGGACTGCAGCTTGTCGGCACCGCCACCAAGGCTTGTGGCAAGCTGTGAGGCGCTTGCGTCGATGGCTTTGCGCGCCGCGTCGAGGGAGGTGCTGATCGTGCTCGTCGTCTGCGACGAGCCGGATTCAAGGGCCTTGCGGGCGCCGTCCAGCGAGGTGCTCAAGGCCGTGGCGGTTTGCGTCGATGTCGCTTCCAGGGCTTTTCGCGCGGTGTCCAGTGCGCCGGCCACAGCCGTGGCGGTTTGACTGGCGCTGGCTTCGAGATTCTTCTTCGTACCTTCGACGGCGGCGGTCAGTGCAGCCGCGAACTTCTCGGGCTGGGGAATGTTGCTCTTGAAGGCGTTCTCGATGGACGGAGCGAGCGCCTTGGCCAGGTCGTCCGCGGAAGCTCCCGCGACGCCGGCGGGCACATCGTACAACTTGCTCACGATCTGCTCCTCAAGCATGGAGTCGATGCGGCCGAGGACGAGTCCCTTTCCGAAAAGCGTGGCGCCGAGCGCAGCGATGCCGAACCAGGCGAGACTGGGCTGGTCGCTTTGTTTGACGCAGGCCACCAGCACGAGCAGGACAAAAAGGCCCGTGGCGCAGAGCCGGTAGGTTTCTCGCGCGCTCTGGTGGGAGAGAAGATCGACGATCCCTCTTGCGTCCCACCCGCGACTATAGCTATCCAGCAGGCTGCGCGCCCTGCGGTCCAGGAGGGTCTTGCCCGTCATGGAGGCGAGGGACGAGCTGACGCTGTCGCGGCTGCGCAGGTCGGTGCCTGCGGGCACGATGGATTTACGCAGTGAGAAGCTTTGCAGGATGATATCAAGCCACTGGAAGAAGATGAGCACCCAGGCAATGCGAAGCACCCAAGCCATGACATCCATTGTATCCAAATTCATGCGAAGTTCCCCTTATTTGCGTGCCCCGGGTCTGTCTGGACCACGGAAGTCCCCGATACCGACGTCAGAAGCGTGAAGTATGACGAACGCTGCGAGCGTGTCAAAGCCTAGAACATTGAGAATCGCGGTCGTGATCGCGGCGGCGTTGGCCCTCGTGACCTGTTCGCGAGACAGCCGCTCCGTCGATCCGGACCTAGAGACCGTGATGATACCCGCCGGTTCCCTTCTGCTGGGGAGCCGGGATGAACGTGCATCGCGGCTCCCGCGCCGATTCGACACGGAGGGATTCCATCTCGGACGGGTTGAAGTCACATGCGGTTTTTTCGAGAGATACCTTCGCGACGTCGAAACAACGAATTCATGGAGCCACCCGCAGTTTGAGCATCGTGATGGTGTGCTGCGCGCCAAGAATCCGGCCGCACCGCTGGCTTGGGTGACGCAGGACGAAGCACAGCACTTCTGCGACTGGCTCACCCTGGTATCGGGCCAGCGGGCCCGGCTGCCTTCGCGCGACGAATGGGAATATGCCGCACGCGGAGGAATACAGGGGGCGATGTTTCCATGGGGTTGGTCGAATCCGTCCACCTATAGAGGTGACGCCGCTGCACCAGTCTTTCCGGAACGCGCGCGTCATAGGCAGAATCGATATGGTCTCTATGACGTGTCGGGTGGCCTCGCTGAGTGGTGTTCGGATGCGGGAAGTGAATCGGGTCGCGCGTGGGCGGCAGGAGGCAGTTGGGCCGACAGGGGCCCCGCCTTGCATGCCGTCTGGTCGGCCGTATCGCTCCCCGATAACTACAGGGACGCCGACACCGGCTTCCGTATCCTTTTGGAATTGAAATGATTGCGTTAGCGAAATTTTAGACCAAAATCATATTGACTAAAGCGCTTTACCCGATACTATTTCCCCCATTGTTTTGGTCTGAGGATGGTTTTTAGGGAGAAAAGGGAATGAAGTTCATTGCAAAATTCTTGATGGGTGTTGTCGCATCCGCGGCGACAATCGCACAGGCGGCACCGACAGTTGATGGCAATATCGGAGGCGCCGAAGGCTGGCTGACGATGACGGAAGCGGCCAATGCACAGCCCGAAATGATTGGCGGCGGATCGGCCGTCTATTCAGACGAGCGCAATGAAAGCTCCTCTTACACTTGGTACACGGCGGGCGGCGCAGCGCGCACATTCCGCGACAACCGTGGCGATACGATCATCCTCAACGTCGCGAGCGACCTGAACAACCTGTATCTGGCCATCGCGGGACCGACGCTCCCCTTCAACAGGTTCAACGACAACGTCCTTGGCGATCTGAACGAAGCGGACTACGACAACGATCAGGGCGATCTCTTCGTCGCCATCGACGCGGCTGGCGGCGCTGCTTCAGGATTCCTGAGCCAGACGAATGGTCACAAGTCATACGGAATCAAGGGCGTCGACTTTGACGGTTGGACCCCCACACACGTCCTTGGAGTTCAGTTCGTCGACAACGGCGGTGGCGGCGGTGGTGCGGCCAATCTTGAGTCCGTGGGCTCTGGCGCAACAAGCGTTCTCGCGGGCGAGGGCAACGGTTTGAACAATGGCGGATTTGATTGGAACGCGACCGTCGCTGGTGGCCGTTTGTACGACATCGGTGGCGATGCGAATTTCGCCAACGTGGCCGGTGAATTCGAATTCGTGATTCCCTGGACGCTTCTCGGCTATGCAGCGGGTTCCGGGGGCCCGGCTGCCGGCGAAGACATTCGCCTCATGTTCTACTCAACGCACAACGGCGCAAAGTGGGATGGCTTTGATTCCGGTCCCGGACTCGGAAATGCCAGCTTCCATGAGCAGATCGGCGACACGCCCGGCGATGTCGACCATGACGGCGTCAATTACCTCCCCGGCGCATCCGATGGCGTACCCGGCGGAACGCTCCCCGGATCCAACGAAATCGTGGACTTCAGCGCGACGCCCGGACACTTCGACGGTGTGGACACCATCCAGGAATACTTCGCATGGACTGTGAATGTCGTTCCTGAGCCCGGCACGTACGCCCTCTTCGGTATGGGTGCCCTTGCGCTCGGCTGGATTCGTAGCCGCCGGAAGTAGACGCAACATTTTCTAATCCGGAATGACCGCCTGGTGAAAATCAGGCGGTCATTTCTTTTTTTGCGTCACGACTTCCGGCATCGTTTCGCGGTGACGTTGCGCCATTACACAGAATACGCGCTGTATCGTTTGGCATCCGGAATCGTGGCCCTTGTGCCCAGGGGCGCAGCATTTGTCTTCGCCTACGTGCTGTCTCTCATTGCGGGCACGATGGCCCGACGCAAGCTGTGTGATGCAGCACGGCGGGTTCGCGAGGTGTTCGGCGGTTCTCTGACCCCGCGTGAGATTCGCCGCATCGTGCGGACCTCCTGGCGAAATCTCTTCTTCAATGCGGTCGAGATGATGCAAGCCCGGCGCCTGTTGTCACAGTGGGAGAAGATTGGACGCATTGAAGGAGCCCATCATCTGGAGTCGCTCAACTCGGGTGCCGTGATCGCGATGGCACACCTCGGCAACTGGGAGCTTGCCGGGCTTGCGGCCAGGCAGAAGGGGTTGCCCGTTTTCGTGATCGTGCGCCGGCAGAACAACCCGCTGCTCGATCGTGAACTTGATCGGGCGCGAAGACAGTTCGGGCTGGAATGCATCGACCGTGACCGGGATGTCACGGCTGCCGTGGTGAGGCGACTGCAGTCAGGGCAGTACCTGGGCATCATGTCGGACCTCCGGGCTCGACGCGGCGGTGTAAGAATCAACTTCCTCGGACGTGAGGCATTGATACCGGAAGGCGCGGCCACGTTTGCCCGACTTGCCGGCGTGCCATTGGTTCCCGTTACGGCCCGGCGCGATGGGTGGTATCGACATCGCTGGACCGTTCATGAACCCCTTATCCCTGATCCCTCCCTTGGAAAGGACGGTGACGCCGGGTTGATGCAACGATTGATGAACGTTTTTGCGGCGACCATCATCGCGGATCCCGCGCAGTTCTTTTGGTTCAACAGCCGCTGGGTCCTCCAACCAAGGAAGCCTCACCCGCATATTTCATCGCACTCAAGAGTGCGCTGAAATATGCGCTTTGGGCACGGGAACTTGCATCGCAAGTTCCGTGACCAAAAGACGTGACGATTTGGCACGCTGCTGCGTGCCAAATCGAACGTGGTGGTGCCCCGTTTGGATGCGGCAGAGCCGCAACCATCACGTCCCGCAGGGCGAACTTTGCATCGCTGCCGATGCAATGTTCGGGCTCAGCCGCCTGCGGGGTCTTCGACGACGGTGGATTGAGCCTTTCCACGCTTTGCTGCGAGGAGGCAAAGCGAAGCCGCGACCAGCAGCGTCCCGCCGGTCCACTGTGACGGGAGGAGATGCTCACCCAGCAACATTCCGCCCAGCATGGCCGTCACGAAGGGAATCATCGCCAGGCTGCCTTCCGAAACGATCGGTCCCAGTGTCCGCACGGCGTGATAGTAGAGAACGTGACCCATCGAGATGCCTATCCAGCCCGATACAGCGAGAAGGATCCACTGTTGGACCGTCAATTCCTGCGCGGCGCGCCAGTCGCCGAAGGTGAACATCAGCGCCGTGAGGCCGGGCACGACGAGGAGGCTGACCACGCCGAAACCGAGACGGGCGGGATAATCCTGCATTCGTTTGCGGACGAACACCGCATAGAATGCCCAGCACGTGGATGCGCCCAGGATCAACAGCATTCCCGGGAGCGACGTATTTCCCGTATGGAGTCCGCCTTCGAACATCGCCAGAAGGCCGACGATCGAACCTGCGACTCCGATCCAGAAGAGCGGACTTCGTGAGAGGGCTCGTTCTTCGCGAAGCAGCCAGAATCCCGCAACGAGCGTCAGCAGAAACGAAATGCGACTGACGAAGTTCATCACGCTTGCGTCGTTGAAGTACGGCGCGAGCCCCCAGCTGGCCTGCCCCACCATGTGGAGCAGCGCGGGCACCCAGGCGGCGCGGACGACACCCTTGCAGGCCGCGGGGTCGCCTTTCGCCATGCGGACGACAAACGGAAGCCAGAAGATCGACGTGAAAAGATAACGGAGGCCATTCACCGTCCAGCCATCGAGCCGGGTGTGCGTGGCGAAATACTTGAGCACGAGTGGAACGCTTGCCCACGCGGCAATGGTGGCTGCCAGCGCGAGAAGGGATGAAGTGAATGACTTGAAAAATGACATGGCGATGCACCCTACGGACTTCGCGCTGATCATTCAACGGCGCCGTCAGTCGCGTATGGTGTGTGTTGCCCGATATCTCACTTACTGCTATGGTCCACCCCTGTTCGCTCGCCGTCGGGCGTACACCAACAAAGAACAAGGGAGAACAAGGATGAAGAAGTTACTGATGATCGTGGTCGCCCTTTGCGCGGCCGGTTCTGTGTACGCAAATTCCATTGCCGCCGGTACGAAGGAACTGGCCTTGAGCGGCAATCTGGATCCTGACAGCGCATTCGGCACCGAGTTCAACCTGGACCTCAAGCTCGGCTACTTCGTCCAGGACAATATTGAGGTCGGCGGCTTGCTCGGCATCCAGGACAACGATGCCTACACAACCTACGGCCTCGGTGGTTTCGGCGAATACAACTTCGATCTCGAATCGCCTGTCAGCCCGTTCGCCGGCGCCGCGCTCAAGTATCTAGCGGCCGAAATCGATGACGGTGATGACGAATCAGCCGTCGTGCTCACCCTCTATGGCGGTGCGCGCTACTTCGTGAGTCCTGACGTCGCCATCTTCGGGCTCGCGAAGTTCGAACAGGCTACCGAGGATGTCTACGTCGAGGACGGCGACTTGGAAGACACCAACATTGGCATCGACATCGGCTTGAGCGTCTACATTCCGTAGTTCGCGTTCCAGCAGGACCTTTGAAGCCCCCGACCGGCCTCCGTTCGGGGGCTTTTTTTGCCCTTGCGTCGTGGGGAGGGGATGCCTACTCTCCCGCCCCTTAGTCCCGCTGTGCGGGACGGAAGCGAGTGTCGCCCTGCTCCAAGGGTCGGCCAAAGCGGATTTTCCTGCCTCGTGCAGGAACAACAACTGGAGAAAGACAAATGACCACAGGTGAATTCACCTCAAATCTGGCCGTCCAGGACCTCCTGGATGCCGGCCTGCACTTCGGACACCAGACCAAACGCTGGAACCCGAAGATGAAGCGCTACATATTCGGCGCCCGTAGCGGAATCTACATCATCGACCTCGACAAGGCGCTCTACCTCCTCAAGGACGCCCAGAAGATCGCCTACGATCTTGCCTCCCATGGTCGCACGATCCTGATGGTCGGCACCAAGAAGCAGGCGCAGGAGGCGATCAAGACCGCCGCCGAGAAGTCGAAGCAGCCGTACGTGGTCAATCGCTGGCTCGGCGGTACGCTGACGAACCTGACGACGATCCGGAAGAGTGTCGCCCGCCTTCGCGAGATCGAAAAACTCGAAACGACCGGCCAGATGGAGAAGCTTCCGAAGAAGGAAGTGTCCCGTCTCCGTCACGAGCTCGAGAAGCTCAAGTTCAACCTGAGCGGCCTGACAGACATGAGCCAGCTCCCTGCGGCGATGTTCGTGATCGACACGAACCGCGAGGCGATTGCAGTGGCGGAAGCTGTCCGCTTGAAGATCCCCGTGATCGCCTTGCTCGATACGAACAGCGACCCGGAACCGATTCAGTATCCCATTCCCGGCAACGACGACGCGATCCGATCGATCAAGCTCGTGGTGGACGTCATTGGCGAAGCCATCGAGAAGGGCGCCAACGAGTACGCGAAGGTTGCCGCAGAAGAGAATCGCCGTAAGGCCGCCGAGAAGGCCGCAGTCGAAGCCAAGGCGAAGGCCGAAGCCGCGGCCCGCGCGGCAAACCCGGTTCCGGCCCCCGACAGCGCCAAGACCGCTGAACGCAAGACCCGCAAACCGAAGGGCGATGAGGGCGCAGCGCCGGCAGCTCCCGAAGCTCCCGCCGATGCGCCAGCACCGGCTCCCAGCGAGAGCGCGTAAGCGAATCGCACAAGAAACTACAGGTACTATGACCATGACAGAAATCAGTGCATCGCTCGTCAAGGAACTCCGCGACGAGACCGGCCTCGGCATGATGGATTGCAAGAAGGCGCTGCTGGAAACGAACGGCGACAAGAACGCCGCCATCAAGGTGCTGCGCGAGCGCGGCATGTCCGTTGCCGGCAAGAAGGCCGCGCGCGTTGCCAAGGAAGGCAGCGTTGCGGCCGACATCTACGACGGCGGGAAAGCCGGCGTCATCATCGAAGTGAATTGCGAGACGGATTTCGTCTCCCGCAACGAAGGATTCCAGTCCTTCGTCAAGGACCTCGTCGAAAAAGCGAAGTCCGTTGCGGACAACCAGCTCGCCGACGTGATGAAGGACCAGACCGTTGCGCGCATCGCGGAGATCGGCGAGAACATCGTCATCCGCCGCAACCATCGCTTCGAAGTCTCGGGCCAGGGCGCCGTCGCCGGCTATATCCACCTCGGTGGAAAGGTTGGCGTGCTTCTGGAGGTCGGCTGCGACAAGGCAGAGACGACGCAGAAGGACGAGTTCAAGGAAGCCATCAAGGATGTCACGCTGCATATCGCAGCCTGCAATCCTCAGTTCCTCAACCGCACGCAAGTAGCGGCTGAGACTGTGGCCGCGGAGAAGGAAATCTACGCGAAGCAGGTCGAGGGCAAGCCGGCGAACATCATCCAGAAGATCGTCGACGGAAAGCTCGACAAGTTCTACCAGCAGGTTTGCCTGCTCGAGCAGGGCTTCGTCCGCGATCCCGACCAGACGATCTCCGAGATGCTGGCCGCGAAGAGCAAGCAGGTGGGCGACACCATCGTCATCCGCCGCTTCGTGCGATACCAGATCGGCGTCTGATCGACATCAACGGCTGAATCAAGAACGCGAGGGCTCTCACGAGCCTTCGCGTTTTTCTTTCTAGGCAGCGGATGTGGCGGACTCGTGATAACGCGCCGGCCGTACACGAGCGGGTTAACGGGTGTCTGCAAGTCGGGAATGGCGGGGTTGCCGCGAGTCATGTAGATTCGGGCCATGAAGAAGGATATTACCCAACTCGGAAGGAAAGTTGCCCTGCCGTCATCGCCGGATGCGGCGACGCTGGAGACATTCCCGAATCCGTACCCGGATCGTGACTACACCATACAGTTCGGATGCCCGGAATTTACCTCGCTGTGCCCGGTCACGGGTCAGCCCGACTTCGGCTCCATCACGATCGAATATGTTCCGAACAAGCGATGCATCGAGAGCAAGTCGCTCAAGTTGTTTCTCGGATCGTTCCGCAACGAAGGCTCGTTCGCGGAGTCGATCACAAACCGGATCCGCGATGAGATCGTGAAGACGTGCAAGCCGCGGAAGCTCACCGTGACAGGCGAATTCACAGCCCGCGGCGGCATCACCATTCGCGTTGTCGCCGTGGCGTAGAGCCTGTCACTCGACCGCCGGATCCTGCAGCCCGGCTTCCTTGAATCCCTTTGCCCTCAGCAGGCACGCGTCGCATGTGCCGCACGGTTTGCCGTTCCTGTGCGGATCGTAGCAACTGTGCGTGAGGCCGTAGTCGATGCCGAGCTTTGTGCCCGCGCGGATGATCTGCGCCTTCGTCATGCGGATGAGTGGCGCATGGATGTGAAATCGTGACCGACCCTCGACGCCGGCCGCCGTGGCGAGATGGGCCATCTTTTCGTACGAGCGGATATATTCGGGCCTACAATCGGGATAGCCGCTGTAGTCGAGCGCATTGACGCCGATGAAGATATCTTCCGCTCCGAGCACCTCGGCCCAGGCGAGCGCGAACGAAAGAAAAATCGTATTGCGGGCCGGCACATAGGTGACCGGAATGCCGCGGCCCATGGCCTTCGCCGAGCGATGCTTCGGGACCTTGATGTCCGCGGTCAGCGCAGAGCCTCCGAACAGGCGAAGGTCGATGGATGCGACCTTGTGATCCTTCACGCCCAGCGCGCGCGCCACGCGACGGGCAGCGCGCAGCTCATGGTCGTGACGCTGTCCGTACCTGAACGACAGCGCGTGGCAATCGAATCCCCCGGTTTTTGCGATGGCGAGGACCGTGGCGGAGTCGAGTCCGCCGCTCAGCAACACAACACAAGGCTTGCGGGTCTTCTTCATAGCGCTCCCATCGCCTTGTGCGCCTGCGGGATGACGCGCACATTCGGAATCGTCTTCCGGCACAGGTTGTACCAGGCCATGAGTTGGTCCGGCTTCGGCGCATTGCGCGCATTGCCGAAGGGCGTCATGGGCTGGAGAATAAGCAGCGTGTCGGGGGCGACGGTCGAGATCACGCGGCAGGCTTCCTCTACATCGACGTCGGAGGTGTCGGCACTGACGATCGCCTTGGCGAAGACCTCGATGCCTTTGTCGATGCAGCGCTTCAAGAAGTGGCGGTGCTGTCCCCACGCGGACTCGTTCTGCGTCACGCTCGGCAGCTTGATGTCCATTGCGACGATATCGAGCCACGGGAGGATGTGATCCAGCTCGTGGTACAAGTCGCCCGCCGTTTCCAGGTACGTCTTCAGGCCCATCTCCTTGACGCGCGGCATGAGCGTGCTGAGGAACCGTGCATGGAGGAGGGGTTCGCCGCCGGTGAAGGCGACGGAGTGGTGAAGGCCGCGCGGCTCGTCGTAACGCAGGATGAGCGCCAACACGTCGTCAACGCCGAGAGGATTCGAGTGCGTCTCGAAATCGAATCGGCCGGGTGTTCTTTCAACCCGGCACGCGGTGGGCTTGAAGCCGGAAGGTTGCCATGCGGTGACGGTTTCGGGTGAGTCGCAGTATGTGCAGCGGCGATGGCAACCGTAGAAGCGAACGAAGACCTGCCGGCAGCCGATGTACGGACCCTCGCCCTGGATGGAGCTGAAGATCTCGGTCATGTGTGCGGTGGTTGTCGTCGAGGTCATGGGTCGGGAGGAACTCTACCAGCATGTGGTGAAATGAAAAAGGCCCGCGCGAGGCGGGCCTTCTTCAATCATTTCGTCGAAAGCATCAGGCCGTTGCCTGCGCATAGAGCTCTTCGACCTTCGACCAGTTCACGACGTTCCACCAGGCGCCGATGTAATCGGGGCGGCGGTTCTGGTACTTGAGGTAGTAGGCGTGTTCCCAGACATCAAGGCCGAGGATCGGCGTGCCGCTCACTTCCGCGACGCCCTTCATGATCGGGTTGTCCTGATTGGGTGTGGAGGTGATGGCGAGCTTCTTATCCGCCGTCACGATGAGCCACGCCCAGCCGGAACCGAAGCGCGTTGTACCTGCTTTCGCGAACTGCTCCTTGAATGCGTCGAACGTGCCGAACGTTGCGCTCATCGCCTGCGCGAGTGCACCAGAGGGCTGTCCGCCACCACCCTTCTTCATCAGGTTCCAGAAGAGGGTGTGATTAACGTGTCCGCCGCCATTGTTGCGAACAGCGCCGCGAATGTCAGCGGGAACGGCGTTCAGATCCCGGATCAGATCCTCTGCGCTCTTGGACTGCAGGTCGGGATATTTCTCGAGTGCGGCATTCAGGTTGTTCACATACGCCTGATGATGCTTGCCGTGATGGATGTTCATCGTCTGCTCATCAATCGTCGGCTCCAGCGAGTTGGCCGGATAGGGAAGGTCGGGAAGTTTATGGGACATCGTTCAGTTCTCCTCGTGC
>CAZCZZ010000063.1:19532-23682 GCA_964503335.1 uncultured Verrucomicrobiota bacterium
TCAGACACCGTGACCACGCGACACACCTTCGGCGTCTCGTCTGCATCCGGCGTCGTCACGCTGACGGGATCCATCAAGAGCGCGCAAGCACGCGCCCAGGCTCTCAACATCGCCGCCGGAACGCCGGGTGTGACGGAAGTCGTCGACCGGATGCATCGCTAGCCCTTGCAGCACTGCTCTGTAGCATCACGCTGTTAGCGAACGGCTGCGCCACGGCTTCGTCCTCTGCTTCACAAAACCGCCCCGAATTCCATGCTGCGCAAGTCGCGTCCACATTCCAGGTACATATCGAAGGTGTTCCTGATCTGAAGCGCGAAAAGTTCGGGGAGGTCCATGCGGCACTGGGCAGCGTTCTCCAGTTCTGGGGCCTCGTCGTGAATCCCTCGGAGATGATGGGTGTGCGATCAACGCGTGTTGGCAGCGGCTCCGAGGAAGATGCGATGGCGCTGGCCGAGTCCAAGGGGCTATGGACCTTCGCTTCGTATGGATCACTGGATCAACTGAAGGAGCGCGTCGCCCACGGTGTTCCCGTAATCGTAGCCCTCCAAGGGAACAGGGATTATCGAGGCAAGCGATGGCCTGTCGTTGTTGTGGGCTTCGACGAGCAGACAAAACGAATCCTTTGCCACACCGGTGTCGGCAAGCCCGTTGTGTATGAATACGCAGAGTTCGACCGGAAGTGGCGCCCGCTGCGTCGCTGGATGCTCGTGGCCTGTCCTGCCGAGCAACCCGACTGGTCGCTGTCCGTGATGGAGCTCTGCACGCGGGCGAAGTTCCGGTTTGCCAAGGGCGATATCGAGGCTGCGATCGCCGACTACAGGGCCGCGATCAAGCTTCAACCCGGTGAATCCGCCATTCACAACGCGCTGGGCAATATGTTCGGCAAGCTCGGTCGTTTGCAGGACGCGGAGCGATGCTATCGCGATGCGGTCACGGCGAATCCGGACGACAGCAAGGCGCGCAACAACCTTGCCTACTTCCTTGCTGACCACGGACGCAACCTCGATGAGGCCATGGATCTTGCGGTCCACGCGACTCGCGTCGAGCCCACGAATCCGCTGACCCTCGATACGCTTGGCTACATCTACCTCCAAAAGGGCCAGGCCGAGGAAGCGGCGGACACGCTCGAGCAGGCGCATGCCTACGCCCTGCAACTCACGCCGGGCCAGAGGGCGGAGATCGCGATCCGGCTCGTCCGGGCCCAGATAGAGAGTGGGCAGATCCAGCGTGCTCGCGAGGTGGTGGGGGATCTGATGCTGCTTGGGCCCGATGTAGCCGTGCCTTCTGAATTCCGCGCCCTGATGTCGCCCGTCGCGGCGTCCATCCAATAGACGATGACGAAATCCGTTGCTTGATTCCCCGCTGCGACTTGGGATGATCAGAAATTGGCATGGACGCGTCTCAGGATATCTATCACAAGGACGATGAGCCGTTTCTTTTTCGGAGAAAGAAGAAGCGAGCACAGGAATCCGGACTTCCTGCCATGCCGTCCAGCGAACTGTCGCGAAACGAACGGAAATCCGATGTCGGTATCTCCCCGATCGATGGACGTTCACAGATCTACACCCACAGGCGCCGGAGGGTTCATCCCTATACGGTGACCCCCTGGGCCTGGGTGGGCATCCTCGCCGTGGTCATGCTCTACTACCTGGCGCTGGGCGTGACGAAGATCAAGAAACCGTTCAAACCGAAGGCCCCGGCTGTTCAAACCGCGGTTCAGGCGCCCGTGGCGGTTCCGACCAACGAGCCCGCGCTGGTGGACCTCGGCAAGTCCGTGGTCGATGAAATCAGGAACTGGAAGCAATCCCAGCGGCTGGTCACCGATGCGCAGGGTTTCATTCGCGATGGCAGGAGTGACGACGCCGCAAAGTCGCTGGAGCGGGCTCTGACGGCCGACCCCGCCTCGCGCGAAGCGCTCATCGCCCTGGGCACACTTCAGTTGCAGGCCAAGAACTATTCAAAGGCCTGCGATATGTTCATGAAAGCGTTGTCCGCCGATCCGGACGACGTACCCACAAGACTCCTGCTTGCCCGCGCTTGCGTTGGTGCAAGGGTCTACGAAGCAGCCGTCGTCGCTGCAAACTGGGCCATCGACGGCGACCGCTTTGATGTCGAAGCCCATCAGGTTGCCGCCACGGCTCAGATCGCCATGGGACACCACGACAAGGCCATCGATTACTTGAAGAAGGTCGTCACCCTGGACGAGGAAAACCTGGCCGCATACAACCAACTCGCCGACGCCTACAGCAAGACTGGCAACCACGGCGAAGCCATCGAGGTCCTCAAGAAGCTTATCCAGCGGGATACCGGGAATTCAGCCAGCTACTTCACCCTCGCGGTATGCTATGCACGGAACCTGCAGGTGGAACCGGCCATCGAAGTCCTCGGGGATGCGGCGTCGCGGTTCGGTCCGGGCTTTGTCAGCACGTGGACAACAGGCCAGGAGTTTGACGGAATCAGAACCAATGCGCAGTTTGGCACGTTCCAAGCCCAATTGGCCGACGGGACTTTGACCACCGCACCGATACCTACCACGAATCCGCCGACCGCCGACGAGGCGCTGACGCCTGCGTCATAGCGAGGGGATTACGCCTTCGCGGGAGGATCCGTCTCGTCGCCTTCCGACAGCCCTTCCCTGCGACCCTTCTTGAACTCCGTGATGCTCTTGCCCAGCGAGCGGGCGAGGTCGGGAATCCTCTTCGCGCCAAAGAGAAGGATTAGCACGAGCAGAATGACGAGAATCTCGGTTAGTCCCAGATTGCGAAACATGGTCGCAGCTTGTCCCTGACATACGCGAAAAGCAAGGTGGAACAAGCGAGGCCGTGGCTCGCCCTTTTCGGGTGCACTGGCCTCCAGCCCGGCGTACAATGCCACAAAGGAACACGATTCATGCGCATCCATTTCATGGGCGGAGCGGACACCGTCACCGGGTCCCAGCACATCATCGAGGCCAACGGTGGCTTGGTGCTGCGCGACTGCGGCATGTATCAGGGACGCCGCGATGAAGCGAACAGGATCAATTCCGACCTCGGCTTCGAGGCGTCCCACATCAACAACGTCCTCCTGTCGCACGCCCACATCGATCACTGCGGCAATCTGCCCAAGCTGGTCGCGAAGGGCTACGCAGGCCCGATCCACGCCACATCCGCCACGGTCTCGCTGACCGATATCATGCTGAAGGACGCCGCGCACATCCAGGAACAGGACGCGGCCTACCTCAACCAGAAGTCAAACCGGCAGGACCTTCCTCCCGTCGTGCCGCTCTATACCACCGCCGATGCGCTCAAGGCGCTGGACCGGATGAAAGGACACGAGTACGGGCAGGACCTCGAACTGGCCCCCGGCATCATGCACCGTGCCCTGGAAGCTGGACACATCCTGGGCGCCGCCCTTTCGGAGTTCACCGTCAAGGAACCCGGGAAGACGACCCGGGTCGGCTTCGCGGTGGATCTGGGCCGGAAGAACCTTCCGTTGATCCGGGACCCCGAAATGCTCGAGAACATCGACGTCTTGGTGATGGAGAGCACGTATGGCGATCGCGAGCACGACGATGCGACGCATGCGGAAGAGCAGCTCGGGCGCGCCATCTCGCGCACGTTTGAGCGTGGCGGCAAAGTGCTGATCCCGTCGTTTGCCCTCGAGCGCGCTCAGGAAATTCTTTTCCACATCCAGAGCCTGGTCGCGAAGGGTCGCATACCGCAGCGGCCCGTGTACGTGGACAGCCCTATGGCCACGGCCATCACGCGGGTGTTCGACGACAAGCTGAAATACCTCGACGAGGAGTTCCACAAGGTGAAGCACGCCTCGGGCTGCCTGATGTGCCCGCCCTGGGTTCGCTTTATCAGCAGCGTCGAGGAGTCGAAGAAGGTTTCCACATCTGACGAGTCGTGCATCGTGATCGCTGCTTCAGGCATGTGTGAACACGGGCGAATCCTGCATCATTTGAAGCAGGGCATCGGAAGCCCGCGGAATCTGGTCGCGATCGTCGGCTTCCAGGCGTCCTACACGTTGGGGCGGAGGCTCGTCGAGGGAGCCACTGAGGTTCGCATCTTCGGTGACCTGTTCACGCGCCGCGCCGAGGTCGAAGTGCTGCCTGCGTTCAGCGCCCATGCGGGCCGCACCGAACTGATCGACTACGCGAAGCAGGTAA
>CAZCZZ010000064.1:0-17016 GCA_964503335.1 uncultured Verrucomicrobiota bacterium
ACCTCGCGCACGTTGCCCGGCCATGCGTAATCGGGTCCGACCTGCTTTGTGAGGTTTGCGAGCACATCGTCGTTCAGTCCCTTGGGCGCGCTGCCGACGATGCGTGACAAAACGTGCGTGACGAGTCGTCCGAGCTCCTCGCGGTCTTCGCGGATCCGTTGACGGAGCGGGGGCACCGTGATGACGTCGGAGCAGAGCCGATAGAAGAAGTCGTCGCGGAACTTGCCCTCGCGGCGGAGTGCATCGAGCGGACGATTCGTCGCCGCGATCACGCGACCCTGGAACCGGATCTTCTCATGGCTTCCCACCGGGGAGAGGAATCGCTCCTGCAAAACCTGCAGCAACTTGATCTGTACCTGGATCGACGCGTCGCCGATCTCATCGAGAAAAATCGCGCCGTGTGCGCTGCAGCGGGCGAGGATGCCTTCGTGATGTTCCAGCGCGCCGGTGAACGCGCCCTTGCGATGGCCGAACAATTCCGATTCGATCAAAGCCTCGGAGAACTGCGACAAGTTGATCGCCTTGAATGCCCGCGTGAAGCTCTCCGTGAAGCGTCCGCGTTTCGGATCGAACGGGATGTAGCCGGACTTTCCAATGGCTGCTGCCGCCGCGCCTTTGCCGGTTCCTGTCTCGCCGAGCAGGAGCGTGGAAAAGTCTTCCATCTTCGACCACAGGTGACGTTCGTACTCGTGAATGTCGCTGGTGAAGACGTTGTTCCAGAGACGGCGCCGCAATTCCTTCATGCACGGGCTTCGTCCGGTCAGGCCGCGATCGATGAAGGAATACGCGCGACGCATCTGGTAGAATAGGCCGATGAAATGGCGGATGCCGTCGGGCGAGAAGCCACGCCGGGCGAGGAGGGCGGTCAGGTCGGGTGCGAAGGGCACCGCCACGGGTTCGTCCCCGTGCGCTTCCTGCGCCGCGATCAAGGCATCGAACTGATTGAGGAATCGATGGAAGGCATCGAATACAAATACGACGACAAGCAGGTCGCGATCCGCCGCGCGATAGAGCCGCACGTCGGCATGACCCGCCGACTCAAGGCGTGTCACATGACCCGTAACCGCCGAGATCATGTTCTTCACACGATCGGGCCCTTCGTCAGGTCCTCCACCAAGCCGAACATCCTCCGCAACCCTCTCGTCCGTGAACGGATTGGCAAACGCGGCGCGGGTAACGCCTGTGAAGTAGGTGCGTTGGGTGTCCGTCAATGCTAACTGCTGTGGCATACATAAAATGTACACAATGATGACATGGGATGCACGACTATTTGGAACCCGCGCGTCACCGCGGCGTGTAACCCATTGCAAAACAACGATGTGTAGAATCAGCGAGGCGTGGCATGCCACGTGCAATGGATGATCACAGGAGTTTTCATCATGTTGCTCAAGATCATGCTCGTGCTGGTGTTGGCGATTCTGGCGGTGGACTTTGCGTATTCGCGGGTCGTGGCCTACAGGGCGAAGTCCTTTGAGAAGACGGTGGAGAGGGATGACGCCGGGATACGAAAGGGATTCGAGGAGTTGCGTACGGGTGAGGGTGCTGTCGGGGTTCTGATGGTGCACGGTTTCGGGTCATCGCCAGCCGTGTTTTGTCGGATGGTCCCCGAACTGGCTGCTGCGGGGTTCGAATGCACATCGATGCGGCTGCCGGGCTTCGGTGAGCCGTTGTCGAAGTATGCGGCGGTCACGGCGGAGGACTGGGAGAAGGCCATCGTGCGGGAGCTTCGCGCGATGGGTGCGCCGGATCGACCGGTGTGGCTGGTCGGTCATTCCATGGGCGGGTCGCTGTCGTGGAACGTGGCGAAGCAGAACCCTGAGCTGGTTCGCGGCGTGGTGTTGATCGCGCCGCTCTTCGATATATCCAGCCGGCGGTCCCTGGGCATCTCGCCAAGGCGGCTCTTCCCGTTGGTGGATCCGCTGCTACTTTTCACCGACACGTTTGAGACGTGCTTTCCGGTGGATATGACCGACCCGATGGTGGAGGTCCTTGAAGCGCGCGACCGGTTTGTCCCGACATCCGTTTACCGTCAGCTTTTCCGCACGATGCAGGAAGCGCGGGCTTCGGAGAGGGTATTGCCGCGACCTGTGCTCTTTTGCGTGGCACCGCGAGACCTTGTAACGGACGCCGATGCCGCGGTTGCAGCCTATAAGGAGGTGGAGGCTCCAGCCCGGGAAATCCACTATGCACCGGAATCGGGCCATGTGATACCGTTGGACCGCGGTTGGGAGGAGACGACCGCCAAGGTAGCCGCTTTTATTCACAATCATGCAGACGACTAAACTGAATCCATCGTTTCGCTATCTGAACGCCACGCAGTTCCTCGGGGCGCTGAACGACAACATCTTCAAGCTGCTGGTCACGTTCTTCGTGATCCATCTGCTGGGCAGTGAGAAGGCGGGGTTGCTGACCAACATTGGCGGACTTCTGTTCGCGTTGCCGTTCATCCTGTTGCTGCCTGCGTCCGGTGTCCTCGCCGACAAGTACAGCAAGCGCGACGTCATTGTCTGGGCGAAGGTGCTGGAGATTGTCGCGATGGTTGCGGCAGTCGTCGTGTTCTGGATCGGCAATGCCTGGCTCGGATTCGCGACGCTCTTCCTGATGTCGGCGCAGAGTGCTCTCTTCGGTCCTGCGAAATACGGCATCATCCCCGAACTCGCGAAGCGCGAGCAGTTGTCGTACGCCAACGGCTTGATCGTTGGCTGCACGTACCTCGCGATCATCCTTGGCACGACGGGTGGCTCTGTTCTGCGCAATATGGCCGGTGACCGCTTTGCCCTGGCCGCGGTGGTATGCGTCGTCATCGCAGTCGCGGGGACGCTGGTTGCGCTTCCGATGGAACGGGTGCCGCCCGCCGGCAAGCCGCGACGCGCTTCGATTCTGTTCTTCATGGATGCCTGGGAGACGATGAAGCAGGTGAAGGGTGACCGATACCTTGTCCTGGCCATGTTCGGCGCGGCGTACTTCTCGATGATCGGCGCCTTCATGCAGTCGAATGTGATTCCCTACGGTCTCGATGTTCTTGGCCTGACCGACGCGGAAAGCGGCCTGCTCTTCCTCGCTGCGGCGCTGGGCATCGGCGGCGGGTCGTTCTTTGCGGGACGCATGTCGGGACGCAACATCGAATTCGGTGTGCTGCCGCTGGCAGCGCTGGGCCTCGGGCTCACAACGCTGGCCATGGCGGCGGGTCCGACCGCCGTGTGGGCGGTGAAAGCGTTGCTTTTCCTTACGGGCTTCAGCGCGGGCCTCTTTATTGTGCCGCTCGACGCCTTCATCCAGTGGCGGAGTCCGAAAGAGAAGGTGGGCGAGGTGATCGCCACGAGCAACTGGCTTGGCTGGATCGGCGTCCTCTTTGCCGCGGTGCTGGGCATTGTCATGTACGGCGTCCTCGATCTGAAGCCGACGCACGGCTTTGCGGTCATCGGAGTGATGACGCTCGCCTTGATGTTCATCACGCTGCGCCTGCTGCCCGATTTCCTCGTCCGTTTCCTGACGATGGTGTTGACGCGCATCATCTACCGCATCAAGGCCGTGGGGTTGGAGAACCTGCCGGTCGAGGGCGGCGCGCTGCTCGTTTCGAACCACGTGTCTTTCATGGACGCGCTGCAGATCCTCGCGTGCCAGCAGCGTCGCATCCGCTTCATGATGCATCGCTCGATCTATGAGGGAAACATCCTGCTGCCGCTGTTCAAGCTCATGGGTGTGATCCCGATCGCGATGGAGGATCCGCCGAAGAAGATCGTCGAGTCGCTGCAGGCCGCGAGGAAGTGCCTCGATGAAGGCTACCTCGTCTGCATCTTCGCCGAAGGCGCGCTGACACGGAACGGCGTCATGCGCGGCTTTAAGCCGGGCTTGGAGCGGATCGTTCGCAACAGCGACTACCCGATTATCCCGATCTTTATCGGTGGCGCGTGGGGCAGCATCTTCAGCCACTACTACGGGAAGCAACATGCGCGCATGCCGGATCGCCTGCCGTATCCGGTTTCAGTTCACTTCGGGAAGCCTCTGCCGGCCACGTCCAAGGCGTGGCAGGTGCGACAGGCGGTCGAGGAGCTTTCCGTCGATTACTTTGAAGAGCGGAAGAAGTTCAGGCTTCCGATGGGAACGACGTATGTGCGCGCAGCGCGTCGCAACTGGTCGCGCCATGCGATGTCGGACACGACCGGCAAGCGATTCACTTTCGGCCGGGCGTTGACGGCGGCGATCCTGATGGCGGACCGGCTTAAGCCGCTGGTGAAGGATTCGGAGCATGTGGGAATCCTGCTTCCGACTTCTGCGGGTGGCGCGCTGGTGAACATCGCCATGTCCCTGCTTCGCAAGGTGACGGTGAACCTCAACTTCACGGCATCCTCCGAAGCGTTCACGTCGTCGATCCGACAGGCGAATTTGAAGGTGATCATTTCCTCCAAGGGGTTCCTCGAGAAGTTTCCCCAGATGGCATCACTTCCCGGGTTGGTCTGCATCGAAGACGTGATGGCCGACGTCAACGTGGGGGAAAAGTTCGGCGCGCTGATGAGGGCGCGTTTCGCGCCGGAGTGCCTGATCACGTCGAAGCGCAACTTCACACCGGACGAATTGCTGACCATCGTGTTTTCCTCCGGCACGACGGGCGAACCGAAAGGCGTGATGCTGTCGCACCACAACATCATCTCGAACATCGAGTCGTTCAGCATGGTGTTCCGTCCGCGCAAGGACGACAACCTGTGCGCGACGCTGCCGCTGTTCCATTCGTTCGGCTACACCGCCGGCATGTGGTTCCCCCCGCTCGTGGGCATGGCCGTGACCTACCATTCGAACCCGCTCGATTCCGGCAGGATCATCGAGCTGGTGCGCACCGAGAAGTGCACGGCCATGTTCGCCACGCCGACCTTCCTGCTCGGGTACATCCGCCGCGCGACAAAAGAAGATTTTAAGTCGTTGCGATTCGTGGTTGTGGGCGCGGAGAAACTGAAGACGCGCATGGCCGATGCCTTCGAGGAGAAGCTGGGCATCCGACCGCTCGAGGGCTTTGGCGCCACGGAGCTTGCACCTGTTGCTGCGCTCAGCCTGCCGAACGTCGAGATCAGTGGCGTATACCAGGCGGGTACAAAGGAAGGCAGCGTCGGCCAGGCCATACCCGGCGTGGCTGTGCGCATCGAGGATCCCGAGACGGGTGCCGTGTTGCCGCCGGGACAGGCAGGTTTGATGTGGATGCGCGGACCGAATGTCATGCTGGGCTATCTTGGCAAGCCGGAGAAGACGGCTGAGGTGCTGCGCGACGGCTGGTACTGCACGGGCGATATCGCACAGCGTGACGAGGACGGCTTTATCACGATCACCGATCGCCTGTCGCGATTCAGCAAGATCGGCGGCGAGATGGTGCCGCACATGGCTGTCGAAGAGGAATACCTGCGTTCGCTCGGCAAGGCCGAGCAGGTTCTCGCCGTGACCTCGGTGCCCTGTGACAAGCGCGGGGAACGTTTGGTGGTCCTGTACACGGCGGATGCGGGTGATCCGGAAGCGCTTCACGGCATCATGGAGCAGAGCAGCATACCGAACCTGTGGAAGCCCGACCGCCAGGCGTATTACTGCGTCGAGAAACTGCCGCTGACGGGCAGCGGCAAGCTTGATGTGCGCGGGCTGCGCCAGGCGGCGTCCTCCTTTTCGGAAAGCAGGTAGCATGGAGCGCGTCGCAGAAGAGGTGTGGCAGGCCGAGGAGGCAGCGCACGGGGCGAGGCTTCGTCCCGTCGTGGAGCCGTATCTCGCAAAGCGCTCGCATGGACGGAAGCTGCCCGTGCCCGATTTTCTTTTCACCTACTATTCGTACAGCCCTGCGAGCTTGATGATGTGGACGCCGGGGGCGGGACGCGTCCTCGAGGGGCGGGCTGCGCAGAAATTCCTGGGTAGGAAACACTTCATCGAGGTGGATGGCGGCGTGACACTGGATGTCACATCGTTCCCGCGTCATCGCGTCGAGGGGGCGCGCTGGATCGTCGCCCTTCAGGAACAACTCCAGGTTCGACCGCCGCGCTTTGGTTGTTTCGGCCTGCACGAATGGGCGATGGTGTACCGGACGAAGGCTGTGAGGCACGCGCAAACGCCACTCCGCATGAAGCCGGATGACCTCGCGCGGTTTGTCGAAAGCCAGCGCGTGTGCTGCTCGCATTACGACGCTTTCCGCTTCTTCACGCCTGACGCGGTGCCACTCAACTCGATGCGACCGACGCTCGCGGATCGTCAGCGCAACGAGCAGGCGGGCTGTGTTCATGTGAACATGGACCTCTACAAGTGGGCCTATAAGTTCCAGCCCTGGCTCGGTAGCGCCATCCTTGCCGACGCATTCCTCCTCGCCTTGGAGCTTCGCGAGCTGGATATGCGCGCCAGTCCGTATGACCTTTCCGCGGACGGGTATGAGCCGATCCGGATTGAGACGGACGAAGGGCGCGCACAATACGCGGCGCTGCAGGCCGGTTTGGCCTGTCGAGCCGCGCCTGTGCGGGCATCGTTGCTTCAGGCGTATCGGAACCTGTTGTGTCTCGTGGATGCGTGTCCCGGACAAGAAGATGTGACGCCGGGGCAGGGCGCGGTGTATAGTTAGCAGCGCATGAGCGACAAACCCGAGTCGGTATCCGGGCTGACCCGCAAGCATTGGACAGGCATCGCGCTGCTTTGGATCCTCATCACCCTTCTCTTTCTGTTTCTGTATGCGACGAGCCGTCGTGTCGTGATCAACGAGATCCGCCACCACGCGATGGGTGTGGCGATCGCCGCTGCGGCGACGTTGGACGCGACCAGGCTGGATGCGATCCGGGGACCCGCGGATGCGGAGACAGAGGACTATCGCGAGATTCAGCACCGATTGGGACTTGTCGCTCTATCCAATCCCGATGTCCGCTATATCTACACCATGCGGAAGGCCGCGGCGCCCTTCGCTTCCCAGGCAGCCTTCGAGTATGTGGTCGACCAGGCCGCGCGCGATTACAACCGGAACGGGAAGATTGAACGGGATGAGGAAAGCGAAGTTCCAGGCACACCCTACGACGCATCGCACGTCCCGGAAATGGTCCGGTCGTGGACAGGTGCCACGGCGGACTACTCCATCACGCCGGACCCTCCCTATCCCGACCTGATCTCCGGTTACGCGCCCGTGGTGAACTCGGACGGAGAAACAAAGGCAATTGTCGGCGTGGACGTCATGGCGTCGACCGTGGCGAGGAAGCTTCTTGCGATCCGCATCGCGGTCATCGCGGTCTGGCTGATGCTGCTGGCGCTCGTTACGCTGGTTGTGCACCTCTACTACCAGCAGCGCGATGCATTCGACCAGATCAAGGAACTGAACGAGGAACTGGAGAGCCGCCACCTTCTCCTCCGCGAAGCGAACGAGAAACTCGCGATGCACAATGAGCAGTTTCAACGCGAGCTGAGGCTGGCCCAATCAGTCCAGCAGGGCTTTCTCCCGCGCACATTTCCTCGCCAGGACCGGATCGTCTTCGACACGTACTACCTGACCTGCGCGATCCTGGGCGGTGACCTGTACGACGTGTTCGATGTCGACGATGACAAGGTGGGACTTTTCATGGCGGACGTGGCTGGCCACGGCGTGAGCGCCGCATTGATTTCGGGCCTGCTGAAGATGGCGGTTTCATCGGTTCGACAAAGGCAAGGCGACGCATCGGCGACGTGGTACACAGATCTATCCCGGCCCGGCGATGTCATGAAGGCGCTGAATGAAGTCCTGGTCGCCGAGATGCCCGAAGGGGAGTTCATCACGCTGGTCTATGCGGTCCTCGATCTCTCAAACAACAAGCTCCTCTACGCAAACGCCGGGCACCTGTGGCCGATCCTCTACTCCTCGCGGACAAAGACGCACAATGTCACGCATGGCAAGGGCGGGCTGGCTCTGGGCATCGAGAAGAACCAGGTTTATCCTACGAACGAGCTGTCCGTGGAGACGGGCGACAAACTGATTCTCTATACGGATGGACTCACGGAAGCGATGAACGAGCATGGGCAGGAATTCGGATCGGACAGGTTGCTCAAGCTCGTGGACGAAAACGGAGCTACCCCGCCCGTCGAACTCGTTGCCACGATACGGGAGGCGGTCGATGCCCACCGGGGAGCATCGGAAGTCAGCGATGATTTCTCCGTGCTTGTGGCTGAAATCCGGTGAGTTACGAGCGTACGCGGCGGGTGTGTCCCTTGACGGCGACTGAACACCGACGTAGCTTCTGCGGTCTAACGGGAAACAGTACAAAAGGAGTAGTATATGAAATCGAATGTTGCGTTCATGTTGGGTGCATTGGTAGTTGCGGGCGGAGTCGCCCGGGCTGAGGTGGTGAGTTTCGAAGTGGACAAGGCGCACACGTCCATCGGCTTCGCCGTGAAGCACATGGTGGTCAGCACGACCAAGGGTTCCTTCAACGATTTCTCGGGGGAGTTTTCGGTTGATCCCGCCGATCCCACGACGCTGAGCGCGAAAGCCACGATCGTCGCCACCAGCGTCGATACCGCCAACGAGAAGCGCGATGGTCACCTCCGCAACGAGGACTTCTTTGACGTCGCGAAGTACCCCGAAATCAAGTTCGAGTCGACCGGTGTTGAGAAGGCCGGCGACGGCCTCATCCTGAAGGGCAACCTCACGATGAAGGATGTGACGAAGGAAATCAGCATCCCGGTCGAAGTCAATGGGCCGGTCAATGATCCGTGGGGCAATGTTCGCTACGGCTTCGAAGGCTCGACGAAGATCAACCGCAAGGATTGGGGCATCAACTTCGGCGGCGTAATGGACAACGGCGGACTTGTCGTGGCCGACGACGTGAAGATCGAGATCAGCGTCGAAGGTATCCAGAAGAAGTAACTCATTGTTTTCCGGGGGCTCGGTTTCGCGAAGGCGGAAAAGGGCCCCCGGCACCCTTTCTCCGCATGGACGTCTTCAAAGAATTTTCGATCGAAGCCGCACACTTCCTGCCCAACGTTCCTGAAGGCCACAAGTGCCGCCGCATGCATGGCCACTCGTTTCATGTGTCGATCTATGTGAGCGGACCGGTCGGTGACACCAGCGGATGGGTGATGGATTTCGCGGACCTCAAGGCCGCGTTCCGGCCGATTCATGATGCGCTCGATCATCGCCTGCTGAACGAAGTCCCCGGCCTCGAAAATCCCACCAGCGAGAATATCGCGCGCTGGATCTGGTCGCGGCTGAAGCCGACGCTGCCGCTCCTCTCACGCGTTCAGGTCAAAGAGACCTGCACAGCCGGGTGCATCTTCGGGGGGTGACCGGTACGATCCGTCCGATCAGATCGTGACAAGCCGCTCGGGCAGGCCCTTGCTTGAGGGCCAGGAGATCGTGCCGCTGTCCCACGTCAGGCTCACCGAATCCGGCTTTACGGCCAGCAGAAGCGATCTCCCCGGCTTCCGCGCATTCAGGATATTGGCCAGGGTGATGGCCCGTTCGAAGCCATCGCCGCGCTTGTAGTTCCACACCTCATCCGGATGCGCGGCGCGCGGGCCGTCGTAGATGGACTCGTTGGGAAATGCGGCGAGGTGCGCGACGACGGCGTCATCGGTCATGCCTTCGGCGCCTTTCACCGACACGGGGCTTCGCTCCATGCAGGCCTTCAGGTAGGGCTTCCAGTCGATCCGGCTCAGGTCGCGATAGGCGTAGAAGGCGAGATCGGCGACGGGATCGGAGCCGCGCCTCGATTCAATCACGGCGAGCATTTGCTCGCGCGACATGTCGGGCGTGATGTGGATTGGCTCCGACGGCTTGAAGGTCTTGGCGGCGTTCTGGTCCGGGAAGCGCGGCCGCAGTCGCGCGAAGGCCACGAGCTTCTGAATGACTTCCGAGCCGCGGGCGCACTGGCAATCCAGCGCTTCGCCGAGTCGCTTCAGATCCTCGGGTTTGTCGATATCGACGCCACCCTTCTTGAAGAAGTCGTCGAACTTGTTGAGCAACATGCGCCCCGGGAGCAGGTCGGGGAAGAACTCGTCTTCGTCGATTTCCGCCATCAACTTCTCGCGCGTGCCGCCACTGACCTTGAACGAGCTGGAATGTTCGTAGGCGTACACGCGCTCGGCCGGGATGTAGCGGGCTTTGCCGTGGTGGTCGTAGCGGATCTGGAAGCACTTCTGGAGCTGGCTGCTGTCGCGCAGGAAATTCGCCATGGTCTCAGCGGTGATGTCGGTGTCGAGGTAGTCGCGCAGCGCTTGTTGGAATCTCGCGTATTCGCCCTTGTCGATCGTCGCGTCGGGATACACGCAATGCACGAAGCCGGTGTGGTGGGCGACGATCGTGATCTGCTCATGGCGCAATGCGCGCTGGGCCTTGGCGGTCTGCTCCGTGCCGTTGAACCACATGTTCTTGGTCACGATGCGGCGGTTGTTGGTGAGGATGCCGTCGGCGACCGTAATGAAGTTCTGGGAGTGGAGCGGCGTGGCGAGCAGGAAGATGTCGGAAAGGGGAACCTTGCAGACCACGAACAAGGCCGCGGCGTAGAGCGTTGAGAGCGACACACACTCGCCCGCTCCGCGGGTGAAACCTTCCTTGAAGCGGAATGCTTCCATCGCTTCGAGAGGTTCCGTCTTCCAATAGGGAATCTGGTCGGTGGTGTACTTGTCCAAGCCGAAGTGGCGGCGGATATCGAGGTCGAAGTAGTACTTGTCGCCTTCGTAGCCGAAGAGGGCGTTGCTCTGTTCGATCGCGGCGTTCTCCATGAACGGGGAGAAGCGCGCGATCTCGCGATCCTTGGTGGTCAGTCCCCACGTGTCGAGGTCGAGGTTGAACTCGTACTGGTCGATGATGAATTGCTTGAGTCGCAGGACGCGGCGATAGGGCTTCATCGCCTCGATGCCGGCAAACCACTCGTGATCGCGCCACGCCCAGAGCTTCGGCGAAAGGATGTTTGCGAGTACCAGGCTGTAGAGCAGCTCGGGGAATACGAAGATCTCCATGTCGGACAGGGAGACGGCGGAGGAGTATTTCTCAAGATCGCGGTCGGGGACGTTTGGAATCGACATGCCGGTAATCTACCGCGAAGTGAGCCCGCGGGCAAATCTGTGTGTAGTAGCGCCTCAGCGAGGCGCATCGGGCCATACCGCTCGCGGAGCGGTTACTACAGCATGCGGCGTTTAGGGTTGTTACCCGCGGCTTGATTGGGGTAATCGTTGCGGAGAGCGTTGCAGGAGGTGCACGGATGGGGTCCGATTTATTGATCAAGAATGCGCGCGTCTGGCCGTCGGCGGACGCGAAGGTGATCGAGGGCGGCTCGGTGCTTGTGCGCGACGGGCGCATTGCAAAGGTCGGCAAGTTCCATGCGCGCGCGGATGTCGTGGTCGATGCCGACGGCTGCCTGGTCATGCCGGGTTTCATTCAAAGCCACGTTCATCTCTGCCAGACCATCTTTCGCGGGGCGGGGGAAGACATGGCCCTGTTGCCGTGGCTTCGCCATGTTGTCTGGCCGCTCGAAGCGGCGCACGATGAAGAGTCCTTGGAAGCGTCCGCCCTCCTGGCCTGCGCCGAGTTGATTCGCAGCGGCACGACCGCGTTTCTCTCCATGGAAACGGTGCGGCACACCGATGCGGTGTTCCGCGCAGTGGACAAGATGGGACTGATGGGCGTGATCGGTCAGTGCCTGATGGACGAGACCGCCGGCTACAAACCACTGGCCGTGGACATTGACGACGGTTTGGCGGACTGCGAAGTGCTGCTCAGCCACTGGGGCAAGCATCCGCGCCTGCGGCTCGCCGTGGCTCCTCGCTTCGTGCTCAGTTGCTCCGGCGCGAACATGAAGGAAGCGTCGGCTTACGCGCGCAGCCGCAACCTGCTGCTTCACACGCACGCCTCGGAGCAGATCGAGGAAATCGAACTCGTTCTCGAGCGCACCGGGATGCACAACATCAAGTACCTTCATTCCGTCGGCTTGACTGGACCCGATGTCTGCCTCGCACATTGTGTCCACACACTGTCGGATGAGCGCGCGATGCTGCAGGAGACGCAGACGAAGGTCCTGCATTGTCCCTCAGCCAATATGAAGCTCGCCTCGGGCATCGCGCCGATTCCCGAGTACCTCGAATCCGGCATCCACGTCAGCATCGGCGCCGACGGCACGCCCTGCAACAACCGCCTCGACCAGTTCCTTGAAATGCGCGAGGCCGGCCTGATGCAGAAGATCCGGCTCGGACCTGAAGCGCTGTCGGCCAAGGACATCGTGAAGATGGCCACCGAAGGCGGCGCCAAGGCGTTGGGCTGGGAGAAGGAGATGGGCACGCTGGAAGTCGGTAAGCGCGGCAACATCATCCTCGTGGACCAGAACGATTTTCACGTCCTGCCCAGCGAAGACCCCGCGACGAACATCGTCTATTCCAACTGCGCCCGCGACGTCATCATGACCATTGTTGATGGCGAAATCCTCTACGAGGATGGCCACCTGACGAAGGTCGATGAAGACAAGCTCAAGGCCAAGATCCGTGAGCAGCGCAAGAAGCTCTTCAAACGCGCCAAGATGGCGTGAAGAATACGATACGATACGATTCACCGCAGAGGCGCTGAGAGCGCAGAGTGAACTAGAACCAGAATTTTCTCCGCGTCCTCTGCGTCTCTGCGGTGAAATCAGTTCGGTTTCGGATCTACCCCTGAAAGCCCGGCTTTTCGTACGGGAGCATTTCGCCGCCGATGATGGAGGCGCCGCCGTCTACATAGAGCACCTGGCCGGTGATCTTCTTGGAGTAGGGGCCGAGGAGGAAGAGGACGGCGTGGGCGACTTCCTGTTTGTCGTTCACGACATCCCAGGGAATCGGGCTGATCTTGTTCCACGTCGTGGAGAGTTCTTCGAAGCCGGGGATCGAGCTCGCGGCTTTCGTCGCCAGCGGGCCGGCGGAGACGGAGTTGATGCGGATGTATTCGCGGCCGTGGCGGCGGGCGAGGCCGCGGGTGAGGGCTTCGAGCGCGGCTTTGTTCACGCCCATCCAATTGTAGTAGGCGAAGGCTTTCTGGGATTCGAAGGTCAGCGACACGATGGAGCCGCCGTTCTTCATGTGAGGCGTGGAATACTTCGCCACCGTCGCGAGCGAGGCGCAGGAGATGTGGAAGGCGAGCTTCAGGTCTTCCACGGCGTCGGTGTGGAATTCCTGGCCGAGCGCGGTCTTCGGGTTGGCGTAGCCGATGGAGTGGACGACGCCTTCGTGGGGTCCGATCTTGTCGAACAGCGCCTTAACCTCTTCCACCTTCGTGACATCGCAATACTCGAACTGCAGGGCCGCCTTGGCCGCGTCGTCCAGCTTCTTGCTGCGATCGAAGAAAATCGACTTCATGCGCTCGTTCTGCGCCGTGTAGATCACCTTGCCGCCGAGCCGCGTGATGTCCTGGCCGACCGCGAAAGCAATGGAATCGGGATCAAGCAACCCCATGACGACGTATGTGCCACCCTGCTGAATCATTGACGTTTCCTCCTGAAGTGATGGGGCGGACGATAGCGGAAAGGGGAGGGGGGAGGAAGCGAGATTTGAGATTCGAGATTTGAGATGCGAGCCAGAGTTTCGAATCTCGCATTTCGCATTTCAAATTTCTCTGAAAATGTTCATTGCACCTGCGCACGCGCATACTATCTTCGTCGCTCGTTGACCTTCTGCTGTCCGCAAAGCGGTGATCACCTGTGAGTGAGGCCGCATCGGCAAGGCGGTGGAAGGGAGGGCTGCGATATCGATGGAGACGCTCACGCGCTGGACGGCTGAGAAATCAGCTGAGTTGTACAACGTTCGGAACTGGGGAACGGGATACTTCGATGTATCCGACAAGGGCGAGGTCATCGTGCGGCCGAAGGGCAAGCACAGTGACGCGAGCGTGAGCATGGTGGATATCGTCGCGGGCCTGAAGGCGCGCGGTATCAACATGCCGGTGCTCCTCCGCTTTGGCGACATCCTCGCCTCCCGCATCGCCTCGCTCAACAACAGCTTCATCAAGGCCGTGGCGGAAGCTGGCTACAAGGGCCAGTATCGCGGCGTCTATCCCATCAAGGTGAACCAGCAGCAGCAGGTCGTGGAAGACATCGTAAGCTGCGGCAAGCCGTTCCATTACGGACTCGAGTGCGGCAGCAAGGGTGAGATGGTCACCGCATTGGCCTACAACACGGACCCCGAATCGTTTGTCATCTGCAACGGCTACAAGGACGAGGAGTTTATCGACCTCGCCTTGTATGCGCTCAAGATGGGTATGCAGACAATTCTCGTCATCGAGATGCCCAGCGAGCTGCCTTTGATCCTCGCCCGCGCCAAGCGCATGGGCGTGCGTCCGCGCATCGGCGTCCGCGCCAAGCTCGCGGCGAAGGGCGGCGGCTACTGGGATGAATCCGGCGGCGACCGAAGCCAGTTCGGCCTGAACGCCTCGCAGATCATCGACCTCGTGGACCAGTTGCGCGCCGAGAATGCGCTCGATTGCCTCGAGATGCTGCACTACCACCTCGGCTCGCAGATCCCGAACATCCGAGCCGTCCGCACGGGCATCACCGAGGCCGGTCGCATGTATGTGGACCTCTGCAAAGAGGGCGCGAAGATGGGACTCCTCAACGTCGGCGGCGGACTCGCCGTCGACTACGACGGGTCGCACTCCAACTTCGCCAGCAGCGCGAACTACACGCTGGATGAATATGCGGCCGACATCGTTGAATCCATCATGCAGATGTGTGATGCGTCGACGATTCCGCATCCGACGCTGATCAGCGAGTCCGGTCGCGCCGTCGTAGCCCATCACTCGGTCCTGCTCTTCGATATCTTCGACGTCAGCCGGTTCGAGCCGTACAAGGTGCCCGAGACCCTGCCTGCCGGGTCGCACGACACGCTCAAGCAGCTCTGGGATATCAACCAGCGCCTCACGGCGAAGAATATCCAGGAGTGCTACAACGACGCGGTGTATTATCGCGACGAAATCCGCGCGCTCTTCACGCAGGGTGCGGTCACGCTGCGCGAACGCGGGCTGGCCGAGCGCATCTTCTGGCACCTGATCATCCGCATCGCTCAGGAGGCGAAGGATCGCAAGTACATGCCGGACGAGCTGGAGAATCTCGACCAGGCGTTGTCGGATGTGTACTTCGGCAACTTCAGCGTGTTCCAGTCGCTCCCCGATTCCTGGGCAATCGAGCAACTCTTCCCGATCATGCCGATCCACCGCTTGAATGAGCGGCCGACGCGGCAGGCGGTCCTTGCCGACATCACCTGCGACTGCGACGGGAAGATCGACCGCTTCATCGACCTGCATGACGTGAAGCGCACGCTTCCGCTGCACGAGATCAACGGACACGGCGAATACATCCTCGGCGTGTTCCTTGTCGGCGCATACCAGGAAACGCTGGGCGACCTGCACAACCTGCTGGGTGACACGAACGTGGTCAGCGTCCGCGTGAGCGACACGGGTGCGGTGGAATACGCGAAGGAAATCGCGGGCGACACCGTGGCCGACGTGCTGAGCTACGTGGAATACGACCCGCAGGACATGGTCGAGCAGTTCCGACGCTTTGCCGAAACAGCGGTGCGCGACGGACGTATCTCGCCCGAAGAACGCCGCGAGATCATGGCGGCCTACGAAGTCGGCCTGCGCGGCTATACGTATTTCGAACGGTAAGACGACGAGTTCACCGCGGAGGCGCAGAGAGCGCGGAGAACAATCAGTTGGAATCAGTATTCTCTGCGTCTCTGCGGTGAAACTTTCTTAAGGAGATTTACGTATGGCAAAGAAAAACTTCCTGTCCCGCAAGATCTCTCCCTACGACCCGCTTGCCGCGAAGTCGGCGGACGACGTGTTGTCGGCTCTCAAGACCTGCTCGTTCCAGGGGCGCAACATGTCCTATGCCCTGGACGTGTGGGAAACGATGTGTCGCGACAAGAAGTGCTTTCGAGTGCTTAGCCTTGCGGGCGCGATGGTGCCGGGAGGCATGGGACTGCTCATCATGCGGTTGATCGAGAAGAAGCTCGTGCATGCGATCGTCTGCACGGGCGCGACGATGGCGCATGACATGTGCAACACCGTTGCACAGGGCGACCAGGCGCATTACATCGGCGATGAGTTTGAAGACGACCTTGCGCTGCGCAACGCGAACGTCAATCGCATCTACGACACGTACCTTTCCGAATCCGGTTTCCAGGCCGCTGAGAAAGCCGTCATCAAGCTCCTACCCGGACTCGACTACGACCGCGTCGAAGGCAGCGTCTGCACAATTTCCACCACATCCTTCCTCCGCCAGTTGGGCCGCAAGCTTCCGGGCCGCAGCATCATCACGGCCGCGGCAAAGCATGACGTGGCGATCTACGTGCCCGCCATTTCCGACAGCGAGCTGGGCCTGAACGTCGTCGTCGGCAACAAGCACGGCGCGGTGGGCAAGGGCCGCAAGGTCGTGTTCGACACACTGCGCGACGTGGAGCTGTATGCCGAAATGCTGACGGGTTTCCCGAAGGCCGGCCTGGTCAGCATCGGCGGCGGCGTGCCGCGCAACTGGGCGCAGCAGGTGTATCCGTACCTGAACATGAAGGTGTACGACAAGCGGGTGGAGGCCGAGGGCTACCACTACGGCGTGCGCATCACGACGGATCGTCCGGATTTCGGCGGCATGAGCGGCTGCACCATTTCGGAATCGAAGAGCTGGGGCAAATACGAGACGCAGGCCGTGGAGACGAGTGTCATCTGCGACGCCACGATCGCCCTTCCGCTTCTGACCAGCGCGTTGTTCCAGCGTCTGGGCACGCGATGACCCTCCGGCGGCTTCTTGCGCTGGTGATGGTGGCCGGATTTCTTTCCGGCTGCGCCACGCCACCCAAGACGCCCGTCTACAGACTGGAGCCCGTGGTCTCGACCACGCAGCAGTGGAACGGGATCGCGGCTTCGAGCGATGGACGAATCTTCCTGGCCTTTCCCCGCTGGAGCACTGCCGTGCCTGTGTCGGTCGGCGAACTGTTGCCCGACGGAACCGTCAAAGCCTTTCCCGACGCAACATGGAACGCGTGGGATGGTAAGACGGAGAACGCAGCGCGTTTCGTGTCGGTGCTGAGCGTTCA
>CAZCZZ010000064.1:17116-21693 GCA_964503335.1 uncultured Verrucomicrobiota bacterium
CCGGCGTGTCCTTGAAGACCACGCGTCGACGAAGTCCGAGAAGATTGAAGTCACGATTGCCGGCAAGCCGGTGCGTATGCCGGACGGGTCCGTTCCAGACATTCACGCCGATGGCCTGGTTCTGGACGCGAACGGCGACTACCTCTACTTCCAGGCCTTGACCGCTCGCACGCTGCATCGCATCGATACCGAAGCGCTGCGCGACACCTCGCTTTCAAAGAAGGAGCTGGCCGACAAGGTGGACACGCATTTCGCCTCGGTCGTGGCGGACGGACTCTACTTCGCCCGCGACGGCTACCTCTACATCACCTCGCTGGAGGATCAGGGCCTCGTGCGCCTGACGCCATCCGGTGAACTTGAGAAGGTCGTGAGCGACCCCGCGCTGCAGTGGCCCGCCAGCCTTGCCGGGGACAAGGACGGACACCTGTTGATCCTCGATGCACAGGTCCAGCACTGGGGCCAGCCCCCGGGTAAATACACGCTCTACCGCATGTTCCCACCCTTGGAAAACGGCGACTCCAAAGCTTCCAAGGCTCGGAAAAAGACCTTCAGCTTCTCCGTCGGTGCCGGAATCAATTCGGGTTGGTAGGGCGAACCCTTACGAATGGCTGCGGCGGTGGTTCAGGAAGCCGAGGGCGCGGGTTTCGAGGGAGCGGATGGGGTTCAGGGATTGCAGGGCTTGCGCGATGCGCAGGATGCGGCGCTTCGGGTGGCGTTGCACGGCGCGTTCAGCGGCTTGCATGGTCTCTTCGATTCGCGCCGCAGCGTCCGCACCACCCCAGAGGAGCACGGGCTTCTTCTCCGACCAAGGGTTTCCCGACCACGCAATCCATTCCGCGAGGGAAGGGCGGGCCACCATGGAAGATACTTCCTTCTGCATCGGGGCATCGAATCGATACGGGAAGGCGTGAAGCGAGTAGGGCATGAAGCCGAGGAGGCTCAAGGTTCTCACGATCCGCTCGGCTTCGCCCTTGCCTTCCTCGGGCCCTCCGACCCATATGCGGGCCTCGACCTCGATCTCCAGGTCCTGCAGTCGGAAGATCGTCTCTGAAAGCGCATCGTCATCGAACTGAACCCCGAATCGTTCCAGCACTTCCGGAGAGCAGGAGGGAAACACCACTTCGATTCTCCTGCACCACGACTCGTGGAGCACCACGAGCGTGTCGCGGTTTAACGCCATGGGCATCATCTGGAATGACCAGGGCTGCGTGTTGTTGGCGAGGTTCATCGCCGCGCACCAATCCTGGATCCGTGCCTCGTTCCAGAAACCGATCGGATCTCCGAGAAACACGTCGACGATGCCAAGGGCCGCGCACTTGTGCAATGCGGCGGCAACACGATCAAAGGGCCATATCCGTAGCGGTTCACCGCCGAGGCCCATTGCCCGGTCGGCCGGCTCCTTTGTGTGTCCCCGGGAAAGGCGTATGGAGGCTATAGAACCCTTTCGAGGCGCCGGAACCGAATACCCCGCCCACGGAACGCCCTGGAAATCAGGCAGGGAGATGCCTTTCAGATCGCTGTTCCAGAAGGCAGTTGTCGCAGGTCCGCCGCGCATCGCAATCCCGGGAGTCTTCTGCAGCCGGTTCGGGATGTCGGCGTATTCAAGGTAGTGATGCAGCAGCGGCTCCGGGTCGCCGCACAGGGCTACGTGAACCTGTGACAGGGCGAGGGCGAACTCGGGGTGGGATGACGGATGTGAGCCCACGGCCACGATACGGAGTGCCGGCTCATGCTTTCGGAGGAGCTCGAGGATGCCTGCGGCGGCGCCGAGGCCTTCGGTCGTGACCGCGAGCACGGCGATGCGGGGTGAAGGCGAATTCCGTATGCTCGAGATGAGGTGTTGCTCGGGGTCCTGAAGCAACCGGGTATCGATGAAGCTGCACGAATGCCGCGTATGGTTGCGAAGATAGGAAAGCAGGTTCAACAGCTCGATCGAAGGGGTGATCTGCGATGCCGAGCCGTAGGAGGAATCCATCGGTTCCACGGTCGGCGCCGGGTCGGGCGGTTGTATGAGCACAACATGCATGAGTTCAACAGGACAGCGGGGAACCTACACCATCCTCCCGGCGACGGGGAGAGAAATTCTGAGGGCAACCCTTGCCCCCACCGGCTGACATAACGTAGCCAGGCCACTCTCCTGGCCTGAGCACGTCGAAGGCGCTGGCGTGCATCCCGGAATGCGGCAACAGAGTGCCGCGGCTACGGCATTTCGCAAACTGCCACTAGCCCGAACATTGCATCGGCAGCGATGCAATGTTCGCCCTGCGGGACGTGATGGATGCGGCTCTGCCGCATCCAAACGGGGCGTCACCACGTTCGATTTGGCGTGCAGCAGCGTGCCAAATCGTCACGTCTTTTGGTCACGGAACTTGCGATGAAATATGCGGGCTAGAACGTGTCGGTGGGACTCGATGAGGGTGATTTGTCCGAAGGGCCGGCGACGACAGGTTGCTTGCGGACGATGTGGTCGATGAAGAGGACGACACAGCTGATGATGACCAGGATCGCCGGCACCCAGAGCATGATCGCCCCGAGGGGCAGGGTGTCGCTCTGGAGCTGTTCAGGCGGAAGCATGACGAGATGGAAGGTCATCGCGAGAAACAGGGTGAGGAATATGATCTGCAGGTAGTGGACCAGTTCCCGCGCAATCTCCTTGCGCCGCGTGGTCTCGGTGATCACGGCGTAGGTGAGCATGCGCCGCAGGGGATGAAGGATCAGGGCAAAGAACAGGATCACATGCTGGATGGCCACGGATTTGAAGCCGAGTGCGCAGATGGAGAACCACAACAGCAGGACTGTGATGCAGATGTTCAGGCCTTGCATGAACATGAGGAAGTGCGGGAACCATGCATCCGAAATCGACACGAGATGCTGGCCCGCGGGCGTGAGCGGATCACGCGTGCGGTGGATTTCGCGACCGCTCCAGAGAATCATCTGGAAAGCGATCGAGAGGCCCAGGATGCTCACCACGAAGGGACTGTGATCCTCGGGCTGGGCATACATCATCATCAGCGCGACGCCTGTTGGAATAAACCCCAGCAGGAACGTACGCATGTAATGCTCTTTGGAGCGACGATTCGAAAGCTTGTACTCATCGGCCAATAGCATGGGTCGGAGCATAGTGAGAACGCCCGGCTGCGAGAAGGCGATTCGTGCGTGTTTCCGGAGACCGTCTTCTGGTATCAACGTCGCCGCATGGAATCCGATGCAAAGAATGGCCTCGCCACGCCGATCCGCTATCTCAAGGGCGTGGGCGAAGTGCGCGCAGAACAGCTCGCCCGGCTCGACATCCGCACCGTCGGCGACCTGCTCCTGACCGTGCCCCGCCGTTATGAAGACCGGCGCGAGCTGCAGCGCATGGCGTCGCTTCAGTCCAACACCTTCGTCACAGTTTCCGGGACCGTGCTCAGCGCGGGATGGATCAAACCGAAGTTCGGGAAAGGGTTCTTTGAAGCCGTGCTGACGGATCAATCCGGCTTCGTGAAATGTCGCTGGTTCCAGGCGACGTGGTTAAAGGACCAGGTGAAGCAGGGCGAGCGTCTCCTTGTTTTCGGAAAAGTGTCGCGGCAGAAGCATGAGTTTGTCCTGCAGCATCCGGACTTTGAAGTCGTCCGCGACGAAGACGAGGAGGGGATGCGCCAGTCGCTGCATATCGGACGCATCGTCCCCGTGTACGGCCTGACGGAAAACCTGCCGCAGCGCATCATCCGTCGCATGGCCTGGAATGCCGTGAACGCCTACGCGGACCTTGCGGAGGAGTCCCTGCCGGAGGTCACGCGGAAGCGCTGGAATCTCGTCCCGGTCAACGAGGCCCTGCGCTCGGCGCACTTTCCGGAGTCACTGACGGACGCGGACCGTGCGCGCTACCGCCTCGCGTTCGAGGAATTCCTGTGCATGCAGCTGGTGCTCGTGGCCCGCAAGGTTCGCGCCGAGCGCGATCTGACCGGTATTGCTCATCTGCCCGCAGGCGTGCATCGCGGACACTTCATCGCGAAGCTGCCGTTTAAGCTCACCGCTGCGCAGGAGCGCGTGCTCGGGGAAATACGCGAGGACATGGCGAAGACGCATCCCATGCACCGTCTCCTTCAAGGCGACGTGGGATCGGGCAAAACCGTCGTCGCCGCGTGCGCCGTGCTGGACGCGATCGAATGCGGGTCACAGGTAGCCGTGATGGCGCCGACCGAGATCCTCGCGATGCAGCATTACAAAACGTTCCAGACCTATCTGTCACCGCTGGGCATCTCGATGTCGCTGCTTTCGGGAAGTCTGTCGCCCGCGGAGAAGATCGACGTGCGAGCCGGAATCGTTTCGGGCCGCACGCAGCTCGTGGTGGGCACACATGCGTTGATCCAGGACCGCGTGGAGTTCAAGCGACTCGGCCTGATCGTCATCGACGAGCAGCACAAGTTCGGCGTGGAGCAGCGCGGCACGTTGTATGGGAAGGGGGAGCAGCCGGATGTGCTTGTGATGACGGCGACGCCCATCCCGCGGACGCTGGCCATGACGTTGTATGGCGACCTCGATGTCAGCGTTATTGATGAAATGCCGCAGGGCCGACAGCAGATCGTCACGCGCGT
>CAZCZZ010000065.1:0-16391 GCA_964503335.1 uncultured Verrucomicrobiota bacterium
GATGACAAGATGCTGAACAACAACGAAATTCGCACGATGATCACGGCGATCGGTGCCGGCTTCGGCAGCGAGGATTTTAAGATCGAGAAACTGCGCTATCACAAGATCATCATCATGACCGACGCCGACGTGGACGGCTCGCATATCCGCACGCTGCTTCTCACGTTCTTCTACCGCAAGATGCCCGAGCTGATCGCGAACAAGCACATCTACATCGCGCAGCCGCCGCTCTACAAAATCAAGCGGAAGAACCGCGAGGAGTACATCGACAACGATGAACAGATGACTCGCATCCTGCTCGAAATGGCGATCGAGGACGTGAAGCTCCTGACGCCCAAGGGCAAGGAACAGCTGAGCGGCAAGGAACTCGGCAGCCTGCTGCAGCTTCTTTCGGAGATTGAAGCGTACAGCGAGCGCATCCGCCGCAAGGGCGTGGACTTTAATGACTACATCAAGCACCGCGACAAGAAGACGGGACAGCTCCCGCTTTATCGCGTGACGATCAAGGCGAACGACCAGACGGAACACGCCTACGCATTCAGCGAGCACGAACTCGGCGCGTTGCGCGAGGATGCCGAGAAGAAATCGGGCCAGCAGCTTGAGATTTTCAGCGAAGGCGACTCCTCAACCAGCGGTTTGCGCTGGGTGGAGTTCTACCAGGCCCCTGCCCTCACAAAGTGTATTGAGCAGCTTGAGAAGAAGGGCTTCGACGGCTCGCTCCTCCTCCCGCAGGCGGAACCGTTCCTGTTCCTCGCGGATTCCGAAGACCGCCGCGTCCCCGTGCAGTCGCTCCTCGAACTGCTCGACAAGGTGCGCGAACTGGGCCGCAAGGGATTGAACATCCAGCGCTACAAAGGCTTGGGCGAAATGAACCCGGAGCAGCTCTGGGAAACGACGATGAATCCCGATAAGCGCAAGTTACTCGGCGTGGACGTCGCCGACCCGGGCATCACGAGCGACATCTTCGCCGTCCTCATGGGCGACGAAGTGGAACCCCGCCGCCGCTTCATCGAAGAAAACGCCCTCTCCGTCCGCAACCTCGACATCTAGCAGTTCACCGCAGAGGCGCTGAGAGCGCGGAGAAGAATTTGGACATCAATCTCATAACGGAAAAGGTTCTTGGTGCGGCCATTGAGGTCCATCGGCTGCTCGGACCCGGACTTCTTGAATCGGCATACGAGACCTGTTTGTCCAGGGAACTGGAACTGAGGGGCTTGGATTTTCGTCGGCAGGTGGACATCCCCCTCCAATACAAGGGCCAGAATCTGGAGTGTGGATACCGCGTGGATCTCGTAGTCGAAGACCGTGTTGTCATTGAAGTCAAGGCGATCGACTCCTTGCTGCCGATCCACGAAGCGCAACTCCTCACGTACCTGAGACTCGGCGGATGGACGGTCGGGCTTCTCCTGAACTTCAATGTCCCACTCATGAAACAAGGCGTGAAACGCCTCGTTCACAACCATAAGGAACCCTCTGCGTCCTCCGCGTCTCTGCGGTGAACACTCTTAAGGAAAACGTATGTACAGCCAGAATGACAAGATCACTCAGGTCAATCTCGATGAGGAAATGCGGAAGGCTTATATCGACTATTCGATGTCGGTCATCATCGGCCGCGCCCTCCCTGACGCGCGCGACGGGTTGAAGCCCGGCAATCGCCGAATCCTTTTCGCCATGCGCGAGCGCGGTTGGGGCTCGACCAAGCCATTCGTGAAATGCGCGAAGGTCGTCGGCGAAGTCATCGGTAACTATCACCCGCACGGCGACTCCGCCGTGTACGACACGATGGTCCGCATGGCGCAGGATTTTTCGATGCGCTACATGCTCATCAAGGGCCAGGGCAACTTCGGCTCCATCGACGGCGATCCGCCCGCCGCGTATCGATACACCGAGTGCAAGCTGCACAAGCTGGCCGAGGAGCTTCTCGCCGATATCGAGAAGAACACCGTGGACATGCAGCCGAACTTCGACGAGTCGCTGCAGGAGCCCACCGTCCTTCCCGCCCGCGTACCGAACCTGCTCATCAACGGCAGCACCGGCATCGCGGTCGGCATGGCCACGAATATCCCGCCGCACAACCTCGCCGAGGTCATCGATGCCGTGGTCCTGCTGATCGACAATCCGCAGTCGACCGTGGCCGAACTCATGGCCCATGTGAAAGGTCCCGACTTCCCCACCGGCGGCATGCTCTGCGGCATGGCCCCCATCAAGCAGATGTACGAGACAGGCCGAGGGCTCCTCAAAGTGCGCGGTTGCGCCGGCATCGAGGAAGGCGCCCAGGGCAAGGAAAGCATCATCATCACCGAGATTCCCTACACGGTGAACAAAGCCTCGCTCATCGAGAAGATTGCCGAACTGGTCAACGACAAGAAGCTCGAAGGCATCAGCGACATCCGCGATGAGTCCGACAAGGACGGCATCCGCGTGGTGATCGAGATCAAGCGCGGTGCGATCTCCCGCGTGGTGCTGAACAACATCTACCAGCACACGGCAATGGAAAGCACGTTCGGCGCGATCATGCTGGCGATCGACCACGGTCGCCCGCGCGTGATGAACCTGCGCGAGCTGTTGCAGTGCTTCGTGGCCCACCGCTACGAGGTGTTCCGGCGTCGCTACGAATTTGAACTTGAGAAGGCCAAGGCGCGCGCCCACATCCTCGAAGGCCTGAAGATCGCGCTCGATAATCTCGACGAGGTCGTAAAGGTCATCCGCGAGTCGAAGGACCGCGAGATTGCGCGCGGCCAATTGATGAAGAGGTTCGGCCTGAGCGAAATCCAGTCCCAGGCAATCCTTGAGATGCGCCTGTACCAGCTGACCGGGCTGGAGCGCGACAAGATCGAGGAGGAGTACCGGAACATCATCATGGAGATCAACCGGCTCGAGGATCTCCTCGCGAACCCGAAGAAGATCTTCATCGAAATCCGCAAGGACCTGATCGCGGTGCGCGACCAATACGCGGACGAACGCCGCACGGCCATCGTGCCCGACGAAGGGGAAATCAATGTCGAGGACCTGATCGCCGACAAGGGCTGCGTCCTGACGATCACGCATGGCGGTTACATCAAGCGCATGCCCATGACCACGTTCCGCCAGCAGAAGCGCGGCGGAAAGGGCGTCGTCGGCATGGACACGAAGGACGAGGACTACGTGGAGCACGTCTTCACGGCGTCCACCCATGACTACCTGCTCTTCTTCACGGCTACAGGTCGCGTGTACTGGAAGAAAGTGCACGAGGTGCCCGAGGGCGGCCGCGCGGCGCGCGGCAAGGCCATCGTCAACTTCCTGGAAATCGGATCCGAAGAGAAGATCGCCGCGCTGATCCGCGTGCGCGAATTCCCCGAGACCCAGTTCCTCGTGTTCGCCACCGAGAAGGGTATCGTCAAGAAGACGAACCTCGGCGCGTTCGGAAATCCGCGCGCGGGCGGCATCATTGCCATCTCGATCGAGGACGGCGACAAGCTCATCGGCGTGAAGCTGACCTCGGGCCAGAACGAGATCATGCTCGTGACCGAACAGGGCATGAGCATCCGCTTCAACGAGGAACAGATGCGCGACCAGGGACGCGATACGGTTGGCGTGAAGGGCATCTCGCTGGAGAAGGACGACAACGTAAAGACGATCGAAGTCGTCGAACAGAACTCGACCCTGCTCTGCATCTCGGAGAACGGTTACGGGAAGCGGACCCTGTTCGAGGAATATCCCGACCAGAACCGTGGCGGCAAAGGCGTCATCACGATGAAGACCTCGGACCGCAACGGCTTGGTCGTCGGCGCCCACGCCGTGCATGACAACGACGCGATCATGGTCATCACCGAACAGGGCCAGATGATCCGGATGGGCGTGAGCGATATCCGGACGATCAGCCGCAACACCCAGGGCGTGCGTATCATCAACCTGGACGAAGGCGATAAAGTGGTTTCCGCGACGTCTGTGGATCCGGAAATGGATGAGGCGAACGGGGGCGAAGAGGCGGCTGCGACGCCAGCACCGGCGGAGTAGGTCTCCTCATCCGGTCATACTCGTAATCATTATCGTAATCTTCGGCTCGTCGGATTCCGAAAGAGGAGAAGAGTATGATTACGAGGAGGAGAAGAAGTAGCGGGCCAGGAGCCCGTTTTATTCCTTCGTCTTGCGGACGTGGCGGACTTCGGTGACTTCGCTGCCCGATACGTTGTTCTTGCTCGGCACGTCGTCCACGATCTCTCGGAGGATCGTGCTGTAGCCCTTGCCGAGTTCCATCTCGTCGTTGATCGCGTTGATGGCGGTATTTGCACCCGTACCGGCTTCGGCTTCAAAGGAGAGGACATGGGATCCGAGGCGGATGGTATCGCCGGGTTTCAGGACGGCCACATCGATCTTGCGGTTGTTCACGAACGTGCCGTTACGCGACTTCAGGTCCTTGATATAGAAATCGCCGTCCCAGAGCCGCACGCCGCAATGAATACGAGAAACCTTCTCGTCCAACACCACCAAGTCAGCATCCGGGCTGCGACCGATCGTGATCGGGCGCTCACCGAGCTCGAACTCGGTCTGGGAACCGTCTTGTTTGGCGTAGCGTAGTCGCATGGGCTCTAGCCGGAGTATAGCAGGCGTCCTCGAAAGCTCAATGGTTACAGCTTGCCTTTCGCGAGCAAGCCTTTGAAGTAGTCGATCGTGAGCGCCAGTCCCTGCTCCAGTTCCATGACAGGGCTCCAGCCGAGGTGCTTCTTTGCCTTCTCGATGTTCGGCTGGCGGATCTTCGGGTCATCGACCGGGAGCGGCTTATGGATGATCGGCGCTGTGCTCTTGCAGAGCTCCTTGATCTTTTGCGCGAACTCGAGAACGGTCATTTCACGCGGGTTGCCGATGTTGCAGGGCTCATGCAAGTCGCTCATCATCAAGCGATAGATGCCTTCGATGAGATCGGAGCAGTAGCAGAAGCTGCGCGTCTGCTTGCCATCACCGAACACCGTGATCGGCTCGTTCTTGAGCGCTTCGGAGATGAAGGCGGGCACCACGCGACCGTCCTTCGGGCGCATGCGCGGTCCGTAGGTGTTGAAGATGCGGACGATCTTCGTGTCGAGCTTGTGGTAGCGGTGATAGGCCATGGTGATGGCCTCGGCGAAGCGCTTGGCCTCGTCGTACACGCCGCGGGGTCCGATCGGATTGACGTTGCCCCAATACGTTTCGGGCTGCGGATGCACGAGCGGGTCGCCGTAGACTTCAGACGTCGAGGCCAGCAGCAACTTCGCACCCTTTGCGCGGGCCAGGCCCAGTGCGCGATGCGTGCCATGGGCGCCGACTTTCAAAGTCTGGATCGGAAGCTCGAGGTAATCGATCGGGCTTGCGGGCGAGGCAAAGTGCCAGATGTAGTTCACGGGTCCCGGCAGTTCGATGTACTCCGTGATGTTGAGGTGAATGAACTCATAGTCCGTGTTGCTCCGGACGTGGGCTATGTTGTCGAGGTTGCCCGTGATCAGGTTGTCGAGACCGATAACCTTGTGGCCCTTCGCAAGAAGGTAGTCGGTCAGGTGTGAGCCCAGAAAGCCCGCACCGCCCGTAATGACTGACACTGGTTTTGAAGACGACTGCTGCCCCATGAATGCATCCTCCGCAAAGAGTTGTGACGATTGCAGATTCGCTACGGGGTGTACAGACGAAAGGGGGGGCGACATGCCTCTCCGGACGTGGAGAGACCGACTTGTCGGTCCTCTTGCGTAACGAGGCCGGACGAGTCCAGCCCATCACCGATTTCTACAGCCGCATTTGAGGATACAGGTCCTTGACGATTTCATTGACCTGCTGCGTGTACGCGTCGCTGTCGAGATCGCGGGATCCGGACACGGCGATATAGGCCCAGCGGTGCGCTATGTTATGGAAGATGCGGTCCGTGGCCATCCACGCCATGCGCTGCCAGTGATGTGGGGTCTCCCGGTTGTTCCCCACGAACCAGTAGGCGTAGTACGAACCGTAGGCCCTTGGCGGTGAACCGGGCCTGGTGTGGAGCAGATCCAGGATCTTCACGTCCAGATCCCTGCCGTCGGACAGGCCGACATCGATGACCTTGCTTCCAATGATCTCCGTGCCCTGTCCCTGCAGGCAGACCTCGGGGCGATGGATACTCGCGCGCTCTTTGCCGCTGAGCACAAGCGAGGCAAAGAATTGCTGACCCGCCTCGTTACGGTAGCGCTTCTTGAGCAGGACGGTGTCCGCGGGAAGCATCTGCCGCTCGAGCAGGCTCATCGTCTCCGTCTTGCCTCCGCACGTCGGGCACTTGCCCTCGGCCGTGAGTTCCTTCAGCGCAAGCGTCTGCTGGCACTTCAGCTCCTGGCAGAACCGGATGTCTTCACCCGTCCAAACGCCGACATGATCGGGCAGCGCGGCCTTGACGCCAGCTACCTCGCTGAGCTTCACGTCCACCGAGAACGCGAGCGCGAGCGATGTGATCGCCATCAACACGATTACGGTGATGTAGGGTTTAAAAGCTCGTATTTCCATCGTTCTCTCACCTGGTTAAGGTCCGACTCAAGAATGCGGCCAATGCCCAGCATCAGCAGGATCGCCACCGAGAAGATCACATAGCCCGAATAGTCGTGGTACAGGCCGAGGGCGAGCTTTTCCCCGAAGGCCTCGGCGACAAGGCCCACGGTGGTGATGCGCGCCACGTTGCCGATGATGGCCAGCGGAATGGATGACAGGAAGAGGACCCACTTCTTCCACGTCTTGTCCTGCGTCAGGTAGGCATATGCTGCGGTCAGCGCCATCATCGCCACAAGCGAGCGAATGCCGCTGCAGGCCTCGCCGACTTCGAAGCGGAAGCCGCCTTCGGTCATCATGCTGATCATTGAGCCCTGACGAGCCACGGCGAGGCCGAAGCCGTTCAACAGCGCAGCCGAAACCACGGTGGCAAACATCTGGAGGGGGAACGTGAGGCTGTCGAAGAAGTTCAGCGGCACACAGAAGAGCAGGTAGACACAAGGGAACATCAGCAACTTGGCAACTTTCCAGCCGTTGAAATAGAACGGTATGGCCCACGTGAGCAGCACCAGGGCGAGGAGTGAGAGTCGTGTCTGCTGCGCCTTCGCTCCCACCCAATGCATGAGGAGCGCCATGATGACCAGTGCCAGGCCGGCGTAACTGACACTCTTCGGCGCGTCAGCCAGTTCCTTTCGCTTCAGCCAGATGACAGCCACAGAAACCACCGGGATCAGCCAGCCGTGCGAGTAATCGGTGCCCAGCGCAGGATCATCCTTCCACCAGCTTACCATCCAGAGAATGGCCGACCGTCCGAACGCACGGACGTCTGTCGTGTTGCCCTGAAAGTGAAAAAGGACGAACCCGAAGGCGACAATGGTTGCGAGCAGACCCGCTCGGATCAGGTCCTTCTGGTCCAACTTGGCCATCCGCCACTTTTCGTTCCACAGCGACTGCATCATGATCGTTCCCGCAAATTAGATAGTATACACGAAAGCCCTATTCCTGCTCACAAGTGCTTCAACAGAAACGGCGCCAGTTCGCTCATTCCGCGCAACCGATAGTCCGCCATCGTAGGCTTCCCGCAGTCTGCTACGAGGACAGTCCGGCAGCCTGCGCGCCGACCGGCAACTATATCACGTTCCAGATCGCCCACCATCCACGATTGCTGCAAATCGATGCGATGCCTGGATGCTGCCTCGATGAGCATCCCGGGGTTTGGTTTGCGGTGCGAATGATCATCGTCCGGCGACGTGCAGAAAAGGATATCCTTCATGGTAAGCCCATGCCTTCGAAGCGCTTGCAGTAGTTTGTCATGAATGGCATGCAGGGATTCCTCGGTCATCTTCCCCCTGCCCACACCACTTTGGTTTGTGACAATCACGGCCAGATGGTCCTTCTCATTCACAACCCTCAGGGCGTCAAGGAATTCCGTGATCATGTGAAACTCGTCGACGTGCATGATGTAGCGGCCGGAGACAGGGGGATGATTGACGATGCCATCCCGGTCGAAGAAGACACATTTTACGCCACCTTGCATCGTCTATGACCCCGAATCATTGGGGATTTCCTCTTTACGCGACCCACGGGGCTGACGTATGTTCAGTGCGTATTGAACGTTCTGCACCAAGAACTCACCCTCCCGGGGGCGTAAAGCGCGCCGGGACTTCACAGGGACGAAGTCTGCCCATGCAACATGAACCTGCGATGAAACAAGATCTCGCCGCCCTTCGCCAGCAATTTGTCGAAGCGGCCGGCCATGCCACCCAGACCTTCGGGTTCGGCCGGATCATCGGCCAGATCTACGCCCACGCGTACTTCACCCCCCAGCCGCTTTCGCTGGATGATCTCGCGCGCGACCTTGGGATCAGCAAGGGCAGCGCAAGCATGGCCGTGCGCCAGCTTGAAACGTGGGGAGCGCTGCGGAAGCTCTGGGTGAAGGGCGATCGGAAGGACTACTACGAGCCCACCGAGGAGTTCGGGAAGATCATCCGCAAGGCGCTCGTCGATCTCGTCGGCCAGAGCATGGAGTCGGCTGATTCCCTGATCTCGCAGACCGAAGCGCAGCTCCAGCAGTTGCCGTCATCTGAGAGCGAGGATGCCGAGATCGCATTCTTCCGCAAACGCGTGGCCAAGATCGACTGGTTCCGCAGGCGCGCCCAGGGACTCTGGGAAAGCCCCGTCATCCGGATGCTCTTTAAGTAATGAGTACACTTCGACATCGCGTTCGCTGGCTGATCAACCTGCCGCGCCGCCTCCTGCTTCGCGGCAAAGGACTGGTTCGAGGCACACCGTGCCCGGCCTGCGGCAGCAGAGCCACGTTGAACCGCAGGACAATCCTCTCCGGGGAACTCGTTCGCACATGGGAGCTCACGCCGGAGTGGGCTGCCTGGTTCAACGACCGCGAAGGAACATCATGCGCGCTCTGTGGCTGCAACAGCCGCTCGCGCCATCTGGCAAAGACCTTCGTCGATCACATCAACGGCATACAGCACACAACGTTCACATCGCTCAACCAGGTCGTGAAGCATCCGGTCCTGCGCAGCATGCAGATCGCGGAGATCAACGCCTGCGGACAGCTCCATCGGTGGCTGGCCAAACTCCCGGGCCTCATCTACTCCGAATATGGCTCCTATCCGGGCATCCGGCAGGAGGACTTGCTGCATCTCTCCTATAGGGATGCGTCGTTCGATATCGTCCTGACGTCCGAGACGCTTGAACACGTTCCGGACGTCCCTCGTGCCCTGAGCGAGATACGGCGCGTACTCAAGCCGGGCGGCCTTCACATCTTCTCAACCCCCGTGGTCTGGGACCGACCCGCATCCCGGGCGTGTTGCACTATCGCGGATGGCAAAATCTCCCACCTGCGTCCCGCCTCCTACCACGGGCTCGCTGGAACCCATGCGACCGACATGATCGTCATGACCGAATTCGGGGCGGATATCATCGATATGCTGGCAAAGGCCGGCTTCGAAACACGGGTCATGCGGGACGCCTCGAATCCCGCGCTGTGCACCTTCGTGAGTACCAAACCGGCCGGGACCCCGTCATGAGCATGGAATTCACGGGTGAGCGCATGGTGCCTGAGGCGGCAGATCCCGCCACGTACTGGCATCACATCTACCGCTACCGTTTCGCAATCCCACTCTGTCGCGGACGCGACACACTGGACGTGGCGTGCGGCGAGGGCTACGGCTGCGCATCGCTACGTGCAGGTGGAGCAGGCAGCATCGTGGGAGTCGACATCTCCCCGGATGCCTGCCGCAACGCGGAAGCCCGCTACAAGGTGAAAGCCCTTGCCGCGCCCGCAGAGAGAATCCCGCTGCCCGATGCATCGCTCGACGCGATTGTTTCCTTCGAGACCGTGGAGCACGTTCCAGAACCCGATGCCTTCCTCCGGGAGTGCGCTCGACTGCTGCGCAAGGACGGGCTGCTGATCATGTCGTCTCCCAATCGCGAGCTGTACCGATTGCGAAACGGCATAAACAAGTTCCATTGCTCCGAGCTGAGCGAACAGGAGTTCCTTGATCTGGTCAGCCGCTACTTCCATATCGAAGGACGCTACGGCCAATACCCGGAACTCAAGCCGCGCGGCCTGCTGAATCCCCGCCTGTGGCGCTTCCTTCCCTGGCTTCGCCTGCGTGGAGCCAACGGAATCCGTCGCATGGCGTTCCGGCATCTCTGCACGTACTTCAGCAGAGTCTCGCCGACGCATCACGCGGATCCCGCAAAGGCCGTTCTCGGCTCACTTCCTTCGTGGAACGCATGGTTGAACCCGAACATCGTGCGCCCGCGGCTTCCTGGAACCGCGCTCGACTTTGTGTTCCTCGTCCTTGTGGCCCGACGCCGATGACCGTGAACAACCGCCTAGCCCTTGTTCTGCCGGCCTACAAAGGCGCATTCCTCGCCGACGCGCTGGAGTCGCTGGCTGCGCAGACCGATAAGGCCTTCCGCGTCTATGTCGGCGACGATGCAAGCCCCGAAGCGTTGGAGCCGATCGCACAGCGTTTCCGCGGGCGGCTCGACGTGGTCTACCACCGCTTCGGCGAAAACGCAGGCGGCCGGAGCATGGCCGAGCAATGGAACCGTTGCGTCCACTTGACGAGCGAACCGTGGGTCTGGCTCTTCTCGGACGACGATGTCGCCGACGCCGGCTGCGTCGCCGCCTGGCGCAAGCTCCTTGCCGAAACGAACTCACCCCCGGACGTCTATCGATTCCAGACACGCACGATCGACGGAACCGGGCGCACGTTGCGCCTCAATCCGTCGCATCCGGAGCACGAATCCTCGCTCGGCTTCGTGTACCACAGGCTGCAACGCCAACGACTCAGTTACGCCTGCGAGTACATCTTCTCGCGCGCCTCCTTCGACCGCTCGGAAGGCTTTGTGGATTTCCCCCTGGCGTGGTGCAGCGATGACGCATCGTGGGCCCTGTTCGCCCGCGACACCGGAATCCGCGCAGTGCCGGGCCCGCGCGTCGGCTGGCGCATCAGCGACCGGAACATTTCGGGAGCAACGGGCGTCACGGGCCGCGCGCTCAAACGCGAGGCTCTCCTGCGCTACCTCGAGTGGCTCTCGCCACGCATCATGACCGAATTCACCGACACGGACCTCACCGAAGCGCTTGTCCGTCAAGCCATCCCCGGCTGGTTCTGGCACCAGCTGCTGGTTGCCGACGTGCCTTGCGATCAAGCGTCGCTAAAGCGCCTTCGCGCAGTTTCCTCCGAACGCGGCAGCCTGCGATGCATTCGCCACAATGCAAACCTGCAGATGCAGCGCGCCAGGCAATGCCTGAAGAAGTTCCTCGGACGTCCATGAGCCATCACAGGAAGTTACTCTGGAACACGGTCGCAAACACGGCCGGGCAGTTGCTCGGCCCGGTGGTCGCGATCATTCTCGTTCCCGTCTACCTTTCCGTGCTGGGCCGCGAGTCCTACGGGCTGATCGGATTCTTCACGGCGCTGAATCTGCTGATGCAGATCTTCTCGCAGGGCATCGGGCAGGCGCTGCAGAGGACGATTGCCCAGCGCGACGTGGATGAACAAGGCCGCCGGCTTTTGCGCCGCCTCGTGTCCACGTTCGAACGAGCCTATGGAGTCATGGGTCTCGTGATCATGGTGTGCCTGATGGCCGCATCCGGATTCGTCAGCCGGGATTGGGTCCGGAACGAGCACCTGGACTCGTCCACGATCCAACTGTGTCTGGTCATCCTCTCCCTTCGCATCGGCATCGCTTTTCCCTCGGGCGTGTACCAATCGGTGTTCGTTGGCACACAGCGACAGGTGATCGGGAATGCCACGACGGTGATCGTAACGCTGGCGGGCGCCCTTGCAAATGTGGCCATCACGTTTCTGACCCGCTCGGTCGTCTGGGTGATCGCGTGCGACGCGATGTTTGCCGCGCTCACGATGGTCCTTCTGCGCTGGCAGGCCTTCCGGGTTCTCCCCCAACGCAGCGCTTCGGAATCCGGCACATTCTCGCGGCAGGACTTCCTCGCCGTGGCACGTCCGTCCATCTGGCTCATCTGCACATCCGGACTCGGCGTACTCATCACGCAGATGGACCGCATCATCCTCAGCCGCATGGTCACCCTGGGCGAGCTGGCCGTGTACAACGCCGGCGTCGCCGCCGGCCGCGTGGTCAGCATCCTTTACACCCCCTTCCTCATGGCCTCCTACCCCGAGATCTGTCAGTGCGCCACGCAAGGAGATCGGAAAGCGCTCGCCCGTCTCGTGGCACGGAACGCAACCGTGGTCTCCGCGATGACAGCGTGTTGTGCATTCCCGATGTGCTTCTTCGCGTCCGACGTGCTCCAGGTCTGGACGCGTGACGCCACGGTCGTCCACGAGGGTTCCGCCATTCTCGTTCTGTACACCCTCGGCAGCCTCGCCATCTCCAACGCCTCGGTCTTCTATATGTTGCAGATGGCCATCGGCGCCGTCCGCTATGCCGCAGCTTTTAATGCCGTTTCCATCCTCTGGTATCCGCTCGGCATGATCGGCCTCATCCACGTCCGCGGTCCGGAAGGCGCAGCGTGGTGCTGGCTGGTTTACTGCGCTTCCGCATGGATTGCAGTAGGCGGCGTGGCATTTCTTCGTCACCTCGACCGCGGGATGATCGGCGCCTATCTTCAGGCTGCGGCGCTCCCGGTCCTGCTGGGCACATGCATCAGCGCCGTGATGTCCAAGGCAGCGCACATGGTGTTTCCCCTGCAAGCCTGGCCGCGACTGGCCTTCGCGGCTACGGCGGCGGCCGCGATCCTGCCGGCCAGCGTCGTCGCCGTGCTGGGGCCTACCGACAGCATGGCCTTGTTCCGCCGCATGGTGCGTCGCACATGAGCAACGATTCCGACAACAACAAAGCCGTCCTTTTCGGCTTCTCGTTCCTCCACCATGGACCGCACACGGCATTCCACGGACTGGCGAAAGCGCTTTCGGACCAGATCGTCATCGATGTGACACCGCCGCTTCCGCGCCAGACGCCGCACTGGATCATGTGGCGATTCAACTGGCGCTGGCTCGCGTGGAGCGAGCGTCGCGTCCGTCCGTACTTCAAGGACCCGGAGCCGCGCGTGATCCACTATTTCTTTCCAGAGAACACCATGCGCCAAGCGGCGCAGTGGAAGGGAAAGCACCATCTTGTTGCAACGTGCCATCAACCCGCGGCCCGACTCTCGGGGCGCGAAAGGCCCGTGAACCCGCTCTTTATCGAGAGTCTGAAGGCGAGCGATGCGATCATCGTCCAGTGCAAGAGCCATATCGGCGAGTATCAAGCCCTGTTTCCCGACGTGAAGGTTGGATGCATACCGCTCGGCGTCGATACGACGTTCTTTCATGGCCGCGTGGAAATCCCACAGGAACGACCGCGTATCCTGACGGTCGGAAACTGGCTGCGGGACTACGCAACGTGGGCGAAGGTCGTCAATACGTTCGCGTGGAAAGCGAGCGCCCCGGAATTCACCGTGGTGGCGAGTGCCAATACGATTGCGGAAGCGAAGCGTCACTTGTCGAACGACAACCTGCCCGTCCGTTTTCTCTGCGGCATCAGCGACGAGGAACTCCGTGCCGAATACGAGAAGGCCACCCTCTTTTACCTTCCCCTCGAAGATGCCATGGCGAATGACGCGATCCTGGAAGCCCTCGCCATGGGCAAGGCTTCGGTGGTGACGGACCTGCCGGCGACACGGGACTATCTCGGAGATGCGGCCATTTACGTCGCAAAAAACTCCGCGGATGAAGCGATTGCCGCGATTGAGGGCTTGCTGACCCATCCGGATCGGGCTAGGTCTATGCGGATGTGCGCGAGACAAAGAGCGGAAGACCTGTATGCGTGGGACAAGATCGCTGACCAATACCGTCAGGTGTATCGCCAGGTTGCTGAAGGGACATTCCAGCCGTGATTCCGCAGGCCCTCATCCCGTTGATCGGCGTTCTCGTCGTCGTCTTCATCGCATTCTACGGCTTCAAGTCCGGCGGGTACCTCGTCCACATCGGGCTGATGGCCACGCCGTTCCTCATCTACCTGGTGAACAACCCCAGTGCGTGGCTGGTGGCGATCCTCGCGCTGATCGACAGCAAGCTCATCTTCCCCGGGATCCCGCAAGGCCTGAACGTCGTGCACGTGATGATGGCCGGGTTCGTCGCACTGATCGTCGCCCGCAACATCATCAACAAGCCGGAGTCGCACCCGCATGACGCGGCCGACCGGTTCCTGATCGCCTTCATGGTTGTCCTGGCCGTCACGGCGGCCACGCGCGGGCTGGGCATCCGCGCGCTCGGCGGCGAGTCCTGGGGCGGCATGGGCTATATCAAGCTCTGGCTCGCCGGAAGCTTCGTCCTCGCCTCGCGCTACGTAACCCTCTCGAACCGCCAGCTTCGCGTGTCCATCATCCTCATGGTGCTCCTCGGTCTCCTGCCTGTGTTCGCGCAGTTCCTGTTCATGGTCTCCCGCGGCGCAGTCTACCAACAGTACATGTTCATCGAAGCCTACGTCGGCGGCCTGCTGGACTCGCTGAACGCCGCAGAGTCCGGTCGCGGCGTCGTTCGCTACCACATGCTCTCGGGCCTCTCCAGCACGGCGCTCATGATGGGCATCGTGCTGATTCCCGGCGTCACCGCGATGCAACGCCTTGGCATCGGCGCCACCGTGCTTGGCGCCTTCGTGATGGCGGGCCTCTCGGGGTTTCGCGGCGCCATTCTCCTCTTGGTTGGTACTGTCGTACTCGTCCTTTTGATTCAATCTAAGTCGAACAAGCTGCCCCGCCTCGCGGGCTTCTTCTTCCTTCTTTTCGCATGCCTGGTCATCACTTACCCATTCATCGAGCACTTGCCTTCTTCGATCCAAAGGACGCTCTCCTGGTTGCCCGGTGCGAACGTACCGCTGGACATCAAGATTGAGGCCATGAACTCAGTGACGACCCGGACACGCGTTTGGGAAATGGCTTGGGCCGAAGTGCCGCGCTACCTTTGGATAGGCAAAGGTTTCACACTCAATCCACTGGACCTTCTCTCGGTGACCGTGAGGCAAGATTGGGTTCTCTCGGCATTCCTCGGCCATAACTACCACAGTGGTCCGCTCACACTGCTTCTGGATACCGGCATATTCGGATTCATCACGGGCTCGGGATTCATGATAGCATCTTGTATATCAGCATACAGACGCTTGCGATACGTGGATTCCGATCCGTTCCTGCGCCGCTTCTATATATTCCTCCTGGCGCAGTACATCTACTCGGTGCCCGCCTATTTCTTCATCTTCGGCGACGTGCGCGAATCGTTCGTCACAATGTTCATCCGCTACGCCTTCATGGGCGTCATCGTCAACTCCAGCATTGCGCTAAAGGCGGCGGCCCAACCCAAGCCTGCGCGCTCTTCGGCCGTACCGGCATTCCAGCAGCGACGCGCGATCGTCTTCCGGTAATCGACTACATGCGTGCGACACAATCCCTGGTAGGGCGAACCCTCCGGGTGAGCCGTCGGAAATAGCTGCAGCTCCGCAGAGACGCCCGCCCCAACTCAAGATCACCGAGTTTCCATGCCCGATCCGATTCGCATCGCGTTCATCGCGCCATACCCGGCGAGCGCCCTGCTCCCCGAGGATGCCGTGAAACCGAAGTACCGTCATACGGAGCATCCCGCGACATGGGTTCGCCTGCTGGCCGAACATATCGGGGCGATGAAAGGCGTCGAGCTGCGGGTCTTTGTGGACAGCCGCGCCGTGACCACGACACATCAGGCCTCGCTCTGCGGCGTCCCGTTCGTCTATGTGCCGAAGCAGGAACCCATACGCTCCGATCCATACCATCTCTTCACGCCGTCATACCTGCGGCTGAGGAAGGCCATCGAGAGCTTTCATCCGCATGTTGTCGTCGGCTTCGGCATCGAAAGCGGCTGCGCCACAATCGCCAGCTACTTCAACGTGCCATCTGTCTTCTTCATTCAAGGCATCATGGAGGTCACCAACCCCTTCCGCCCGATCTCGGCAGTGACCAAGAAGATGACCGAGACCATCGAGCGCCGGACCGTTCGGAAGGTTGACGCGCTGATCGCGGAAACCGGCTTCGCGCGCGGCTGGGCGTTGACCGTGGACCCCCGGGCAAGCGTTACGGTCATACCGCACCCGCTGAACCCTGACTTCCTCGGCGTCGAACCGGACCGCAATTCAAAACGAATCCTCTGCGTCGGAACGCTTCACGAGATCAAGGGCCCTGACACCGTCATCCGCGCATTCGCAGGGTTGAAGGACACGCAATCCGAACTCATTATGGTGGGCAGCGGCGCGCTGCGCGACAGGATGGCGGCCCTTGCGGCGGAGTTGGGAGTCGCGGCAAGGGTCACGTTCAAGGGGCAATGCTCGACCGGGGATGTGATGAAGGAAATGGCCGCAGCGCGCGTCCTCGCCATCGGGTCGCGGATGGACACTTCCCCGAATGTCGTGACGGA
>CAZCZZ010000065.1:16491-21665 GCA_964503335.1 uncultured Verrucomicrobiota bacterium
ACCCGGCAGGCGATCCGTCGCCGCATGACCTTCTCGCCGAAGCAGGCCTCGCTCGTCCGCAGGGCGGCATCCTTGATTCCCGTTTCGCTCCGGCAGGGTTCAACTTACTGGTCGTGGCGAAGAAGGCTCGAAGAGGTTCGCTCGCTCCCACGTCGGGAAATCGAAGCGGCGCAGCTTGCACAGGTCCGCGACCTCGTCCGTTACGCATGCGAGCATACCGAGGGCTACCGCAACCTCTATAAGGACGCGGGCATGTCATGGGAAGATATCCGGACCCTCGCCGATTTCCGCAAGGCCCCGTTTGTCACAAAGGCACTCCTTCGCGATAACCTGGATGCGTTTAGCGTGAAGGTGCGCGGTCGTCGCTACGGAACGACCGGCGGATCCACCGGAATCCCGATGGGCTTCTACTACACATCCACCACGAAGCAGATCGAGACGGCTTTCATGCACGACAACTGGGCACGAGCCGGCTGGCATCTCGGCATGCGTACAGCCGTGCTTCGCGGGGGCTTCGTGGGAACGAAGGATTGGATTGCCGACTACGACCCCTATCACCGCGAACTTCGTCTTTCGAGCTATCACCTGACCGCATCGACCCTTCCGCGCTACATCGAGGCGATCCGTGCGCACAAGATTACCGTGCTCCAGGCCTACCCGTCCTCGCTGAATATGCTTTGCGACCTGCTTCGTGAGGCAGGCGCAGCAGGCCAGGTATCGCTGGAGATCATCTTCCTCGGCTCGGAGAACGTGTACGACTGGCAGCTCGAGAAGTTCGAGAAGACGTTCCCGGGCGCTCGCATCCTTGCTTGGTACGGGCAGGCTGAGCAGGTGATCCTCGCGGCCTGGTGCGAAACGCGCCGCACCTACCACGCGCGACCGTTTTATGGCCTCACGGAGGTCATCAAGAAGGATGGATCACCGGCGCAGCCCGGTGATGAAGGTGATCTCATCGGCACGAATTTCCACAACCGGGTCACGCCCTTCATCCGGTACAAGACGATGGATCGCGCCATCGTCGGCGAAAGTCCCTGCCCGTCGTGCGGGCGCGACGTGCTGATTCTCGACAAGGTGATCGGACGCATGCAGGAGGTCATCATCACCGCGACGGGTCGATACATCGCGATGACGTCGATCAACATGCACGACGACATCTTCGACGGGCTCCGGCAGTTCCAGTTCCTCCAGGACCAGAAGGGCAAGCTCACGTTCAAGTACGTTGCGCGCGCTCCGCTCCCCCCGTCCACGCTCGCACGTATGCGGGATGGACTTTCGGCCAAGCTGGGAAGCGACGTCGAATTGACCCTGCAAGCCGTCAGCGACATCCCCCGCTCCAGCTCCGGCAAGTACCGCTTCCTCGACCAACGCCTCAGCCTCGCTTATGGCGACCGGTGAAGGGATCGGAAATGAGATACGAAATTTGAGATGCGAGATTCGAATCGGATTCAGACATCCGCGCTATCCGTGACCTCCGTGGGCAAATCAGTAATCAGTAGTCCGTAATCCGATGTCCGTGTATTCCGTGTGTTCCGTGGGCAAACGTTCTTGATGAATAACCGCGTCGTCATCGATTTCTGCAACGCAGCGTACTGCGACAGGGCGCCGTTTCATCCGTCGGAGCAATTTCCCGAACTCGGCTTCTCACCGGTCGGTGATTCTCCGAATCCCGCGTACGCTCTTATCCGGACTCTTTTCCTGCAACTTGGCTACGATGCCGCGCGATTCGGACAACCGGACTGGAATCCGCTGGGTCATCTGCTGTCACCCGGACAAACCGTCGTCCTGAAACCCAACTTTGTACTCAGCCGGAATTGGAGCGGCGACGATCTCTTTGCCGTCGTCACGCACCCGTCCATCCTGCGCGCGCTGGCCGACTACTGCTACATCGCCCTGAAGGGCAAGGGCCGGATCGTGATCGCCGATGCGCCGCAGATGGACTGCTGCTGGGCCGACCTCATGGCCGCACAGCGCTTGGATGAAGTCCAGTCCTTCTACAAGTCCGCGCTTGGATTCGACCTTGAGCTGTACGACGTGCGTCAGTTCGAACTAATTGACGCGACCAAGCCGGCCTATGCATCAAACCGGACGCCGCGCCCCGGCGATCCTGCAGGCAGCGTGATGATCAACCTGGGTGAACGCAGCGCCTTCACGGGCACACCGAGTGCGAACCTGTACGGGGCCGATTACAACCGGGACGAGACCATCGCGCACCACCACGACCATGTGCATGAGTACTGCGTCTCGAAAACGATTCTCGCCGCCGACCTGTTGATCCTCGTGCCGAAAATGAAAGTGCACAAGAAGGTCGGCGTCACGCTCTGCCTCAAGGGCCTCGTCGGCATGAACACGAACAAGAACTGCCTGATCCACTACCGGGTGGGGACGCCACGCCGCGGCGGCGACCAGCTTCCGGACCAGCTCGACAGCCTGCCAATCCGTATTCAGCGGTGGATGTTCGACAAGTTCCTGGCCAAGCAGAACCGGGTCGGCGACTTCTTGTACCGCGCTTCGCTCTCCGCCTACAGGACGTTCATCAAACCCTTCCGGAAACCGACGCCCGGCGCCGCATCACAGGACGGCGGCAACTGGCACGGTAACGATTCCACCTGGCGCATGGTCATCGACCTCGCTGCGATTCTCTTCTTTGCCGATGCGGCGGGACACATCACGGACACGCCACAACGCAAAATGCTCTGCATCGTGGACGGCATCGTGGCCGGCGAAGGCGAAGGCCCGCTCGCCCCGACAGCGAGAAAAGCCGGGTGCATCGCCGCAGGCGAGAACCCCTTCGCGACGGATATCGCCGTCACGCGACTCATCGGTTTCGACCCGAAACGCCTGCGCCTCCTCCAACCGGAATCCTGGCAACGCTGGAACTTCGGCATCGCTAAGCACGAAGACCTCGAAATAGCCGTCAGCGGCAAGAGCATCCCCTCGAAGACGTTCCTCACCACCGAATGGAATTCCCCCGTGAAACCTTTCAACCCCCATTCCGGCTGGCTCGGCCACATTGAAATTCAAAGAACTTCAACCACGAATGGACACGAATAGACACGAATTCAGAGTTTCGATCCGTGGCTTCCATTCGTGTTCATTCGTGTCCATTCGTGGTTAACAATCTTCTCTGATTATGAAACAAATCATCCTCCTCGCCGGCGCGCGTCCCAACTACATGAAGGTCTTTCCGATCTGGAAGGAGCTTCGTCGACGTGGTTCGACGCTGACTCCCGCGCTCGTCCACACGGGCCAACATTACGACCCCATCATGTCGGATGTCTTCTTCAAGGATTTCGGCATGCCGCAGCCTGACCACTTTCTTGGCGTTGGATCCGGTCCTCATGCGGCACAGACCGCGAAAGTCATGATCGCCCTTGAGGAACTTTTCATGAGTGCGAAGCCGGCAGGACTCGTAGTCGTCGGCGACGTCAATTCCACCGCCGCCGGGGCGCTGGTTGCCGCCAAGATGGGAATCCCCGTCGCCCACGTAGAAGCGGGCCTGCGCAGCGGCGACCGCACCATGCCCGAGGAAATCAACCGACTCGTCACGGACGCCATCAGCGATGTCCTGCTGACCCCGAGTCGCGATGCCGACGAAAATCTTCTGAAAGAGAACGTGCCCGCTTCGAAGATCCACTTCGTCGGAAACGTCATGATCGACAGTCTCGTCCAGCTCTTGCCTAAAGCGGCCGAAAGCAAGATTCTCGAAACGCTCGGCGTAACCCCAGGCAAATACGTCGCCGTCACCCTGCACCGCCCCTCCAACGTGGACGACGCGGCAAGGCTCCTCCGCATCATGAAAGAACTCGAATCCATCGCCCAATCGATCCCCGTGGTCTTCCCCATCCACCCCCGCACCAAAAAGATGCTCGAGATCTCAAATCTTAAATCTCAAATCTCAAATCTCCGCTTAGCCCCTCCCCTCGGCTACCTCGACTTCCTCCACCTCCAATCGTCCGCCGCCCTCGTCATCACCGACTCCGGTGGCGTTCAGGAGGAGACGAGCTTCCTCGGCATCCCGTGTCTCACCGTCCGCCCCAACACGGAACGTCCCATCACGATCACGCATGGCACGAATCGACTCGTAGACCCGGACAAGGAGTCGCTGTCCGGTCTGTGCGCCAGTGCAATGTCGGACCGAAAGCAACGCCCATCCATTGAGTTTTGGGACGGAAAAGCGGCAGGAAGAATCGTCGACGTGTTGGAGGCGGCACTATGACGCGGGCGGCGCCACGCGGACGGCGATATAGCTTTTCGTCATGCCAAGGAATCGCTCGCGCAAGATCTCGCAATCGGGGAACAGTTCCTTCATTTCGGCAAACGTAATGAGCCTAACCTCGTCGAGAAACCCTTCAACCTCCGCAGGTGTCGGCTTTTTAAGCCATCCCCACACCGTGAAGTATCGAATCAGTCTCCGCTGCCACGATCTCGGCAACCAATGAATAAATGGCGCGATCAAATGCGGTTCCATGAAGAATTCTTGAGCGGGCGTCTGTACCCATATCGCCTTGCCAACCCTGCGAATCTCGCGCGCAAAAGCCTTCTGCCGCTCGAACGTACCGACATGCTCGATCACACTATTCGAGTACCCGACGTCAAAACTCTGATCGGGATAATCAAGCGCACATCCATCCGCAACAACAGCACGAATCGTCACGCCCGCCGCCGTCCTGCCTTCCGGAACCTTTGCCATGTTCAAACAGGTAACCTCAGCACTCTCCTTCAGATCGGCCCAGGTGTATGGCCAACCACCGACATCAAGAATACTCGTACCCGTCCCCAAACATACGCGGCTGCGAAAGATTCTCATCCGCTTTTCGCGAAAAGCAGGGCTGATCAAGCGGTATACCTTTTCGATTGCGCTCATTGAATACGAATAACAAGTCGTCCCGACGAATGAAAGCGGAAATCGCCACTCATGCGTGACTGACACAACTCTGTTTTGAAACTCATTACAAACCACTTGACTGCCGTCACTAATATATCTATAGATCTGTTAGGAGGTGCAAGATGACATCGACACTCAGGGTTGCATGTTTCTTGATTGCATTTGGCTCATATGCCCAAGCCGCGACCTACTACGTCGCCACTAACGGAAGCGACGTGAACTCCGGGACATCAACTTCGCTCCCATGGCGAAGCCTAAATCGCGTCGCCTCGGGAATCAACACCGGAGC